>JADKAW010000041.1 GCA_016719055.1 Candidatus Rhodoferax mariagerensis | reverse complement strand
CTCGGGCAGCAGTTTGCGTACCACCCAGCAGGCGGCATCGCGCGCCTGGGTGCGCAGGGCAGCAGGTGGCAGGCGGCGCGTCTTCGCGGTAGGCGTGGGCGCGCTCGATTTCCGGGTGTAGCCGCCGGGCCAGCTCGTCAATCAGATCAAACCAGGTCTTGGCTCTTCCAGGCCCATGCCAGCCAGTGCCGTCTTCGGTGCGGCTGCATCAAGGCGTTATGGTCGGTCACTACCCGCACGTTTTCTCAAAGCTCTCTCCGCTGAACAATTCGGTGCGGATTTCGCGCTCGGTCAGCAGGTTCAGCGCGGCGCGGGTGGCGACACTTTTAACTTCCTCAGACAGGGGCAGCGTGCGTGCAGCCTCACGAATGTCCAGCTCCAGCACATCAAACACCGGCTTGACCTCGGTGATGAATTGCTGCGGTGTGGCGCGCTGGGCTACCGTGGGCAGCCGGGGGTAAGCACGCAGGCCATTCCACCGTGCCGTCAGCGGCCAGCGTTGGCAGCAGGCCAATGTCATAACCCAGCGGCGTTTGCGGGGTGACGTGGTTGCTCAGGCACACGCCGCCGTGCGCGGTGCGGCGCATCTGCAACTCTTCAATTTGCCCCTCCAACTGCGACATCACCGCCTTGGTGGCGGCGGCCGCATCGGCAAAACCGGCCTGCGACTGCGCATTGGCCAGAAAAATATAAGCCGTATCCAGCTCCGCCGGTGCGCTGTAGGCCTGCGGAAAAGCCCGCTGCAATTCACCCGGCACACGCATCACCCGGCCAATGAACTGCATGGCAAAGTCTTCATCGTTGACTGATTTGGTCGATGCCAGCACAAAGGCGCGCGGCGCATCAAAGCCGGTGCCTGCAGGCCTGTTTGAAAATCAGCACCGATGGCGGTGTTGACTGCAATGGCGGCCATCATCACCGGGTCGGGCTCCTCGGCCGAGTGCATCGCCACCGCGTTGGGGGCAATGGCCAGCTCTTTGGTTAAGAAGTCATAGGCTTCACGAATGGCCGCATCACCATTGGCCACCTGCACCAGCAGCAACGGGATGGTTGACAAGCCACGGCTTTTGGCCAACTGGCCAACGTGCTGGTTGCGCCGCCAGGCCCGGCGCAGCACGGTCAGCTTCAGGTCGGTAATGCCCCGCATTGAGTCGCGCAGGTCATACACTACGGTTTCCAGCCAGGGCTTGTTCAGCCGCTCGGCCACCACGCTCTGCGGCTGACGCTAAAGGCCTTGAATGCGATGTTGCCGGCGCTGGCAATAAAGTCGTTGAGCTGCGCGTCCTTGGGCGTGGCGCTGGCCATCAGCAGATAGTCGGCTTCCAGCCATTTCACAAACCGGCCAAACTCGGTGGCCAGGTGCAGCGCAATGTGTGCCTCATCGACGATCAGGCCGATTTGCAACCCCCGTGCGCGCGCCAAAGCAATGTAAGCCGCCAGGCTGCGCTCGCCGTCGTCAGATTTGTCGGTGTAGTGCGCCTTGTGCGACTTGGCGCTGGCCACGCCTTGTACGGTGGATACCAGCACCTGCCCGGCTTCTGGGGTTTCGTTGCGCGCCACCGCCAGGTGCCTGGCAATCAGCCCGGTTTCGGTCGATTGGCTGTCAAGCGTGTCCACGGTTTGCGCCACCAGATTGACATACGGCACAAACCACAGCCACAGCACTCTCGCTTGTCTTGCTGACGTTTTCCAAAATTTTTGTCAGCATGAAGGTTTTGCCCGAACCCGTGGGGCTGCGCAGCAGGCAGGGCGGGCGTGGATTTTCCGCCAATGCCCCACACACGCCGTGAATGATGCGCGCCTGAAACTGCTTGGGTGAAAAACTGGCCGACTGTGGCGCGGTGATGGGGGTGATAAGCGTCATGTCGGGTGGTCAGTCAATGCCTGCTGCTGCCGAAACTGGGTCTTTGGCGTTGGTGGCGGACGACCAAGATGCGAAGTTGCTCGCCCTCAATCTGATAAATCAGGGAAAACGGAAAGTCCTTGAGCGGGTAACTGCGTCTGTGCTTGGCAGCGGGCGTACCAAAACCCGGGTTGACCAACAAAAGCTGAATCACGCGGTCGAGTTCGTTCGTGAATCGCTTGGCAACTGCGCTTCCCGCGTTTTGAAGGTAGTAATCCTGCGCGGCTATCACGTCCCCGGCGGCCAGGTCGTGAAAAGAATAATTCATGGCAACAGCCTGGCCCTGAGTTGGCGCATCGCCTCGTCACCGTCAATCCAATGGGCGCGCCCGGCTTCTATATCCGCCTCGCGCTGGTCCGCCACTTGTTCCCAGGCGGCTTCAACCTCGGGGTCGGTGTCGAGGCTGACAATCAGCCGCTCCAGCAAATGGTTGCGTTCGGCGGGGGTGAGCTGCATCACCTGGGCTTCTACATATTCAAGCTGGCTCATCATGGGAACCTCCGGGCTGGTTAAAAGGGTTGGAATGGGCGAAATCATACTGACTGCGGCTGGGCTTGTGTTTGCGGCCGCCGCTGGCGACGGGGTGCCACCTGAGCGTGCAGCAGCGCTTTTTGCAAGGACATGCGAGTCGGCCTCGACCAGGCGCGGCAGCACAATGTTGGCGTTCAGCGCCGCGTCGCGCTCGATGGCGCTGCTTTCCCAGTACAGCCCGCGTTTTTTGCCGGGTCAGGTGCTCGGTCAGCAGGCGGCGAAGTTGCGGTGCGCTTAAATGTTCAAGCTTGTGCAGCAGGTCGGTCGGGGTGGTCATGGATGGTACATTTTTGATAGCTGTCAGCGCAATTAGGACGTGGGCTAGCGGTTGATTTGTTATAAATTCACTGGCTCTGAGCAGCCATTTGCGCTGTTCAATGCAGGCGATGCAAAGTCATGCTTTCAGTCCTTTGGCAAGCGCAATACACGGCGCAATGCCTCTTCAACGGCGTGCAGGTCCTGGGCGCTAAGTCGGCCGAGTTTGCGTTGCAGACGGCTTTTATCAACTGCGCGGATGTGTTCGATGCGTGCCTTGCTGCTGGCCCCGGCCGATGGCACGGCGATCAGCAGCGGCGGGGCTGCCGGTGTGGCCGTGGTGGTCAGCGGGATGACCACGACCGTTTTGCGGTGTTGGTTGATTTCGCTGGCGGACAAGACAAAGCAAGGGCGGGTCTTGGCAATTTCAGCGCCGCGTGTGGGGTCAAGCTCTACCCAATACACATCGCCTCGTTCGATGCTGGCGGTCATGGGTTTTGCGCCTGCGCCTGGGCTGCTGCAAAGTCGCGCTCAAATGCTTCGGCGTTGAAATCCGCATCGTCATCGGGCGTATCGGTGGTGAGTGAGGCCGCTACCCATTGCGCCGCCTCTGCGGTCAGGGCGGGTTGACCCGACTCCAGTTCAGTCAGGGTCTTGGCGGCCTGCGCCAATGCCAGACTTTCCCGATCCAGCTCCGAGCGCAACAAGTCCAGTAAAAAACGGCTGCGCTGGCGCGAGGGCACCACTTGCGCAAAGCGCTGGGCCAGGTCGTCTGGCAAGCGCACAAGCAGTTGCTGCGGTTTTGCACCAGACCTTGAAGAGTGGGTTGAAGTCGTCATGATCAAGCGGTATCTGTTATCAAGATAGCAATATACATGATCGACGAAATTTTGAAATCAACGCTGGCGGCCAGTTTTGTTGTCATTCGTACCAGTTTTCAACGCGCAGTTCCGGCACGCGGTCGAATTCGCGGGTGTTGCGGGTGACGAGGATGAGGTCATGGGCCAGGGCAATGCCAGCGATCAAGGTGTCCACATTGCCAATGGGGGTGCCGCAACGCTCCAGATGCGCCCGGGTTTGAGCAGCCTGGCGGGCGCTTTCCAGATCAAACGGCAGCACGGTCAAGCGCTTTTCAACCTCCTTGAGCCGGGAAAACTGGCTGCTGGGGTTTTGCGCCTTGAACGCGCCGGTGAGCAGATCAAACAACACCGGGGTACACAGCCGCAGATCTGCGTCTTTGTGCTGCGACATGCGCAGGCGAACTGCGCCGGTGTTTTTGAAGAAGTAAATCAGGGTGTTGGAGTCAAGCAGGTAGGCCAAAAGATGCTCCTACCAAGACTCGCGCGGGCTGTCGGGTACCTCGCCGGCCCGAATTTCTTCAAGCGACGGAAAATCGTCGCCGCCCTCGTCGCGCAAGCGGTCAATCTCGGCAAAAAAGGCCTCCCAGCTTTGGCTTTGCCGCTGGAGCTCTTCAATGGCGAACTTGCCAAACCATTGGCTGACCGAGATTTTTGCGCGCTCGGCAGCGCGTTTGGCGGCATCGAGTGCGCTGTCTTCGACGTAAATGGTGACCTGGCCCATGGCATCACTCCGGCTGTACAAGGAAAGGCAAGTATAAGTTCACTGCACTTATATGTGCTGACCAGGAGTCGGCTTGACGTGCGCGCAGTACGGCCGGGGTAGTTCTGAGGAACTATCCGGTTGACCCTTTGCATAGTTCCATCGCTCTGCCCAAGCTGTACTTCAGAGGGATAGCGCCAAAGCAGCCTCAAACCTAAAGTTCTGTCATCCCAGTACAGGAGCCAGCGACATGCCAGACACCCACCAGACCGGTTTGCAAAACCATCTTTTTGGAGCCCGCTGCCACCACCACAGCGCGTGCAGATGCCAGCGTTCCAATACTTTAATCACTACAAATTAGATAGCTATCAGCGCATATTCAACAAGCGCTGCAGCCTGTTTTTATATAAATTTTGTAACCGAGGTACACCATGAGTCATTTTCTGGATCGATTGACCTACTTCTCGCAACCCCAGGAGCCTTTTGCGGGTGACCACGGTGTCACCACCGGGGAAGACCGCACCTGGGAAAACGCCTACCGCGACCGCTGGGCACACGACAAGATCGTGCGCAGCACCCATGGGGTGAACTGCACCGGCTCGTGTTCCTGGAAAATTTACGTCAAGGGCGGCATCGTCACCTGGGAAACCCAGCAAACTGACTACCCCCGCACGCGCTGGGACATGCCCAACCACGAGCCGCGGGGTTGCGCCCGCGGTGCCAGCTACAGCTGGTATTTGTACAGCGCCAACCGCGTTAAATACCCCTTGGTGCGTGGCCGCTTGCTGAAACTCTGGCGCGATGCCCGGCATGCCATGGACCCGGTGGCCGCCTGGACCTCGATTGCGCAGGACGATGCCAAGCGCAAGCACTACCAAAGCGTGCGTGGCCTGGGTGGTTTTGTGCGCTCCAGCTGGGACGAGGTCAACGAGATGATCGCCGCGGCCAACGTTTACACCATCAAGAAGCACGGCCCGGATCGGGTCATTGGTTTCTCACCGATTCCGGCCATGTCCATGGTGTCGTATGCCGCCGGCAGCCGTTACCTGAGCCTGATTGGCGGCGTGTGCATGAGTTTTTACGACTGGTATTGCGACCTGCCCCCGGCCAGCCCGCAAATCTGGGGCGAGCAAACCGACGTGCCCGAGTCGGCCGACTGGTACAACTCCAGCTTCATCATTGCCTGGGGCTCCAACGTGCCGCAAACCCGCACGCCGGATGCCCACTTTTTCACCGAGGTGCGCTACAAAGGCACCAAGACGGTGGCGGTCACACCTGATTATTCTGAAGTCGCCAAGTTGTCCGACATCTGGATGAAACCCAAGCAAGGCACCGACGCAGCGGTAGCGATGGCCATGGGCCATGTGATCCTGAAAGAGTTTTACTTTCCCGACAAGGAAGAAGGCCGGGCCGCCCCAAGTTCTTCCAGCCCCCTCGGGGGGCAGCCGTCAGCATGCGGCGTGGGGGCCAGAACCCAGCGCAGCGCCTACTTTGACGACTACGTGCGCCGCTACACCGACATGCCGATGTTGGTCATGCTCAAAGAGCAAACCCTGCCCAGTGGCGAGGTGGTCATGGTGCCTGATCGATATGTGCGCGCCTCCGACTTCAACGGCAAACTCGGCCAGGCCAACAACCCCGAGTGGAAGACCGTCGCTTTCAACGAGGACGGCAAGGTGGTGCTGCCCAATGGCGCGATTGGTTTCCGCTGGGGCCAGGATGGCCGCGCGGATGAGGGCCAATGGAATCTGCAAGCCAAAGAGGCCCGCCATGGCGGTGATGTCAAACTCAAGCTGAGCGTGATGGAAGCCGACGCAAAAGGTCTGGGTGCCAGCACACAAACAGCCAAGGTGGGTTTTCCCTACTTCGGCGGCATTGTGACCGAGCATTTCCCCAATAACGCCACCGGTGCCGGTGCCAACAATGTGCTGGTGCGTACCGTGCCGGTGCAAACCATCTCCCTGGGCAAAGAAGGCGAGAAACGCGAGGCCCTGGTGGCCACCGTGTTTGACCTGCAGGTGGCCAACTACGGCGTGGCACGTGGCCTGCCCGGTGAACTGGCAGCCAGGGATTTCAACGACGACACGCCGTACACACCGGCCTGGCAAGAACGTATTACCGGCACACCGCGCGAGCAGCTCATCACCGTGGCGCGCCAGTTTGCCGACAACGCCGACAAGACCCATGGCAAGTCGATGGTGATCATCGGTGCGGCCATGAACCACTGGTACCACGCCGACATGAACTACCGCGGTGTCATCAACATGCTGATGATGTGCGGCTGTATTGGCCAATCGGGTGGCGGCTGGGCGCACTACGTGGGCCAGGAAAAGTTGCGCCCACAAACGGGCTGGACCGCGCTGGCCTTTGCGCTGGACTGGATTCGCCCGCCACGGCAGATGAACAGCACCAGCTTCTTCTACGCCCACACCGACCAGTGGCGCTACGAAAAACTCGGTGTGGACGAGGTTCTGTCACCCTTGGCCGATAAGTCCAAATTTGGCGGCAGCATGATCGACTACAACGTGCGTGCCGAACGTATGGGCTGGTTGCCTTCTGCACCACAGCTCAAGACCAACCCTTTCAAGGTGGTGAAAGATGCCGTGGCCGCCGGCATGGACCCGAAAGACTACACGGTCAAGGGTCTGAAAGACGGCTCACTGAAGATGAGTTGTGAAGACCCGGATCACCCGGACAACTGGCCGCGCAACATGTTTGTCTGGCGCTCCAACATTTTGGGCTCCAGCGGCAAGGGCCATGAATATTTTCTGAAACACCTGCTGGGCACCAGCAACGGTGTGCAGGGCAAAGACATCGGCCACGATGAAGCCAAGCCCGAAGAAGTGGTCTGGCACGACAAGGCGCCCGAGGGCAAGCTGGATCTGCTGGTGACGCTGGATTTCCGCATGAGCACCACCTGCCTGTACTCCGACATCGTGTTGCCGACTGCTACCTGGTACGAGAAAAACGACCTCAACACCAGCGACATGCACCCGTTCATTCACCCGCTCTCCACCGCGGTGGACCCGGCCTGGCAATCGCGCAGCGACTGGGACATCTACAAGGGTTTTGCCAAGAAGTTCAGCGAGGTCTGTGTCGGCCACCTGGGTGTGGAACGCGAGATGGTGCTGTCGCCGCTGATGCACGACTCACCGGCGGAACTGGCGCAACCCTTTGGCGTGCAGGACTGGAAACGCGGCGAAATTGAGTTGATCCCTGGCAAAACCGCACCCAACATGGTGGTGGTCGAGCGGGATTACCCCAATGTTTACAAACGTTTCATTGCCTTGGGACCCCTGATGAACAAGGTCGGCAATGGCGGCAAGGGCATCAGTTGGGACACCAAAATTGAAGTCACCCAACTGGGACAGCTCAACGGTTTGACAACCGATGCGGGGGTGACCTGCGGCATGCCCAAGATCGAGACAGACATCGATGCCTGCGAAGTCGTGCTGCAACTCGCCCCCGAAACTAATGGCCATGTCGCGGTTAAGGCCTGGAAGGCTTTGGGCAAACAAACCGGCCTGGATCACACCCATCTGGCGCTGTACCGCGAAGACGAAAAAATCCGCTTCCGCGACATTCAGGCGCAGCCACGCAAGATCATCAGCTCGCCGACCTGGAGCGGCATCGAGTCTGAAACCGTGTCGTACAACGCCGGTTACACCAACGTGCACGAGATGATCCCATGGCGCACCCTGACCGGGCGCCAGCAGTTCTACATGGACCACCCGTGGATGACGGCGTTTGGCGAAGGCTTCAGCAGCTACCGACCCCCGGTGGACCTGAAAACCACTGCTGGCATTCACAACATCAAGCCCAACGGCCACAAGGAAATTGCGCTGAACTTCATCACACCGCACCAGAAGTGGGGCATTCACTCCACCTACAGCGACAACCTGATGATGCTCACCTTGAACCGGGGCGGTAGCGTGGTCTGGCTCAGTGAAGACGATGCCAAGAGCGCAGGGATTGAAGACAACGACTGGATCGAGGTCTTCAACATCAACGGCGCGATTGCGGCCCGCGCCGTGGTCAGCCAGCGCGTCAACCCCGGCATGACCATGATGTACCACTCGCAAGAAAAGATCATCAACACCCCCGGCTCCGAGATCACCGGGGTGCGCGGCGGCATTCACAACTCGGTGACCCGCATTGTGCTCAAGCCCACCCACATGATTGGCGGCTACGCCCAGTTCAGCTACGGCTTCAACTACTACGGAACCATCGGCACCAACCGCGACGAGTTTGTGGTGGTGCGCAAGATGGCCAAGGTGGATTGGCTGGATGACGAGGTGGCGGCATGAAGCCCGCTGCCTTACTCCTTCCACCACTGGGGGAAGGTCGGGATTGGGGCTGGTTGTCCGGTAACTCACGACTTGGCACGCTAACCCGCAACGCGCGTCGGGTATCCAACTCCGCGAATGTCCCCCGGTTTGGGCGGAGCCCAAACCTCCTCCTTGATTTCGCTACGTTGGACACCCAACGTACGCTGCTAGCCGTTGTTGGAATCATCTTTTGGGTCATTTTTGGGTTGATCGGTTCAACTGTTTTGGTGAATGAAAGAGAGATTTGAAATGAAAATTCGCGCACAAATCGGCATGGTGCTGAATCTGGACAAGTGCATCGGTTGCCACACTTGTTCGGTCACCTGCAAAAACGTCTGGACCAGCCGCCCCGGCATGGAATACGCCTGGTTCAACAACGTCGAGACCAAACCCGGAATCGGTTACCCCAAGGAATGGGAAAACCAGGACAAATGGAACGGTGGCTGGCAGCGCCTGCCCAGCGGCAAGATCGAGCCGCGTCAGGGTTCCAAATGGCAGCTGCTGATGCGCATCTTCGCCAACCCCAATCTGCCCGAGATTGACGATTATTACGAACCCTTTACCTTTGACTATGCGCATTTGCAGTCCGCGCCCGAGTCCAAGGCTGCACCCACCGCCCGCCCGCGTAGCCTGATCACCGGCTTGCCGCTGGAAAAAATTGTCTGGGGCCCGAACTGGGAAGAAATCCTGGGCGGCGAGTTCTCCAAACGCAGCAAGGACAAGAACTTCGACGATATTCAGAAAGACATCTACGGCCAGTTCGAAAACACCTTCATGATGTATTTGCCGCGCCTGTGTGAACACTGCCTGAACCCGGCGTGTGTCGCATCGTGCCCTTCCGGCTCGATCTACAAGCGTGAAGAAGACGGCATTGTGCTGATCGATCAGGACAAGTGCCGGGGCTGGCGCATGTGTATCAGCGGCTGCCCGTACAAGAAGATTTACTACAACTGGAAGTCGGGCAAGGCGGAAAAATGCATCTTCTGTTACCCACGGATTGAAGCCGGCCAGCCGACCGTGTGTTCCGAGACCTGTGTTGGCCGCATCCGTTACCTGGGTGTGTTGTTGTACGACGCAGACCGGATTCAAGAGGCTGCGAGTGTCGAGCGGGATCGTGACCTGTACCAGGCCCAACTCGACATCTTTTTGGACCCGAACGACCCGAAAGTGATTGAGCAGGCGCGCATCGACGGCATTCCCGACAAATGGATGGAAGCCGCCCGCAATAGCCCGGTCTACAAGATGGCAGTGCAGTGGAAGGTCGCCCTGCCGCTGCACCCTGAATACCGCACGCTGCCCATGGTCTGGTATGTGCCACCGCTGTCACCCATCAGTGCGGCGGCCAACGCTGGCAACATTGGCATCAACGGTGAAATTCCGGATGTCAAACAGCTGCGCATTCCGGTCAAGTACCTGGCCAATTTGCTGACGGCTGGGGACACCTTTCCGGTGGAGCGGGCTTTGGAGCGGATGCTGGCCATGCGCGCCTACCAGCGTGGCAAACATGTGGACGGCAAGCCGAACATGGCGGCTTTGCAGCAAGTGCAGATGAGCACGACCGAGGTCGAAGAGATGTACCAGGTGATGGCGATTGCCAATTACGAAGACCGTTTTGTCATCCCCAGCACCCACCGCGAATACGCGGAAAACACCTTTGATGTGCGCGGCGGTTGCGGCTTCAGCTTTGGCAATGGTTGCTCGGACGGCGCCAGTGACGCCAGCCTGTTTGGTGGCACCAAAAAACGCACCATCCCGATCAAGGCGGAGGTCTGAGCCATGGCACTGTTTTCAACCAACATTACCGGAGCGTCCCGCAGCTTGCGGGTGCTGGCCCGGCTGCTGTCTTACCCCAACGCAAAACTGCGCGGCGATCTGAACGACATGCGCCAGGCAATGGTGGCCGAGCGCGCCCTGCCCATTGCGCGACTGGCCGAGCTTGGCGCTCTGTTGAGCACGCTGGAGACGGGCAACGCGCTGGAAAACGAGGCCGACTACGTCGAGGTGTTTGACCGCGGCCGCGCCACCTCTTTGCACCTGTTTGAGCATGTGCATGGCGATTCGCGCGACCGTGGCCCGGCCATGATCGACCTGGCGCAGACTTACGAAAAAGCCGGACTGCTTTTGGGCCCCGATGAAATGCCCGACTACCTGCCGGTGGTGCTGGAATTTGTCTCGACCCAGCCGCCGACCGAGGCCAGAGCCTTTTTGAGTGAAATGGCACACATCTTCAACGCCATCTTCAACGCCCTGCAACAACGCAACAGCGCTTACGCCAGTGTGCTGGGGGCCTTGCTGGAGTTGAGCGGCGAGAAAGCGCACCCGGTCAAGATCGTCGCCGACGAGCCACTCGATACCACCTGGGAAGAACCGGTGGTGTTTGATGGCTGCTCCGTCAAAGGCCAAACCAAGCCCGACCAAACCCAACCCATTCACTTTGTCAAATCCGCAGCATCCGCTGGAGTCACACCATGAACGCACTCGACAACTTTTTGTTTGGCATCTATCCGTACATCGCCCTCGCCATCTTCTTGCTAGGTAGCCTGCTGCGCTTTGACCGCGATCAATACACCTGGAAAAGTGACTCGTCACAAATGCTCAAGGCCGGGCAATTGCGCTGGGGCAGCAACCTGTTTCATATCGGGGTGTTGTTCCTGTTCTTTGGCCACACGGTGGGCATGCTGACACCGCACTTTGTCTACGAGCACTTCATCAGCGCCGGCAACAAACAACTCATGGCCATGGTCAGCGGCGGGCTGGCGGGGCTGGCCGGTTTCATCGGTGTCAGCATCCTGTTACATCGCCGGCTGAGCGAGCCACGTATTCGCATCAACTCAAAAACCAGCGACATCGTGCTGCTGGTCTTGCTGTGGCTGCAACTGGCGCTGGGGCTGGCCACCGTGCCGCTGTCGGGACAGCATCTGGACGGCAGCATGATGATGAAGCTGGCGGGCTGGGCGCAACACATCGTGGCCTTCCAGCCAGGCGCTGTGGAATTGTTGGCAGATGCTGGCTTTATCTTCAAAGCGCACATGTTTTTGGGCATGAGCATTTTTGTGGTGTTTCCATTCACCCGGCTGGTGCATGTCTGGAGTGGTTTTGCCTCGGTCGGCTACCTGTTCAGGCCCTACCAGGTGGTGCGGGCGCGCCGCCTGAATGTGCCCGCTGGCAACAACATGCCACCCCGCCCTGATGCACGCGTTTAAGGGCCTGATCATGACAACTTCTATCCTGGACAACGTGCGACTTGCCCGCATCAACGGCATTGCCCTGCATTCGGCGGACGAAACCCTGCACGCCGATGAACTGCGCCAGCGCGCCTGTTCTGAGCTATTGCGCCAAGCAGCCATGGCGCAGTCTCTGCTGTCAGCAGACGACCTGCCCAGCGCTGACGGTGTCTTGAGCGAAGCCGCCAGCAGCGCCATTGAAATCCTGCTGGAGCAAAACCTGCTGATTCCAGAGCCATCAGACGATGCTTGCCAGCGCCACTACAGCGCGCATCAAGCCAGCTACGCCACCGGCGAGCGGGCCGATGTACGGCATATTTTGTTTGCAGTGACCGAAGGTGTGGACGTGACCCTGCTGCGCAACCGCGCTGAAACTTGCCTGCTGAACGTGCGTTGCTTTGATGGCAAAAGCCAGGATGACCTGTTTGCCAAAGATGCCAAAAATCTGTCCAACTGCCCCAGTGGGGCTGAAGGTGGCCAACTGGGGTGGCTTATCCAGAGCGACTGCGCACCAGAATTTGCCAAAGAAATTTTTGGCAGCAAAGAAATCGGTGTGTTGCCGCGCCTGGTGCACAGCCGCTTTGGCCTGCATGTGGTGGAAATCCTTGCGCGCGAGCCCGGTAAGAACCAGCCTTTGCAGTCGGTGCGCGGTGCGGTGGCCATGGCGTTGCGGCAAAAAACCTATGTCACAGCGCTGCGGCAATACCTGAGCTTGCTGGCCGGCCACGCGGTGCTGGAAGGCGTCGACCTGTACGCGGCCGACTCCGCCCTGGTGCAATAGGCCGCATGACATGAAAGGTGCCGTCGCCCCTGACGAACTGCTAGCGCGGATTCGGCGTTTTCACCACCACACCTTCCCCGGTGTGCAGGAGCAGTTTCAGACCTTGGTGCACCCAGCAAGGTCTGCACACCAAAATAGGTGTTGTTGGGCAACTGGCTTTTGCATTCGCAACAATTCCCGGGGCTTGGCGCTGGCAACATCAATGACTTTTTGTGCTGCCGGTGCGACTGAGATCCGCGCGCGAAAACAATTCTGGTGCCCGGCAACCGGCCGCAGTCCGGAGTTGGTTTTTTCACTGGCGCAAGGCCAATTGGGCGGTTGACGATTCTGTTCCGGCGATCCTGCGCCGCGCCGAAGGCTTGTATCCATTGAAAACAGGCAATGGGAATTGCCAGCCTCATTGCGGCGGTGTGCAATGCACCTGAATCGGTTGCGCAACCCGCAGATGCACATCACGCTGCGGAAACGGAATGTTCAGCCCGGCCTTGCTCAGAGCCGCCTCGATGGCCAGACGCAAATCGCTCTCGATCTCGGGGCCGGTGCGCGGGCGGCTGTGGGCAATCCAGAAATTCAGGCGAAACAGCAGGCTGTCGGCGGCAAAATCTTCGAGCAGGACGGCGGCCGGTGGGTCGGCCAGCACCATCGGATGCTCCTGGGCGCACTGTTGTATCAGCGCAATCGTCAATGCGGTGTCAGACCCATAGGCAACACCCACGGTGATCGAGCGGCGCAGCGCCGGCTCCCCAAAACTCCAGCTGCTGACCTGTTGCTCCAGCAGGAATGAATTGGGCACGATCGACATCACGCCGTCAAAACCGTGCACGGTGCTGGCGCGCAAGTCCACCGCGGTCACGGTGCCGCTGATGCCGCCGATGGTGACCACATCGCCCACCCGGACCTTGCGCTCAAACAGGATGATGGCACCGCTGATCAGGTTCTTGATCACGTTTTGTGCGCCAAAACCAAAGCCGATGGCCAGCGCACCGCCCAAAAATGCAAACAGGGTCAGGGGCACGCGTGCCATGCGCAGCACCACCAAAAACACCACGATGACCAGCAGCGACATCACCCAGCGGTCCAGCACCCGCGCCAGCGCCTCGGACATGCCGGCACGGCGCACCAGTTGGCGACTCACCAGTCGCGCCAGTGCACTGACAACCCAGTAGCCCAGCAAAAACAACACCACCACACCGATGCTTTTGCCCACCGTGACGCCATAGTCCACCGTCACCGTCTGCCCATTGACCTGCGAAGACTCGGTGGCACTGAACAGCTCATACTGCCAGATGCGCGTCAGGCCCTGCGACACCACAGCACCCGCGTGGCCCACCCATCCGGCCAGACCCAGTTGCTGTGCTGCCAGGTTCAAATCTTCACGCGAACGGGTCAACAACACGCGCACGCGCGCCAGTTGCTCGCGCTTTTGCTCTTGCAAGTCAATCAGTTCGCCCAGGTCGGCCAGCAATTTGGCGTCCACAGGCTCGGCCGCAGCGGCGACGTTGCCCATTTGGCGCGCGGTGTAAGACCGCTGCTCGGCCAGCAGCAGATCGCGCCGGTCCTCCGCGGCACGCAAGCGCGTTGCAATTTGGGTCAGTGCCGCATCCAGCACCTGCCCGGACTGTGTGGCCAATTGCGGATCCGCCGCCGCAGCCAGCGCCTGCTGGCGATATTCCCACACCTGTTGCTTGCCGCGAGCCAAGGCGCGAAGTTCGAGCAACGCCCGCACCCGGGCCTGGTAGGCCAGCGTTTGGGACGGATAGCTTTCACGCAAGCGCCCGGATTCGAGCCGGCTCAGGGTCTGGGCGGCCTGCAGCCGGCGGCTCTCCCAACGGCTGGCAGCCGCTTCGGTTTGCTCGCGAATCAGCGCCAGGTCCTGTTCCTTGAGTTGCTGGTGCGGTCGCACCCGCTCAATTTCCTGATCCATCAAGGCCAGTGGTTCGTTCCAGGCGTCACGACCCAATCTTGCACTGGTACGCGACTGCACCGCCTGCGCCACTTGCAACTCGGCCTGCAACTGCTGTACCCGGGCCAGGTCGAGTGCGATCGTCAGCGCAGCATCGGCGGCCTCGCCCGGGGCGCGCGCCAATCGTTCCTGGCGCAAGCGGAGCATTTCGCCCGCTTTTTTGAGCTGCGCCAGCGCCAGCACCACTTCTTCTTCCTGCAACACCAGGGCATTGCCCAGCGTGCGCTGCTGGGCGGCGCCATGATCGCGCTGGTCTCGCAGCGCATCCACGTCCAGCATCGAAAAAGGCGCGGTTTTGCCGGCAGTGACAAGCGCCGGCATTTCGGCACTTGCCACACCTGGCCCCGACTCGGACTTGCGCTGCTGGATATAGCGGCCAAGCTGCTCAATCAAACGCTCAGCGGTGCGACGCAACTCGTCATAAGCCGGGTCGGGGAGGTCGCGCCACTGCGCATAAGACTGCTGCAGGCCGCTCAGACGTTGAGGCCAATCTTCGGTAGCTGGCTCGGGCGCGCTGGCCGCTGCTGCCGGAGGGCCGCCCAGTACACGCGCCAGCCCCGGCACCTGGCTGATAGCGTGGGTGGTGCAAAACACCACGATCGACAATATAGCTGTTTGCGCTTTATTCATAAGGGCTACAGGTCACTTTTTCATATAACTTTAGCCTATCTGAGGCGACCGCGTGCTGCTTGGACAAGTCGCTGTCTGTCTTTGGCTTCCTCTGCATGGAAACTACAGCAGCAAAAATTCAATCAAGTGTCTGCCTGACTTTGAGTGCATTGTCTCTGTCGGCCCAATTTGGGCTGCAAACTGCTTCCAGACACCGACTGCTGGCGATGATCGCGCACACCCAGTTGACCGCCTGGCAGCGGCAGCCCTATGCCGGAGTTCTTGCGATGCCATTGCTTCGCATCCACAAAATTTGCCTCCAATACTCCGTCTCGCCCAAGCTGGGCAAGGGTTTTGTCGAGGTGCTGGACGCGCTGGAACTTCAATCGGGCTTTGTCATCGCCCCGGTGAGTGAACCCTTTCCGTTGTCTCGGCGCGCCATGGCGCTGCCATTGAGTCATTTGGCAACAATATGGCAATCAATTTAGCCTGTAGCCCCCGTGTTATATGCGTCTGCAGCTATTTAATCAAGAGTGAGTATTTCGTACGAGCATAGTTTTCAAAGTTACCAGGCCAGGCAAGTTGGTGATGCCAAAATTCGACCCGATCGTACTGAAATTTGGCATGTCCATTAGTTTTGCACTTTTCACTGACAGTCAAATTCGCGTCCATGTCCGGCTGTCTGGGTAACCCGACCGGGCTTTCCACCTCCACGAGCTGCGCCGCCTGAATGGCCTGGGCAGTGCCTCTTTACAGCGCGAACTCAACCGCCTGGTTCCGGATCGTTTTTGGTGGGCAAACTCACAGCGCGCTGTGCAAGGCTGTTTCATCGGCATTCATCACCAGCGGTGCCACATGAAGCTCGAACCAGAAGATGCTGCCCACGCCAACCGTGCTTTCGACACCGATGCGTCCGCCCATCAGCTCGACCAACCGCTTGCTGACGACCAGCCCCACGCCGGTACCCGCCGTTGTGCCAGACTCCTGGCCCAACCGATTGAACGGCTCAAAAAGCTGCGTCAGCTGCTCGGCCGACAGTCCCTGACCGGTGTCCTGTACGCTCACACGCACCCCTTGCCCGGGTGTTGCGCTGCAGCGCACATCAATGCTTCCGGCGTCGCGGTTGTATTTGACGGCGTTGCTTAGCAGGTTTAGCAAGACCTGCTTGGTTCGCATCGGATCGGCATTGACCAGACAGGGCTTTTCAATGTGGCCAAAGGCCAGCACCAGGCCACGCTCCTGTGCCTGCGTCTGGATCATGGCATGGCAATCGTCCATCAGCTCGCTGATGCACACCGTCTGCATGGACAGCCGCATGTTGCCGGACTCAATGGTTGACAGTTCGAGCACTTCATTGATCAGGTCCAGCAGGTACCAGCCGGCGTGCAAGACCTGTTTGATGCTGTTTTGCTGCCCCGGCGTGGGCACTGGTGTGCCATTCTCGATCAGCTGGGTGAAGCCCAGAATGACGTTGAGCGGTGAACGTAGCTCATGGCTCATGCGCAACAGGAATTCGGACTTGGCCTGGTTGGCCGACTCGGCCTCGGCCTTGGCGATGATCAGCGCCTGTTCGATGCGCTTGCGCTCGCGCTGCAGCGCAAAGCGGTCGATGGCGTTTTCGATGGCTCGCGTCAGACCCTCGGCGCTGACCCAGCGCTTGGCAATGTAATCCTGGGCGCCGGCGGCCAATAACCGCTGGCCCTCGTCGATCAGTGCACCGGTGATCACCACCACCGGGCAGGGCGGCATATCGTTGTCCTGGTTCAGCGCGGCCAAAACTTCAAGCGCGTTCATGTCGGGCAGTCCGTAATCGAGCAGCACGCAGTCGACCGGGCCGTGCTCCGGCTCCAACACCAGGCGCACACCCGCTGCGCCGAGACGGGCTTCGCTGAAGGCGTAGCGGCGCCGGCAGGTTTGCAGCAGCATCTGGCGCATGTCTGCGCAGTCTTCGGCGTTGTCCTCAATCAGCAGGATGTGCAGGGGCGCTCTTGACATCGGGGGGTAGTTCGGGTTCAGGCGGGCAGCGTGACGCAGCCCAGCCAGTAGGCAAATATCTGCCGCAGAAGCTGCAAATGCAGGGCGTGTTCCACCGGCTTGACGTGGTAGGCATTGGCGCCAGCAGCGTAACAAAACTGCAAGTCGCGTGGGTTGGCCGAGGCGCTCAGAACCACCAGCGGCAGGGCCTTGAAGGCCGCGTCCTGGCGGATGGCGCGCAACGCCTCGCGGCCATCATCGCCCGGCGTGTTCAGATCCAGCAGCACCAGCAGTGGCGCGGACGCGCGCGTCTGCAACTCGCTGCGCAGCAGGCGCAAGCACTCGCCACCGGCAATGGCACGCACGATGGGGTGGGGCAGCCCGGCCAGGCGGGCCGCATCCTGCACGGTGGCAAAGTCCTCGTCGGAATCCTCCAGCACCAGGATCGAGCGCTTGCGCATGTCAGGTAGTCGCCGGCAGGCTGGGCAGGGTGAAGTAAAAGCAACTGCCCAGCCCTGGGGTCGAGTCCAGCCAGACCCGTCCGCCGTGGCGCTGCACCAGTTTTTGCACAATGGTCAGGCCAGCACCAACACCGCCGCCGTAATCGTCGCGCCCGTGCATGCGCTTGAACAGGCGAAACACCTGCTCGTAATGCCGCTCCTCAATGCCAATACCCAAGTCCTTTACATAAAGCAGCAACTGTCCGGCGGTCTCGGCGGGCGCGTTGGGGCGCAATGCGCTTTCATCTGCCGCGATATAGCCCACCTCGATGTGGGCCTGCGGGCCGCGCCGGTACTTCAGCGCATTGGACAGCAGGTTGCTGTAAACCTCACGCACCCGCAGGGGGTCGCAGCCCAGCGTCGGTAACGCCCGGGGTATGGCGATGCTGCAGGCGCTGCCCGGGCGGCGCGCACCGACCATCTCCAGCGCTTCTTCCAGCACCTGGTTCAGGTCCATGGTTTCGGGCTCCAGCTCCAGCCGGCCCACCCGCGAGAAGTGCAGCAGCGAGTCAAGCAGGCTGTCCATGCGCAAACTCAGCCGCATCATGCTGCTGATGCGCTGGCGGTCTTCGTTGTCGGTGGCTCTTTCCAGCAGTTGGTGGGCATAGCGGTGGATGCCGCGCAGGGGTTCCTTCAGGTCGTGCGAGGCGACATAGGCAAAGGCGTCGAGCTCCTCGTTGCTGCGGGTCAGCTCGGTATTCAGGTCCGCCAGTCGCTCGCCGCGGGTGATGACCCATTCCAGCACCAAATGGCGCAGGCGCAGCGCGGCGTCCACCTCAATGTCGTCCCAGGGCAGCGAGCAACCCCGCACCGACTCGGTGAACAGGGCAAAAGACGCACGCGGTGTCAGCCGCGCGCCGTGCGGGCCGGTGTGTGGCGGCTTGTCGTCCGGCTTGCCCGCCCACGGAATCGTCTGGATCGTCTGCGGCCGAAACCACAACAGCAGGCCACGCCGTTGGCGCGACAGTGGCACCGCCAGCAGGCCGCTGGCGACGGGCTCCAGCCCGGCGACCCCCGGGCACAGGCTGGCCAGCGCGTCGGTGACAAAGACCGGTCGGGTTGCCGAGTCAAACGTGCTCTGCTGGTGCAGCCAATGGGCCAGCGCGTCGAGCTGCGCAACCTCGGGCACCTGGCCCACGCAGTGCCAGCGCTCCTGGTGATAGAGCGCGGCGCCGCTGCAGTCGATGGCATCGAGCAGGGAAGGCTGATGGGCCGTCAGCGCCAGCAATTCGCCGTCGCGGGCCGCACGGGCCAGCAACTGCTGGTGCACCTCTTCCATCTTCAGGCGATAGGCCAGCTGCTGCGCGTGTTCGGCAGACTTGAGCTGCAGTGACACCACCTGGGCCAGCAGCTCGCAGGCCGCGCGCACCGGGTAGGGAAACTGTGTGGGTGTGTTGTGCTGGCAGGCAATCAGGCCCCAGAGTTCACCGTCGCGCAGGATCGGCATGGTCAGTGATGCGGCCGCACCCATGTTGGCCAGGTACTCGGTGTACATCACCGAGGCGCCGCGCAGGCTGCAGTGAGTCATGTCGAGCGCCAAGCCGGTGTCCGGGTTGGCCAATGGCAACAACTCCACCAGTTCGCCGGCCGCGTTGGGCAAAGGGCGTATCCACAAGGCCTTGTAAATGGCCCGCGCCGGTGCCGGAATGTCGCTGGCCGGGTAGTGCAGCCCGAGCCAGGACTCCAAACCCTCGCGCCGACTCTCAGAAATCACTTCGCCATGCTGATCCGCATGGAAGCGGTAGACCATCACCCGGTCCAGCCCGGTCACAGAGCGCACTTCTTCAGTGACCTGCTGGCAAAAGCTGCGCACGCCGGTGGCACCATGCAGGCGAGCCACCGCCGACTTCACCAGCATGAAGAAGTTGCCGTCGGGCGGCGTCTGGTCGCGTCCCGTGGCTTCAAATTCAAGCACCACTGCGCCTGAACTGCGGTGCACGCAAGCGTCCAGCGCCACGGCACCGGCGCGTGCCGGCAGGGTGAAAGCGTAAACCGGACCCATACCCGGTGCCTCGTGCGCCAGCATCTCCCGCAGCCGCACCACGGCGGCCTCACCCACCAGACTATGCACGGGCTGGCCCAGCAACTGGGCTGCGGGCACGCCCAGGTGCAGCAGCGTGTTGTTGCTGGCCTGCAGGATCTGCAGGTCGCCCAGGCGCAGCACCAGCATGGCCCCGTGCGCCTGGATGCAGCCCGGTGTTTGGACCGGCTCGCTGTCGCAGGTGGTCAGGGTAGTTCCGTGGCGTTTGGTACTGTAGGGGCCGGAGCCCCAGGGGGTGGTCGGTGTTGCGGTGGCGTGCAGTGGCATCTGAGGGTGTGCACTCATGTGTGAGTCGCCTATTGTGGGGCTTGCCTGAGGCAGCAGTCTGTACGCTACAACACACAGTGGTGAAATTTGTAGCGTGGGTATAGCCAAGGCGGACCGGGGCAGTCAGGCAGTCATTCAGAGAGCCATACCAAACATTGAATGGTTTCCCTCCTACGAGCGACCTGCGGTCAATCTCTGTGAAAGTCATGGCCTAACATCGAGGACGTGCCCCACAGGTTATATGGTGCCACCTGGTGCAAGCAGCTGTGCAGGTTTCAGTCCGGCATTGGTCCGATGGCCAACGAGGTCCAGTCAGCAATTCGCGGCAGGCAGGTCTTTCAGGAACAGGTGCCGCACTGATATCGGCTTGCCCGATGGCAGACTTGCTTGCACATAAGGTGTTAATCTGGATGTCATTCAGGAGTTCCACATCACCGTGACCCAAATTCGAATCAGTCATGCAACGGTCTATCACTACCGCAACGCCGTCAGCCTGAATCCGCATCGGCTAATGCTGCGGCCCAGAGAAAGTCGTGAACTGCACCTCATATCGCACACCTTGGAGGTGTCGCCCGACGCGACGATGGCGTGGGCCAACGATGTCTCGGGCAATGCTGTCGCAACGGCGTCATTCACTGGCAAGACCGACGCATTGCGGATCGAAAGTAAGGTCGAACTGGACCTCACTGGCAACCCCTGGCCGATCTTCAATATTGCAGCGACAGCCCTCAATTTCCCGTTCTTCTATTCGAACGATGATCGCGCAGATCTGGGGGCGCTTGCGATCCAGCAGTACCTTGACCCGATGGGGCGCCTCCAGAAGTGGGCCCGATCATTCGTGCGTGACGCCGCACCCGACACGCTGGAACTGTTGAAGGCGATCAGCCAAGGCGTGTCCGAAGCCTTGCAGTACGAGGTGCGCGAAAGTGAGGGTACGCAAACGCCGAACGAATCGCTCGACCGTGGGTGGGGTTCTTGCCGCGACTACGCAGTGCTGTTTGCCGAGGCGGTGCGCAGCCTGGACATGGGCGCGCGGATCGTGTCGGGCTATCTGTACGATCCGCAACTTTGTGCGACGGGTTCCGCAGGGTCCGGATCCACCCACGCGTGGGCCGAGGTCTATGTGCCTGGGGCTGGCTGGATCAACTTCGATCCGACCAATCGCAGTATCGGCGGGTTCAATCTGGTTCCGGTCGCCGTTGCCCGCGACATCACGCTGTTGATGCCGGTGTCGGGCAGCTTTGTTGGTGCGACGGATGCGTTTGCGGGGATGGAGGTCGAGGTCTTGGTGTCCTGACCGATCAGAGCGTCGGACTGCTCCACCCGGCGAACGATGACAAAACAGCCCAAACAGCGGGTTCCAATGACAGGTCTGGATCAAGCAAATCGAAAAGTCGATTGTCTCTTGCGGGTCTCAACAATATCGTCAACGTCTATTCAACAAACAACATTCTCCAGCTACAAATAGCAGAGCTTTCAGCGCATATAGCACGGGGGCTACAGGCCAATTTAGCATATAAATGCCAGGGGGCCAGCATCATTTCTGACAGGTCAAAACTCAGGCCATTACCCCGTGCGCCAAAGATCAGCTTGGACATGTTGGCCATCTTCTTGAGCGCCTTTGCCATCGCGCCATCGTCGCGCGCCAGTTCGGTACGAATGGCGTTGGCGATGTGCAATGCGGGGTTGGCCGTCTTGTCAATCCACAGGTCCACGTAGATGACATTGAGGCCGCGCCGCTCAAACTCGGGCACCAGGTCCTGACGCACAAAGGTCGACTTGCCAGTGCGCCGAGGCGCCGCCAAAAACATGCCACCACTGGTCCCCAGCGAGGTGTCCAGCGACTGATCAGCCAGCACGACAGCTAACTCGGGGCGGTGAAATAATGGGCCTTGGGCTGACAAACGGCCTAGCGTCGTAGCCACTCATCGAAAACTGGCATATTGGGCGCAGCGGCATCAAAGCCCGGCACACAGTTTTCATTCCGATCGACGTGCCTGATGTTGAGATTGCCACTTAAGTGCAGGCTACGTTCTTCAAATTGTGCCCAGTGCTGTCCGGAGCTCAGCAAGCAGACCGTCACCAATGGCCGCTTGCGGGTAGGTCAATTCAATGATTTCTCAGTCTGTCAGAGTTCTCAGCCTACTGTATGAAATCGAATCACATTGCGCCCTGCATCCTTGGCTTGGTACATGGCGGCATCTGCCCATTGGAGGATGTTTTCTGATCTCACATCGTGGTTGGCAAACAGCGCCACGCCTATGCTGGCAGTGCAGTGGTGTTCCACCTTGGAAGGTGCCTGGTTTTCCTGGCTGACTCGCAAGACATAGGAAACGGCCAGAGTCTGTCGAATCTTCTCGGCAACCGCCTGCGCCTGCCGGTGCGATTCGGCTTGGTCTTCGTCAAGCTCGCTGAGCATCACGACAAACTCATCACCGCCAAAACGTGCCACGGTGTCCATTTCGCGCACACAGGCCAGCAGACGCTTTGCGACTTCAACCAGCAGCAAATCGCCCACCAGATGGCCGTGTTGGTCATTGAGCGGTTTGAAGTTGTCCAGGTCCAAAACCATCATCGCGCCAAAGCGACCAGTGCGCTTGCTGGCGGCCAGGGTTTGGTGGAGCCGGTCATTCAACAGGCGCCGGTTGGGCAGCCGGGTCAAGGGGTCAAAGTAGGCCAGTTGGCGCACCTCTTCTTGCATGCGCTTGCGCTCAGTGATGTCTCTTGAAATCCCATGGTGCCCAATGACTTCACCTTGGCTATTGAGTTCGGGTACCGACACAATTTCAGTCCAGACCAGGCTGCCATCCTTGCAGCGTTGCTGGGCTTCAAAAGTGACACCTTGCAGGTTGTTGTCGTTTGGGGGGCTTGTTTTTAAACGCTGCGTAATTTCTGCGACGAGCGCAATGCCTTCATCGGTCATCAACTCAAAGGCGTGTCTGCCAATGACCTCGTCGGCGCGGTAGCCACGCAGCCGTTCATCGGCTGGGCTGATGTAGGTGAAACAATGGCCTCGATCCTGGCGCCAGACTACATCCGAGACGTTTTCGGTCAGCAAGCGGTAGTGTGCTTCACTGGCACGCAGACGGGCGGTAATATCCTGGAGTTGCGTTTCTTGCGCTTTTCGTTCAGAAATATCGGCAAGGAATGCCGTGAACTGGTAGCCCCCTGCAGTCTTGAACGGCAGAATGGACAATTCAACCGGAAATTCTTCACCGCTGCGCCGCAGCGCATTGATTTCGATGCGGCGGTTTAGGATGGTGGATTGTCCCGTGGCCAGAAAATGGGCCATACCGCTCTGGTGCGCTGCGCGATGCTGTGTCGGCGCAATGACGTCATGCAGGTTCAGGCCCACGGCTTCTTTTTGGTGCCAGCCAAAAGTGGTTTCAGCCCGTTTATTCCATTCAGTAATGCGGCCCTGATCGTCCATGCCGATGATGGCGTCCAATGCCGAATCAAATACCGCGCGTAGGTGGCTTTCACTTTGGCGCATCTTCTCCTCGGCCTGCTTCGCTGCGGTGATGTCGGTCAAAATGCCCTGCCAGATGACGCTGCCGTCAGCCTGCAATTCTGGCAGCGCCTGCCCGCGAATCCATTTCAGGCAGCCGCTTTTGGTTTGAATGCGGTGCTCATGGGACCAGGGCGTGACGGCCTTGAATGACCGTTCGACCGATGCCCGATGTGCTACGCGATCTTCTTCAACAATGCAATGGGTCATCGCATCAGGATTCTGGTAAGCATCTTGCGGCCTTAATTCGAACAAGGACTCAATGGCAGCACTCACATAAATAAAAGCCCACGAGCCGCCGGGTTCTACCTTGAACTGGTACACCACACCGGGCACTGCGGCAGTGAGCTTGTCGAGTTGCTCAAAGCGTTGGCGCTCTTGATCAAGAAGCGACTGTTGCAACGCTTTGCGCTCGGTGATGTCCCTGCAAAAGACAAAGCAAGACGGGGTAGCTATCTGTCCGTTAAAAGTGGTGCTGACCTCTGCCTGCCAAACCGAGCCATCTTTGCGACGATGCTGGGTTTCAAACTGATCATGGCCCGTGCGCAACAGGCGATCCATGCGCGCAATCATGTCCTTTGGGTTCTCAATGTCTTCCAGATCGCTGATGCTCAGGCCCAGCAACTCGTCGCGCGAATAGCCCGACATGCGGCAATAGCTGGCGTTGACTTCGCGCAAGCGCCCTTGCAAGTCAGTGCGCCAATAACCGTCCAGCGTGGTATCGAGAATGCTGTGAATGGCGACATAACTTTCGCGTAAATCTTCTTGGACCTGCTTGACCTGTGTAATGTCGGTGTGGGTGATGGTGGCACCGTCCTGCGCGTTAAAACGCAGCGGCATGACGATCATGTTGAACCAGCGCTTCTTCGCTGGAGAATGGCACGGATATTCAAGGGTGAAACTGGTCCTGCGACCTTGCAGCACATCGAAGATGCCCTGGCAGGCCTCCTGGCTGTGTTGATCCGTCGCAGCGTCCACGGCACACACCGACATGTAATTGCTGCCGATACCCGTGTTGGCAGCCGGTTGGCCTGGTTCAGCGCTGTTGTTCAACGCAAACTGCCGCCAGTGCTCGTTAACGGCCAGAATGATGCCCTGATTGTCGATCACGACAATTTCGGCTGCCACAGAATTCAGAATCACGTCCTTGAAGGCTTCGCTTTGCTTCAGTTTTACTTCAACTTGCCTGCGATGGGCGATGCTTAAGGCCATCGAAATGCCGACTGTCGACAAGGTCAGCGCGTACAACCAAAAGCTGAGCATGTGCGTTTGCTCAAAATCATGGTCAAAAACACCCGTACCGTGCGCAGCGCCGATCAACGCCTGAATCGCAGTCAGGACGATGACCAGCGTGACACCCCGGCGACCAAAACGCACAGCCGCCCAGACAACAAACAGGAATGTGGGGTGTAAATGTTCGACAGCACCAACAAACGGCGAAAACGTATCCAAAAATTCCATCTGCCCTGACAGCAGCAGCAAACCAAAACAAGCCAGGGTTTCCAGGGTGCGCGACATGTTGCTGAACCAGCGCTTGGGGCAACGTTGCCAGACCAAAATCAAGGGCGTCACCAGCAACATGCCCAAAGTGTCGCCTTGCCACCAGTTCAGTAGCGCCTGCGGACCGGCGGCAATCGGAATAATGCCGGCGGACCACAATGCCACCACGCCCACCGTGGCGCTAACCAACGCGCTGAGTGCTGCGGCGGCCATCAGACTGAAGTAGTCCCTGGGCCGCTGCAGCGCAGGGTCAAAGAACTTGTTGTTTGACAGAAGTTGCTGGGCCGTCAGTGCCGACAAGGTGGCACCGATACCGATGAGCAGGGCGGTGTGCAGGGGGCTGCCTTGCAGGGTGTTGGTGGCAAATGCGCCCAGCAACACGGCCCAGGCATACCGGCGCCCGCCCACCAGCAGCGCTGCCAGCGCCAGACCGCTTGATGGCCACACCAGACTGACATTGCCACTGGCGATGGCGAAAAAGCGCAACGCCAACATGGCCAACAGCGCGTACAGCACAACAATCATCGACATGCGAAGCAGGTGCTGGCGCATGAAAAACAATAGCTGTGTTCTTAATAGCATTTCACTCCATGAGGCAAAGCATGCTCTTGCGGCAATTTGATGCTGAAGACTGTATGCCTGAAAGGACAGTGATGTCTTACAGGCCAAGGGAATTCGTTTGAATTTGCTGATTTACATCAATAAACCATACTTCATCTCAGTGGCACACCTCGATTGAGCAGGTGAACAAGGTCCGTACAGGACATCA
The DNA here is from genome assembly GCA_016719055.1 of Candidatus Rhodoferax mariagerensis. Classification (GTDB taxonomy): domain Bacteria; phylum Pseudomonadota; class Gammaproteobacteria; order Burkholderiales; family Burkholderiaceae_C; genus Rhodoferax; species Rhodoferax mariagerensis. The sequence continues at coordinate 43,545 of JADKAW010000041.1, read as the reverse complement.
GGGGTGGTGTGTAAAGTTGCCTTTCGATGGCATCTGCACCCCACCTAACATCCGAAAGCAGCGAATAAGTGACCGCTACGGCAAATTTGCGGGTTCACAGTGAGAACGAAAGTTATTGGAAATTTGCTTGGCTCAATGACTGCAATTGAGCAACCGGCTCTAAGGTTCGGACTTGGTCCGTCGCAAGTACCCAATTTGATGAAAGGGTGCCACATTGTCGACTGTCGGTCTGCACATGCGAATGCCCGGTTTCGAGGACGCCTTTCTGCACTTCGACGGTCGGCTTAGGGTCTCAACAAGATCGTCAACGTCTATTCAACAAACAACATTCTAGAGCTACAAATAGCAGAGCTGTCAGCGCATATAGCACGGGGGCTACAAGCCAATTTGGCATATAAATTCCAGGGGGCCAGCATCATGTCTGCCAGCGCAACGTGGTAACTGCCCGTTGACGCATGGCAACGGCATTCAAACTGCCCTTGCGCACCCTCGATGGCATCGGCGTAGCAGCCGGACAGGGTGACCCCGATTTCTGGTAAGGCAGTATGAGTGGCCGCCCTGTCGGGCTGCTGCACAGCACCGCCGCGCAGCATATTTGCGATGCGTAGCGGTGCACGACCACATGGCCCAATTTGGGTTGCAAGCCAGCATGTATCAGTCCAACCTTCCTAGAATTTCCTGAAACAACCAGGAGACTGACATGAGCTACCGCACCGAAAAAGACTTTCTGGGCGAAAAGCAGTTGCCCGACAACGCCTACTACGGCGTGCAGACCTTGCGCGGCAAGGAGAACTTCCACATCACCGGCATCCCGATGTCCACCGAGCCGAGCTTTGTCAAAGCCTTTGGTTATGTCAAAAAGGCCGCCGCGCTGGCCAACCGCGATCTTGGCGTGCTGGACCCGACGGTGGCCAACGCCATTGCCAGTGCCTGCGAGCGCCTGATTGCCGGTGAGATGGCCGACCAGTTTGTGACCGACTTCATCCAGGGCGGTGCCGGCACCTCGACCAACATGAATGCCAACGAGGTTATCGCCAACCTGGCGCTGGAGCAGTTGGGCCACAAAAAAGGTGAATACCAATATGTCAACCCCAACGACCATGTGAACTTTGGCCAGTCCACCAATGACGTGTACCCCACCGCATTTCGGCTGGCGCTGATTCTGCGGCTGGAAAGCTACATGGACGCCCTGGGTCGGCTGCAAGCCGCGTTCTTTGCCAAAAGCCGCGAGTTTGACAAAGTCATGAAAATGGGCCGCACCCACCTGCAAGATGCTGTGCCCATGTCTCTCGGCCAGGAATTTCACGGCTGGGGCACGACCATCGGCGAAGAAGTGCAGCGCATTGCCGAGGTGCGCCAGTTTCTGCACGAGATCAACCTGGGGGCCACCGCCATTGGCGCCACGGTAACCGCTGCGCCTGGCTACCCGAAGCTGGCCACCCACTACCTGTCCGAGCTGACGGGCCTGACCTTCATTCTGGCCGGTGACCTGATCGAAGCCACCTCGGACACCGGCGCGTATGTGTTGCTGTCGGGTGTGCTCAAACGCACCTCGGCCAAGCTGACCAAGATCTGCAACGACATTCGCCTGCTGGCCTCCGGGCCGCGCTGTGGCTTCAACGAGATCAACCTGCCGCAAATGCAGCCGGGCAGTTCCATCATGCCGGGCAAGGTCAACCCGGTGATTCCGGAGGTGGTCAACCAGACCGGCTTTCTGGTGATTGGCCTGGACCTGACTGTGACGCTGGCGGCTTCCGCCGGGCAGTTGCAGCTCAATGTGATGGAGCCGGTCATCACGTTTGCGCTGTTCACCTCGATTGCCACCATGGAAAACGCCGTCAACAGCCTGAACGTCAACTGCATTCAGGGCATCACCGCCAACGCAGAACACGCCAAGGACATGGTGCTTAACTCACTGGGCATCATCACCGTGCTCAAGCCGACGCTGGGCTACAAGCAGTGCGCGGAAATTGCCCGTGAAGGCTACGAGACTGGCAAGCCACTGCATCAGATTGTGGTGATCGAGCGCCAGCTGATGACGCAACAACGCTGGGACGAAGTGTTTTCGTTCGAAAACCTGATCAGCCCGAAGTTTGAGCAGTGATCGATTCACACAGGCGGGGCAACGCCAGCCACTAACGTTCATGGACTCTGACCACCCGCGGACATGAAGGTTATTTCACGTTAAAAGAAAGAGGTAATCAAAATGACAGTCGCCACTGTTTTGCAATTTGTCGTTGTGCTGGGTGCCATCTGGATGGGGGCACGGTCTTCCGGTATTGGTCTGGGCTTGTGGGGTGCGGTGGGCCTGATGGTGCTGGTGGGTGCCTTTGGCATCAGCCCGACCTCGCCGCCGGTGGATGTGATGCTGATCATCCTGGCAGTCATCATGGCCGCCTCGGTGATGGAGGCTGCTGGTGGCATTGACTTTCTGGTGCGTATTGCCGAGCGCATCATCCGCGCCAACCCCAAGTATGTGACGGTTGTGGCGCCGCTGACCACCTGGACCTTCAGCTTTGTAGCTGGCACCGGGCACATCGTCTACCCGCTGCTGCCAGTAATTTACGAGACAGCGCACCGCAGCGGCATCCGGCCCGAGCGGCCGATGGCGGTGGCCACGATTGCCTCGCAGCAGGCCATCACCGCCAGCCCGGTGGCTGCAGCAACAGCGGCCATGATTGGCCTGTTTGCCGAGAAGGGGCTGACTGAATGGGGCTTGCGCGAGATTTTGCTGGTGTGTGTACCGGCCACGCTGGTCGGTGTGCTGGCTGCGGCCATGGTCTCGATGGTGCTTGGCACAGAGCTCAAGGATGACGCCGAGTATCAGGCGCGCCTGGCCGCTGGAGAGGTACCCGCACCCCAACCTATCACCACGCAGGCGCCGCTCAAGCCCGCAGCCAAACTCTCGGCCATGGTCTTTTTGGCCGGTGTGGCGCTGGTGGTGCTGTTTGGATTTTTCCCCGAGTTGCGTGTGCTGCCGGGCGCCAAGGGTCCGCTGTCCATGCCCATCATCATCGAGATCCTGATGATGTCTGTGGCGGCCATCATGTTGCTGGTGACCCGCGTCAATGTGGATGATGTGCCCAAGACGGCCACGCTGCGGGCCGGTGTGGTGGCGGTAATTGGCATCTTTGGCCTGGCCTGGCTGGGTGACAGTTTTATCGGCGCCAACAAGGACGTAATTGTGCCGGCAATTGGCGACTGGGCCAAGGTTGCGCCCTGGACCTTTGCCTTTGGCTTGTTTTTTGCCTCGGTGCTGTTGTACAGCCAGGCGGCCACCACCCGGGCCCTGATGCCGCTGGGTGTGGCGCTGGGCATTCCGCCGCAGTTTTTGATTGCCATGTTTCCATCAGTCAACGGCTACTTCTTCATACCAACCTATGGCAGCCTGATTGCGGCGATCAACTTTGACTTGTCTGGCACCACCCGGATTGGGCGTTATGTGCTCAATCACTCGTTCATGATTCCAGGGTTGGTGGCAACTTCAGTCTCCGTCGCTACCGGTTTGGCAATTGCCAAGATGATTTTTTAAACAGGACTTCGCATGAAAAATTGGATAGCAACAACCCTCATTGCATCGGCTCTGCTTGGCGGTGCCACATCGGTCCAGGCAGTTTCGACGATACCGGCACTGATAGTTGGGGAAGGCGTCAGCACCGAGGCGGTTGTTCAGGCCATCGATCTGAAAAAGCGCCTGATCACACTCAGGCTTGAAGACGGCTGGAATACCACGGTCAAGGTCGGCCCTGAGGTACGCAATTTCGACCAGGTCAAGGTGGGCGACCGCCTGAAGTCTGAATATTCAGACACTCTGACGGTCAAGGTTCGCAGGACTGCTGGCCTTCGCTGCACCGAGGTAGAAAACAAGGTGGACCGGGCTGCCTTGGGTCAAAAGCCAGCGGCTGTCGCTACTCGCAAGGTGCATTTTGTGGCTGGCGTAGTCAAGGTCGACACTCAGGCAGGCACCATAACAGTCACGGGTGCCAAGGGCAACAGCTTTGAGGTGAAGTTGAAAAGTGCCAAAGTGCTCGGCAAGATCAAAGTCGGCGACCAGGTAGAAGGCACATTTCGGCAAGTGGTCTCGATTGGCGTTTTGCCCGCAGCAGCCAAGTATGGCGACGCTTGACCTGGCGCTGGCACCGTGACAGGACGAGTGATTTCTGATCAATCGTGAAGCATGACGCGCGCGTGTATAAAACGATCAATGTGGTAAATACCGTCGATGCGGCGCGCGACCTCGGTACCCTCTGCCACATTCAATGCCATTTCGACGACAGCCCAAGGCTGCTCGGGATCACCGTCGCGCACCACCTGAATGTCGATCACGTGGCCAAACTTTGACATCCTGTCGCGCAGGGCATCGACGTCAAAATCACGCTGCAGACCGGTTAATAATATTTTCATGGGGGCACCTCAAAGGCGAATGCTACACACCGTGGTGTGTTTGTCAATGTCCGCGTACCTTGTCAAACAGCGGCAGAATTTTGTCGCCTGGACGGTCAATGCACTGGTCAATGACCTTGTCGGTTTCCTGTGCCAGTTGCTGCGCCGCAAGCAGCGTCTGCCCGCGCTTGCCACTGACATAGCCATGCAGGTACAAAATGGTGAAGGAGCGCTCTTCGCCGCCCAGACGAAGCAGGGTGCGACAGTCGAGCTCATCTATACCCATCTGTTTTTGGGCTGGCGCGCCAGCGGCGAGTTTGTCTTGAGCCAGCACCATTGGTGCAGCAAGGGCCGCCGCAGCAATGAAGGCACAAAGCCCGGATATACGGTTTGCAGTCATGTTGTCAGTCTCCAGTAAAAAAAGGGAGTCAACGACGCCAGCCACGCATGCAATCGTCGTAAGCACGGCGGAAGGCGTAGTCGCGGTCCGCGTTGTTGCGCGCACCATTGGCAATCAAGCCCAGCGCTGCACCAGCGGCAGCACCGCGCCCGGCACCTTGCCCGCCACCAATAATGCCGCCAAAGACCGCACCTCCCACCGCGCCTCGGGCAACGCCACTCAGCGCTCCAGCACCGGGGGGCGCATACTGATGCGACTGCTCTCTGGCGTAAAAATGGCAGTCTTCGGCGTGACCGTGGCGGTATCGGTCCCTGTCGTAACGCGGCTGTGCGACCACCGCGCTCGCGCACAGCACCAGCAGCACGGCAACGCTACCGGGCGGACCCAGCATGCTGTATTTATTCATTGTCAACCTCTTGAACACCTGCCCAATGCAGGCACAGCAAATGCTCTCACGCAAACGTCATGAAACCGGCACATATAACCCATTTTGAGCAGGTCTTCAGGCAGGGCTAGTGATGTCTATGGCATCTCACGATGCCGGCGCATTCCCCTGGCAGGTGGGTTGTCTCAGGGGCTGGCGCACAGCTCGCCTGCATCTGCCGGCGGCCTGGTGGATGTGCCTGCGCTGGCCCGCGCGTCGGCGTCCCGCAGGGCGGCCATGATCTCGTCAGCTACAGCCAGCAAGCGCATGACGCTCTCACGGGTAAAGTCGCGTAATTCAGGCTCAACACGCGCTGAGCTGACTACCCAGCCCCTGGAAACTTTGCACACAGAGTGACTTTCGACCAGTTGAGCCAGCTTGCGCTGGGCTGTCTCGCGCGGAATGCCCGTGATACCCGTGATATCGCGTAGTCGAAGCGGCTTGATCTGGCTGTCATCGGTGACAGCCCTGCCCCGCTCGGACAAGATGGCGCTGGGCAGCAAACCTGGGGGCATCAAGTGCGCTACCCCCTGATGGGCCAACACCCCCCAGATCACCATTGCTTCATAGTCGTTTTGAGTCAGTATCCGCCCAACCCGCAGCATGTGGTCGATTAAAAAGCGGTTGGTGGCATAAGCGACGATGCCAAAGGCACCGTTGTAAGCCGCTTCAAAATTCTTGAGCTGGCGTAGTTCGACAATCCGCTGGTGATTCGTCGCTTGCATCGTCGCCTGAATTGGAGTATTGATCATGGCAGCAGGTGAGTTGAAGGCAACTTATGTGGGGTATGACAGTGAGCCAAGGAAATTCAGCAGTGAACCGATTTAACTCCATTTTGAGTCAAGATCCTTACCCTTTTTAGTCAGATGGATGCTCGCAAATTGCACATCAACCCGCCCCGAGCCTCAGCCCTTTTTTAATGCCAGTGCCATTTCATACAGCGCATTGCGTGGCTCACCGGTGATCTCGGCAGCCAGCTTCACGGCGGATTTGAGCGGCAACTCGGCCAGCAACAGTTTCAGAACCCGGGTGTCTGGCCCGCTTGCCGCCAGTGCCTGAGCAGGGTGCAAAACCAGCACGAATTCACCCCGCGTGTGATTGGCATCAGCCGCCAGCCACACCGGGAATTCATGCGCGGCCAGTGTGGTGATGTCTTCAAACTGCTTGGTCAGCTCCCGGCCTACCGTGAGCTGGCGCTGACCCAACACCGACAGCGCCAGCGCCAGTGCTTCGATGCGGTGTGGCGCTTCCAGCAACACCACGGCACGCGGGTCCCTGGCCAGCGCTTGCACGGCGTGGTCGCGCTCCGTGGTTTTGGACGACAAAAAGCCGGCAAATACAAAACCGCCCTGCTGCTGGGCGTCGGGCGTGATACCGGCCACACTCAGGGCGGTGGTGACGCTGCTGGCACCAGGCAGGGGCACCACCTTGATACTGACCTGTCGCACCCCGGCCACCAGTCTGGCACCGGGGTCGCTGATGGCTGGGGTGCCGGCATCACTCACATAGGCCACGCGCTGGCCCTGGCGCAGGCGCCGCAGCACAGCCTCGACCGCTTGCGCCTCATTGTGCTGGTGCACCGCCAGCAACTGCGCGGTTGTTTTGTCGATGCCATAGGCGCGCAGCAGCGCCTGGGTGTGGCGCGTGTCCTCGCAGGCAATGGCGTCGGCCAGCTGCAGCACATGCAGCGCGCGCAGGGTGATGTCGGCCAGATTGCCAATCGGCGTGGCCACCACATACAAGGCCCCCAGCGGATAATTCTGGCCAGCGGCGGCCTGGTTAGCGGCGCTTAGCGCGGTGGCATAGGTGGCGGCCAGATTCGACGTGTGGGGTGTGACCAATGGTATTTCCTCAAACAAAACAGCAAATCAAACCGCGCAGCAGCAAACAGCTGGGCGACGCGGCCGAGGCGCTGGCGCTGCTGCACCTGCAGCGTGCCGGCCTGAAGCTGCTGGAGCGCAATTATCGAACCCCCGGGCGCGGCGGTGGCGAGATTGATCTGATCATGTGCGCACCGGATGGCACTTGTGTGTTTGTCGAGGTGCGTCAGCGCAAACTGGGCGGCCATGGTGGTGCGGCCGCCAGCGTGAGCAGCGCCAAACAGCGGCGCCTGGTGTTTGCCGCACGCCACTACCTGATGCGTTTTGCCAGCCTGCCGCCCTGCCGGTTTGATGTATTGGCCGTGGATGCAGGTGTGGTGGATTGGCTCCAGGGTGCTTTTGATGCTGGCGGCTAGCCGCCGCGGGTATCATCGCGGCCATGCTTGAGCAACGCATCCAACAACACTTCATCGACAGCGCCGACCTGAAATACCAGGCGGCTCCCGTATTAGGCAAACCCATCGCCGACGCCGTGCAAGCCCTGCTGACCTGCGTCACCGGTGGCGGCAAGGTACTGGTCTGTGGCAACGGGGGCTCTGCCGCCGATGCGCAGCACTTTGCCGCCGAGTTTGTGGGGCGCTTTGAGCGTGAGCGGCCCGAGTTGGCGGCCATCGCCCTGACCACCGACAGCTCGGTGATGACAGCCATTGCCAACGACTATGGCTTTGACGTGATTTTTTCGCGCCAGGTACGTGCACTGGGGCAAGCCGGTGACGTGCTGCTGGCCATCAGCACCAGTGGCAACTCGGCCAACGTGCTAAAGGCCATTGAGGCAGCTCACGAACGCGAGATGGTCGTGATAGGTCTGAGCGGCCGTGATGGCGGCAAAATGACCCCGGCTCTGCGCGACACAGATGTGCACATTTGTGTGCCGCATGAACGCACCGCGCGTATTCAAGAGGTGCACCTGCTCACACTGCATTGCCTGTGCGATGCAGTTGACACCTTGTTACTTGGAGATTTGGAAAACCCCATATGAAACAAAACATTCAACGACTTGTGACCCTGCTGGCTGTGGCTGGCAGCCTGGGTGCAACCCTGAGCGCCTGCGTTCCGGTCATCATGGGTGGTGCCGTCGTGGGCACCGCCATGGTGGCCTCTGACCGGCGCACGTCGGGTGCGCAACTGGAGGACGAAGGCATTGAATTGCGCGCGGTTAACCGTATTCAAGAGGCATTGGGAGACCGGGCGCATATCAATGTGACCAGCTTCAACCGCCGCGCCCTGATCACCGGCGAGGTGCCCACTGCGCTGGACAAGCAGCAAGTCGAGCAGATTGTCTTGAAGGTTGACAACGTGCAGGCGGTGGTGAACGAGCTGGCCGTGCTGGGACACAGTTCACTCTCCACGCGTTCGTCAGATGTCTTGATCACCGGCAGGGTCAAGGCCAGCATGGTCGACGCCAAAGACCTGTTTGCCAATGCCTTCAAGGTGGTGACCGAGCGCGGCAACGTTTACCTGATGGGCCGCGTGACCCAGCGCGAGTCCGACCGGGCCACCGACATCGCCCGCAGCACCAGCGGTGTGCTCAAGGTGGTGCGGGTGTTTGAGATCATCACCGAAGAAGAGTTGCGCAACCTTCAGCCCAAACCGACACCGGTGGAAACCAAAAGGCCTTGACGGCTCCTGGCCCTCTGTCAGGGCAAATTGGGTCAATTGCAAAACCTGGCAAACACCAGCACCTTAGCGCCTCATGAGCCTCGTCAACTCGAAATAACGCGTGGCTGACCACGGCGAGGTCTTTACGCCAGACTGGATGGTGAAGGCCATGCTTGACTGGTCAAAGATGAAACGAGCGCATTTGCGCCCGTTTTCTGGAGCCCGCCTGCGGCAGCTGCAACTTCATCGTTCCCATACACAATCGCAAGCTGGCGGCCGTGGCACTCAAGTACTGCAAGTCTGATTTTGCGCAGCAGCCCCCTGATGGCCACCCAAACTGCTCCAGGCAGGACGGCCAAATTAACTACTTTTTGGTCGGCGGTGACATGGCGTTTTGCCGGTAGGCGCTTGCGCCGTCCGTGGATTTTGGGGAATTTATCTAAGGCAAGCCTGGATAGGGGTAGGGAAAGACACCGTCCTCCCCTCCCTCCGAACCGTGCGTGCGATTTTCCCGCACACGGCTCTCCGGTCAGCGGTTTCCTCGTCGGGATTGGCTCGCTCGGTGGGCGGTTGCCATGGTGAACAGTCCCAGGTTTGCGAAGCATGCATTTGGCCAGCGTCGTTGATCTTCATGGCAGCGTCCCATTCCCGGTCTTTTCTCCTGCTTTCGCAGCAGCGAGCGCAACCGCGGGACATCTCGCCAATTTCGCCTTATCAAAGCGTGGGATTACGAGTTGAGATTTGCTTGGGACGTAACAGCAGTTTGTAACGCTGACGCACGATCGCTTGGAGCAACTCAGCACTCACCTCGGCAATGCGTCGGGCTGTTACTGCAAAAACGCTCTGACGTCTATGCCCAGGCTCGTGATCAACATCCACAGCGCTGGTCAAAAAATACACGCGACTGGAGCTGCGTCACTGAGGTTCATCTCAACTCTGGTAAACCAAAAATCAAGGACTCCAAATCACCAGAAAATTAACCCACATTCCTTCCACTTTTTGCGACAACTTGCTTGACTTTTATCGAATACCGCAACGTATCATCCCCGCCATGACCTCATCAATCCCAAACCCCCGTCCCAGATGGCAACATAACCTGTCAAACAGCGCCCACATCGCCTTGACATGCCTGGACCTTACCAGCCTGAACAACCAAGACATTGAAGCCGACATTGCCAATCTCTGCCAGCGCGCGCAAGGCCCGTTTGGTCCTGTGGCCGCCGTTTGTGTATGGCCGCATCTGGCGGCTTTTGCGCGGGCGCAGTTGCCGACGCACATTGGCGTGGCAGCAGTGGCCAATTTTCCCCATGGCAGCCCCGACGTGGCTCTGGCGGTGCAAGACGCCTTGCAGATCGCGCAAGCCGGCGCGCAAGAAGTTGATGTAGTTCTACCCTACAAGGCGCTGATGGCGGGCGACGAGACAGCGGTGACCGCGCTGCTGAGCGCAGTGCGCCATGCCTGTCCGGGCCTAGTACTGAAGGTGATTCTGGAAACTGGTGAATTACGAGCCCCTGCACTGATCCGGCGTGCCAGCGAACTGGCACTGGATGCTGGTGCCAATTTTTTAAAGACCAGTACCGGCAAGACGCCTGTTCATGCAACGCCTGAGGCCGCGCGTACCATGCTCAGCGCCATTGCAGCCCACCCCGCGGCGCGTAGTTATGCGGGTTTTAAGGCCTCAGGCGGCATCAGGACAGTGCAAGAAGCTATAGTTTTTGCAGCGCTTATGCAGCAGTATTTGGGTGATGAGGCACTGAAGCCCACACGTTTTCGCATTGGAGCGAGCAGCCTGCTGAGCGACATTGAGGCTGTGCTTGGCGGCGTTGAAATGCCACCAAATACCCCCTCATCCCTTTACTGATGGGCTCTAGTTACTATTAAAACAATAGTAAAAAATTGCACAGTAGAACTGTAACGACAGGCTCAGTCTGATGTGTCGGGCTGGCTTGCCTCTAGCTGAGCCTTCAAAAAACCGCCACTGCCATAGCGCGTGACCTGGCTGTAAAAGCGCCGACTGAGCCGTTGTACCATGGCGGTGTAGCTGTCAAGCAGCGCCGGCAGAATATTAAAGCTGTCGTAGTTGACGACCACCGCAACCCGGTGGCCTAAAGGTTCAAGCAGTTCGGTCACCCCGGTCTCAATGGCATCAATGTCTTGTGCGCTCTCGACCGACAGGCCCTCAAAATTGATAAACAGCATGCGATGGGCGCGTTTCAAGTCGAGTCGTTTGGCCAGCGGGGTTTGCAGCAAGCGCTCACGCAGGCCCAGCGGTTCGATGCCAAACAGTGCAGCGTCCATGATTTTAAGCTGCGGGCTGATCAGGGGCACAAAATCCATGTGCGCCAGAATGTCGCGCTGCAAATCCATACCTGGCGCGATTTCTATCAGCGCTAGTGTCGGCTGCCCGCTCTGGTCGACCAGCTGAAAAACACAGCGCTCCGTCACATACAGCACCTTGCGGCCACGGGCCAGAGCTTCGCGGGCGCTGAAGGTCCGATGCTCCACCTGCTGCAAAAACTTGTGTTGGCTGCCCTCTTGCGCAATTTGCAACTGGGCATTGTCTACACTGACCTGCAAACCACCCGTGGTGAAGGTGCCCACAAACACCACCTTTTTGGCATTCTGGCTGATATTGATGAAACCGCCCGCGCCCGACAGGCGGCTGCCAAATTTGCTGACGTTCAGGTTGCCCTGGGCGTCGGCCTGGGCCAAGCCCAGCACCGCCACGTCCAAGCCGCCACCGTCGTAAAAGTCAAACTGGTTGGGCTGGTCGATCACCGCCTGGGCATTGACGGCAGCGCCAAAACTCAGCCCACCCGCGGGAATGCCACCAATCACACCAGGCTCGGCAGTCAGGGTCAGCAGGTCAAACAATTTTTCTTCGACGGCGACAGACGCCACCCCTTCAGGCATACCAATGCCCAGGTTGACCACATCGTTGGGTTTTAGCTCCAGTGCGGCGCGCCGGGCGATGATCTTGCGCTCGCTCAGGCTCATGGGCTCCATCAGGCTCATGGGAACCCGAATTTCACCCGAATAAGCCGGGTTATAGGGTTCGGAAAAAGTCTGCATGTGGTAGGCAGGATTGGTTGCGACCACCACCGCATCCACCAGCACCCCAGGGATCTTGACACTGCGCGAATGCAGGGTGTTGCGTTCGGCCAAGCGCTCAACCTGAGCAATCACAATGCCGCCGCTGTTGTGTGCCGCCATGGCAATGGCCAGCGCCTCCAGCGTCAGCGCTTCGCGCTCCATGCTCAGGTTGCCGTCAGGGTCAGCTGTGGTGGCGCGAATAATGCCCACCTGAATCGGGATGGCCTTATAAAAAAGGTAATCTCGACCGTCAATGTTCATCCGGCGCACTAGGTCGTCATGCGTGACCGCGTTGATCTTGCCACCACCATGTTGTGGGTCGACAAAAGTGTCTAGGCCGACATGGGTCAAAGTGCCCGGTTTGCCCGCAGCAATGTCGCGAAACAGGTGGGTGATCACACCTTGTGGCAGGTTGTAGGCCTCAATCTGGTTGTTGATGGCCAGCTCTTGCAGCGCTGGTGCCAGACCCCAGTGCCCGCCGATCACTCGGCGTACCAGGCCGGCATGGCCAAAATGATTCAGCCCCCGGTTTTTGCCGTCCCCCTGACCGGCAGCGTACATCAGCGTGAGGTTTATTGGCGAACCCATACCGGTTTCTTCGCGTGACTGCAAAAAGCGATCTTCCAGGGCCACAGCCACTTCTTCGGCAAAGCCGATGCCGATAAAACCGCCGGTGGCGATGGTGTCGCCATCGTGGATCAGGCGCACGGCCTCCTGGGCGCTGACCACCTTGTTGCGCCGCGCGCCGTTTGAATGCAGGTCATTGATTTGGGTGTGCATGCCAGGCCCCTAAAAAAAGTCAACTTCTTCAGCACCGTCTGATTGTTCAACGAGTTCGCCGGCCTCAACCAGCGCGGTGTAACTGCAAATCTGATTGCGGCCATTGCCCTTGGCGTAATAAACCGCCTTGTCGGCGCGGTCAAAGGCGCCGCTGGGGGTGTCATTGTCGCGCAGTGGGGCGAAACCGATGCTGATGGTGATGCGCCCCACCTGTGGAAAAGCGTGTTGCTCGATTTGGCGCCTGAAACGCTCCAGCGCCGACAGCGCGTCAGCGTGGTTGGCGCAGCGCATTAGCACCACAAACTCTTCGCCGCCAAAGCGATAGAGCTGATCGTGAAAGCGGAAATTGGTGCGCATCTGACGTGCCAGTAGTAGCAGCACCTCGTCGCCAATCAGGTGGCCAAAATTGTCGTTGACATGTTTGAAATGGTCGATGTCAATCACAGCGAGCCAGTAGCTGCTTTGGTTTTTGGCGCAACGCCGGTCAGGGTGGTCGAGTAGTTGATGTTCGTCCTGGGTTTGCGCAGCGCGCAAGAAGGCACCGTCAAAGGTTTTGCGGTTAAGCAGCTCGGTCAGAGTGTCGCGCTCACCATAGTCCAGCAAGCCCTGCAAGTTTTCATACAGGTGCAGCACGCTGTCAATCAGCACTTCGGTATCGACCGAAACCACCGCGTCAGACTCAACCTCCAGCAGGCTGCAGACACTGGCTTGGGTGTCGATGGGGAATACGGTGGTGAAAGGGCCCTGCCCGCAGCGCACCACAGATTCGGTCACGATGGCATCTTCGCGTTGCGGAAACTCTGCCAGGCACGGTAAGGTGGCCGGGTCAAACCAGAATTGGTCGCGCTCGGGCGCATCGTGGTGGCCGTCGAGCTTGCCCAACGTGACCCAATGCTGGTCGTCTGACGGACCGACCGCACGCACCAGGCGCACCGCATTGAAATGCCACAGGTCACTCTGGCCAACCAGCTTCACCAATGCAAAGTCCATGGCCTGGCGATCCCGCAGACCACTCAGGTAGGACAAATCACGCAACAGCTTTTTCATGGGGCCAAGTCTAATACGAGCGGCGATTGGCGCGCCAGCACCGCGCCGTTACAACAGCCGCGCCAGGTAGCGCCCGGTATGGCTGGCGGCATTGGCAGCCAGCGCCTCGGGGGTGCCGACCCCCACCACGGTGCCGCCGCCACTGCCACCCTCGGGGCCCATGTCGATCAGCCAGTCGGCGGTTTTGATCACGTCCAGGTTATGTTCGATCACCACTATGGTGTTGCCGGCGTCGCGCAGCTGGTGCAGCACTTTGAGCAGCAGCTTGATGTCGGCAAAGTGCAGCCCGGTGGTGGGCTCGTCCAAGATATATAGGGTGCGACCAGTGTCGCGTTTACTCAGTTCCAGTGCCAGCTTGACGCGCTGCGCTTCTCCACCCGACAAGGTGGTGGCAGCCTGACCCAGGCGGATGTAACTCAGGCCCACATCCAGCAAGGTGTGCAGTTTGCGGGCGATGGTGGGCACAGCTTTGAAAAACTCATGGGCGGCCTCGACCGTCAGGTCCAGAATCTGCGCGATGTTTTTGCCCTTGTACAACACTTCAAGGGTTTCGCGGTTGTAGCGCTTGCCCGCGCATACATCGCAGGGCACATAGACATCGGGTAAAAAGTGCATCTCGACCTTGACCATGCCATCACCCTCGCACGCTTCGCAACGCCCACCGCCGCTGGCCTGGCTCACGTTAAAACTGAAGCGCCCCGGACCGTAGCCGCGCTCGCGCGCCGTGGGCACCTCGGCCATCAGCTCGCGAATTGGGGTGAACAGGCCGGTGTAGGTGGCCGGGTTGCTACGGGGTGTGCGGCCAATGGGTGACTGGTCGACGTTAATGACCTTGTCAAAGTACTCAATGCCCTCGATGGCAACGTGCTCAGACGGCTCGTCATGCGCCCGATAGATGGTGCGTGCCACAGCCTTGTAAAGCGTGTCATTGACCAAGGTAGACTTGCCGGAGCCGGACACGCCGGTGACGCAGGTCAGCAGTCCGACCGGAAAAACGGCATCTACCCGCTTCAGGTTATGTCCGCTGGCCCCGACAACCTTGAGCGCCTGGTATTTGCCCTGGGTTGACAAATGAATCGCCTCGCGCGCGGCGCGGCGCACCGCGGCCGGGCTGGGCGCAAACCGCTGCGGCTTGGCCTTGTCAGCGGCTACTGGAGCGGGCTCCGAGGCCAACCAGGCCGTGCGCTGAGCCGGCACGTCGATCTTCAGCACTTGCGCCAGATACTGGCCGGTGAGCGATTGCGGGTTGGCCTTAACCTGCTCAAATGTGCCCTGCGCCATGACGCGCCCGCCGTGCACGCCCGCGCCCGGCCCCAGATCAATGATCTGGTCGGCGGCGCGCATCATGTCTTCGTCGTGCTCCACCACCAGCACACTGTTGCCAATGTCACGCAGGTGTTTCAGGGTGTCGATCAGGCGGTCGTTGTCGCGCTGGTGCAGGCCGATGCTGGGCTCATCCAAAACGTACATGACACCGGTCAGGCCGCTGCCAATCTGGCTGGCCAGTCGGATGCGCTGGCTTTCGCCACCGCTGAGCGTCTCGGCACTGCGGTCCAGGCTGAGGTAGGTCAGGCCCACATCGTTGAGGAACTTCAGGCGTAGGCTGATCTCGCGCACCACCTTGGCGGCGATGTCGCCTTTTGCGCCATGCATTTGCAAGGTGCTGAAGTAGTCAAAACACTCGGCCAGCGTGTGGTGGCTGAGCTCAAAAATGGCGCACGCTTGGGCACCCTCGCCAATCTTGACATGGCGCGCCTCGGTGCGCAGCCGGCTGCCGCCACAGTCGGGGCAGGGTTGGGTGCTGCGGTATCGCGCCAGATCTTCGCGCACCAAGGCCGAGTCGGTTTCGCGGTAGCGCCGCTGCATGTTGGGGATGATTCCCTCGAACGGGTGTTTCTTCGTGACCTTTTTACCGACGTTGCTACCCGATTCCATTGCATAGGAAAACCTGATCTCCTCCTCGCCAGAGCCCTGTAGCACTGCCTGCCGCACCGTTTCTGGCAAGGACTCAAAGGCCTGCTCAATGTCAAACCTGTAATGCGCAGCCAGGCTTTCGAGCATGGCAAAGTAATAGGCGTTGCGCCGGTCCCAGCCCTTGATGGCGCCGCTGGCCAGGCTCAAACTGGGGAACGCCACAACCCGCGCCGGGTCAAAAAAATCCTGCATGCCAAGACCGTCACAACTTGGGCAAGCGCCGACGGGCGAGTTGAACGAAAACAGCCGTGGCTCCAGCTCGGCAATCGAGTAATTGCACACCGGACAGGCGAACTTGGCATTGAATAAGTGCTCTTTTGGCCTGTAGCCCTCGTCTTCATTGCGCAAGCCGCTATCAATTTCGACAACCAGGGCACGCCCACCAGCTAGGCGCAGAGCGGACTCGAAGCTTTCGGCCAGGCGTTGCTTGAGCGCGGCAAAGTCGGCATGGGCAGCCACGGTGGTGGCATCGGGCACGGTGTCATCCATATCCATGGCGTCGTGCACCACCAGCTGTGCCAGCGGTGCGCGGCGCACCTTGATGCGGTCGATCACCACGTCAATGTCGTGTTTCTCGGTCTTTTTCAAGGCGGGCAACCGGTCAAACTCGTAGGCCACGCCATTGACACGAAAGCGCACATAACCTTGCGCCTGCATGTCGGCAAATACATCCAGAAATTCGCCCTTTTTCTCGCGTGCCAGCGGTGCCAGCACCATCAGACGGGTGTCGGCAGGCAAGGCCAGCGTGGTGTCGACCATCTGGCTCACGGATTGAGATTGCAGCGGCAGGTGGTGGTCAGGGCAATACGGCGTGCCGGCGCGGGCAAACAGCAGGCGCAGGTAGTCGTGGATTTCTGTCACGGTGCCCACGGTCGAGCGCGGGTTGTGGCTGGTGGCTTTTTGCTCGATGGAAATCGCCGGGCTCAGGCCCTCAATCACATCCACATCGGGCTTGTCCATTAGCTGCAAAAACTGGCGCGCATAGGTGGACAGGCTTTCGACATAACGACGCTGACCTTCGGCGTACAAGGTATCAAAAGCCAGGCTGGATTTGCCCGAACCGCTAAGGCCGGTGATCACCACCAGCTGGTTGCGCGGAATATCGAGGTCGATATTTTTCAGGTTGTGCGTGCGCGCACCACGAATGCTGATGGTCTGATGCTGCAGGACGGTGGCAAGGTACTTTCCATCTCTTTTAGATTCGAGGTGGTTGCCGTCTTCAGGCGTGTTCAAGGCGATGGGGCTCAATTGGGTAATGGTGAAAATGCACCGTGAAACCCAGCATGATAGTCAATGCCTGAGCCGCGCCGCTAAGGTTGGCTGCGCCGGAGCTAGCGCACGGTGGCAAATTGCCTGATGTTGCCCAAGGTGATTGCCATTTAGGCCAAGCCCAGTTTGGTGTCGAAAAAAAACCACATGCAAGGCTGGTGGCGGCCTTGAGAGCCGAGCTGGCCTTGCAGGCTCGCACCCGGTTAACGCTGCATGAACTGAAAGACTATCAACGAGCAGCTCGGCTGCCCAGTTGCGAAGGTGACAGCGAGACTCGTGCCCATAAGGGTTTACCGTCATAAAAATTTAATGCAAAAATGAAAAAATTGACGTATATTTGATCCCAAGCAAACTTTCTAAGCAAAACTTAAACTTTCGTGAGACTTAGTTTGATTTTTGTCAAAGTCGTTTGTTAGATTTTCTGTTAGCAGAATCATTGTGATTGATGCCAGTTGTTTGTGCCTGGAGCAACCATTTTGTGGCTTGGAAGGTTGCATTTGCACTTTTAGTTGGATGTCTGTCAGAGCGACGCTGTTGATGTTCTGACGTAAGTAGCTGTATTTGGCAGTCTGTTGCTGCCTCAAAGGATGTGCCTCATGGCTGATCAAACTGTTGCAATTCTGATTGAAAGTGATTACTACGAGCACGAGATTTGGTACTACCACTCTCGTTTTGCGGAAAGCGGTGTGAAGGCGCGATTCGTTTCACGTTTATGGGGTCAGGATCACATCACCTTCACCGGACACGAGTACAAAGTACCGCTTGAATGCCGGGACAGCTTTGAGTCCATTTCTGATTCAGAACTAGACACACTGGCCGCCGTGATCGTGCCGTCGGGCATCGTGTCAGATCGTCTGCGCTACACCGACGATTTGTCCAAAATACCGCCAGCGAGTGCGTTTCTTGAGCGTGCATTTCAGCGACCCCAAGTGATCAAAGGCATTATTTGCCACGGTTTGTGGCTGGCCGCGCCAATTCCTGGTTTGGTCAAGGGGCGCAAGCTGACCTGTCACAACAACCTTCACGGTGATGCACTGGCCTATGGCGCAGAGTTTGTGGATCAAGACCTGGTTGAAGATGGTGACTTGATTACGGCGCGCACCGGAATGCATGCACATTTGTTGGCACGCGCTATTCTCAAGCGTTTGAATGCCGTATAAATTTCCCACAGGAGAATTGAAAATGACCGCAGCTGCGCAAACTCGCTTTGTTGTGATGACAGGGCATCAGTACCCGCTGGGTGCTACTCCGGATGCAGCGGGGGTTAATTTTTCAATTTTTTCTCCGCAGGCCAATTCGGTGGATCTGCTGTTGTTTGATGAGCACGACGATACGGTACCGACGCAGGTCATCACACTAGATGGCCGCATCCACAAGACCTTTCAGTTTTGGCATGTCTATGTACAGGGTGCCAAAGCCGGCATCCACTACGCCTACCGGGTTCACGGTGCCAATGATCCGGCACGTGGACATCGCTTTAACAGCAACAAAGTGTTAATTGACCCTTATTCCAAAGGCAATACAAAGGCGCTTTGGCAACGAGGTGATGCCTGCGGCTCGAAAGACAACTTGGCGACTTCTCTTCGCAGCGTGGTCATCGATTCTTCCAAACTGAAAAAGCCGAAATTCATCAAACGACCGATGAATGAGAGCATCATTTACGAGATGCACGTGGGTGGGTTTACCCGATCACCCACCTCTGGGGTAGCTCACCCAGGAACCTTCAGCGGCGTCATAGAGAAAATCCCGTATCTCAAAGATCTGGGCGTAACGGCGGTTGAACTGTTGCCCGTGTTTGAGTTTGACAACACTGAAAAACGCATGGTTGATGGCAAGGAGCTGACCAATTATTGGGGCTACAGCACCATGGCCTACTTTGCGCCACACCCTCCATATTGTGTGAGCCCTGAGTCAGGCTCCCATGCTCAAGAGTTCCGCAGCATGGTTGATGCGTTTCACGCGGAGGGTATCGAGGTGATCCTCGATGTGGTTTTTAACCACACCGACGAAGGCAACCATGAAGGCCCAGTGTATTCATTCAAGGGGATGGCCAACAATGCCTATTATTACTTGATGCCCAACGACCGCACCTATTACAACGACTACACCGGTTGCGGCAATACCTTCAACGTCAATCACCCGATTGGTGAGAAATTCATTCTTGATTGCCTGCGGTATTGGGTCCAGGTGATGGGGGTGGATGGTTTCCGCTTCGACGAGGGTTCAGTGTTGTCACGGGGTGAAGACGGTGCACCGCTCAAACACCCGCCGGTGTTATGGCAGATAGAACTGGATGATGTACTGGTCGATACCAAGGTAATTGCTGAAGCCTGGGATGCCGCCGGTTTGTATCAAGTGGGGCATTTTCCGGGGGCACGTTGGGCCGACTGGAATGGAAAATTCAGAGATCATGTGCGTCAGTTTGTGCGCGGAGATACAGGAACGGTTGACGGCGGTTCGATTGTGGGAGCGGTGGCCTCGCGTATTTGTGGCAGCCCGGATGTCTACCAATGGAGTCACCATCTTCCTCAAAACAGCGTTAATTTTGTCGACTGCCATGATGGTTTTACCCTCAATGATCTGGTTTGTTACAACGAGAAACACAATGAGGCCAATGGCGAGGGCAATCGTGATGGTATCAATGACAACCTGAGTTGCAACTACGGGCCGGAAGGGCCCAGTGACGACCCAGGCTTGGAGCGTTTGCGTGATCGTCAGGTCAAAAATTTTGCAGCGGTATTGATGTTGTCGCAGGGTGTGCCCATGATGCTGATGGGCGACGAAGTACGGCGCACCCAGCATGGCAACAACAACGCCTACTGCCAAGACAACGAGATCAGCTGGTTTGACTGGCGCCTGGTAGAAAAAAACGCCCATTTGTTCCGATTCTGGAAATGGCTTATTTTTTATCGCAAACGCTATACGGCGGTCCATCGCTCCCGCTATTTCACAGGTGAAACCGATGCGCGGGGTGTGCCAGATATTGTGTGGCATGGTACCCAGCTGGGTCAACCCGACTGGAGTCCGCAAAGTCGCGTGTTGTCGTTTACGCTGGCGGGTGATGTAGGGCATTCAGATGTCCATGTCATCATGAATATGTATTGGGAGCCTATCCAGTTTGCGCTGCCGCAAATCCCGGATCACCCATGGCACCGCATTATTGACACTGCCCTGGAATCGCCCCTCGATATTCTCGAACCCGGTCAAGAGCGGGTGTATGCCAGCCCGAATTATTTGGCTCAGGGTCGCAGCGTGGTTGTATTGAGTACGCTCTCCGCTCAAATCGGAAAACAAGTGTGAAAGCGCCAAATCGCGATGGGTGAATAGTCGTTCGCTGACCACAGGTCATTGATCAAAACGGTTTGTTTGAGCTGGGTGAAGATGTAATTTAACTAGGAGAGTTGCAAATGGCACAAGCCACCTTTGAGTTTTCTGACACAGTTGCTGGATACGTGACAGATTTCAGTTTCGATACCAATGTGTTTGGTCTGCAAACATCTGATGGGAGAGTTTTCAAGATCAGACTGGCATCGTCCACCTACGCTGAGTTGGTGCACAACCTGGGGGATTCCTATGTCGATTGCACCGGGCCGATGCGCGATATGTTGGTGCAGGGCAGATTTCTCTATGCCTATGGCGTGTTCTATCCGGATGATGATGGTGCCTTGGAGGCTGAGCACCTGATATTTGTCGGCAAGGGAGAGACGGAGTTTGTCTTTGAGCAACAGGACTGGTGGATCAAGCAGATCAAGCAATTGGCCAATTTTTACCTCAAGGCGCAGTTTGGTGATGATGACATCGACTGGTCAAACTACTGCACCATGCTTGACTTGTATGGTCACAAAATGGGCAGCACGCGCCAAGAAACTGACACCATCTCTCGTTTGATTTATGGTTTTGCGTCAGCCTACCTTTTGACGGGTGATGAGCGTTGTCTGGAAGCGGCCGAAAAGGGCTCAGATTATTTGCGTGAGCATTTCCGCGCGGTGGATACTTCTGAGAACCTCTGTTACTGGTACCACGCCATCGAATTTGGTGCGAATAAAAAGATGGGTCGCAAAGTTATTGGTTCGAAAATGCCAGAAATTCCTGGCATGCGTGGTGGCCAGCTGAAGACAGCACGTGAACGCAAGCTCTTCACCTCGGAGTTTGGCGACGATTACGATGCGCTGCCTGCCTATGAGCAAATTTATGCTTTAGCCGGCCCCACCCAAACCTACCGTATCACGGGCGATACGCGTATTCGCAAAGACATCGACATGACGCTTAATCTGTTTGATCGTCATTACCGGGATCATGAAAAGGGTGGCTACTACTCGCACGTTGATCCCATCACCTTGAGTGGGAAGAGCGAATCTTTGGGCCGCAACCGAGCGCGCAAGAACTGGAACTCTGTTGGCGATCATGCGCCGGCCTATCTGATCAACCTGCTGCTGGCCACCGGTGAAAAAGTCCACTGGGATATGTTGGTAGACACTGCCGACACCATCACAGCGCGCTTTCAAGACTATGCGCATAGCGCATTTGTGCAAGAAAAATTTCACGATGACTGGAGTTTTGATCAGCAGTGGGGTTGGCAACAAAATCGCGGCGTTGTTGGGCATAACCTGAAAATTGCCTGGAATCTGACGCGGATTTTTCACGTCAATCCGGATCAAAAGTATGTCGACTTCTCCAAGAAAATCGCTGAACTCATGCCGAAACATGGCGGTGATCCTCAACGCGGTGGTTGGTACGACGTGGTTGATCGTGAACTCAAAGATGGCCAGACAACGCACCGGTTTGCATTCCATGATCGCAAGGCCTGGTGGCAACAAGAGCAGGGTATTTTGGCCTACCTGATCATGGCGGGATCCATGAAAAACCCCGAATACTTGAAGCAGGCCCGTGAATCCTCGGGGTTCTACAACGCGTTTTTCCTAGATCACGATGCCGGTGGGGTTTACTTCAATGTGCTCAACAACGGTATGCCTTACTTGCTGGGCACCGAGCGAGATAAAGGCAGCCATTCCATGAGCGGTTACCACTCGTTTGAACTGTGTTATCTGGCCTCGGTGTACACCAATTTGCTGATCACGAAGCAGCCGATGGATTTTCACTTCAAACCCAAGCCTGGGGCTTTCAAAGACAACATTTTGCGTGTTGCACCTGACCTTTTACCCAAAGGATCGATCAAGATCGATTCTGTCACCGTGAATGGCGAGGCTTATCAAAATTTTGATCCTGATGGCCTGACGGTTACTATTCCACCTTCAGTAGAAGCTGTCAAGATTGTGGTTCGTATTGCCCCAACTGAAGGTTTGGATCACTTCAATTCAACAGTGTCTGTGACCGACAAGGCAGCAACCATTACCTTGACGGGTGAACTGGATGCCCGAGCCATCCCATTCTTCCGTGGCAGTATGGAACAGCTTATCGCTTCCAATCCTGAGACATTGGTGGTCGATGTTAAAGGTTTGCAGTCCATGGTGTCGTCTGCGGCCAGAGTTTTGATTTTTGCCAAGCAGAAACTCAGTATTGACGACGACGTTGTCATTTTGGGTGCCAACGAAGACATCAAGACCCTTTTGAATCAAGACGAATTTAGTGAAAGTGTGGAGTTTGTGGACGCATAGCATTTTTTTGGGCCACCAGTAGCGATCGCGAACGGAGGTCAGTTGTGATGCACTGCTGCTCTTCGCTTTTGCATTTAGTATCTCCCGTAAAGGGCATGTTTCAGTTATTGAATTAGGCTTGTGCAGAGGTATCTCCAATTCAGCAAAATTATGCCCAACCTGCTGAATAGGAGTTCATCTGTTATAGCCGAGTTTTTTATTAATTCTTTTGGAAGGTAAAATTTGCCATGTCGAACATAATCAAAGTAACTTGTATTAGTGTGGCAACACTCGCCGGCGTAGTTGCTGCGTCTTCAGCATTGGCAGAGGAAACTCAAGGTCGAATTGCAATCATTGTTTCACCTCACACTACAGATATAAGTGCTCCTGGTTACTTACTTAGTGCTGGGCAACTACCTAAAGATCATTCAAATAGTGGGAATGGCTATGTTGGTTTTCTCGGTGAAATAAATTACGGTCAAGTCAGTCTTGCAATTGATTATTTGACAGGAACTTCTGATACAGTTGCCGGCGGCTTGGACTTTAGCCCAATGTCACCTACGTTTAACCCGTTGACTTACGAACAATCAGAAACGTTGACTGTATATGCAGGATATAACATCCTGGACAACTCGGCTATCGGTAAACTGGATGCAACCTTGGGTTATTTCAAGTTGTGGGCGCAACCCTCAATTTCACCGGCGAACTGGTACGATGGTGTCGAAATTGGTATTAAGGGACGACGTACTTGGGATGGCAATTTTGCAGTTACCTACAAATTAGGGTATGTTCCCAGTGTATCAGTGCATGGCTACATGAAAGATTACAACCTAATGACCGGAAAAAATATATGGAATATGAGATTTGGAGCAGAAATTCCAGTTTTTAAGAATTTTAGTGGCGTGTTGGGGTATCAGAAAACAAGGGCGGAAAATAAGGTCGTAGTGGACGGAAGCGCAGCTATCGTGACGTTTTCTGGGTTTTATGTAGGTGCAATGTACAGCTTCTAAAGCATACATTAAGCTTGTTATGGCTTTGTCAAATTTATTATAAACAATATTCCCAAACATCGATATGCTTAACTTAGAAGAATTTGTAAACAATCATCTTCTGCTCTTGGCAGCGGGGGATGCGGTGAAGCTTGTTGAGAACGACTACCATGATGACGCGGTCATGTTGTTGATGGTTGGCCCTGAAAATCAAGTAGTTGCAGGTAAAGCAGCGCTGCAGTCTCTGTTTGGCATGTATTTGAAGGATATTTATCGTGGATTTGTTTCGTATCAGAAATTGGCGTTTTCTGAGGACTCGATTTGTTTGCAGGCGACGATCAATACCGTTGCTGGGGAGGCGAGAGTGTGGGATGTTCTATATATGAAAGATGGCAAAATATATCGCCATTATTCTGGACAAATTTGATTTATTTTAAATTACTACTTTGGAGAAAGAGCAATGAGTAAAAAAATTTTAGTTTTAGCTTCGAACCTCGGACTTTGGGGCGAAGAACTGCAGGCACCGTGGGATGCATTGAAAAAAGCTGGCTTTGAATTAACCCTTGCCACCGAAAAAGGAATTACGCCGCTACCTTTGGTACTTAGTGTTGACAAAGATTTTGTCGATCCAGTGCAGCAGTATCATGTGAATCCAGTTGAGGTCGTTGATCGGATTTTGGATATTCTGAAGACTGGTGAATGGGATAGCCCAATAAAAATTGGTGATGCAGCAGCGGTGGATTACGACGCTCTCGTGATCGTCGGTGGGCCTGGTTCGCCGCTCGACTTGGTGGGCAATGCAAAAGTCCATAGGCTTCTTGAAGATTTCTATTATCAAGGAAAGATCATGGGGGCACTTTGTTACGCTGTTGGTGCATTTGTTTGGGCGCGTAAGAAAGAAGACGGCAAGAGCATTATTGACGGTAAAACAATTGTGGCTCATCCTAAAGAATGGGACTTTACAGGAGACTTACCGTATCCACTGTTCAACGCTACTGCAGCCAATCCCGGAACAGACTTGGTAACTGCGGGGTTTGTCTTTCCGCTACAGGTGATCGTTGAGGACGCAGTCGGCGAACATGGCAAGGTGATTGCAGTGGCAACAGCCAACAGGGAAAATCCTGTTGTACATTTTGACTCTCCGTTTGTCAGTGCGCAGTCTGTTGAATCAAGCATTGCATTTGGTGAAAAAATGGTCGCAGTGCTGTCCAGTTAATTTTGTTTTTTTCAGGTCAGGTTTTATCAATCCCGAAATCCACTCCCAACTGGAAATTACAATGCCCAATCAAGAAAATTTAACAATCACAAAAATTCCCAGGAATAATGTGGTTATTCATTTCTGTAGCAGTCCGGATAATGGTGAACGGGTCAATGCGCAGATTGTAGAGACGAAAAATAAGCTTGTCATTGTGGACACGCTACTTTTGAGACCCTATGCTAAGGAGTTTCGCCAATATGCAGACAGTCTTGGCAAGCCGATTGATCGGGTTTTCATAACTCACGCCCATCCTGACCACTGGTTCGGATCTGAGTTTTTTCAGGATATTGACTGTTACGCGCTGCCTCAGACTATAGAAGAAATGAAGGTTATGGCACCAATAGCCCTTGGTTTTCATCGGGGTATGGAAGGTGACCTAGTCACAGACCAACCTTATTTCCCGGGTCAAACTGTCGGTCCAGGTGATATTGTGATTGATTCTGTGACATTCCGACTTCACGAAATACTGTCAGCAGAAGATCTTTTCATGCTTGCCATTGATTTGCCGGACGAAAAGACTTTGATTGCTCAAGACTTGGTTTATAACAAAGTTCATCTATTTGTTGGCCAAAGGTCGCAAGAAGGTACTTTTTGCTTCGACGGTTGGATTTCTGCCTTGAATAAGTTTGACAAAGTTGGATATGAAGTGGTGTTGCCTGGACATGGTGCACCAACAGACGCATCAATTTTTCAAGAGAATATTAGAAATATCGAAATCATGCGGGATATTGTTGCGTCTTCAACCGGTGAGAATTTTGTCCAAAATACATTGGATGCGTTTCCTGGATATGGCCTAAGGTCTATGGTAGAAATGTCAGCTTTTTTTCTGTTCCCATCCAAATAGTATGTTTAATTGGTGACTTAAATGAATAGTTCTAAACCTACACTTCGTTACGCACTTTCAACGATTGGAATTACGACGATTTTGATTGTTTTTCCGGTGCTGGCAGAAGCCAGCTCTGAAAATCAGCAAGGCCCTGTTTTTGATTTCAATTTTTCTGGTGGATTCTCGTCTATGTCGATGAGCAATACGCACTTTGGAGTCGGACAACTTGGCGTCAACCTATCGAAAGATATCACAAGGTCTGAGGGATATGTCGCACCAGGTGCCAGCATGGTGTGGCGGTCATCAGACTCTTCGACGCTTTATGGTGGTCTGCGCGCGGTCAGTTCATTTACCAGAGGAGACGGGGACGGTTGGGGTTTAACGGTAGGGGAACACTGGCAGTTTGATGGGTCTCCTACCAAAACACCTGCAGTAATTGGCAAAAACCTGTCTTACACCAACATCGACCAGGCTTTTTTAGGTTGGAAGTCAGGTGACAAGTTCTCATCGCTTAACAAGGATGGCCTAGATCTTAGTTTTGGGGCACAGAATTTTCAGCTAGGCGATGGCATGGTACTCGCCGATGGAAATGATGAGGCTAACCAAAATAAGGGAATCTATTGGCTCGATCCTCGGCAGGCCTGGAAATTTACGGCTATAGCACGAGTCGCTGCTGGTCCTTTTCGGGGTGATTTGTTTTATCTCAAAGCGGATGAAGATGGATTTAGCGACAGCATCGTGGGTGGCAATTTTGATGTTGTGAACGAAAAACTGGGCAAAGCGGGCGTTTCCTACTTTAAGGTGAATGACTCTGATCAACTGGAGAGAAAAGGTATGACAGTGTTGGGGTTGCATGGACGGGGAAAGCCGATTAGTTCGCTGCCAACCCTTGAGCTTGCCGCTGAAATAGACTTCCAGAAAAACAGTACAGTCAACCAAGAAGCAAAAGCTTGGTTTCTTGAAGCAAATTATTTTGTGCCTGGCCTCCCGTGGTATCCTACCATTGGATATCGATATGCATCATTTTCTGGTGATAAAGCTGACACTCCAGGGAAAAATGAGGCTTGGAATTATCTTCATAATGGTGCAACGCCTCGCGGCTTTGGCTATTGGTACCAGGGAATTGTCGTTGGTACTTACGAAACTCGACTCAGTAACCTTGATACCCATTTTTTCAATTTAACCTTGGTGCCTCCGATTCAAGGCAGTTGGATCAAGATCCTTTATTATGATCATCGTTTCAATCAGAGCAGTGCAGCAAGACTCTCTGATCAAGGGCCGGTTTCATCTAACAAGTTTGCTACAGAGTGGGACCTTATCCTTGGTTTTTCGCCATCCAAAAAAGTTGACTATATGTTAATCTACGGCAATGCGAAGCCAGGGCAAGGTGGTACAGATTATTTTTCGGGAATACCTGGTACCGCGAACAAAAATGCAACCATGCTTCAGTTCACTGCTCTTTTGCATTTTTGATTTAGTTTATTGAGTTGTAATCAATAACACATGTTAGATCAAGTTAACATCAATATCATCAGGTAAAAAGTATGACATCAAATTTGACAGAATCTGAGATCAATGAGCTTGCGGCAGTTTGGTATCGCAAACTAGATGTCCACGCGCCGCTGGTGGACGTGCTGCCATATGTGAGTGATGACGGACTGGAAATGAAATTTCCAGAAGCCACCTTATACACGCTCGCTGAGTTTGAAGGATGGTATCAAAAAGTAATACGTATCTTTTTCGACGAAGTGCATACCATCAAAGAAGTCAAAATTATTCAGCGCGGTGACGATAGTGCAACGGTGCATGTGATCGTGGAGTGGCAGGCCAGTGTTTGGGCTCCTCCTGCAGCCAAGAGCGCCAGGATAGTGCTTGACGCTGATCAGACATGGATCGTCAAAAGGTCTCAAAAAACTGGTGGTGCGGTGATCAGCACATATATCGTGAACGGTTTAAGCTATCACGAGGGGTCTGCCACTCTTTAGATGTTTAATTGATCTGATCGTTGAATGCTTTTAATGGCTTGATTCAGGAGATTGAGATGAAAAATGTTCCAGATACAGCGCTAGGTCGTATGTACGAAGCGCATATTGACTTTGTAAAATCAAAAAATATTGATGCTTTGCTGGATCAGTATACGGATGATGCATTGCTAATAAGCAGTTTCATGAAAAAGCCATTGATCTATAAAGGTCGAGACCAATTGCGTGAGCATATGCAAGGTATCCTTGGCATCGTTGGGTTGGAAACTGAAATCATCTTTTGGGGTGAAACAGATGATCCCCAAACGTTGATGATTACCGAGCAGATCACCATGCAAACAAATGATGGCGAAGCGAAAATGCGATTTGCAGACAGTTGGGTGTTGCGTAATGGCAAGATTGCAATTCACTTCGCTGGAATGGTGCAGTATCCCGACGGCAGTCTTTCTTGATAGGTGCTTATTCGATATGGTACCAACAACATTTTCTCATGTCGGATTGACATGCAAAGACCCCATTGCGATAGAACGCTTTTACACCAAATACTTTGGTTTTCGTCGAGTTCGGGTGTACGCTCCTGGTCCAGACCAAGTCGTTGTCATCCGATCTGGAGCTTTGGCATTTGAAATTTTTAAAGCAACTGAAGAATCCCCGATACCTGCTCCTCTGAAAAGTGGATACGAGTTTCCTGGGTATCGACATATTTGTTTTGACGTCAATGATCTTGATTCAAAATTGATCGAATTGGGTGAGGACGCCAAGCCCATGTTAGGCCCGGTGGATATGGGTCAGTTTATAACTGGTATGCGGGTTTGTTGGCTCGCTGATCCGGAAGGAAATATATTCGAGTTAAACCAAGGTTTTGTGGAGGAAGACAGTCCACCCCCTTTGGATTAGGTAGGTACTATAGTAGTGTTTCTTTTTATTAGTAGCTTCCAACGAGTGGATATGGCCAGTTGGGTTGGCTCGCAAATGTTTTATACTTAAAGGCTCTGGTATTAAAATTTTACTTTGAACGTTTCTATCATTCACTTAAAGTTCATTTTGTTATTTTATGTTTGGATGTAGGTGATGGTTTAATGATTTTTATCGATGTATTCCAATACATCTCAATCTTCGGAGTGTTATATGGAAAATAAAAAACGAATCCTCGCTGTGATGTCTGAGTGGGGATATTGGGGTATTGAACTGGTTGGTCCGCTGAACAAGTTGACTGCGGCTGGCTACTGCTTTGATTTTGTCACTCCAAAAGGTCGTCGCTCTCCTGTGTTGCCACCTAGTACCGACCCAACCTATTTTGACCCGCCTTTGGGCGTGTGCGTGACGACCCCATCTGATGCCGATTTAGTTACAGCTTTTGAAGCGACAAACCTGCTTGAGCAGACAATGAGTCTGAATCAGATGTTTCCGGAGCGGCCTTACTACAGTTCGCCTGATTTTTTGCGGAAGTTGGAATCCTATTACGAAGCTCGCCGTTTGGCTCAGGAAAAGGCGGTTGCAACTTATGATGCCGTATTGTTGGTGGGCGGTAGCGGCCCAATAGTGGACATTGTCAATAATCAGCGCGTTCATGATTTGGTGCTAGGGTTTCATGCAGCCAATAGGCCGATTGGTGCGATATGTTATGGCGTTGCAGCCTTGGTGTTTGCCCGGGACTTCAATGAGCGCAAAGCCATCATTTCGGGTAAGCATGTGACTGGACATTGCATTGAGTACGACTACCACGATGGCACGGGTTTCGTTGGTACCGATTTCAATATGGGGCCGCCACCCTACGTGCTTGAGTACATCCTGGAAGACGCTGTTGGTCCCCTGGGTCAATACCATGGGAACTTCGGCAAACATACATCGGTGATCGTGGACTATCCATTTATCACTGCACGCTCACTGCAATGTGCCCACGAGTTTGGAGACCGTTTCGTGGATGTTCTGATCCGAGACCTGAAGCGCTCCGGCTGGTAAGACAGATTGGCTAGCTCAGCTTTGTCTATTGCTGAATCGAACACTAATAGGAACTATCTTATGGTACGCACTGGACATTACGCGGTGGCAGAGCAACTTCAAGCTGATGGAGTGACCACCATCTTTGGAAATCCTGGAACCGTGGAGCAAGGGTTTCTTGACGCGCTGGGCGATTTCCCATCTATTAAGTATATTTTGACTTTGCAGGAGTCTGTTGCCATCATGGCCGCTGATGCCTATGCCCGTGCAACCCGTAAGCCAGCGATCGCGCAAATTCACAGTTCTCCAGGATTAGGGAATTCCATTGGGGCGTTGTACCAAGCGATGCGTGGGCATAGTCCGATTGTGGTGCTAGGCGGCGATTCGGGCATTCGCTATCAGGCTATGGATGCACAGATGGCGGCCGATCTGGTTGCCATGGCGCGTCCGGTGACAAAGTGGGCAACGATGGTACACCACCCGACCTCCCTCTTGCGGGTGCTGAGGCGTGCCATGAAGGTTGCGGCAACTCCGCCGATGGGGCCTGTGTATGTTTGCTTGCCCCAGGATGTTCTCGATGACTTAGCGACCGAAGATGTTTATGCGTCATATCTGCCTGGCAATCTGGCTTTTCCTGATCCGGCAAGCGTCCTTCAGGCCGCTGACATGTTGCGCCAGGCTGTCAGCCCAATGATTTTCATTGGCGATGGCGTTGCTTATTCAGGCGCGCAAGCAGAACTTGCGCGCGTGGCGGAATTGTTGGGCGCTGAGGTATGGGGAGTGGATTGCGGTGAACTGAATCTACCCTACGATCATCCCCATTGGCAGGGCCAAACAGGCCATATGTTTGGCCCACAAAGCCACAAAATTACAATTCGAGGTGACATTAATCTGGTTGTTGGTACTTACATGTTGCCAGAGGTTTTTCCAGAATTGGGCAATATTTATGCACCCGGAGCAAAGATCATCCATATTGACTTGAACCCTGATTCGATTGCGAAGAACCACGCAGTTGACTTGGGTTTACAGGCGGATCCAAAAGCAACCTTACAAGCATTGGTGATCGCATTGGAGGAACGCCTATCCATTGAAAATCGAGCCGAGGCTGGCAAGCGCGCCAACGCCTTGGTTTTGGCCAAGGCGAAACGTTTAAGTCTGGAACTTGAGGTTGATGCTCAGCGTACATTACAGCAAAAAGTTGACGCGCCATTGAGTTTTGCCACTTTCATGTCTGAGTTGGCGACTAGACTCCCCTCTGACGCTGTGATTTTTGACGAGGCGTTGACAAATTCTCCTGCTCTCACACGACATTGCCCGCCGCGCCAAGTCGGTGCTTTTTTTCAAACACGTGGGGGATCCTTGGGGAGTGGGTTGGCTGGTGGATTGGGTCTAAAAGTGGCGTTTCCTCATAAGCCCGTTTTGGCTTTTTCAGGCGATGGTGGTGCCATGTATGTGATCCAATCATTATGGTCGGCAGTAAGGCATGACCTAGATGTCAAATTCATTATCTGCAACAATAGTTCGTACCGTCTATTACAGTTAAATATCCAGCAGTTCTGGCTTGAACAAGACATCCCCAAACGCGCTTTTCCACTTAGTTTTGACCTCTCTTATCCCCCTTTGCATTTTGAAGTCATGGCAAAGTCGATGGGAATGGAGGCACTTCGAATACAGACAGTGGATCAAATTGGTCCGGCAATTGAGGTAGCTTTAGCCCATAGGGGGCCCTTTCTTCTTGATGTAGTGATCGAAGGTGATGTTCATCCCGAGTTGATTGGCGTCCATTGTGGTCAATGAAATCAAGGGTCTAAGATTGACTTACCCTATGCTCCCAGTAACCCAAACGATATTCGTTGAACTAAACCGCTGACGCGGTGGCTGGTCGCAGAGGCTGCCACTGCGTTTTTTATTGCACCTGACTTGCGCACACGGCCGATAAGGACAAGCCTTCTGGCTGGGGAATGTTCCCCGGTTTTGAAGGAGACTTGTCATGACACCGTTACGTCAACGCATGATCGATGCGATGGTGCTGCGCGGTTTTAGCCCACGCACGCAAGAAAGTTACACCGATGCCATTTACGGCATGGCCAAGCACTATCGACGCGACCCAGCCCAGTACAGCGCCCAGGAGGTCGAGGCCTATTTGCTGCACATGATCAATGAGCGCCACTTGTCGTACAGCACGATGAACCAGGCTGCCTGCGCGGCACGCTTTCTGTACGAGAAAGTCTTGGGACGCGAGCGCGAACTCTTTCCCATCGCCATGGCCAAAGTGCCGTCCAAGCAACCAGAGCTGCTCGCGCGTGAGGAGATCACCCGACTGTTTGCCAGCTGCTCTCACCCGGTACACCGCATGCTGCTGCAAACCATGTACGCCAGTGGTCTGCGAGTGTCCGAGGCCTGTGGCCTGTGGCGTTTTGGCAAGCGATGGCCAATGGGTGTGGCCGCCGGCGCGAACATGTCGAATTTCAGCCGGTTTCAAAATGTTGGCGCCTTTGATGCCAAAAGCATAGCAAGATAATGAATTGAGGGTGCGCAGTGGTGAGCGCAGCGAGAGCATCAAAGCTCGACCTGATCCTTGGGTGTGAGCCAAAGCCAGGTTATTGATGATCTCGATGGCCCCGGTAAACAGCACCGAGTGCCCTTTCAGACAAGCTGCATGTCCCAAGGCCGTCATCAAATGACTTCTTGCCCAAGCCGGTGCCGGCGATCAACACCACATTGGCTCTCTGGCGGACAAAATCCAGATGAAACAAGTTTTGCACCAGCAACTGATTGATTTTGGTGGGCCACTGCCAATCAAACTGATCCATCGACTTGAGCACGGGAAAGCGCGCCTGCGCCACCAAGCGGGCCACACGCCGGTCAGCATGCGCCGCTGCCTCGCCACTGGCCAACTCCGTGAGGTAATGCAGATGCGACCACTGCTTATCGGCTGCGACCTGCGCAAAGGGCTGATGATTGGCCAGCATGAAGGGCAGCTTCAACGCACTCAGGTTTGCGCACAAAGCGGCTGCATCGGGCGTGGACGACTCAGTGAGCTTGGCCATCGCAAGCCTCCTGTTTGGCGGTTATAAATTGACAGATCGGGCGCGGGCAGTTCCAGCTCAAGCAAATCGGCCCTGTGTGAGTTGCAGCGCGCCGGTCGCCTCACCAGTGCGTCGTCGTGCCGCCAATATGTGGGCGATGTACTCGGCGCTGAAGGCCTGTAATTCCAGGCCATCATCAAGAGCACGGGCAACTGCGTCACAGCCGTGCATCTCCAGCAGCGCCACAATCTTGCGCAAATGGGCGCGGGCATCAACGCGCTTTGCTTCCAGTCCCGCGCGGTAAGCCTGTGCACGCGGCGAGATCGCCAGAAACTGCGTCAACAAACGCTGTTCACGGGCACTTCTGCGCTGCCTCCAGCAGGGCTTTGGGATGCTGTGGGTCTTCGATATCCTGATGCCGGTCCATGCTGCGCACATGGCGGGCAATCAACTGGTTGTCGGCATAAACGCAGACCCGGTCGTCGTAGGCCTTGAGCAGTAAGCTGCGCCCAGCGTAGCGCGCTGGCACTGAGTAATGGTTGGCCTCCAGCGCCACGCGAAACTGCTTGTTGGCACGCACCGTGATGATGCGGGCCAGATCGAACCCGTTGGGGTTCAGGGGCTTCAAGGCACCTCGCTCCTGCTCAAACATCTCAATGGGGCGCTGATGGGTGGACTCATGCAGGCGCACATTGGCCACCGTATCGAGCCACAAGGTGGCTGCAGGATTGAGCGCTGAGAAATCAGCCAATTCCAGGCCGGCGAGGAAATTCTTCTTGACATAGCCCACCCTATTCTCCACGCGCCCCTTCTCGTTGCCGCTACGTACATTACAGGCGCTGATCTCAAAACCCCAGTGACGCGAGAAATCCAGATACCTCCATTGTACCCCCCCCCCCCCCCGCCACTGGCCTTGATTTGCGCAAACAGGGCGCGTGCTGTGCGTCTGTCCTTTTTGGGGCGCAGCGCGTCGGCTTTGGGGGATTGCTCCAGTTCGTCAGTAAAGTCACCAGGGGCGCACTGTAGGGTGGTGGGGGCATTGAGTTTGTTGAAACCCTTAGCCCGGACGTACTTGGGTGCTTGAACTTCTTCTGGGGTTTGAAGCCATTTGTGCACGGTGTTGCGCGATAAGCCCGTGCGTTTTGCTATTGCTCGCTCTGAGAGTTTGTCGCGCACTTGCATGCGCCTTATCTTGCCTAAAAATTCCATGGTGATCACCTTGTTTGCTCCTGCCTAAAAAGTAGGCAGCGCTAGTAAAACACCTGGCTCAGTTTTGGGTCGGCATACCCTCTATTTGTGGCTCAGTTTTCGGTCGGCGGCAACAGTGCCTGAACCGGTAGGACTCATTGCCCGTCTCCACGATGTGGCAGTGGTGAGTGAGCCGGTCCAATAGTGCCGTGGTCATCTTGGCATCAATGAACACGCTGGACCACTCCGAGAAGCTCAAATTGGTAGTGATCACCACGCTGGTGTGCTCGTACAGCTTGGAGAGCAGGTGAAACAACAAGGCACCACCGGCTTGGCTGAACGGCAAGTAGCCGCCTACGTAGCCACTGGCCTTGATTTGCGCAAACAGGGCGCGTGCTGTGCGTCTGTCCTTTTTAGGGCGCAGTGCGTCAGCGTTGAGATACTGCTCCAGTGCAGTAACGTAAGCGCTGAGCTTGCTAAATCCAGCTGCGCCGCTATAGGTCGGAATCTGTACTTCTTCTGGCGTCCTGAGCCAACTGCGAACCGTATTGCTCGATAGTCCCGTGCGCTTAGCTATTTCATGCAGCGACACCTTGTCGCGTAGGTGCATGCGTCGAATTCTTCCTAACATTTCCACAGTGATCACCTTGTTTGTCCTCTGCCCAAAATTAGAGCAGAGCAAGTAAAACACCTGGGTCAGTTTTCGGTCGGCACCAACACGGTAGGCCACCATTTTGATGGCATCGACAAAGTGTTTGCTATGCGTGCTGACGTCCATGCCCAGGCTCGTGATCCACATCCACAGCGCTGGTGAAAAAAATACACGCAACTGGAGCTGCGTCACTGAGGTTCATCTCAACCCTGATAAACCGAAAATCAAGGACTCCAAATCACCAGAAAATAAACCCACATTCCTTCCACTTTGACAACTTGCTTGACTTCTCCCCCCCCGGGCCCCCCCTTTCTCCCATTCTTCCACCCCGGTGGCTGTCAGCTACCGGGGGCACCCCCCGGGGCACCTAGCCCCTGAACCCCGGGGGGTACAGGGGGTGGCATGATGGCCTTAGCACATCAGGGCCCCCTGGCAGGTTTCTGGTTGCTGGTTGCCCCCCCCCGCCCCCATCCCCCCCACCCCGCCCCCCAGGCTGTCAATGTGTATTTGACAATCGCTTCCAAGAAAACGCCCAATCTTTTGACTGGGCGTTTAGGCATAAGGAGCCTGACGATGACCTACTTTCACACGGGAATCCGCACTATCATTGGCGCAGAGGCGTTTCACTGTCCTGTTCGGGATGGGAAGGAGTGGAGCCACCTCGCTATGGTCGTCAGGCAAAACTTTTTATCTTTTTGATGTTTTTGGGCATCAAGAAGGTCAATTTATAGAGCTAATCAGCTTTTTGTCTTGTTAGACACCAGGTGTTGCCACTTGGATTTTGAATGCGTCAACTTGGCATAACTTCCTTGATTGCACTTTAGGGCAATCAAAGTTATAGGGTCAAGCCGCACGAGCAATTAGTATCGGTTAGCTCAATGCATTGCTGCACTTACACACCCGACCTATCAACGTCCTGGTCTTGAACGACTCTTCAGGGGGCTCAAGGCCCCGGCAGATCTCATCTTGAAACGAGTTTCCCGCTTAGATGCTTTCAGCGGTTATCTCTTCCACACATAGCTACTCGGCAATGCCACTGGCGTGACAACCGATACACCAGAGGTGTGTCCACTCCGGTCCTCTCGTACTAGGAGCAGGCTTCCTCAAATCTGCAGCGCCCACGGAAGATAGGGACCAAACTGTCTCACGACGTTTTAAACCCAGCTCACGTACCTCTTTAAATGGCGAACAGCCATACCCTTGGGACCGGCTACAGCCCCAGGATGAGATGAGCCGACATCGAGGTGCCAAACACCGCCGTCGATATGAACTCTTGGGCGGTATCAGCCTGTTATCCCCAGAGTACCTTTTATCCGTTGAGCGATGGCCCTTCCATACAGAACCACCGGATCACTATGTCCTGCTTTCGCATCTGCTCGACTTGTCAGTCTCGCAGTTAAGCACGCTTATGCCATTGCACTATCGTCACGATGTCCGACCGTAACTAGCGTACCTTCGAACTCCTCCGTTACGCTTTGGGAGGAGACCGCCCCAGTCAAACTGCCTACCATGCACTGTCCCCGATCCAGATAATGGACCTAGGTTAGAACCTCAAACACACCAGGGTGGTATTTCAACGTTGGCTCCATAGAATCTAGCGACCCTACTTCAAAGCCTCCCACCTATCCTACACAGATCTGTTCAAAGTCCAATACAAAGCTACAGTAAAGGTTCATGGGGTCTTTCCGTCTTTCCGCGGGGAGATTGCATCATCACAAACATTTCAACTTCGCTGAGTCTCTGGAGGAGACAGTGTGGCCATCGTTACGCCATTCGTGCAGGTCGGAACTTACCCGACAAGGAATTTCGCTACCTTAGGACCGTTATAGTTACGGCCGCCGTTTACTGGGACTTCAATCAAGAGCTCTCACCCCATCATTTAATCTTCCAGCACCGGGCAGGCGTCACACCCTATACGTCCACTTTCGTGTTTGCAGAGTGCTGTGTTTTTAATAAACAGTCGCAGCCACCGATTTTTTGCAACCTCATTGGGCTCCAGGAGTAAATCCCTTCACCTACTAAAGGCACACCTTCTTCCGAAGTTACGGTGTCAATTTGCCGAGTTCCTTCTCCAGAGTTCTCTCAAGCGCCTTAGAATACTCATCTCGCGCACCAGTGTCGGTTTGCGGTACGGTCGTGTGTAGCTGAAGCTTAGTGGCTTTTCCTGGAAGCAGGGTATCACTCACTTCGGCTGCAAGCAGCCTCGTTATCACCCCTCATCTAAGCCCGGCGGATTTACCTACCAGGCACGACTACAGGCTTGAACCAACATATCCAACAGTTGGCTGAGCTAACCTTCTCCGTCCCCACATCGCACTACACATCGGTACAGGAATATTGACCTGTTTCCCATCAACTACGCATCTCTGCCTCGCCTTAGGGGCCGACTCACTCTACGCCGATGAACGTTGCGTAGAAAACCTTGCGCTTACGGCGAGGGGGCTTTTCACCCCCTTTAACGCTACTCATGTCAGCATTCGCACTTCTGATACCTCCAGCACGCTTTACAACGCACCTTCACAGGCTTACAGAACGCTCTCCTACCACGTGCAATAAATTGCACATCCGCAGCTTCGGTAACTGGCTTGAGCCCCGTTACATCTTCCGCGCAGGACGACTCGATCAGTGAGCTATTACGCTTTCTTTAAATGATGGCTGCTTCTAAGCCAACATCCTGACTGTTTTAGCCTTCCCACTTCGTTTCCCACTTAGCCAATTTTAGGGACCTTAGCTGGCGGTCTGGGTTGTTTCCCTCTTGAGTCCGGACGTTAGCACCCGGTGCTCTGTCTCCCAAGCTGTACTCGTCGGTATTCGGAGTTTGCATTGGTTTGGTAAGTCGCCATGACCCCTAGCCAAAACAGTGCTCTACCCCCAACGGTAATACTTGAGGCACTACCTAAATAGTTTTCGGAGAGAACCAGCTATTTCCAAGTTTGTTTAGCCTTTCACCCCTATCCACAGCTCATCCGCTAGTTTTGCAACACTAGTCGGTTCGGACCTCCAGTACCTGTTACGGCACCTTCATCCTGGCCATGGATAGATCACTTGGTTTCGGGTCTACACCCAGCGACTATGTTCGCCCTATTCGGACTCGATTTCTCTACGGCTTCCCTATTCGGTTAACCTTGCCACTGAATGTAAGTCGCTGACCCATTATACAAAAGGTACGCAGTCACCCTTGCGGGCTCCTACTTTTTGTAAGCATGCGGTTTCAGGATCTATTTCACTCCCCTCCCGGGGTTCTTTTCGCCTTTCCCTCACGGTACTAGTTCACTATCGGTCAATGATGAGTATTTAGCCTTGGAGGATGGTCCCCCATATTCAGACAGGATTACACGTGTCCCGCCCTACTTGTCGCAAGCTCAGTACCACACATCTCTTTTCGCATACAGGGCTATCACCTGCTATGGCCAGACTTTCCAGACTGTTTTGCTAAGAGTTGCGCTATCACTTGCAGGCTTCTCCGATTTCGCTCGCCACTACTTTCGGAATCTCGGTTGATGTCTTTTCCTCGAGCTACTGAGATGTTTCAGTTCACCCGGTTCGCCTCGCATGACTATGTATTCATCATGCGATACCTTTGCAGGTGGGTTTCCCCATTCGGAAATCTCCGGATCAAAGCTAATTTGCCAGCTCCCCGAAGCTTATCGCAGGCTATCACGTCCTTCGTCGCCTATCATTGCCAAGGCATCCACCACATGCTCTTATTCACTTGACCCTATAACTTTGACATCTCGACAATGAGATCCTTACGGACTCTTTCAAAATACCATCGTTTTATCAAGGAATGTTTGTCAGGTCTTTCACCTGACGCGTTATACCGTATTCAATTTAACTTGAATATACTGAATTTCAAACGTGAAGTCTGATATTCATTTTGACGCAATCAAAAATTTGTCACTAGCGGCACGGTGCACACTAAACCTTTACGAATGTGTGCTTTCCGCTAGCAACGCTGATTAAACTCTATAAATTGTTAAAGAACAGCCTGTTGATCAAGTTATCCCGATCAACAACAAAGCAGCCTTTTATTCCAGAGAATTTAAAGCCGCTTTGGTGTTGAATAAAAACTCAACTGATAAGGTAAGGAAGTTGGTGGAGGTGACAGGACTCGAACCCGCTACCTACTGCTTGCAAAGCAGCCGCTCTCCCAGCTGAGCTACACCCCCAAAACACAAACAGAATATCGGAAGCACCTCGTTTGACGACATTGGTGGGTCTGGTTGGTCTC
Source organism: Candidatus Rhodoferax mariagerensis (assembly GCA_016719055.1). Taxonomy (GTDB): domain Bacteria; phylum Pseudomonadota; class Gammaproteobacteria; order Burkholderiales; family Burkholderiaceae_C; genus Rhodoferax; species Rhodoferax mariagerensis. The sequence goes on along the minus strand of JADKAW010000041.1, from coordinate 5,006 downwards.
GAACCAACGACCCCCGCCTTATCAAGACGGTGCTCTAACCAACTGAGCTACAGACCCAAGTCGGTCACTTGGGATCAAGCTTTTTCCTTGATCGTCAGCGACATGCCTTCCAACAACCGATAAGTGTGAGCGTTCAATTTGAGAAGCTATTGTTTCCAGAAAGGAGGTGATCCAGCCGCACCTTCCGATACGGCTACCTTGTTACGACTTCACCCCAGTCACGAACCCTGCCGTGGTAATCGCCCTCCTTGCGGTTAAGCTAACTACTTCTGGCAGAACCCGCTCCCATGGTGTGACGGGCGGTGTGTACAAGACCCGGGAACGTATTCACCGTGACATTCTGATCCACGATTACTAGCGATTCCGACTTCACGTAGTCGAGTTGCAGACTACGATCCGGACTACGACTGGCTTTGTGGGATTGGCTCCCCCTCGCGGGTTGGCAACCCTTTGTACCAGCCATTGTATGACGTGTGTAGCCCCACCTATAAGGGCCATGAGGACTTGACGTCATCCCCACCTTCCTCCGGCTTGTCACCGGCAGTCTCATTAGAGTGCCCAACTGAATGTAGCAACTAATGACAAGGGTTGCGCTCGTTGCGGGACTTAACCCAACATCTCACGACACGAGCTGACGACAGCCATGCAGCACCTGTGTTACGGCTCTCTTTCGAGCACCCCTCTATCTCTAAAGGGTTCCGTACATGTCAAAGGTGGGTAAGGTTTTTCGCGTTGCATCGAATTAAACCACATCATCCACCGCTTGTGCGGGTCCCCGTCAATTCCTTTGAGTTTCAACCTTGCGGCCGTACTCCCCAGGCGGTCAACTTCACGCGTTAGCTTCGTTACTGAGTCAGTAAAGACCCAACAACCAGTTGACATCGTTTAGGGCGTGGACTACCAGGGTATCTAATCCTGTTTGCTCCCCACGCTTTCGTGCATGAGCGTCAGTACAGGTCCAGGGGATTGCCTTCGCCATCGGTGTTCCTCCGCATATCTACGCATTTCACTGCTACACGCGGAATTCCATCCCCCTCTACCGTACTCTAGCCTTGCAGTCACAAATGCAGGTCCCAGGTTGAGCCCGGGGATTTCACATCTGTCTTACAAAACCGCCTGCGCACGCTTTACGCCCAGTAATTCCGATTAACGCTTGCACCCTACGTATTACCGCGGCTGCTGGCACGTAGTTAGCCGGTGCTTATTCTTACGGTACCGTCATGAGCCTCTCGTATTAGGAGAGACCTTTTCGCTCCGTACAAAAGCAGTTTACAACCCGAAGGCCTTCATCCTGCACGCGGCATTGCTGGATCAGGCTTGCGCCCATTGTCCAAAATTCCCCACTGCTGCCTCCCGTAGGAGTCTGGACCGTGTCTCAGTTCCAGTGTGGCTGGTCGTCCTCTCAGACCAGCTACAGATCGTCGCCTTGGTGAGCTTTTACCCCACCAACTAGCTAATCTGATATCGGCCACTCCAATCGCGCGAGGCCCTTGCAGGTCCCCCGCTTTCATCCAGAGATCGTATGCGGTATTAGCACAGCTTTCGCTGCGTTATCCCCCACGACTGGGCACGTTCCGATATATTACTCACCCGTTCGCCACTCGCCACCAGGATTGCTCCCGTGCTGCCGTTCGACTTGCATGTGTAAGGCATGCCGCCAGCGTTCAATCTGAGCCAGGATCAAACTCTATAGTTCGATCTTGAATTTTTTGCGCATTTCTGCGCAACTCATAAATTGGAATCGACGTGATTTTCTTTGACGAATTTCACATCTTTTTTACTTCATGAGCGTTTGTTAGCCAATTAAGACTTAGTTCCGAAGAACTTGGCTTCTCGCCTTCAAACGCCCACGCTTATCGGCTGTATGTTTTTAATGATCCTACAACTAGCTCTCACTACTTCTAACTCTCTCCACTGCGATCAGCGAAGCCTTGTATTATGACACGCTTTTTAGCGTTTTTCTTAGAATTTTTTTAAATTCTAAGAAAAACGCCCAATCTTTCGAACTGGGCGTTTCTGGCGTTGGGAGCCTGACGATGACCTACTTTCACACGGGAATCCGCACTATCATTGGCGCAGAGGCGTTTCACTGTCCTGTTCGGGATGGGAAGGAGTGGAGCCACCTCGCTATGGTCGTCAGGCAAAACTTTTTATCTTTTTGACGTTTTTAGGTGTCAAGAAGATCAATTTATAGAGCTAATCAGCTTTTTGGAATGTCGAACCTGTGTGTTGCAGCAGATTTTTGAATGCGTCAACTTGGCATAACTTCCTTGATTGCACTTTAGGGCAATCAAAGTTATAGGGTCAAGCCGCACGAGCAATTAGTATCGGTTAGCTCAACGCATTACTACGCTTACACACCCGACCTATCAACGTCCTGGTCTTGAACGACTCTTCAGGGGGCTCAAGGCCCCGGCAGATCTCATCTTGAAACGAGTTTCCCGCTTAGATGCTTTCAGCGGTTATCTCTTCCACACATAGCTACTCGGCAATGCCACTGGCGTGACAACCGATACACCAGAGGTGTGTCCACTCCGGTCCTCTCGTACTAGGAGCAGGCTTCCTCAAATCTGCAGCGCCCACGGAAGATAGGGACCAAACTGTCTCACGACGTTTTAAACCCAGCTCACGTACCTCTTTAAATGGCGAACAGCCATACCCTTGGGACCGGCTACAGCCCCAGGATGAGATGAGCCGACATCGAGGTGCCAAACACCGCCGTCGATATGAACTCTTGGGCGGTATCAGCCTGTTATCCCCAGAGTACCTTTTATCCGTTGAGCGATGGCCCTTCCATACAGAACCACCGGATCACTATGTCCTGCTTTCGCATCTGCTCGACTTGTCAGTCTCGCAGTTAAGCACGCTTATGCCATTGCACTATCGTCACGATGTCCGACCGTAACTAGCGTACCTTCGAACTCCTCCGTTACGCTTTGGGAGGAGACCGCCCCAGTCAAACTGCCTACCATGCACTGTCCCCGATCCAGATAATGGACCTAGGTTAGAACCTCAAACACACCAGGGTGGTATTTCAACGTTGGCTCCACAAGATCTAGCGACCCTGCTTCAAAGCCTCCCACCTATCCTACACAGATCTGTTCAAAGTCCAATACAAAGCTACAGTAAAGGTTCATGGGGTCTTTCCGTCTTTCCGCGGGGAGATTGCATCATCACAAACATTTCAACTTCGCTGAGTCTCTGGAGGAGACAGTGTGGCCATCGTTACGCCATTCGTGCAGGTCGGAACTTACCCGACAAGGAATTTCGCTACCTTAGGACCGTTATAGTTACGGCCGCCGTTTACTGGGACTTCAATCAAGAGCTCTCACCCCATCATTTAATCTTCCAGCACCGGGCAGGCGTCACACCCTATACGTCCACTTTCGTGTTTGCAGAGTGCTGTGTTTTTAATAAACAGTCGCAGCCACCGATTTTTTGCAACCTCATTGGGCTCCAGGAGTAAATCCCTTCACCTACTAAAGGCACACCTTCTTCCGAAGTTACGGTGTCAATTTGCCGAGTTCCTTCTCCAGAGTTCTCTCAAGCGCCTTAGAATACTCATCTCGCGCACCAGTGTCGGTTTGCGGTACGGTCGTGTGTAGCTGAAGCTTAGTGGCTTTTCCTGGAAGCAGGGTATCACTCACTTCGGCTGCAAGCAGCCTCGTTATCACCCCTCATCTAAGCCCGGCGGATTTACCTACCAGGCACGACTACAGGCTTGAACCAACATATCCAACAGTTGGCTGAGCTAACCTTCTCCGTCCCCACATCGCACTACACATCGGTACAGGAATATTGACCTGTTTCCCATCAACTACGCATCTCTGCCTCGCCTTAGGGGCCGACTCACTCTACGCCGATGAACGTTGCGTAGAAAACCTTGCGCTTACGGCGAGGGGGCTTTTCACCCCCTTTAACGCTACTCATGTCAGCATTCGCACTTCTGATACCTCCAGCACGCTTTACAACGCACCTTCACAGGCTTACAGAACGCTCTCCTACCACGTGCAATAAATTGCACATCCGCAGCTTCGGTAACTGGCTTGAGCCCCGTTACATCTTCCGCGCAGGACGACTCGATCAGTGAGCTATTACGCTTTCTTTAAATGATGGCTGCTTCTAAGCCAACATCCTGACTGTTTTAGCCTTCCCACTTCGTTTCCCACTTAGCCAATTTTAGGGACCTTAGCTGGCGGTCTGGGTTGTTTCCTCTTGAGTCCGGACGTTAGCACCCGGTGCTCTGTCTCCCAAGCTGTACTCGTCGGTATTCGGAGTTTGCATTGGTTTGGTAAGTCGCCATGACCCCCCTAGCCAAAACAGTGCTCTACCCCAACGGTAATACTTGAGGCACTACCTAAATAGTTTTCGGAGAGAACCAGCTATTTCCAAGTTTGTTTAGCCTTTCACCCTATCCACAGCTCATCCGCTAGTTTTGCAACACTAGTCGGTTCGGACCTCCAGTACCTGTTACGGCACCTTCATCCTGGCCATGGATAGATCACTTGGTTTCGGGTCTACACCCAGCGACTAAGTTCGCCCTATTCGGACTCGATTTCTCTACGGCTTCCCTATTCGGTTAACCTTGCCACTGAATGTGTCGCTGACCCATTATACAAAAGGTCTCAGTCACCCTTGCGGGCCCTACTTTTTGTAAGCATGCGGTTTCAGGATGCCATTCACTCCCCTCCCGGGGTTCTTTTCGCCTTTCCCTCACGGTACTAGTTCACTATCGGTCAATGATGAGTATTTAGCCTTGGAGGATGGTCCCCCCCATATTCAGAAAGGGATTACACGTGTCCCCCTACTTGTCGCAGCTCAGTACCACATCTCTTTTCGCATACAGGGCTATCGTCTGCTATGGCCAGTCTTTCCAGACTGTTTTGCTAAGAGTTGCGCTATCACTTGCAGGCTTCTCCGATTTCGCTCGCCACTACTTTCGGAATCTCGGTTGATGTCTTTTCCTCGAGCTACTGAGATGTTTCAGTTCACCAACGCGCCTCGCA
>JADKAW010000040.1 GCA_016719055.1 Candidatus Rhodoferax mariagerensis | reverse complement strand
CTTGAATTTTTTGCGCATTTCTGCGCAACTCATAAATTGGAATGGACGTGATTTTCTTTGACGAATTTCACATCTTTGTTCTTCATGAGCGTTTGTTAGCCAATTAAGACTAAGTTCTAAAGAACTTGAGCCTCTCGCTTCAAACGCCCACGCTTATCGGCTGTATGTTTTTAATGATCCTACAACTAGCTCTCACTACTTGCCATTTACTTCACCGCGATCAGCGAAGCCTTGTATTCTCGCATGGTTTTTCGTCCTGTACGATCTTTTTGCTAGTTTTTATTGACAACAAGACACTGACTGCGCCAACGCTTGGCCCATCAAAGTCGTCGATGCTTTACCACCCAAATCAGGCGTGCGTGGACCTTGCCTCAAAACGTCTTCAATGGCGCGCACGATGACATCGTGTGCTTGGCGAAACTTGCCCTGACCATCACCCAGGAAATCCAGCATCAAAGCTCCCGACCAGATCATGGCAACCGGGTTGGATATGTTTTTGCCGTAGATATCTGGTGCCGAACCATGCACCGGTTCAAACAGCGACGGAAACTTGCGCTCTGGATTCAGGTTGGCGGAAGGTGCCAGGCCAATGGTGCCGGTGGTCGCCGGGCCGAGATCCGACAGGATGTCACCAAACAAATTGGTGGCAGCCACCACGTCAAATCGGTCTGGCTGCAAGACAAATCGCGCTGACAAAATGTCGATGTGCTGCTTATCCAAAGTCACCCCGGGGAATTCACTGGCCACCGCCTCAGCACGCTGGTCCCACCACGGCATGGCAATGGCGATGCCGTTGGACTTGGTCGCCAGCGTCAGAAGTTTTCGAGGCCGGCTTTGGGCCAGTGCAAACGCATACCTCAGCAACCGATTGGCACCATGGCGCGAATAAACCGATTCTTGAATCACCACCTCCCGGTCGGTGCCTTCATACATGATGCCACCGAGCGACGTGTATTCACCCTCGGTGTTTTCACGCACAACAAAGTACTCGATTTCACCCGGCTTGCGGCCTGACAATGGACACGGAACCCCATCGAACAAACGTACCGGCCGCAAGTTGATGTACTGGTCAAACTCCCGACGAAATTTCAGCAGTGAACCCCACAACGAAATGTGATCTGGCACCGTTGCGGGCCAGCCCACCGCGCCAAAGTAAATCGCATCGCAACCCGATAGCTGCTGCTTCCAGTCGTCCGGCATCATCTGGCCGTGAGCCTGGTAATAGTCACAATGGGCCCAATCGAAATGAAGAAACTCCAACCCAAGGTCAAAACGACGATCAGCAGCCTGCAGGACACGCAGGCCTTCCGGCATCACTTCTTTGCCAATGCCGTCCCCGGCAATGACGGCTATTTTTTGTGTTTGACGCATGATGGCTTTACCGAAGGCGCATCTCGGCCGCCCGTGCATGCGCCTGCAGCCCCTCGCCATACGCCAGCACCGAGGCGATTTGGCCCAGAGTCTGGGCACCGGTTTCACTGACCTCAATCAGACTGCTGCGTTTTTGAAAGTCATACACACCCAGCGGCGACGAAAAGCGCGCCGTACCGCTGGTGGGCAGCACATGGTTGGGGCCAGCGCAATAGTCGCCCAGGCTTTCGCTGGTGTAAGCGCCCAGAAAAATGGCGCCAGCGTGCTTCAGCAGCGGCTCCCAGCGGTGTGGGTCGCGGCTTGACACCTCAAGGTGCTCCGGGGCAATGGTGTTGGCAATAGCGCAGGCTTCCTCCATATTGCGCGTCAAAATCAGGGCGCCACGGCCGTTCAGCGACTTGGCGATGATGGCGCGCCGGGGCATCTCAGCCAGCAGGCGGTTGATGCTGGACTGCACCTGCTCGATGTAGGCCGCATCGGGGCACAGCAAAATGCTTTGCGCCAGTTCATCGTGCTCGGCCTGACTGAACAAATCCATGGCCACCCAATCGGGCGGAGTGGTGCCGTCAGCCAGCACCAGAATTTCGCTCGGACCGGCAATCATGTCGATGCCGACAACCCCAAAAACGCGCTTTTGGCGCTGGCCATAGGCGTTGCCGGGGCCTGTGATCTTGTCCACCTTGGGAACCGTCGCTGTCCCGTAAGCCAGCGCGGCCACGGCCTGTGCACCGCCTACGGTAAAAGCGCGGGTCACGCCTGCCACATAGGCAGCCGCCAGCACCAGCATGTTTTTTTCGCCCTTGGGGGTGGGCACCACCATGATGATTTCGCCCACACCGGCCACATGGGCGGGAATGGCGTTCATCAGCACGCTCGACGGATAGGCGGCCTTGCCACCGGGTACATAAATGCCAACACGGTCGAGAGGATTGACTTTTGGCCCAGCAAGGTGCCGTCTTCATCGCGGTAACTCCAGCTCTCGCCACTGGCCTTGCGCTGCGCTTCGTGGTAACTGCGCACACGCCTTGCTGCGGATTCCAACGCCACCCGCTGCACGTCGGGCAACTCATCAAAAGCGCGTTTTAGTTCGGCCTGAGTCAATTCAAGTTCAGCGATGCTGCTAGCCTGCAAACCGTCAAACCGCGCCGTGTAGTCCAGCACCGCCGCATCGCCACGCTGTTGCACGTCTGCCAGGATATCGGCCACACCTTGTTCAATGCTGGCATCGGTATCGGCCGACCAGTGCAGGCGCGCCTTGAATTCAGCATCAAAAGTGCTTGTAGCCGTTGAAAGACGTGCGGGGGTAGCTATCAAATTCATATTTTTAAAACTTCAGTCATCAGGCTGGCTGCGGCTTGCCCGGGCTAGTTTACCGCGTAGGAATCAGCCAGATGCCCTGCCACGCGCATAAACCGAACGCCCTATTCCATTTCCATATCAATCCGACACGATGTTGCAACGCCATGCCGTACATCTGTACTGTCTGCGGCTTCGCGCCTAGTATCGTATCGATCTGGAAACAGAATTAAGTCGCCGCGGCAGCCTGCATACGCAACTGGCGCGCAGCGTTTTCAGCACGTGCATCGTCAATCTCGCGCATCACACCACCCACATCGACATTGCCGTTCTTCTGTTCAAAATGGCCCGTCAACACGCTGTCCTGCGTCAGCAGGCCGGCCTGGTACAGGTGCCAGATCTCGGGGCCATAGTGGGTGCCGAGCAGCGCGGGGGCAAACTGACCAAAGAAGTCGCGCAAGTTGGTCACATCCCGCAACAACATGCGCTGAGCGTGGTTGTTGCCGGCCGCGTCCACCGCCTGGGGCAGATCAATGATCACCGGGGTGTCAACGCCATCACCGTCACCAGGTATATGCGCCAGCAGAATGTTGAACTCGGACAGATCCCCGTGCACCACCCCGGCGCACAACATCCGCACCACCTCGCCCATCAATGTGGTGTGGTGGGCCAGCGCCTGCGCGGAGGTGAACGCCACATCGTTCAGGCGTGGCGCGGCGTCACCATGCACATCCGTCACCAGCTCCATCAGCAGCACACCTTCGTGAAAATTGTACGGTTGCGGCACCCGCACACCGGCAGCGGCCAAGCGGTAAAGTGCATCCACCTCGGCACTTTGCCAGGCCGCTTCTTGCGCCTGGCGACCAAACCGGGTGCCTTTGGCCATGGCACGCGCCTGGCGCGAGTTTTTGACCTTGCGGTTTTCGGTGTAATCCACAGCCTGGCGAAAACTGCGCTGGGTGGCTTCCTTGTAGATCTTGGCACAACGGGTATCGTCACCACAACGCACCACAAACACCATGGCCTCCTTGCCACTCATCAGTTGCCGCACCACGCTGTCGATCAGGCCTTCTTCAATGAGCGTTTGCAATCTGGGAGGGGCTTTCATGGCCGGATTGTGCACGTTGGGTCACTCACACTCTGGTGGCCGGTTCAGTCGGGCATAAAAGCTGTGGGGGTTTGCCGTCTGGCGCGGCGATACTTTGACACCCGTGCTCGCCCACCACATCCTTGCAGACGATCAACGCCGAGCGAAATCCACCATGGCTGAACCCCTGAAAAACCAGTACGGCGCTGATGTGCCAGGCGCCATTGCCAGCATGATTGCAGCGGTTCACCCTGCCTTCAGCAGCGCCATGTTTGAAAGCGACGTGCTCGACGGTTATGAAGCACTGGAACTGATGCCACGCGGCAAGAAAATCGCCCAGACCCTGCACCGTTATCTGCCGCAAGACTACCCACAGGCCATCGCCATCTTGCTGGCGTCACTGGATCAGCCGCATGGGCGCGACCCGCAACAAAGCATGGCCTCGTTTTTGTACCTGCCACACACGCTGTTTGTGGCTGAATTTGGTCTGGCACACTTTGAGCTATCAATGCAGGCTCAGCACACCCTGACGCAACGCTTCACTGCCGAGTTCAGCATCCGGGCCTTCATCGAACACAACCCGCAGGCCACGCTGCGTCAGCTGGAAGTCTGGACCCGTGACCCAAGCCCGCACGTGCGGCGGCTGGTGTCAGAGGGCACGCGGCCACGCCTGCCCTGGGCACCCCGCTTGCGCCAGTTTCAGGCCGACCCAACACCCGTATTGGCCTTGCTGGAAAGGCTCAAGGATGACCCCGATTTGTATGTGCGCCGATCGGTCGCCAACAACCTCAATGACATTGGCAAGGATCATCCCGAGCTACTGGCCAGTACCGCTGAAAAATGGCTACGGGGTGCCAGTGCCGAGCGTGCCTGGATCGTGGGGCACGCACTGCGCTCTGCCGTCAAACGCGGCGAAAGCGGCGCACTCAAGGCACTCGGATTTGGCAAAACGGCACAGGTTGCTGTGGACAACTTTCAGATTCAACCCGCCAAAGCGGTGATGGGCACCGCGGTCAGCATGGCGTTTTCAATCACCAACATCAGCCCTCTGGCCCAAAGGGTGCTGGTTGACCTCGGCGTGGCTTACATCAAGGCCAATGGAAAAAGCACACTCAAGGTGTTCAAGCTGAAAACCGTGGAACTGGCACCGGACCAAACTATTACGCTGTGCAAAACCTTGTCACTGGCGGAAATGACCACACGCAAGCATTACTCTGGCATTCACAATGTAACGATGATCCTGAATGGTCAAAGCCAACCGTTGGGTGAATTTTTGCTGGTGAAGGCTGAGTGACTTTGACTTGAATAGGCAGTAGCCCTTACCATCATTGCACCTGCTGCTATGCAAATGATATCTTGTGGTCACCCAGCAGCAACCGCCGACTCAAACGCATCAATGATGGGCCGCAACTGGGCCTGCTTGAGCTTGAGCGCCGCCTGGTTCACCACCAGACGCGAGCTGATGTCCATGATGTGCTCGACCTCCACCAGGTGATTGGCCTTGAGCGTGTTGCCAGTGGACACCAGATCAACGATGGCATCGGCCAAACCGACCAGCGGGGCCAGTTCCATGCTGCCGTAAAGCTTGATCAGATCGACGTGCACACCTTTGCTGGCAAAAAAATCGCGCGAGATGGCCACGTATTTGGTCGCCACCGTCAGGCGCGAGCCTTTTTTGACAGCGCTTTGGTAGTCAAAATCTGAGCGCACCGCCACGCTGATGCGGCATTTGGCAATTCGCAGGTCCAGCGGCTGGTACAAGCCCTGGCTACCGTGCTCCAGCAAGGTGTCCTTGCCGGTGATGCCCAGGTCGGCCCCACCGTACTGCACATAGGTGGGCACGTCGGTGGCGCGCACCACCAGCACGCGCACGTCGGGCTGGTTGGTGGTCAGAATCAGTTTGCGGGATTTTTCCGGGTCTTCCAGCACCTCGATGCCGGCGGCCTTAAGCAGCGGTAGGGTTTCTTCAAAAATGCGCCCTTTGGACAATGCAATAGTGATCATTTTGGCCTCTAGCCCTTATAGGATGTGCGCTAAGCGCTATATTAATGATATCAGTCAAGACAAGCCATCATTTTTTGCCTGGCAGAAATCTGGTTTTATCATGGCAGACGTCGAGTTACGCTGCTCTAACCCGACCTGCAAGATTGAACCATGCAATAGTGATCATTTTGGCCTCCAGCCCTTATTCAATATGCGCTGGCAGCTATCGTAATCAAAGTGACTTACTTGACGCGCTCGATGTCAGCGCCCAGCGCACGCAGCTTGGTTTCCATCTGGTCGTAACCCCGGTCCAGATGGTAGATACGGTCCACCCGCGTTTCGCCCTCGGCCACCAAGCCAGCAATCACCAGGCTGGCAGACGCGCGCAAATCGGTGGCCATGACTGTTGCCCCCGAGAGCCTCGCCACCCCTTCCACCAAGGCCACTTTGCCGTCGATCTGGATGTTGGCCCCCAGGCGCACCAGCTCGTTGACGTGCATGAAGCGGTTCTCGAAAATTGTCTCGGTAACCATGGCAGCGCCTTGCGCCACGCAGTTCAAAGCCATGAACTGCGCCTGCATGTCGGTTGGAAAACCCGGGTACTCGGTGGTGCGAAAGCTCTGGGCTTTGAGCTTGCCCACACCCGCAGACTGCACCCGGATACCGTCGTCGACCGTGGTCACGGTGACACCCGCGTCGCGCAACTTTTCAATCACCGCTTCCAGATGATCAGATCGCCCATGGCGCACCAGCACATCGCCCCCGGTCGCAGCCACAGCACACAGAAAAGTGCCCGCCTCAATCCGGTCAGCAACCACCTGGTGGATACAGCCATGAAGTTTCTCAACGCCCTGAATACGAATCCGGCTGCTGCCATGGCCCTCAATGCGGGCGCCCATTTTGATCAGCATCTCGGCCAGATCGGGGATCTCAGGCTCTTGCGCGGCGTTTTCAAGAATGGTTTCGCCGTCAGCCAGGCAGGCCGCCATCAGAAAATTTTCGGTGCCGGTCACCGTCACCATGTCGGTGGCAATACGTGCGCCTTTCAGCCGTGTGCGCCCGGCGGGCAGCTTGGCCACCATATAACCATGCTCGACCACGATCTCGGCCCCCATGGCAGTCAGGCCCTTGATATGCTGATCGACCGGGCGCGAGCCAATGGCACAGCCACCCGGCAGTGACACTTTTGCCTGCCCAAAACGCGCCAGCAGCGGGCCAAGCGCCAGCACCGACGCGCGCATGGTTTTCACCAGTTCATAAGGGGCCTCGGGCCGGATCGGGTCGGCTGCATGAAAACGCATGCCACCACGCTCACCAAAGGTTTCACTGCTGACACCCATGTGCCCCAGCAGATTGCGCATGGTGGCCACGTCTTTCAGGCGTGGCACGTTGTGCAGTGTGACAGGCTCAGCCGTCAGCAAGGCGGCACACAGCTCTGGCAGGGCAGCGTTTTTGGCACCTGAAATGCGCACTTCACCAATGAGCGGTCGCCCGCCACGAATCAACAATTTATCCATGGCATCAGGCGGCTTGTGCCGCCCATTCGTCGGGTGTCAACGCTTTGATCGACAGGGCGTGTACCTCGTCGGTTTTCATCTTGTCACCCAGCGTGGCATACACGCGTTGGTGGCGGGCAATGGCACGCTTGCCGACAAACTCGGCAGACACCAGGGTGGCGTACCAGTGGCGGCCATCGCCATTCACTTCAAGGTGCTCGCAGGGCAATCCGGCGGTGATCAGGGCTTTGAGCAGGTCAGCTGTCATAAGTGTTGTGTGTTTGCAGGACAATCGCTGCTGTCCTTCGCGGTTAAAAAATCAGTAACGAATACGGTAGCCGATGCGCAGCAGGTACAGCGCAAGCGCGCTCACAGCCACCATCGTGCTGCCAACCACACCCAGGCTGAGCCAGGGCGAGACGTCGCTCGCGCCAAAAAAACCATAACGGAACCCATCAATCATGTAGAAAAACGGGTTGAAATGGCTCACTGTTTGCCAAAAAGGCGGCAGCGAATGAATCGAATAAAACACGCCACTCAAAAACGTCATGGGCATCACGATGAAGTTCTGAAAGGCGGCGAGCTGCTCAAATTTTTCGGAATGCAGCCCGGCAATCAGCCCCAGGGCACCCATCAGCGCGGCCCCCATCAGGGCAAACACGGCAATCCACGCCGGGGCCACAAAACTGAAAGTGGTAAAAAAGGCGGCCACGGCAAACACGCCCAGCCCCACCACCAGGCCGCGAAACACCGACGCGCCCACATAAGCCACAAACCAGTGCACGTACGACAGCGGTGTGAGCAGCAAAAACACCAGGTTGCCCATCACCTTGCTGGCAATCAGCGACGACGAGCTGTTGGCAAAAGCGTTTTGCAGCAGACTCATCATGGCCAGCCCTGGCACCAGAAACGCGGTGTAACTAACTTGGTCATAGACCTTGACGTGCGATTCAAGCGCGTGACCAAAAATAAGCAAATACAGCATGGCCGTCAGGATTGGCCCACCCACAGTCTGCCCGACCACACGCCAAAAGCGCATGATTTCCTTGTACAGCAGCATTTGCCAGCCGGTCATACACCCACCTTTTGCGTCAACGAGTTCAAGGCCGAGTTGGCATGACGGTTCATCACGTCCAGAAACACGTCTTCCAGATCGGCCCGGCGAATTTCGATGTCTTGCGCCACCAGCCCGGCCTCACGCACGGCGGCCAGGTACTTCTCAACCGCCAGCGCGTCTTGTGCCGGAAACTGCACCACTCGCCCGGTGACCCGTGCGCCGGCCGCCAGCGCAGGGGGCAAGTCAATGTCGATTTTGAAACGCAGCACATTGCTCGAAGCGGCCTTGAGCAAGGCGCTGGTGCTGTCAAGCGCCACGACACGGCCGGTCTTGAGCATGGCGATGCGCCCGCACAAGGCCTCTGCTTCTTCCAGGTAATGCGTGGTCAGCAACACCGTGCTGCCCTGTTTGTTGAGCTTGGAAATAAACGCCCACAGCGTTTGGCGCAGTTCCACATCCACACCGGCAGTGGGCTCGTCCAGCACGATCACCGGTGGTTTGTGCACCAGCGCCAGCCCAACCAGCACCCGGCGTTTCATGCCGCCCGAGAGCATGCGCATGTTGGCGTTGGCCTTGTCAGTCAGGCCCAGACTTTCAAGCAATTCGTCAATCCAGGCATCGTTGTGTTTGACGCCGAAATAGCCCGACTGAAACCGCAACGCCTCACGCACATTGAAAAACGGGTCAAACACCAGTTCTTGCGGCACCACACCGAGCTTGCGCCGAGCCTGGGCATAGTCGGCTTGCACATCACTGCCTAGCACCGACACCTGACCCGACGTGGCTTTGGCCAGGCCTGCCAGAATGGTGATCAGGGTGGTTTTGCCAGCGCCGTTGGGCCCGAGCAGCCCAAAAAACTCGCCTTCTTCGATGTCCAGACTGACCTGGTCAAGCGCCAGAAAAGTTGTGCCCGGTGCGCGCGGTGACGGATAGGCTTTGGAAACTGACTGAAATGAGATGGCGGGCATGGGTCCGCTATTTTACCGGGCCGTCATGCCTGGGCCGGCAGCAGCTCTGCGATACCGTACAAGCGCGCCAGATCCGCCATCCGCTGCGGCAAGCCATGCACAAAAAAACTTTTGCCAAGTTGCAGCGCGTGGCGACGCAGCGCCAGCAGCACCGCCAGCGCGACCGAATCAAACCGGTTCAGGCGTGAGGCGTCCACCACCACCACTGCCGGTTCGGCGGGCAGCACCGCACCCAGATCATGCAGACAGGCGCTCGCGCTGGTTTGCGTCAACGCCTCTGGCAGCACCAACATACTTAGCCCTTGCTGGGTTTGGCAGCACCGGCGGCGTTGGCTTTGTTGCGATCGCTCAGCGTTGCAATCAAACCGTCCAGTCCTTTGGCATTGATTTCCTGGGCAAACTGGCTGCGGTAGGTGTCCACCAGCCAGACGCCCAGCACGTTGAGGTTGTAAATTTTCCAGCCGGCGCCCACGCCTGGGGTTTTTTCGAGCCGGTAGTCGAGTTGCACCGGGTCACCACGCCCGGTAATGACTGTGCGCACAATCACCTCTTTGTCTTCTGGCGCTGCGCGCAGCGGTTTCACGCTGAAACTCAAGTTTTTGGCCTGGCTCATGGCACCGGCGTAGGTGCGCACCAACAGGGTTTTGAACTCGAGTTCAAGCCGCTTGCGCTGCTCAGGCGTGGCTTGGCGCCAAGCCGGGCCTACCGCCGAAGATGTCATGCGCTGAAAATTCAGATGCGGCATGATTTTTTCGTCCATCAGGGTGATGATGCGGCCCACATCGCCCGCCTGCACTGCCTTGTCAGCAGCGATAGTGTCAAGCGCCTCTTTGGTCAACCGGTCAATCAAGACATCAGGCGCTTCTTCGGCCGCTAGCGCTGGCATTGCTTGTAGCAGCCAGGGGCTTAAGGCTGACACTGCAAGCAGCTGATAAATGGCACGTCGTTTCATGGGAACTCCTTGATCTTCTGAATTATTGAGCCGGGCTGTCGTTGATCACCGGTACTTCGTCTGCTTCGTCAGGCGGATTGCCGTCAAAAACCGCGCTGCGCCGGCGCTGCAAGAATGCGTCGCGCGTAAAGGTATAGGGGTCAAGCGCAACCTGATCCAGCATGTCGGTGGTTTGTAACAACTGCGAGCGCAGGTTCACCAGCTTGAGGGCAGTGGCCGAATTGCGGGTGGGAACATGCTCAACCTGCGAAACCAAATTACCTTGAAAGTCTATTGGTAACGCAGCGGTGTCGCGCACGGTTGACGGGCCCAGCATGGGCAGCACCAGGTACGGGCCTGGACCAACACCCCAGTGACCCAGCGTCTGCCCAAAATCTTCGGTATGGCGCTCAATGCGCATCTCAGAAGCAATATCAATCAGGCCACCCAACCCAAACACGGTATTAACACCAAACCGCACCAGGCTGTTGCCAGCGCCTTCCGCCTTGAGCTGCAAGGCATTGTTCACCGCCGACCAAACATCTTGCAGGTTATTGAAAAAATTGGTCACCCCGGTGCGCACCGGCGACGGCAACACATCACGGTAAGCGGTGGCCACCGGCTTGACCACTGCGCGGTCCAACGTGTCGTTAAATTGAAAAACCCCGCGGTTAAATGGCTCCAGCGGGTCGCGTGGATGCGCGTTGGGGCCACTGGCACAGCCCGTCAACGCCACAGCCAGCGCCAGCAAGACCAGGCGTATCCAACCACTGTCTGACAAATTTTTCATCTTCATTTTCATGGCTTCCCTTTGCTTGCGCCATCAGCGGCCGGGGTGGCGCTGTCAGCGGCTTTACTGTACAAAAATTGGCTGATCAAATTTTCAAGCACCACGGCCGACTGGGTGCTGGAGATCACGTCGCCAGCCACAAGGTTCTTGTCGTCGGCACCCGCTTCAATGCCCAGGTACTGATCACCGAGCAGTCCGCTGGTGAGTATTTTTAGCGAACTGTCTTTGGGAAAAGCATAGCGGTTTTCAAGCGCCAGTGTGACACGGGCCTGAAATGACTTGTCGTCAAACACGATATCGTCTACCCGTCCAACCACCACGCCAGCACTTTTGACCGCCGCTTTGGGTTTGAGCCCGCCAATATTGTCAAACTTGGCCAGCACTGTGTAAGTCTTCTGGAAACTCAGAGTCAGCAAATTGGCGGATTGCAAGGCCAAAAACAAAATGGCCACCGCGCCAATCAGCACAAACAGTCCCACCCAGATGTCATTTTTTGAGCGTTGCATTCAATATCTTTCTAATCAGTTGAGGACAGAGCTGGTGCACTGCGTGTCACCAGGTCTTTCCCACAAGGCAATAGCAAAGTTGAGGACAGAGCATGCGCACTGCGTGTCGCTTGGGTCTGTCCGGCAAGGTATTCATATCGTAAACATCATGGCGGTGAGGATAAAGTCCAGGCCCAATACCGTCAGCGACGCCATCACCACGGTGCGGGTGGTGGCCTTGGCCACACCTTCCGGCGTGGCCTGTGCGTTGTAACCCTGCAGCAACGCAATGAATGTCACCGCCACACCAAACACAAAACTCTTGAGCACCCCATTGCCCAGGTCGGCAAACACATCGACACCACCTTGAATCTGGCTCCAGAAGGCTCCGCCGTCGACCCCAATCATCAAAACACCCACCACCCAGCCGCCGATCACACCGGCAGCACTGAACATGGCCGCCAGCAAGGGCATGACGATCAAACCCGCCCAGAATCGTGGCGCGAGCACCCGCTGCACCGGGTCAACCGCCATCATTTCCATCACACTGATTTGCTCCCCGGCTTTCATCAGCCCAATTTCTGCTGTCAGTGATGTACCGGCGCGCCCCGCAAACAACAGGGCGGTGACCACCGGACCCAATTCACGCAGCAAGCTCAGCGCCACCATCAAGCCCAGAGACTCGGCCGACCCGTACCGCTTGAGCACGTAATACCCCTGCAGGCCGAACACAAACCCGACAAACAAACCTGCCACGGTGATGATGGGCAACGAGTAATTGCCCAAAAAATGGATCTGATCACGCACCAGCACGTTGCGTCTGAGGGCGTAGCCCAGCGTGGCCCACAACCGCATAAACAGCCGTGCCGCGTAGCCCATGGCATCAAGATGACTGCGCACCCATAAGCCAATATCGCTGAGTCGAAAACCGCTCATGAGGCCAACTCCGCACCAAAGTCCTGCGCCATGGTCGGGCCCGGGTAATGAAAATGCACCGGGCCGTCGGGCAAGGCATGCACATACTGGTAAACCAGCGGGTCGGTACTACTGCGTACCTCTTGGGGAGTGCCCTGCACGGCAATCTTGCCGTTGGCCAGAATAATCACCTGATCGGCAATGGCAAAGGTCTGTTCCAGGTCGTGGCTAACAAAAATGCTGGTCAGGCCCATGGCGTCATTCAATTCACGGATCAGCCGCGCTGCAGTACCCAATGAAATCGGATCGAGGCCGGCAAAGGGCTCGTCGTACATCACCAACTCGGGGTCCAGCGCAATGGCCCGTGCCAGCGCAACGCGGCGTGCCATGCCACCTGACAGGTCGCTGGGTTTGAGGTCGCGGGCGCCACGCAAACCCACCGCATTGAGCTTCATCAGCACCACATCACGAATCAATGCCTCAGGCAGGTCAGAATGTTCACGCAATGGAAAAGCTACATTCTCAAACACCGACAGGTCGGCAAACAAGGCACCAAACTGGAACAGCATGCCCATGCGCCGACGCGCCGTGTACAAATCGGCCTGGTTCATGAGGGTGATGTCCTGGCCATCAAACAGTGTCTGACCTTTTTGGGCCTTGATCTGGCCGCCGATGAGGCGCAGCACCGTGGTCTTGCCACCACCCGAGGCGCCCATCAGCGCGGTGACCTTGCCGCGCGGGATGGACAAAGAAATGTCGTCCAGGATCAGGCGGTCACCGTAGCCAAAGCTCAAGTGACGCATTTCAACCAGCGTGGACGGCGAATGTTTGGCCATGAATAGAGAGACCGGGCAAACCCGGTCCGTCGATCATAGTTGAAGGTGGGTTGGCTGATGTGCAAGCGCTGCTGTAACCCCGCCCCTCAACGTGGCAGGTCGCTACAACCCATCAAAAACTCATCCACCGCACGTGCGGCCTGGCGGCCTTCGCGGATGGCCCACACCACCAGGCTCTGGCCCCGACGCATGTCACCGGCGGCGAACACCTTAGGCACGTTGGTGGCATAACCCCCGTTGAGGTCGCATGTAGCCCTGGCGTTGCCACGGGCATCCTTCTCAAGGCCAAAGGCTTCCAGAACGGTTGCAACGGGGTTTACAAAACCCATGGCCAGCAGCACCAGATCAGCCTGATAAGTCTTCTCAGTACCCGCCACCTCGACTATCTTGCCGTCCTTGAATTCGATCTGTACGGCCTTCAAACCGGTGACCTTGCCCTTTTCACCGATGAACTCCTTGGTGGAAATAGCGAACTCGCGGGTGCAGCCCTCGTCGTGACTGGAACTGGTGCGCAGTTTGAGTGGCCAGTAAGGCCAGGTCATGGGGCGGTTTTCTTCGACGGGTGGCTGCGGCATCACTTCAAACTGGGTCACACTGACTGCACCATGACGGTTGCTGGTGCCCACACAATCAGACCCGGTGTCGCCGCCGCCGATCACAATCACATGTTTGCCTTCGGCGCGCAACTGGCCCTTGAGTTTGTCGCCGGCATTGACCTTGTTTTGCTGTGGCAAAAACTCCATGGCGAAGTGGATGCCATCCAGGTCCCGCCCGGGCACCGGCAGGTCGCGCGACTGTTCAGAGCCGCCGGTCAGCAGCACCGCGTCAAAGTCCTTGTGCAATTGCTCGGGCGAGACGGTTTCTTTGGCCCAGTTGGTCACCTTGCTGCCCTTGGGCAGTGCCCCAACCAGCACACTTGTACGTATCGTGACACCTTCAGCCTTGAGTTGCTCAGCGCGCCTATCGATGTGAGTCTTTTCCATCTTGAAGTCTGGAATGCCATAACGCAGCAGGCCACCAATGCGGTCATTTTTCTCAAACAGCGTCACCGCGTGGCCAACCCGCGCCAACTGTTGAGCTGCCGCCATACCGGCTGGTCCTGAACCCACCACCGCGACTTTTTTGCCGGTCTTGTGTTGCGCGGGTTGCGGCTTGACCCAGCCCTGCACCCAGGCGTGGTCGATGATGGCATGCTCAATGCTCTTGATGCCCACCGGCAACTGGTTGACATTGAGCGTGCAGGCAGCCTCACACGGTGCCGGGCAAATGCGCCCGGTGAACTCGGGGAAATTGTTGGTGCTGTGCAGCACGTCAATGGCGTTTTGCCAGTCGCCCTGGTAAACCAGATCGTTGAAGTCCGGAATGATGTTGTTGACCGGGCAGCCACTGTTGCAAAACGGTGTGCCGCAGTCCATGCAACGCGCCGCCTGTTGGCGCGACTGTGCGTCGTTCAGGCCGATAACAAACTCGCCGTAATTCTTGAGCCGCTCGGGAACGGGTTTGTAACCCTCCTCGATGCGTTCGATTTCCATAAAACCAGTCACTTTTCCCATGATTTTTCCTTTGCTGGCCCGCACTTTGGCGCGAACCCCACGATGTCATTGTTTGGTTGAACGTCTGCCGTTCGCCGCGAAGAAGGTCAATTGGCCACCACGTTCTTTTTGTCAGCTTCTTTTTTAATAGCTGCTTGCGCAAGAGCATCAAGGGCTAGGGCCGATTTTTTTGCATGGATCTCGCCCAGGGCACGCTTGTACTCGATGGGAAACACCTTGACAAACTTCTGACGGCTGGTGTCCCAGTTGTCGAGCAGTTCGCGGGCGCGCTTGCTGCCGGTCCAGCGGTTGTGCTCTTCAAGCAGCTTCTTGAGCTGCACCTCATCGGCCAGCCCACGGTGCCAGAGTTTTTCGTTGATGCCGGCTTGCTGGTCCACCATCGACAGCACCTTTTCCAGCGTCACCATGGCGGTGTTGCAACGCTTGGCAAACTGGCCATCTTCGTCATACACATAGGCAATCCCGCCGCTCATGCCTGCAGCAAAATTGCGCCCGGTCTTGCCCAGCACCACCACCGTGCCGCCGGTCATGTATTCACAGCCGTGGTCACCTGTGCCTTCGACCACCGCAGTGGCACCTGACAAACGCACAGCAAAACGCTCACCGGCCACACCGCTTAAAAAGGCCTCGCCGCTGGTGGCGCCAAACATCACGGTGTTGCCCACAATGGTGTTTTTGGTGGCCTCACCGCGGAAATCGATGCTCGGACGCACCACCACCCGGCCGCCTGACAAACCCTTGCCGGTGTAGTCGTTGGCGTCGCCAATCAGGTATAGCGTGATGCCCTTGCATAAAAACGCCCCAAACGACTGGCCGCCTGTGCCTTCGAGCTGAATGCGAATGCTGTCGTCGGGTAAGCCTTCGGGGTGCACCTGGGTCACCGCGCCAGAGAGCATGGCCCCGACCGAGCGGTTGACGTTGCGTGCCACCTCGATGAACTGCACGCGCTGCCCCTTGTCGATGGCGGCACGGCTTTTTTCGATCAGCACGTTGTCGAGCGACTTTTCCAACCCATGTTCCTGCAACTCCTGGTGGAAACGCGGCACATCGGCGGGCACATTGGGCATGGCCAGCAGGCGGCTGAAGTCCAGGCCCTTGGCTTTCCAGTGCGCCAGACCTGCGCGCATGTCGAGCAGGTCGGCGCGGCCAATCATGTCGTCAAATTTGCGAATGCCCAGTTGCGCCATGATCTGGCGGACTTCTTCGGCGACGAAAAAGAAGTAGTTCACCACGTGCTCGGGTTTGCCCGAAAACTTTTGGCGCAGCAGCGGGTCTTGCGTAGCCACGCCCACCGGGCAGGTGTTGAGGTGGCATTTGCGCATCATGATGCACCCTTCCACCACCAGCGGTGCCGTGGCGAAACCGAACTCGTCAGCGCCCAGCAAGGCACCAATGGCCACATCACGGCCGGTTTTGAGCTGACCGTCGGTCTGCACCCGGATGCGGCTGCGCAGGCGGTTCAAGACCAGCGTTTGCTGGGTTTCGGCCAGGCCGATTTCCCACGGGCTGCCTGCATGCTTGATGGACGACCAAGGCGAGGCCCCAGTGCCGCCGTCGTGCCCGGCAATCACCACATGGTCGGCCTTGCATTTGGCCACCCCTGCGGCGATGGTGCCCACACCAATTTCAGACACCAGCTTGACGCTGATGCTGGCGGTCGGCGTGACGTTTTTCAGGTCGTGAATCAGCTGCGCCAGGTCTTCAATCGAATAAATGTCGTGGTGCGGCGGCGGGCTGATCAGGCCCACACCCGGTACCGAGTGTCGCAGCTTGCCAATATAGTCAGACACCTTGCCGCCGGGCAACTGGCCGCCCTCGCCCGGCTTGGCACCTTGTGCCATCTTGATCTGGATCTGGTCGGCGCTGCTCAGGTACTCGGCAGTGACGCCAAAACGACCAGACGCCACCTGTTTAATGCGGCTGCGCAGACTGTCGCCAGCCTGCAACGGCAGATCCACTTCGACCACGTCGGCACCAATCACGCTCTTCAAGGTGTCGCCCAGCTTGATCGGAATGCCTTTGAGTTCGTTGCGGTAGCGCGCCGGGTCTTCGCCCCCTTCGCCAGTGTTGCTCTTGCCACCGATGCGGTTCATGGCCACCGCCAGCGTGGCGTGTGCCTCGGTCGAAATAGACCCCAGTGACATGGCCCCGGTGGCAAAGCGCTTGACAATTTCTTTGGCAGACTCGACCCCGTCCAGCGGGATGGCTTTGGACGGGTCGATCTTGAACTCGAACAAGCCGCGCAGCGTCATGTGGCGCTTGCTCTGGTCATTGATGATTTGCGCGTATTCCTTGTAGGTGTTCCAGTTGTTGGCGCGGGTGCTGTGCTGCAACTTGGCAATGGCATCCGGAGTCCACATGTGTTCTTCGCCACGGGTACGCCAGGCGTATTCGCCACCGGCGTCAAGCCGGCTGGCCAGCACCGGATCAGCGCCAAACGCTGCCTTGTGCATGCGAATGGCTTCCTCAGCGATCTCAAACACGCCAATGCCCTCAACCCGGCTGGGCGTACCGGTGAAATATTTGCTGACCGTGTCGCTGGACAAACCAATGGCCTCGAACAGTTGTGCACCGCAGTAGCTCATGTAGGTGCTGACACCCATTTTGGACATGATCTTGGACAGACCCTTGCCCACCGCCTTGATGTAGTTGTAAATGGCCTTGTCGGCACTCAAGTCGCCCGGCAAATCCTTGCAGACGCTGGCCAGGGTCTCGAGCGCCAGGTAGGGGTGAACGGCTTCGGCGCCATAACCTGCCAGCACGCCAAAGTGATGAACTTCGCGCGCGGTGCCGGTTTCGACCACCAGGCCGGCTGTCGTGCGCAGCCCTTCGCGCACCAGGTGTTGGTGGATGGCCGACAGGGCCAGCAGCGCCGGAATGGCCACCTGTGTGGGCGACAGGGCGCGGTCAGTGATGATCAAGATGTTGTGGCCGCCCTTGATGGCGTCCACAGCTTCAGCGCACAGCGAGGCCAGCTTGGCCTCCACCCCCTCGCGGCCCCAGTTGAGCGGGTAGGTGATGTCGAGCGTGTAGCTACGAAACTTGCCTTGCGTGTGTTTGGCAATGTCCCGCAACTTGGCCATGTCGGCAAAATTCAGCACTGGCTGGCTGACTTCCAGACGCATCGGCGGATTGACTTGGTTGATGTCCAGCAAATTCGGCTTGGGACCGATAAAACTGTTCAGGCTCATCACAATGGCCTCGCGGATCGGGTCGATCGGCGGATTGGTCACCTGCGCAAACAACTGCTTGAAGTAGTTGTACAGCGGCTTGTTCTTGTCGCTCAAGACGGCCAGCGGGCTGTCGTTGCCCATCGAGCCGATGGCTTCTTCGCCATTGGCAGCCATTGGGGCAATCAAAAACTTCAGGTCTTCCTGGGTGAAGCCAAAGGCCTGCTGACGGTCCAGCAAACTGCCTTCAGACTCAGCCGCACTGGCAGGCTCGCCGCCACCGCGCACATCGTCCAGGCGAATGCGCAAGTTTTCGATCCATTGCTTGTAGGGCTTGCTGTTGGCCAGGCTGCTCTTGAGCTCTTCGTCGTCCACCATGCGACCCTGCTCCAGGTCGATCATGAACATCTTGCCGGGCTGCAGCCGCCACTTGCGCACAATTTTGTTCTCGGGAAACGGCAACACGCCAGATTCGGACGCCATCACCACCAGGTCGTCGTCGGTGATGCAGTAGCGCGACGGGCGCAGGCCGTTACGATCCAGCGTGGCACCAATCTGGCGTCCATCGGTGTACACAATGGATGCCGGGCCGTCCCAGGGCTCCAGCATCGCGGCGTGGTATTCATAAAAGGCACGGCGCCGCGGGTCCATGTCGGTGTGTTGCTCCCACGGCTCGGGAATCATCATCATCACCGCCTGGCTGATCGGGTAGCCGGCCATGGTCAACAACTCCAGGCAGTTGTCAAAGGTAGCTGTGTCAGACTGGCCAGAAAAGCTGATCGGGTACAGCTTTTGCAAATCTGCACCTAGCACCGGTGAAGACATCACCCCTTCGCGCGCCTTCATCCAGTTGTAGTTGCCTTTGACGGTGTTGATTTCGCCGTTGTGTGCCACATAACGGTACGGGTGCGCCAGCGGCCACTCGGGGAAGGTGTTGGTGGAAAAACGCTGGTGCACCAGGCCCAGGGCGGACACACAGCGTGGGTCTTGCAAATCCAGGTAGTAGGTGCCGACCTGATCGGCCAGCAGCAGGCCCTTGTAAATCACCGTGCGGCTGCTCATGCTGGGCACGTAATACTCTTTGCTGTGCTTGAGACGCAGCGCATTGATGTGTTTGCTGGCGCACTTGCGAATCACGTAGAGCTTGCGCTCCAGTGCATCCTGCACGATCACATCGCTGCCCCGGCCAATAAAAATTTGGCGCAAGATAGGTTCCTTTTTGCGCACATTGGGCGACATCGGCATGTCGCGGTTGACCGGCACATCGCGCCAGCCCAGCAGCACCTGACCTTCAGCCTTGACGGCCCGCTCAAGCTCTTGTTCGCAGGCCTGCCGTGATGCGTGTTCCTTGGGCAAAAACACCATGCCCACGCCATATTCACCCGGGGGTGGCAGCACCACGCCACGACTACCGTCAGGCGCGATGCCGTTGCAGGCCATCTCTTCGCGGTACAGCGCATCAGGCAACTGAATCAAAATGCCAGCACCATCCCCCATCAGCTTGTCAGCCCCCACAGCACCCCGGTGGTCCAGATTCTCAAGAATTTTGAGTGCATTTTTGACAATGTCATGTGACTTGATGCCCTTGATGTGCGCCACAAAACCCACGCCACAAGCATCATGCTCTGCGTCAGAAGAATACAAACCTTGTTCCTGGAGATGCGAGATCTCGGCAGCCGTCGTCATTGGCGCGCTCCTAAATGAGTCAAAAAAGTAACTTTACCGCATTGCAACAAGAGTGCCAAACAAATTAATTGGGGTCAGATTCCAATTAATTTTCAATTTTCTTATAAAGATTTTATTTAGGGACACATCATTCTGATAGCGTTTACCGCTTATTATGATTGGGCTAGAGGCTATTTTTCTTTAAATTTATTGACGGAAAGTGGCCTGCCAGCCGCTGACATGCTGACGCGACGCAATGTGCGTTTTTGTAAATTTGCCACAAAATCAGCTTCCCCCAGAGCCCATCCGCTCAAGGTGGCATCCGTCAGTGCCTGCTGCTGCACCGAGTTGAGGCCTGCATGCACCAATTCGGCGTAGGCGGCTTCGCGCGCAAAGGGGGTGTTGCCCAGGCTCCAATAATGGGCATGCGGCGTTACCAGCCGGTCATTCGTCAAGCCAATATAGTGCGCATGACTGGACCATGGATAGTCTTGCGCCCGCGCCACCATGCCCGCGCGCACCGGATTGAGGTCAATGTAGACCATGCAAGCCAGCAAATAGCGCTCTGACTGAATCACGGTAGACCGGTAGCGCCCTTCCCACAGCGTTCCGGTGCGCTGTTGGCTGGCGTTGAAATAGCGCACATAACTGCGTCCCAGCGCCTGCATCATCTGCGGCAGGCCTTTGCCCGCCTGGGGAGTGGCCAGCACATGAAAATGATTGCTCATCAACACATAGGCGTGAATCGCCACCTGATGCTTTTTGGCGCTTTCTTCCAGCACCTCAAGCAAGCGCCGATAGTCGGCCGGCTTGCTAAAGATCGGCTGATGGTTGTTGCCACGCTGGATCACATGATGCGGGTAGTCTGGCAGCGTCAGCCTGGGTAGTCTGGCCATGCGGTGGCTCCAAAAGCGCGAATCAATTGGAATCTGACCCCAATTATGAGGGGAGACCCGTGTAGCGCAGTTCCAGCAATGAGGACAGGCCAAACTCAGCCAGCAGTTCACGCAGGCGCTGCGCCGCTGCATGTTTGGGATGGCCGGTATGGCGCGCAATGATGAGCTCATTTTTCATGCTGTGCTCCCAGCCCACCAGTTCCGTGACCGTGACCTGGTAGCCACGCGCCTCAAGGTACAGGCAACGCAGCACATTGGTGATCTGGCTGCCCATTTCACGCGTGTGCAGCGGGTGCCGCCACAGCTCAGACAGCGGCGTGCGCGCCAGCGACAAGGCTTTGTGCTGGGTCAAGACCCGCGCCACTTCGGCCTGGCAACACGGCACCAGCACCATAAAGTGCGCCTGCTTTTGCAGGCCAAAGGCCATGGCGTCGTCGGTGGCGGTGTCGCAAGCGTGCAAGGCCGTCACCACGTCGATGCGGTTAGGTAGTTGCGCTGACTGGGCAGAATCGGCCACCGTCAGGTTCAAAAAAGACATGCGATCAAACCCCAGCTTGGCCGCCAGGGCTTGAGATTTTTGCACCAGTTCGGTGCGGGTTTCGATGCCGTAAATGTGACCGCTGGTGCGTTGCTTGAAAAACAGGTCGTAAAGGATGAAACCCAGATATGACTTGCCGGCACCGTGGTCGGCCAGCGTGAGCTCCGCTGACTGCTTATCAACGGGCAGCTTGTGGGGGCTTTGTCGAGCAGCGCTAACTGACCCGTCTGGCGTTAGCTCCTGCAGCAGTTTTTCAATGAACTGGTAAAGGTGGTAGACCTGCTTGAGTTTGCGGCGCGAGTCCTGGTTGAGCTTGCCCTCGCGGGTCAGGATGTGAAGCTCTTTGAGCAGTTCCAGTGACTGACCGGGGCGGATGTCATCAGCCAAGGGGTGCGGTGGCGGCTGTTTGATTGGTGGATTGGGCTTAAGGTGGCGCATGGTAGAGATGAATGATGCCTTGAGCGGCACTTTCGCTACATGGTACGCCCCACCTTCAGCGCATCCCAGCCCGCCTGGCCCAGGTTTTCCAGAGTCTGCATATTGGTCTCAAAAATCGCCTCAGGATTGGGAAACGCCTTTACCGCCCGGTCAATGCTGTCTTCGCGCAGCAAGTGCAGCGTGGGGTACGGCGAGCGGTTGGTGTAATTGGTGATGTCATCTACCGACGTGCCAGCAAACTGGTACTGCGGGTGCAGCGACGCTATTTGCAACACACCGTCAAGCTCCAGATCAACCAGCGCCTGATCGGCATCGGCCAAAAAGTCGTTGAAATCGAGAAAATCCTGAAGGCTGTCTGGCGCTATTAAAAGCGTAGTGTCTCTCAATTTGGCATCAATGGCTACAAGGCTATTTAGCTCTTCAATGAGGTCTTGAAGCAGGGCTTGTGGCGTGGTGGCACGGCTCACCGAGTAATGCACCTGCCCCTTGACATGCACACTTTTGGCAAACGGGCACAGGTTCAAGCCAATCACGGCGCGTTCCAGCCAGGCCACGGTGTCGGCAATGACTTGTTCGGTATCACTCATGCGTTCACTCCAGACAACAATTGCAAGCCAGTCAAACGCTGATGCTCACGTGCGGCAAACCGGTCGGTCATGCCGGCAATGTAGTCAGCCACCACGCGCGCCGTGCCCAAACCCGCAGATTCGGCATCCGCACTGCCTTGCAACTCAGCAAGCACGCGGCGCTGGTGGCTCGGTGGCATTTCTTGCGGGTCACTCAGATAGGCAACAAACAAATCGTGCACCACCAGACGCGCCTGACCGGTCTTTTGCATCACTTGCGGATGCCGATACAGGTGCTTGAGCAAAAAAGCCTTCAGCTCGCGTGATTTGTCGCACATGGCCGCGCCAAACTGCACCAACGGCGGCAACTGCCGCACCGCGTCCACATCAGCCGGCCGGGCCTGGTCCAGCGCGGCCTGCGTGGCGGCAATCACGTCATAGACCTGGCTG
Source organism: Candidatus Rhodoferax mariagerensis (assembly GCA_016719055.1). GTDB lineage: Bacteria > Pseudomonadota > Gammaproteobacteria > Burkholderiales > Burkholderiaceae_C > Rhodoferax > Rhodoferax mariagerensis. Next base: position 152,674 of record JADKAW010000040.1, on the reverse strand, counting down.
CTGAGCATGCGGCGAATCGACTCGTACAACAAACGTCTGCCGTGTGCAGCATCATGCAGTTGGGGGTGGTCAGCCAGTGTTTGGCATTTGTATTCGTCAAACAACGCCACGTCCTGCAACTGAGCCAATGTGATCAAGCCGGAGCGCACGCCGTCGTCTATGTCGTGAGCGTTGTAGGCAATTTCATCGGCCAGATTGCACAACTGCGCTTCCATGCTGGGCTGCGTGTGCTGCAAAAAACGTAGTGCTACACCTCCTGGTTCAATGGCCTCCAACTGGCGGGCGTTGCTGGTTGAGCAATGTTTCAAAATGCCCTCGCGCGTTTCAAATGTAAGGTTCAGACCGTCAAAGGCCGGGTAGCGTTCTTCCAGATGGTCCACCACGCGCAGGCTTTGCAGATTGTGCTCAAAACCACCGTACACCGCCATGCAGTTATTGAGTGCGTCCTGCCCAGCGTGCCCAAATGGTGTGTGGCCCAGGTCATGGGCCAGCGCAATGGTTTCAACCAGATCTTCATTGAGCGCAAGCGAGCGGGCGATGGAACGCCCAAGTTGCGCCACTTCGAGCGAATGAGTCAGCCTGGTTCGGAACAGGTCGCCCTCGTGGTTTAAAAACACCTGGGTTTTATAAACCAGGCGCCGAAACGCGGTGCTGTGCACAATACGGTCGCGGTCACGCTGGTAGTCGGTGCGAGTGGGTGCCGGTGGCTGCGCAAAACGCCTGCCGCGTGAGCGCGCCGGATCACAGGCGTAAGTGGCCAACATCAGTGAAATTTATAGAGAAACAGGCTCTAGCCCATATGGCCATTTCGCTCGTAGCTATCATTTTTCTAAAATATTCAAGCACAACAGGTATCGATCACCTGCCGAACGACCACATCGGGCGCACCGCGCACCAGCGCGTTGCCCGGCTTGTCGATCAACACAAACTTGATGTCTCCAGCCTCAGACTTCTTGTCAACACGCATCAGTGCCAAGTAGCGTTCAGCATTGTTCGGGCCCGGTAGCACTGGCGCCTTGATGGGCAGCCCCGCCTTGGCAATCAGTTGCGTGAGCCGGTTGACAAAAAATGCATCTATCAAACCCAGCCGAGCAGACAGTTGAGCGGCCATCACCATGCCACACCCTACTGCCTCACCGTGTAGCCAAACGCCAAACCCCAGCCCGGCCTCAATCGCATGGCCGAAGGTGTGGCCAAAATTCAGGATGGCGCGCAAACCAGACTCGCGCTCGTCCTGCCCCACCACCCAGGCCTTGATTTCGCAACTGCGCTTGACGGCATAGGCCAGCGCGGCTGGGTCCCGGGCCAGCAGCGCGTCAAGATTAGATTCAATCCAGGCCAAAAAATCCATGTCAGCAATCGGGCCGTACTTGATGACTTCTGCCAGACCGGCGCAGAGCTCACGTTGCGGCAGGGTTTTGAGCGTATCCAGATCACACACCACCTTGAGCGGTTGGTAAAACGCCCCGATCATGTTCTTGCCGAGCGGATGGTTGATGGCTGTTTTTCCACCAACCGACGAGTCCACTTGCGCCAGCAGCGTGGTCGGCACCTGCACAAACGGCACCCCGCGCATGTAGCTGGCGGCGGCAAAACCCGTCATGTCACCCACCACACCGCCGCCCAAGGCAAACAAAATGGTTTTACGGTCACAAGCGTGAGCCAACAGTGCGTCAAAAATCAGGTTCAGGTTTTGCCAGTTTTTGAATTCCTCACCGTCGGGCAGCGTCACGGTATAGGTTTGGCCGAATTTGTTGGCCAGCGCGCGCTGCAAACGCACGGCATACAAAGGGCCGACGGTGGTGTTGGTAACGATCAGCGCGCTGGCCGCCTTGGGCAGTTCCGCGTAACTCAGCGGGTTGTCAAACAACGATCCGCGTATGGCGATGTTGTAGCTGCGGTCAGCCAGGTCAATGGCGACGGTTTGGAGGTCAGAAGAGTTCATGCACCCTAGTTTAGAGGTTTTGACGCGAAGCCTTCTGGGTGTGGGCCGCCGCTGGCAAGCCTAATGTGGATGCAGCAGGCCAGCGCGTTCAAGCTGGGTCACGATGATGTTCACCAAGCTGGCCACTGACGGTCGACCCGTGTCGATGTCTAGTTGCGCTGTTTCGCGGTACAACGGATCACGCTGAGCGTGGAGGTCCCGCAGGCGACTGAGCGGGTCTGCCACCTGCAAAAGGGGACGATTTTTGTCATGACGCAAGCGGCGAAACAGTTCATCAGGCGTCGAATTCAAATACACCACTTGGGTGCGTTCACGCAAATGATGGCGATTGGCCTGGCGAAGCACCACGCCACCGCCGGTCGACAACACGCCAGCGGGCTGCTGGGTCAATTCATCAATCACTTCGGCTTCGATGTCTCGAAAACGGGCTTCGCCCTCGCGCTCGAAGAACTCCCGGATAGAGCAGTCCAGACGCTGCTCTATCACATGGTCAGAATCCAGAAACGGCATCCGCATGCGCCGGGCCAGCTGCCTCCCGACGGTGGACTTGCCCGAGCCGGGGAGACCGATAAGGGCGATCAATTTTTATTGCTGCACAGCCCATTAAATGTGGGCGGAGTGGTGCTGGGCAAGACTTCACTGGTCCCGAAGGGGCTGGTCGTGCCGGCAGGCGCAACACTTGCACTGGTGAAGTCTGGCGCAGACCCTTGAAGCGGGTAGGAGATGGTACGTTTTGACTCGGTTCCAGACACCACTGCACGTGCCTCTATTTCCACGGTGGCCCAAGGCGCAAATTGTTCACCATATTGAATAGCAAACTTCGCACGGCCGTTGACATCCGTGGTCACACCGCCCGGTGCGGCTACGGCAACATTGCCAGGGGTTAAACGCCCGTCACTGTTGAAGTCTTCCCCAGTATTTAGTATGCCGTTTAAATAGCCCGACACACCAACACCCAACAACGTGTCTTCATTGACACAAGTTGTGCTGATTGCCGCTTTTACCCATTGCGTACCACTCCAAACCAAATAGCCCCTTTCCATAGTCAACAGGAATCACTGACAAGGTAACAGACTGGTTGCCAACTGCAACGCCGTTTGCATCGGTCACGTACACCGAGAATTCACGGCTGTAAGTTGTGGGGTCCACGTTAGTGATTTCATTGCCAAAACCAATCGTGATAAACAAGGACTGTCCGCTTACCGTCAGCTTGGTCGTCCCACTAATTCCAGTCAATGAATCCACTGCCGTTACAACCACCCCTTCATTGGGTGTGGAAGTCGGCCCGGCAATAAACTGAACCGAAGCCTGCCCATTGCTATTGGTGATGGCACTGCCGCTGGACAGTGTCCCGTTGCTCAGATCACTGATCAAGGTGAAATTGACCTGTCGATCTTTAACTGGATTACCGGCGGAGTCCCTGACCACAGCTGAAACCGTGCTTTGGTTGGTGGTGCCGGTAGCATTCGGCGCTATGGCACCTGGGTTGGACTGCAGCGTGACCGTGGCTGGCACCGTGGCAACAAACTCAATCGGCAAAGTCACCGAGCCCACACCGGCAATCTGCGCCGTTACGGTGGCCAGCCCTGCTGTCGCAGAAGACAGATTGGCAGAATACTGCCCAAGCGCAGATGTAGTTGCGGTAATGGTCCCGCGGGTGGTGCTGAAAGCCACCGTCTGCCCAGGCTGTGGCACCCCGTTTAACTGATACAAGACCGTCACAACCTGCACAGTCCCGATTGGAATCGTCGTATTGGGTGCAGGTGTTACGACCGACAAATCGATGGCCGAAACACTGATTGCGGATTCTGCCGTTGCCCCAAGTCCAGTCACTTTTAGACTATCGGTGCCTGAATTGACGGGTGTGTACACCACCGTCGCAGTGCCGGTGGCGTCAGTTGTCACGCTGGTCTTATCCAGCGTATTGCCCAAAGTTGAAGAAAGCGTCAGCGTCGCACCGGCAATGGGGTTGCTTGACGAATCAAGTGCCCGCAAGGTGTAGGAGGCTGTTACCGGCTTAGCTACTGTCGATACCTGCAGAGAAGTGGGACCTGCAATTGTCACGCTCGTTCCTGTCACTTGTACGGTCACCTGGCCGGACACAGCCGTACCAGAAACGACACGCACCAGAATGGGACGGTTGGACTTGTCACTACCAGGAATCAATTTTGCAGTCGCAACCCCCGCAGCATTTGTGACGGCAGAAGCGCTTTGAATGACACCTGACGATGCCAAAAACGTTACAGACTGGTTAGCAATGCCAACATTCCCACTGTCCTTGACATATGCAGTAATCACAGCTTCGGCACCTGCAGAAAGCAGGGAACTGGTAGATGAAACCACCTCCACAGAGCTGGGTGCAGGCGTCCCTGGCGTGCCGGAGGAGCCACCTGTAACGGTTACCGTGATCGAAGGGCCTTCTGTGCCAGCCAAATCAACAACCTTGATGGTTGCCGAACCGGCATTTATTGCCGAGATGGTCAGCGTCGAGCCGTTGGACGAAGCGATCGCAGCGGCTTCATTGCTGCTGGATGCCACATAGGGCGGGTTGCCACCGCTGATGGTAAACGCACGAGCGGTGCCGGCAACCATTGTCAGGCTTGCAGGTGCAGTATGCGTAATGGCGCTAGAGGAGCCCACAGTAATTTTGTAAATGAGCGTGGTACCCACGCGGTCTCGCACCGTGATGTCCGCTTTTCCGGCAGCAATGCCTTTGATATAAAGCTTGTTGTTGCTGTCTTTGCTGACAGTCGCGATGCCTTCCTCGGTACTGCTCACCGTATAGTCGGCGACACCCCCACCCACAGTGAATTCACGGGTCAGGCCAATACCGATCGTGAGTCCAGTGGCAGGCACTGTGGTGTAAAGGGGCTCCTTTGTACCACCGGCAACTGTGACATTGATAGAGATGCCGTTGCGAGCGCTGTCAAACACGATGATGGTGGTGGACCCGAGCGAGGTGCCAGCCAAGATGGACAAGGTGTTTCCGGCAGCGTTAATGCTTGCGGTAGCCACTCGGGAGTCAGTTGAGCTTGGCAGCTGATACGGCGGAACGCCGCCGCCAATCGGGAAAGTGGTCAATGACAACGGTGCTACTGAAAGTGACGGTGGTGCGGTGGTGTAAAGCGGCTCAACCGTACCACCACCTACTGTGACGATGATATCGATCAGTGCCGGCGTTGGTGCATTGTCCCGCAGAGTAATTGTGGCAACACCAACAACCAGGCCGTTGATGCGCAAAACATTGCCATCAATTTGCGCTGTAGCAACACGTGTGTCGGTAGAACTCCATTGGTACTTGGCCCCCTGCACCCCGCCAGTGATGGAATAGGCCAGGGATGTTGACTTCGGTGCAATATTGATGGCCAATGGCGCTGTCGTACTAAACTTTGCCAAGTTGGCCACTGTCACAACAATGGCTGTTGATTGTTGAGAGGCATCGCTGACGGTAACAGTTGCACTGCCGCTGGCGACACCGTTAATCCAAAAATTACGCGAATCCAAGTTTGCAACGGCAACCTGCACATCGCTGCTGGAAATCTGATATGGCGCTGTACCCCCTGTGATCACATACCCCCCTGTTGCTCCGACCGCCAGCGTCAGGGCGGCACCAGCAGTTGTTGTGACAGGCGTCTTGGTCACTGAGGGCAACCCCGGCGAGCCTCCCCCACCGCCGCAAGCAGCTAAAAAGGTGGCAACGAGTAGCGATATCAAATAGGTAATGAAGCGCATGGTGAAGGTCTGTGGTTAACTAATGTGATGATCGGTCAGCGGGGTGCTTTGTCGGCAACCACTTTTGGGGTGATAAAAATCAACAGTTCTTTCTTCTCTGTGAATCGGGATTTGCTTTTAAATAAATTTCCAACACCGGGCAGGTCGCCAAGGAACGGAACTTTCGTCAAACTGTCGGTTTCGGCTGATTCGTAAATACCACCAATCACAACAGTGCCACCATTTTCGACCAGAATATCAGTCTGAACCGACTTCACACTCTTTTCGATGGGGCTTCTGCTGATGATCGTGTCTTTGTTAACGTGGACCGCCATATTGATGGACCCATCGGGCATGATACGCGGGGTAACTCTTAAACCCAGAACACCCTTAACTTTTTCGATAATCGGGTTCCCTTTGTCATCTTTGCCTGTCGCTACCGAGACTTCAGTGCCAGTTTCTATGATGGCTTCTTTCATGTCGGCAGTCACAACACGCGGGCTTGAAATGACCTGACCTTTTCCATCAGATTCGAGCGCAGATATTTCCAAATTTAGAAACCGATTGGCCGCCGAACTAAATATCGCCAAGGCAAAAGTTGCTGGCGCATATGCTCCCGAACCTATGGCTGGCAAATTGACAAAGTTGCCACTGGTATCAACAGACCCGCCTGCGCCGCTGCTTGCCACAGAATTGGCGTAACTGGTGCCGATCGCAACTCGGTTACCGCCGCCAATGGAGTAACCCCCGTCACCACCTTGCTGCGCACGCAGGTCTGTAGCACCGAGCTTGACACCAAGAGACTTACCAAACGTGTCACTGGCCTCAACCATTCGCGCCTCAATCAGCACCTGCTTGACCGGAATATCAAGTTTGGCAATGAGTTGCTGGACCTGCTCCAGTTTGCTCGGAACATCCGTCACAAACAACTGATTGGTCCGCAGATCTGCTGCTGCGGTGCCACGTGAAGACAGCGTTCGCACAGCGTTTCTGTCGCCGCCCACGGACTCATTGAGTTGCTTGACAATGTCAACTGCAGAGGCGTAACTAAGCTGAAAAGTCTGCATCTTGACAGGCTCAAGACTCAGCACGGTTGCTTTGGACTCAAGTTCCTGCTTCTCCTTGGCTGCAATTTCTTCCTTCGGCGCGATCCAGATCACATTGTCAGTTTTGCGCATACCCAGACCCTTGGCTTGCAAAATAATGTCAAGCGCCTGATCCCAGGGTACATCCTGCAAACGCAAGGTCACGGCACCATTCACGGTGTCAGAGGTAATGATGTTGAAACTGGTGAAATCTGCAATCACCTGCAACAACGAGCGAACTTCGATGTTCTGGAAATTCAATGACAGTTTTTGGCCTGTGTAGCCTGGCCCCTGCGTTAACTTGGACGGATCCACCTTGACCGGTTTTACCTCCACCACAAACTGCGAATCGCTTTGATAAGCACTGTGCGCCCACAAGCCCTGAGGCTCGATGACCATGCGCACGCGGTCACCCACCTGATAGGTCACCACGCTCTTGACAGGGGTGCCAAAATCGGTGACATCCAGGCGCCGACGCAAACCCTCAGGTAAGGTGGTTTTCATAAACTCCACCACCAAGGTCTGGCCTTGCTGGCGAATGTCTACGCCCACCTGGTTATTTGGCAGGGTCACCACCACGCGACCCGCGTTTTCCTCGCCGCGACGAAACTCCAAATCGCGCAGCGGCTGCGTGTCACGGCTCTGGTTTTCAGCAAACACTTGCGTTACGGCTGCAGGTGCAACGCCAGCCACTGATTCAAGAACAATCAGCAGTGATTTGTCTTGAATCTGGGTTTTGTAAGCGGTGGACTGCTTCAGGTTCAACACCACCCGCGTTCGATTTCCGGCTTGCACAACACTCACCGACTTGAGATTGCCCTGGTTGACGTCAACATTGGAGCGCCCCATGGCACTGACCACGTTCGGAAAATCAAGCGCAATGCGAGCAGGTGACTGTATGGAAAACCCTGTTGGCAACGCTGTCAAGGCCTGACTGAGGTCAATACGAACAACTTCCACCCCACTTTGCACAGACCCAGAGACGGCTTCAATAGCTATTTGGGCATGGGCCATTGCCGATGTCAACAGCACACCCATGACCACACAAATATGGCCGCAAACCTTGTCAATCCATCGGGTGTTGTGTTTTTTCATTTTGACCTCTCTTGCAACTGCAAGGACGCGGTGCGTTCAATCCATTCACCGCCCGCATCCTGAATAATTTCTCGCAACGTCACTTCAGTCTCGGTGATTTTTGTAATCAGACCGTAGTTTTGCCCCAAATGCTCACCCGGGTGAACCTGGTAAAGCAGTTTGTTTACCGTTATCAATGCGACCGGTTTGCCCTGGCGAATCATGCTACCAACCAGGGCCATGGCGTCCAGCGGAAAGTCTTCCAGCGGTTCTTTGCGACGGGCCAGTTCGGGTGCCAACAAGGCGCCGCCAGCCGGCGCAAAAGAAGACGCTTTTTTCAGGGCCACCGTCAGCTTCAGATTGCTAAAGGCTCCACCTCAGTCGACTGGCTATAGGTCTCGGGTTTGAACTGCTTGGGTTCAGGCAGAGGAGCAACCTTGGGATGAGTTTGACTTTTTTGATCAGCCATCCACTGCCGCAATTCGTCCTCGGGCGCGGTTCCGCAGGCGCTCAATGCGAACAACACCAAAGAGATCAAAACGCTCGAGACAAAACGAATCCTCATTTTTTCTTCGCCCCTTGAACAGCCTGGCGCTGCGCGTTAACTTCTTCACCATCCAGATAGCGGAATGTTTTGGCAGTGGCATCCATGGTCAGGGCGCCCTCTTTGACCGGCACGATGCTCATGTTATTGATGGTCACGATGCGCGACAGATTGGCGATGTCGGCGGCGAACGAACCAATGTCATGGTAACGACCGGTTACCCGAACTGCGATGGGCAACTCTGCGTAATAGTCTTTCACCAGCACCTGCCCAGGCCTGAACAGGTCAAACTGCAGACTGCGCCCAATACCGGCTTGGTTGATGTCCGACAGCAAGGCGTCCATTTCGGACTTGCTTGGCAACTGTTTCTCAAGCTGGGTCACGTACTGCTGCACTTGCTCGCGCTGCTTTTTCAGCGCTTCCAGGTTGACCGCCTTGGCCAGTTTGACTTTGTATTCATCACGCAGCTTGACTTCTTTTTCTTGCTCAGCGGTCAGCTCATCCTGTTTATCGGTCAGCCAGGCAAACCACAAAGCCACCACAATCGCCGTCACAATGAACGTAAACACGGCGAACCGCGGCAGCAAAGGCCAACTCGACGGGTCCTTGGTGTCAAGGCTGCGAAACTGGGTGGAAACACCTTCAGCCCAGGCTTTCAAATCGACGTTGACTTTGGGAGACTTTGCCATAGCGCGCCTTATTTGGCCTGAGGTGACGAAGAGGTCACGGCGGCCTTGATCGCAGCGGCGCTGGCGGCCGCTGCAGCAGCTTTGGCTTTTTCTGCATCACTGGCCCTGACCAGCTTGACCCGAATATTGAAATTGGCAACCCGTCGCTGATCCTTGGGTGCCAGTGTGACGTTGGCTGAGACAATTTCGACCAGCTCTGGCTTTGTCAGCCAAGGTGAATTGCTGCTCAGGTTGCGCAGCAATTCCGAGACGCGCTCGTTGGACTGCGCGACACCCAGCAGGCTGACGTTTTGTCCATCCTGCCGCATATTATTGACATAGACGCCTTCTGGTAACTGCCGCACTAGTTCAGTCAACAAATAAACTGGCATGTTGCGGTCAGACTGTAAATCCTCCACTGCTTGCTGACGCGCTCGCAAGGCTGCGATTTCGGCCTCTAGACCTGCAATATCTTTGATCTGAGCGTCAAATTTTGTGATTTCAGTTTGCAACATCTGGTTTTTGTCTTGCTGCGCGGAAATTTGAGCCTGAAACCACAGAAAGACCAGAGCTGCCACCAACACGCCAACCAACGCAGCCAGACCCAGGCTGACATTGAACATGTCCTTGCGCTTTTTTCGCGCAATTTCCCGGTGCGGGAGCAGATTAATCAAAATCACTGCAAAAATCTCCGCAAGGCCAACCCGCATGAGGTGAGGTAAGACGGTGCCTCACGTGCCATTTTGTTGAGTCGGATGCCATCGGCCATCTCCATGCCCTCAAACGGATTGGCCACACTGCAAGCAAATGAGGTTTGCCGGGTCACTGCCGCCGTCAGACCAGGCAGCGCGGCGGAACCGCCCGCCAGCATGACCATGTCCACCTTGTTGTGGGTGGTACTGGTAAAGAAAAACTGCAAGGCACGGCCAATTTCCTGAACCAGGCTGTCGATAAATGGCTGCAGCACCAGCGATGCATAGTCGTCCGGCAACTCGCCACTGCGCTTTTTGCTTTCTGCTTCTTCCAGCGAAAAGCCATACTGACGAACAATCATCTGCGTCAGTTGGGCACCACCAAACGCCTGATCCCGGTCATAGAGCACGTCGTCATTTCGCAGCACTTGCATGCTGGTGGTCATGGCACCAACTTCAAACAGAGCCACCACACTGCCCATGCCGTGGTTGGGGGTGTTGGCTATCAGCCGACTTGTCGCCAGGCGCGACGCGTAAGACTCCACGTCAATAATGACCGGATTGAGCCCAGCGGCCTCGGCCAGGCCTTGAATGTCTTGCACTTTTTCACGCCTAGAGGCTGCAATCAGCACCTCAACATCGCCCGCCGAATTGGCGCTAGGCCCCAAAATACAAAAATCAAGACTGACTTCATCCAGTGGAAACGGAATGTACTGATTGGCTTCAGTCTCGACCTGCAGTTCAAGCTCTTGATCAGTCATGCCCCCTGGCAAAACAATTTTTTTGGTAATTACCGCTGATGGTGGCAATGCCATGGCCACATTTTTGGTTTTGGTACCGCTTTTTTTAAGCAGTCGACGCACCGCATCGGCAACTTCGTCAAATTTTTCGATGTTGCCATCCGTGATCCAGCCACGCTCAAGGGGCAGTATGGCGCAGTTTTCCAGCACCAGATTTCCAGCCTTGTCACGTCCTAGTTCAACCAGTTTGACGCTAGACGAACTGATATCCAGACCCAACATCGAGGCGGGTTGACGGCTGAATAATGACCCCAGAGAAAACAACTTGAACCCCTATCTTCAAAATAATTGATGTGACTCTTGAGAATTCACTTCAATGCTATCAGCAAGAGTGTTGTCGCGCAAAGACTTTTGTATGATTTGCACTCCGTAAGCGTTGCCAAATATAGACGTTTTCAAAATCGACAGACTTTTCCTGAATTGCCAACTGCCAGACATCACCGCAGCCAACTGCTGACAGTGGGATACTAACCTGTTCATGAGGCCCGCTCTCATTTTTATAATGAAAGCGGTTCAACAGCATTTTTATGTCCGAAAAATCACCACAAAACTCTGAGAAAACCACAAAAACTTCCAGTCGTCCGACTCAAAGCGTGGCTCGTTGGATACTGAAGTTGCTGATGGTGGGCAGCGGCTTGATGTTGGCTGGCGTGCTGTCTGCCATGCTTCTGGTGGCCATAGCCATGTCAATGGCGTTCCCGAATTTGCCCGATATTTCAGACCTGTCAGACTACCGTCCCAAGCTGCCGCTCAGAGTATTTTCATCAGACGGTGCCCTGATTGGTGAATTTGGCGAGGAACGCCGCCATCTGACACCCGTCCACGCGATTCCAAAGGTCATGAAGGACGCTGTACTGGCCATCGAGGACGCCCGATTTTACGAACATGGCGGCGTGGACTACAAGGGCTTGGCCCGCGCCGCACTGGCCAATCTAGGGCGCCTCAAAAGTCAGGGTGCGTCGACCATCACGATGCAGGTAGCGCGCAATGTGTACCTGTCGACCGAAAAAACATATACCCGCAAAATTTACGAAATATTGCTGACCTTCAAGCTAGAGCACATGCTGTCCAAAGACCAGATTCTGGAAATCTACATGAATCAGATTTTTTTGGGTAACCGTGCTTACGGGTTTGCAGCGGCGGCTGAAGCCTATTTTGGCAAGACGCTCAAAGACATCACCATCGCCGAAGCCGCCATGCTTGCTGGATTGCCCAAGGCGCCCTCGGCCTACAACCCCATCAACAACCCCAAGCGCGCCCAATCCCGTCAGCTTTACATCATCGAACGCATGCTGGAAAACGGCTTTATTACCGAAGCGCAGGCCGATCAGGCCAAAAACGAAAAACTCAAGGTTAAATCCAATTCGGATAACACCAGCGTGCATGCCGAGTTTGTCGCTGAAACCGTTCGCCAGCTGATCTTTGCACAATATGGTGCTGAGACTTACACCCGCGGGCTCAACGTCCACACCACCCTGCAGGCCAATGAACAAGCGGTTGCCTACAAGGCCTTGCGCCGGGGCATCATGAACTACGAGCGTCGTCAGGTCTATCGGGGGCCAGAAAAGTTCATCATCCTGCCCGGTGATCCCGCTCAAGCCGACGAGGCGATTGATGAGGCCTTGATTGAACACCCGGACAACGGCGATGTCATGTCCGCCGTCGTGCTGGAAGCCGATGCCAAAAAAATCCGCGCCGTGCGCCAGAGCGGCGAAACCATCGAAATCACCGGTGATGGCCTGAAACCCGCGCAATCTGGCCTGTCAGACAAAGCGGCTGCCAATATTCGTATTCGGCGGGGTGCCGTGATTCGGGTGGTGCTGACGCCCAAATCGACCTGGGAAATTACTCAGTTGCCCGAGGTTGAAGGAGCTTTTGTGGCGATGGACCCGCGAACCGGGGCGATCAAGGCGCTGGTCGGCGGCTTTGACTTTGAAAAAAACAAGTTCAATCACGTCACACAAGCCTGGCGTCAGCCCGGGTCCAGTTTCAAGCCCTTTGTATATTCGGCTGCGCTGGAGCACGGCGTAACCCCCGCCACTGTCATCAACGACAGCCCGCTGTTTTTCAATGCTGGCGTCACCGGCGGTCAACCTTGGGAGCCCAAAAACTATGACGGCAAGTTTGAAGGCCCGATGTCGATGCGCCGGGGTCTGGCCAAGTCCAAAAACATGATCTCGATCCGGATTCTTCAATCGGTCGGCACCCAAAACGCACAGGACTGGGTCGCAAGGTTTGGCTTTGACGCTGACAAGCACCCGCCCTACCTGACCATGGCATTGGGTGCTGGTTCGGTGACCCCGATGCAGATGGCCACCGCCTACTCAGTTTTTGCCAACGGTGGTTACCATGTCAACCCCTGGCTGATCACAAAGATCACCGACCAGCAGGGCAAACTGCTGACACAAACCAAGGCACCTGTTCTGGATGACTCGGTGCGGGCCATTGATGCCCGCAATGCTTTTTTAATGAGCAGCCTGTTACAGGAAGTAACCCGCTCCGGCACCGCAGCCAGTGCTCAAGGCACATTGAAGCGCCCCGACCTTTACGGCAAAACCGGCACCACCAATGACGCCATGGACGCCTGGTTTGCGGGTTACCAACCCACGCTGACAGCGGTTACCTGGATAGGCTACGACACGCCGCGCAAACTGGGCGACCGTGAAACCGGTGGAGGACTGAGCCTGCCAGTGTGGATTGAGTTCATGGCGCAAGCGCTTAAAAATGTGGCCATTGAGGAACCCCCGGTACCTGAAGGCGTGGTGAACGCTGGAGGTGAGTGGTACTTTGCCGAATACGCGCCCGGAGCTGGCGTTGCTTCGCTCGGACTAAACGACAGCGCCACGGCCACTCAGACTCAAGTGATCCCGATGCCGGCGGCCGAAGAAAAGAGAAGAATTCTCGATTTGTTCAAAAACTAAGCTGAATAGCCCGTCCAGGTCACGCAGAAAACGTCAGCGCCAGACCCGATTGATCGCTGGCATAACGGGACAATGAGGCAAAAAACTCGCCCTGGCCCTTGGTATCCGTCCATTGTTTGCCATCAAAACGATAGTGAAAGCCACCGCATTTTGCAGCCAGCCAGATCTCGTGCAAGGGTTTTTGCAGGTTGATGACGATCTGGCTGCGGTTGCCAAACATCAGCGTGATCATGCCGCCGGTGCGCTGGTTGTCGATATCGGCCTGAGTACTGTCGTTGATGCGGTCACAAGCTGCCTCGACGGCTTTGAGCACACGTTCGGCCAAGTCCATGAATTCTGGGTCCGTCATTACAATTCCCTGATGTTGTTCATGCCTGAAATTCTAGTGCGCACCTCTGCCGTGGCCGTCTGCTTAGGGGCTTTGGTGGCGTGCGGCCAACAGGGTCCGCTGTATTTGCCGGTCACGCCAGCAGCCTCTGGGTCAACTTTACCGTTGCAACCAGCGCAAACGCCAGCATCAGCGGTCGCCACCCAGCCCAACCCCATTCAATAAGCTTGGGTGGTCGCCGCCGCGCGCCTGGACGGTGCCAAGCTCCTGCCCGGTGTGGGCACCCACCGCTACACGCACCTCAGGCATGGCTGCAGCGACCTCTCGTCCACCGGCATGCCCTCCTTCCGGCCCCAGGTCAATCACCCAATCGGCCGCGGCAATCACATCCAGATCGTGCGCGATCACCACCACGCAGTGGCAGTGGCAAGGTTGACCCGCCCAGACCAGCCGATCTGGCGGCTGGTCCAATGCTGTGCGCGGTAGCGCACAGATCAACCGAATTGGCGATCGGACACTGGGGCCTTCTTAACCGCCTTGAAAGCGACTCCATGAAAACTGACAGCCAAATACAACATGACGTGACAGAAGAATTGGACTGGGAACCCTCGGCCTGCATGGCAATACCGGCGTCCATGACCACCAACGCCCCGGGCTGAGCCCGCAAACTCTTGAGCATCACCTCCACCGCGCTGAAATTGCCATCGAACGTCTTGGAGCGACGCACAAAGCCACCGCCATCGAGCACCAGTGCCAGTGTCACCAAAAGACAGTCGCTGCGCTTTTCCTTGGAGCGGCCAAACTGCGCTTTCACGTTGGCGTCACCTTGACCCTCCAAATAGGTGTTGGTCCAGTCATACAACTTGACCGTCTGCGGCAAGTCGAACAAATCCGTGACTCGGCTAAAGATGTGATCTTCGAGTTCTTGCTGATACTTCATCAAACGGTCCGATGCCCGGTACAAACTCATGTGTCATGTGCGCGAGCCCCTCAAAGTCCACATCGAGCAACTCCCCCAGGGCACTGCGTACGCCGCGTTGTCTGGCTTTGCTCAGGGCTTGTTCCCGAAATTCAAGGGGGTGTCGATTTCTTGTCATAAGTTGCGCTCCAGCATGGAGCTTCCGCGTATTTGGTGAGGCGGCAACTAGTCTGACACAGGGGGGGGGTCCGGGCGGTAGAAGAACGCGGTGCGCTGCTCGTGGCACACCTTGTGCTGACAAGCGCTGGGCAAGTCTGGCGCTATGCAGCGGGCACGGGCCGGGCACAGCGCAACGTTAGCGCGGACATCAAGGGCGCACTGAAGCGCACCACGGCAAACAATTTGCAACCATATCAGACCCCGTGAAGCTGGGCGAACTGATCCGAGTCATTCGTGGCTATCAATAGTCCGGGCATCGCTATGGACTATCCCGGCGGCTCGCATGGAACGCTTTTCGGACCCTGACGCACAAACGGCGCTGGTTCCTGCGGAAGAGCGCCACGATCAACGCCAGTGGCAAGCCCTCAAAGCACAGGGTGCTCAATCACCCGCCCAATCTCGGGCCAGCGTTTGTGCAGCCCCACCCAAGCCAACAGCCCGATCATCAGCATTGAGATGGATGCCAATGCCAAACCTACGGTGGAGTGCATGACAAGGGGTGAAATGGCGCCGGCAACAAAACCGTTGGCTGTCGAGGCAATAAAGGCCTGCAAACTCGAAGCCATGCCACGGCGGTCCGGATGCAGATCAAGCACCAGCAGCGTGACCACTGGCACCATCATGGCCCACCCAAATGCAAACACAGCGATTGGCAACATGGCCCAGGATACATGTGCCTTGAACAGTAGATTAACCACCAGGTTGACTGTGGCGATGCTGATCATGATCAAAAACCCGTATCTGATTTGTTTTTTGGGTGTCACCCGTCCGGCCATGCGACCGCTGATCCAGGCACCGCCCATGATGCCCGCAATGGTTAACACAAAAAACCAAAAAAACTGCGACGGTGCCATTGCCAGGTGTTCGCCCAAAAATACTGGCGCTGACAGCACATACAAAAACATGCCATTGAATGGAATACCACTGGCCAGCGACAACAAAATGAAGCGTGGGTCGTGCCCCAACTGCCAATAGCCCTGCATCAGATTGCTAACCTTGAGGGGCTGGCGTTGCGTGACATGCAGGGTTTCGGGTAACAAACGGTAGTTGGCCGCCCACAGCAGCACTCCCACCAGCGTTAAAAACCAGAACACGCTGTGCCATCCCAGATGTTCAAAAAGCAGTCCGCCCATCATCGGTGCCACAGCCGGGGCCACTCCAAAATAGATGGTGATCTGACTCATCACCCGCTGCGCCTGCGCAGGCGCAAACATGTCGCGCACCACGGCGCGCGACACCACAATGCCGGCACCGGTGGTCAACCCCTGCACCGCCCGAAAAAAAACCAGCTGCCCAATGCTTTGCGACAGCGCGCAACCCATGGATGCCAACGTAAAAGCGGCCAGCCCCCACAACACCACGGGCCTGCGTCCCACACTGTCAGACAAGGCACCGTGAAAGAGACTCATGAAGGCAAAGCCAAACAGATACGCCGAGAGCGTTTGTTGCATTTGCAAGGGTGTAGCGCCCAGTGAGTTGGCAATGCCTGAAAACGCCGGAATATAGGTGTCGATAGAAAACGGCCCGAGCATGCCGAGCGTGGCCAGCAGCACCGCCAAAGCCCAGGGAGGCGCGCGCCATAAAAGTTGTGCGTCCGGGTTCATGCTGAGGTCAATAACGTATTAAGCGGAGAACCCCAGCAGCGTCACAAGAATAATCAAGACGCCAAGCGTCAAGTTCACCACTGCCCAGAAACGGATTTTGACAAGCGCTGCTACCGCTGAAGGCCAATCTGCAGCGCTGGAAGCGCGGCCCATCCGGACAAACAGTGCAAAACGGATGTAGACAAAAATACCATCATGATTAGGCCCAGCGCCGCCATGATCAACCACTCCACCGGCATCGTGAAATGCACGCCAGACTGCATAGCCTGTTTGGCCACGCTGCCAATCATCGAGCTGCCAGTGACAAGTACCGCGGTGGCGTTCCGCCGTAATGGCTGAAAAAAAACGCGCTGGTACCGCATACATCACCCGAACCCTCATTCCGAGTTCAAACGAAGCCATTGCCGCTCGCAAAAAGAAATGGACAAATGCCATGCCACCGCTCCAGACGCTGATGGACGGCAGGTGCAGGGTTTTCAGGATGGCGTAAAACATGGTCAAACGCAATTGCAGGATTGTTGAAAAAAGACAGAGTGTGCCTGATGATGAACGGTCTTGACCGACTAAGCCCCAAACAACCTCGCGCTTGCCGAAGCGCGAACTACCCTTGAGATGGTTTTTACACCCGTTTGTCAAAACAGACTTTGCTTGCAACTCTCCGACTTGACAGTACCGTTGAAAGTACGTTCAAGGAGCATCTATTGACTGGGTCTTAAATTGGTTACGAAGTGGCGGCCATCACCGAGGCCGGGTGCATGGCGCATTCAAGGCGCAAGTTCTTTGATCTGCATGTCAGCAGCAAGAGTCAGATTGCCCAGCAGGCGTGCACGTATATCAGCCAACTTTATGACATCGAGCGTGAGATCAAGACGCTGGGCTCTGATGAACGCCTCGATATCCGCCAAGCCAGATCGAACCCGCTGGCAGACAAGTTCCGAGCGTGGATGCTGTTGGCCCTTAACTCAATGGCATTGATGGGGGCAGCAGGTAGTCGGTCTTGCGGTCATTCAGAATGAAGTTCGAAATTTTGATATAAATCCTTCTAAAGCCATGCTTATTATGGCTTTATCACTACACTACCAATAGCAAAGGAAGAGTTTTTCAGTAGCGTTTTTAGTCAGACAGGTTGCTAAGGAGCAAATCTCAGCAACGGTCTTCAAAACGCTACTTTCCGGATGTGGGCAGGGCGGTTCAATGCCATACCTATGAAAACAATAGTGCCTGTCATAGGCAGACAAGAGACTCAGTCGAGGCCTCGATTGCGGGCGCCACTCGCCACATGCCCCGAGGGCACATGTTGCGCCGCCGACTCGATGTGACCGGTCTGGTCGTCAAAGAAAAAATCAGGCTCGAACTCGCGCAGAAACTCGCCCTTGGCCAGGCCGCCCAAAAACATCGCTTCATCGACTTCGATGTTCCAGTTCATCAGCGTGCGGATGGCGCGCTCATGCGCCGGAGCGCTGCGCGCTGTGACCAGCGCGGTACGCACACGCATTTGCGGTGTGCCCGATTGCTGCAGGCGCTGCAAGGCCACCAGCAGCGGCTTGAATGGACCGTCGGGCAGAGGCAGCGCGGCCTTTTCGATTTCGTGTTGCTGAAAGGCCTGCAGGCCCTGGGACTGGTAGACGCGTTCGGCTTCGTCAGAAAACAGCACGGCGTCACCGTCAAAGGCAATGCGCACCTCCAGCGGATGGGCTTCGCTGGCGTGGGCCGAGTGCGGATAAACCTGCGCGGCGGGCACGCCGGCGGCCAGAGCCGCGCGCACATCGCTCAAGTGAGTGCTTAAAAACAGGTTGGCATGCAGCGGTTTGAGATAGCGCCAAGGTGACTGGCCGCGGGTGAAACTGCCGCGCTCAATCGGCAGATCGTAATGACGCGCCGAGCGAAACACCCGCATGCCCGACACCGGGTCGTTGCGTGACAGGATCACCACCTCCACGGGCTGGTTGTGGGATGGCAGGCCTTCTGTCAGTTCGTTTTGCCCCTGCAGGGGTGGCTTCAAGCCGCTGTGGGAGTCTGCAGACGGCCCAGTTGCGTCCGCTGTGTATCCCTTTGCATGAGGTGGCAGGTTAAACGCCAGCAGTTTCCTGACCAGCGAAAACGCCACGCCGGGTCGGGCCGGAATGTCGAGGCGCTGTAGTTGCAAAGCCATGTAGGCGCGGTCATCGCTTTGCTCAAACACCAGGTTTTCTTCCTCGAAGTCAAACAGTGCCCGGCTACTGATGGCCACCACCAGTTTACCGTCGAGGCTGGCGCTCATGACTGCAAAAACATCTGATAGACCGGGTTGGCTGTTTCCTCGACAAACGGATAACCCAGTGTGGCCAGAAATTCATCGAATGCCGCGTTGTCGGCCTCTGGCACCTGCAGGCCCACCAGAATGCGGCCATAGTCGGCACCCTGATTGCGGTAATGAAACATGCTGATGTTCCAGCCCGGGCGCATCAGGCTCAAAAACTTCATCAGCGCGCCCGGGCGCTCGGGAAACACAAAACGCAGCAGACGCTCTTCTTTTGCAAGCATCGAATGCCCACCCACCATGTACCGAATGTGTTCCTTGGCCAAATCATCGTGGGTCAGGTCGATCGTGTTGAAGTGGTGTTTACTCAGGTGCGCGGCGATCTTGCCCGACTCACCCCGACTGCCCGTGGTCAACCCGACAAACACATGTGCCCGGCTTGCATCGCTGATGCGGTAGTTAAACTCGGTCACGTTGCGCGACACCTTGGCACCACCAAAGGCCGGCAGGTTGCTGATCAGCTCGCACAATCGCCGAAAGCTGCCGCGCTCTTCCGGAATGGTCACCGCCAACAGCGCCTCGCGCTCTTCGCCCACCTCGGCGCGTTCAGCGACAAAACGCAGGCGGTCAAAGTTCATGTTGGCACCGCACAAAATGGCGGCGTAGGTTTCGCCTTTGGTCTTGTGCCTGGCCACGTACTGTTTGATGGCCGCCACGGCGAGGGCGCCCGCAGGCTCCACGATGCTGCGGGTATCAACAAAGATGTCCTTGATGGCAGCGCACACGGCGTCGGTATCGACCAGCAGGTACTCATCGACCAGCTCGCTAGCCACCCGAAAGGTCTCCTCGCCTACCAATTTAACGGCGGTGCCGTCTGAAAACAGCCCGACATCGGCCAATGTGACGCGTTGCTGGGCCACCACCGATTGGGTCATGGCGTCCGAGTCGTTCATCTGCACACCAATCACCTTGATCTCCGGGCGCACTGCCTTGATGTAGTTGGCCACGCCAGAAATCAGCCCGCCGCCGCCAATGGCGACAAACACCGCGTCCAGGCGCCCCTGGTGCTGGCGCAAAATCTCCATGGCAATCGTGCCCTGGCCGGCAATTACATCGGGGTCGTCAAAGGGATGGACAAAGGTTAATCCTTGCTGCTTTTCCAGCGACACGGCGTGACTATAGGCGTCCGAGTAGCTGTCGCCAAACAGCACCACTTCACCGCCAAAACCGCGCACCGCATCCACCTTGACCTGCGGCGTGGTGGTTGGCATCACGATCACCGCGCGTGTTCCCAGGCGCTGGGCGCTCAGGGCCACACCCTGCGCATGGTTGCCGGCCGAGGCGCAAATCACACCCTTTTTCAGATGTGCCGGGCTCAGGTGGGCCATCTTGTTGTAGGCACCGCGAAGCTTGAAACTGTGCACCGCCTGCTGGTCTTCGCGCTTGAGCAGTACCGTATTGTTCAGGCGCTGGCTCAGGCTCTGGGCTGGCTCCAGTGCGGTTTCCACCGCCACGTCATACACGCGGGCATTGAGGATCTTTTTCAGGTAATCAAAAGGGGTCAGGTCATGGGTTTTCATAGGTGGGTGATGATAAGCGGGCCGACGCATGCAGCAATCACGCGACAATCGCCGTCTCTGACTTGTTGAGGATGACCAATATGGAATGCACAGTGAGCTGGACCGGTGCCCTGGGAACACGCTCAGGCATGGGTTTTGTGGCAGAAACCGGCAGCGGCCACACGCTGGTGATGGATGGTGCACCTGACGCCGCCAAACCCGAAAACGGCGGGCTCAACCTGGCACCGCGCCCGCTCGAAACTTTGTTAGCCGGCACCGGCGGCTGCACCGCTTACGACGTGGTGCTGATTCTCAAGCGCGGCCGCCACGATGTGCGCGGCTGCACTGTCAAGCTCAGCGCCGAGCGTGCCGAGACCGATCCCAAGGTGTTCACGGCCATCAACATGCATTTCACAGTGACGGGCAAGGCAGTGCCGATGGCAGCGGTGGAGCGCGCCATTGCCATGAGCCACGACAAGTACTGCTCGGCCAGCGTGATGCTGGGCAAGACGGCGGCCATCACCACCAGTTTTGAGGTGGCCGAGATCTGATCAGATGCGATGCGCCACGGTGGTCATCACCTTGGCGGCCAACGTCATCAGGCCTTTGACGGGTGCCGGCAAGTCGATCGCCCCGAGTTCCTGGGCATCGAGCGCATGACGTGCCTCGTCTTCCTTCATTTGCGCCACGATGGCGCGTGAGGCGTGGTCACCCACTGGCAAACGGCTCAGGTGACTGTCCAGATGTGCTTCCACCTGGTTTTCTGTCTCCACGACAAAGCCCAGGCTAACCCGATCGCCCAGACGGCCAGCCAGCAAACCAATGCCAAAGGCACCGGCATACCACAGCGGGTTCAGCAGCGAGGGGCGGTCGTCAAGCTCTTTCAGGCGCGCCTCGGTCCACGCCAGATGATTGGTTTCTTCGGCGCTAGCCCTTATGAAATGGGCGCGGAGAGCTTCGTTTTTTGTAGCAAACGCCTGCGCCGTATAAAGCGCCTGGGCACACACTTCGCCCACATGATTGACACGCATCAGTGCCGCTGATTCTTTTTTTTCAAGCTCGGAAAGTTCGGTCACCTCGTTGGCCACCGTTGGACAGGATTGAACGGCACGGTGGGAGGCAAACACGGTGCGCAGGGCTTCATCAAAGGTGGTGAAAAATCGGTCGATCATTGTGTTGATAACTGGGTAAAAAATAGCCGTTACAAGCAATTCCAGGGCTTGCTGCGCACGCCGGCGATCATGACCGCTAGTTCGAGTGGCCCTTGACCGGTTGAGCCACAAGCTAGAGTTGCGCTGTGCAAATTGTAGGGTGACGGTTGCGTTAGACCACAATGCACGCCGTCGCCGGCCGTAAAAAATGCAGCGCAAGCTGTTACCCTTATGGCGTGAGTCAACACAATCAACTCAAATCCAATGTCAAAGCGGGTGTCTTTGGCGGTTTGACCGCTTCGTTTGCCCGTGTGGGCTGGCTGACTTCGCTAGCACGATGCCATACTGGAATTGAAGCGAGGGCGGCATTGTTATGACCCAGCTCGGCGCAACCCAA
The DNA here is from genome assembly GCA_016719055.1 of Candidatus Rhodoferax mariagerensis. GTDB lineage: Bacteria > Pseudomonadota > Gammaproteobacteria > Burkholderiales > Burkholderiaceae_C > Rhodoferax > Rhodoferax mariagerensis. The sequence goes on along the minus strand of JADKAW010000040.1, from coordinate 130,818 downwards.
AACGAACGTCCGGTCAAAGGCGTGATTGTTTGTGCTGACGACTTTGCCGTGAATCAAAGCGCTTCGCTGGGCATTGCCAAACTGGCACGTATGGGACGCATCAGCGCCACCAGTGTCATGGTGCTGTCGCCTCGCTGGCCGGGGGATGCCAGGCTGTTGATCGACTTGCGGGGTCACATCGATGTCGGCCTGCACCTGGACTGGACCAGCACGTTTGCTGTGGCGCAAGGCCACGGCATGCCACTGGGGCGGGCTATGCTGCGCGCGCTTGTGGGTGGTTTTGACCGCAAACAGGCTGAGGTGGTGATTGAGCGGCAGCTGGATTTGTTTGAAACGCGCTGGCAATCGCCCCCTGACTATGTTGACGGGCATCAGCATGTGCAGCAGTTTGCTGGCATTCGTGAAGCGCTGGTTGACGTGCTGGCCCGACGCTATGGCGCGCAAGCGCCTTACCTCCGCATTTCAAGGGCACCCGCTGGCACAGCCGATCTCAAGGCCGGGGTGATTGCAATAATGGGTGCAAGTGCTCTTGAAAATATAGCTTCTGGCGCAGGTTTGAAAAGGGCTAGAGCACTATTAGGCACTTATAACCTGGCAGGCAACACACTGAACTACGCAGCCCTCATGGCAGGCTGGCTGGCACAAGCCACTGAGGGCAGCATCATCATGTGCCACCCTGCGCAGGCCAGCGAACCAGAGGACGAAATTGGGCTGGCGCGGGCGTTGGAGTTTGCCTATCTGGCTGGCCCGGACTATGCCTACGCACTGAATCAAGCCGGGGTGATGCCGATGCGCGGGGTGGCCTGCGATGCACTGGTTGGCCCCACTAAAATCAGCCGGTGACCGCCACTTCCTCTTCGCATCCATCCTCCGCCCAAGGTCTGACTGAGCGGCAAAAGTCCTGGCTCATTCTGGCCGCACTTTGGCTGCTGCTGTTGCTGCTGGCATCGCTGCACCCGCTGGCGGTGCCCGATGAAGGGCGTTATGGCGAGGTTGGCCGCTGGATGCTGATCAGCGGTGACTGGCTGACGCCACGGCTCAACGGCATTCCTTTTTTTCACAAGCCACCGCTGCTGTATTGGCTTGATGCCATCAGCCTGTCGCTGTTTGGCGTGAACGAATTGGCACTGCGGCTGGTGCCGGCATTACATGCCGGGGTGATGATCTGCGCCCTTTACCTGAGTGCGCGCAGCATCAGCACCGAAACGATTGCCCGGCGCGCTGTCATCATGCTGGGCACCAGTTTGAGTTTTCTGATCGGCGGTCAATATGTCAACCACGACATGCTGGTGGCCACCTGGATTGGGGTCGCTATCTGGTGTTTTGCCTTTGCCTTCATGGCTGGTCCCAAACCGGATGCTAATCTGGCCCGGCTGGGTTTTCTGGCCTGTGCTTTGGGCATGCTGAGCAAGGCATTGATCAGCATCGCCTTGCCCGGTTTGGTGCTGCTGATCTGGCTGATCTGGATCCGTCAGTTCAAAAAAATCTGGCAGTTGCCCTGGTTCAGCGGTTTGCTGATTTTTGCCGGAGTGGCACTGCCTTGGTTCGTGATGGTGCAGCGGCAATACCCTGAATTTTTTAATTACATGTTTGTGGGCCAGCAATTCAACCGCTACACCGCCGCCAGCTACAACAATCCGCAAGCCTGGTGGTTTTACCTGGTTGTTCTGGTGCTGCTGCTGTTTCCCTGGGCGTTTTTTGCGCTTGGCCAGGTCCGCCGTGTCACCAGCATGACGCTGACGTCGGCGATTGGCATGGACAAAGCCTGGTGGCGCCTTTGCTGGGTCTGGTTGCTGGCGATTCTGGTGTTTTTTTCGATCCCGAATTCCAAGCTGGTGGGCTACATCTTGCCCGTGATGCCGCCACTGGCGTTGCTGGCGTCGTTGGGCTGGCAGCGAAGCATGGCACATCGCGCGCTGGCAAAGCCGGTGTTTGCTGGCCTGGTGGCGCTCAACATCGGCATTGCCTCGGCAGTGGTGCTGATGGTGGGCGATGTCACACGCACCGGGCGTTCACAGGATATGGCCGCAGTGCTGGCCTGCGCCGCTACACCGGCTGACACCATTTATGTGTCAACCGCGTACCCTTACGATCTGCCTTTTTACACGCAAACCCGCCAGCAAATGCGGGTGCTGGAAAACTGGCCCGAGCTGCGCAAGCGCGCCGGTGATGGCTGGCAGCGCGAGCTGTTTGAAGGCGCTGACTTTGATGCCAAGGCAGCGCAGGCCCTGCAATCGATGGATGTCCTGGCCCGTGCCGCCAGCCAATCGGGTAACTGGTTGGTGACACGCAGTGACGGTCGGGATGCAGACCAGCCGCCAGGCTGGACCCTGCACTTTCAAGGCGCGGGCTGGGCGCTGTACAAGTCTGGACCTGCAGACTCAGCGACGAAAAGCCCAGAACCGGCTCAGCACAAAGGTTTGCCCGGCTGCAAAGACCAACGCGACAAATAGCGCCAACAGCGGCGGCAACTTCAAGCCGCGCAGCAGCAGCACAAAGACCAGCTCATTGCTGGCAAAACCGGCCACGGCGGTGACCGCAAAACGCTGAAAACTGGTTTTGACACTGGTGCCAGCATCCTGAAAACTCAAGCGTCGGTGGCCGGCAAAACTCACAAAAAAGGCCACGCCAAACCCCAGTGCATTGGCCAGTTCAGGCCACATCAGCGTCTCGGTGGCAGCAAACACCCCCATGTGGGTTAGCGCGGCAGCGCCACCCACGGCCAGAAACCAGTAAGTGGAGGCGTTCACGCCGTCTCGACAGGTGCCGTGGTTTCCACCAGCCCCTGTCCGGTGCGTTGCTCAACCAGATAGTTGGGACGCTGTTTGACCTCTTCATAAATACGCCCCACATATTCGGCCAGAATGCCAATGGACAGCAACTGGATGCCACTGAAAAACATCATGCCCACCACAATCGTGGCGTAGCCGGGCACTGCAATACCAGTAATGAAGTACTCACCCACCACCCAGATACCGTACCCCAACGCCAATGCCGACAGCATAAATCCGGTGATTGTCAAGGCGCGTAGCGGTGCAATCGAAAAAGCCAGGATGCCGGTAAAAGCCAGCGCCAGCGAGCCACGCAGGCCAAAATTGCTCTTGCCATCGGCACGCGGCCGGGGCTCGTAGTCGATTGCGGTGCTGTTGAAGCCAACCCACGCGTAAAGGCCTTTCATAAACCGGTTGCGTTCGGTCAGGCGTACTAGGGCGTCCACCACCTTGCGGTCCATCAGCCTGAAATCACCGGCATTGGCCGGAATCTTCACCCGGTTGCCCAGATTGACCAGCTTGTAAAACCAGCTGGTCAAGCGAATCTGCAGCCCCGACTGGTCGTCGCGGGTGCGCCGCACGGCGAACACCACGTCAGCGCCATCGCGCCATTTGGCCAGCATGTCGGGCACCAGCGACACCGGGTGCTGGCCGTCGCCGTCCATCAACACCAGCACGTCGCCACGTGCGGCCTCAATGCCAGCGGTCAGTGCCGGTTCTTTGCCAAAGTTGCGCGACAGCTTGAGGTAAACCACCTCTGGGTGGTCAGCGCACACCTGCCGCATGATGGCCGCGGTGTTGTCGCGGCTACCATCGTCCACAATGATCAGCTCCAACTTGGTACTTAAGGAGCCCAAGGTTTCCAAAATCTCGGCCACCAACGCCGCTAGAGTGCGGGCTTCATTGAACGCGGGTACAACGCAAGAGATGGACGGGGTCAGGTGTTGGCGGTGCAGCATGGTCGCATCATGCCAAAAGAAAACCCCACTCAGCACTTGCTGGCGGGGTTTTTTTACAGTCGTGCCTGTTTTGGGATCAGGCCTTGTTGCTCAGGCATTCTTTCATGAAGGCTTTGCGCGGATCGCCTTTGAGGGCTTTGTCGCCGGCTTCCTTGTTGCAGGCTTTCATTTTTTCTTGTTGAGCAGTTTTTTTGCCGCTGGCAGCGGCTGCTGCGGGCTTGGCACCCAGGCATTCCTTCATGAAGGCTTTACGCTCATCACCCTTTTTGTCACCTGCGTCCTTGTTGCAAGTGGTCATTTTGCTTTGCTGGCCGGTTGTGGCGGCTGACGCTGGGGCAGAAGCAGCTTCGCCGGCTGCGTAAGCAGTACCAAAAGACAGGGCCAGACTCAAGCCCAGCAGTGAAAAAAGTTGTTTCATGGAGTGTCCTTTTAGGGGTAGGTGATTGAAATCCCGGCGGGATTCCAACATACAACGTGATGAAGCGCAATCCGTTGACGCAAGTGCTCAATTTCAAACAAAAAAGCCTGGCCCGTAAAATCACTAGATGCTGACCGTCAAAACCGAACTTTTAGAAGCCCTGCGCGCAGCGCTGGAACCGATGGCCCCTGGCGCAGGTGGCAAAGCCACCTTTGAATCGCCCAAGGTGGCCTCCCATGGCGACCTAGCCACCACGGCCGCCATGCAACTGGCCAAACCACTCAAACAAAACCCGCGCCAGTTGGCCGAGACCCTACGCACCAGTCTGTGGGTCAGCCCGGCCTTTCAGCGCTGGGTGGATGCTGTGGACATTGCCGGCCCGGGCTTTATCAACATCAAACTCAAACCGGCCGCCAAGCAGCAGGTGGTGGGCGAAGTACTGGCACAAAAGGCCTATTACGGCAAGCAGGCGGCCCAGGGCCAGCGCATGTTGGTAGAGTTTGTTTCAGCCAACCCGACCGGGCCATTGCATGTGGGGCACGGTCGCCAGGCAGCGTTGGGCGACGCCATCTGCAACCTGTTTGCCACGCAAGGTTGGGACGTGTACCGCGAGTTTTATTACAACGATGCCGGAGTACAGATTGGCACGCTGGCCATCAGCACCCAGTTGAGGGCTCAAGGGTTCAAACCGGGTGATGCCTGCTGGCCTACCGACGCGGACAACCCTTTGAGCAAAAATTTTTACAACGGCGACTATATTGCCGACATTGCCGCTGATTTTCTGGCTAAAAAAACTGTCAGGTCGGACGACCGGGCGTTCACTGCGTCGGGTGAGGTGGCAGACCTGGACGGTATGCGCCAGTTTTCCGTGGCATATCTGCGCCATGAGCAAGACCAGGACTTGCAGGCCTTTGGCGTCAAGTTTGACAACTACTACCTGGAAAGCAGCCTGTACACCAGCGGTCGGGTTGATGCGGTCGTCGCAAAGCTGCAACAAGCCGGTAAAACCTACGAGCAGGACGGTGCGTTATGGCTCAAGTCCACCAACTACGGCGATGACAAAGACCGTGTCATGCGCAAGGGTGACGGCAGCTACACCTATTTCGTGCCCGATGTGGCCTACCACGTGACCAAGTGGGAGCGTGGCTTCTCAAAAGTCATCAACATCCAGGGCACGGACCACCATGGCACCATTGCGCGCGTTCGCGCCGGGCTGCAGGCCGCCAATCTGGGTATTCCAGAGGGTTTTCCTGACTATGTTCTGCACACCATGGTGCGGGTGGTACGCGGCGGAGAAGAAGTCAAGATCAGCAAACGTGCGGGCAGCTATGTGACGCTGCGCGACCTGATTGAATGGACCAGCAAGGACGCGGTGCGTTTCTTTTTGCTCAGCCGCAAGCCCGACACCGAATACACCTTTGACGTTGATCTGGCGGTGGCCAAGAACAACGATAACCCGGTGTATTACGTACAGTACGCTCATGCCCGCGTCCGCTCGGTATTGGCGGCCTGGGGCGGTGATGCCGGCACACTGGCCAGCGTGGACCTGAGCGCACTCGACAGCCCACAAGCGCAAGCCCTGATGCTGCTGCTGGCCAAGTACCCCGACATGCTGAGTGCGGCCGCCGAGAGTTTTGCGCCGCATGATGTGACGTTTTACCTGCGCGAACTGGCCGCCTGCTACCACAGCTATTACGACGCCGAGCGCGTTCTGGTGGATGATGAGGCGGTCAAGCGGGCGCGGCTGGCGCTGATTGCGGCTACTGCACAGGTGCTGCACAATGGTTTGGCGGTTCTGGGTGTGAGCGCTCCGCAAAAAATGTAGGTTAAAAAACATATCGAAGGCAACAAAGGCTGGGCATGAATCAACAACGCGGTGGAACTTTTCTGGGTTTTGTTTTGGGTCTGATGGTGGGTCTGGGGGCGGCGCTGGCAGTAGCCGTTTACGTCACCAAAGTGCCAGTGCCATTTGTCAACAAAGCGTTGAGTCGGGACCCTGGGCAGGATGCTAACGAACAGTTAAAAAACAAGGGCTGGGATCCCAATTCACCGCTGCACGGCAAAAATCCTGCAAAACCCGCCCCGGCCGCTGAGAAGGCAGAGCCGCAGGCCCAGGCCGTGTCGGATGCACCGGCCAAAGTCCCGCCGGTCAAGCGTGCCAGCGATGTAGCGGCTCCACCTGCCAACGCGATCAAGGCTGAAACCAAGCCCGAGCTCAAACCAGCGGCGACGGCTGACCCCCTGGGTGATCTGGTCAAGGCCCGCGCAGCTGACGCGGCGGCCGAGCCTTTTACCTATTTTGTACAGGTCGGTGCATTTCGCACGCCTGAAGACGCCGAAGCCCAGCGCGCCAAGCTGTCGCTGGCAGGCATTGAAACCAAGGTAACAGAGCGCGAGCAATCCGGGCGCATGGTTTACCGTGTTCGCGTTGGCCCATTTGACAAACGCGAAGCAGCAGAAAAAACCAAGTTAAAGCTTGACGCAACCGGCCTAGAGACAGCGCTGGTACGCGTTCAGCGTTGAACTTATTGGAATCACAGCGCTCTGAGGCAGAGCCTTTTGAATACCCTTTGGAGATTCTGAACCATGAAACGTCGTGATTTTGTTGCTGGCGCTGCCAGCTTGGCCACCGGTGCTGCCATGCTGGCACCCCAGGTCACTTTGGCACAGACCAGTACACCGCAGGCCGGTGCGGACTATGTCAAGCTGAAGCAGCCTGCACCTGTCGAGGCACCAGCAGGCAAGATTGAGGTGGTTGAGTTTTTCTGGTACAGCTGCCCTCATTGCCATGCATTCGAGCCGGCCTTGTCGGAGTGGGTCAAGCGCTTGCCCAAAGACGTGGCTTTCAAGCGTGTCCCGATCGCGTTCAGGGACGACTACGTGCCGCAGCAAAAACTGTATTTCGCGTTGGAGTCCATGGGCTTGCTGGATACATTCCATGCCAAAGTATTTGCCGCCATTCATGGCGAGCGCCAAAACCTCAACACAGCCGACGGCATCACCGAGTGGATTGCCAAGCAGGGTGTTGACCGGACCAAGTTCCTGGCCAATTTCAACTCGTTCTCATCCACCACCAAGGTCAACCGCGCCACTCAGTTGATGAATGCTTATGCAATTGAGGGCGTTCCGGCCATCGGTGTAGCCGGGAATTTTTACACCGATGGTGGCTTGGCCAAGAGCATGGAAGGCGCTTTGCGCGTAGCAGACTATCTGATTGCGCAGGTTCGGGCCAAGCGTTAAAAGAGTCGGGCTTTCGGCTTTCACTTCTGCCGAGCCATACTGCAGACCGCTACAATGCGGGGCTTAATCATGCAAGATTCGTGCCTTTATGAAAACCCCCATTCTTCCCTGGCTTGTTCTGACTGTTCTGGCGATCTCTGCCAGTACAGCGCTGGCTGAAAAGGCGGATCGCAACAAGCCCATGAATGTGGAAGCGGATGCCTTGCGTTATGACGATGCCCGTCAGACCAGCGTGTTCACCGGGCGGGTGGTGCTGACCAAGGGCACGATCCAGATCAGGGGTGGGCGCATCGAGGTCAGACAGGATCCCCAAGGCTATCAACATGGCGTGGTAACCGCTGAAGTCGGTAAGCTGGCTTTTTTCAGGCAAAAACGCGAAGGCGTCGACGAGTACATCGAGGGCGAAGGTGAAACTATCGACTATGACGGGCGCCAGGACACCGTCAAATTTCTCTCCAAAGCCCAGCTGCGCCGCTTTCTGGGGACAACTCTGAACGACGAATTCAGCGCCGGTGTGATTGTCTATAACAACACCACAGACGTTTTTACCCTGGATGGTGCACCAGCGCCCGGCCAAAGCGGCAGCCTGGGCCAGGCCGCAGCGCCCGCTGGACGAGTACGCGCCATGCTGACGCCCAAGCCAGAGCCGGCGGCATCAGGCGTTTCTACCCCGTTGCGCGCCAGCCCTCAACTCGGCGGAACGGTCAAGTGACGACCCAAGCAACGGCTGTGCCTGAGCCAGCCATCGACCCGCTGCGCTTGTCTGATGGTGGTTGCGAAAGTTGCCTGCAGGTGCACCACCTGCAAAAGTTTTATGGTGGCCGCAAGGTGGTCAAAGACGTCTCACTGTCAGTGCGCAAAGGCGAGGTTGTGGGCCTGCTTGGCCCCAATGGTGCCGGCAAAACAACCTCCTTTTACATGATTGTTGGTTTGGTGCGCGCCAGTGCTGGCGACATCACGATTGACGGGCAATCGATCGAACGCATGCCCATCCATCGCCGCGCCCGACTCGGCCTGAGTTACCTGCCCCAGGAAGCCTCGATCTTTCGCAAACTCAACGTTGAAGACAACGTGCGCGCCGTGCTGGAGTTGCAGTTTGACGACAAGGGGCGCCCGCTGCGCGAGCCCGAGATCGAAACTCGTCTGACGGCCCTGCTGCAGGACCTACGGGTTGAGCACCTGCGCCAGTCCAGCGCCCTGTCGCTGTCGGGCGGTGAGCGTCGGCGGGTTGAGATTGCCCGGGCGCTGGCAACCCAGCCACGTTTTATTTTGCTTGATGAGCCGTTTGCCGGCATCGACCCGATTGCCGTGATAGAAATTCAGCGCATCATCAGTTTTTTGAAAAGCCGAGGCATAGGCGTGCTGATCACCGATCACAATGTGCGCGAGACCCTGGGTATTTGCGACCATGCCTACATCATCAGTGACGGCAGCGTGTTGGCGCAGGGCACACCCCTCGACATCGTCAACGATGTGGACGTGCGGCGGGTGTATCTGGGTGAACATTTCCGCATGTGATGACATGACACTTATGTTTTGTGCTGTGCGAAATTCCCTGACCCTGGCGGTTTCATGAAACAAGGTCTGTCACTGCGGGTGTCGCAGCATCTGGCGCTGACGCCGCAGCTGCAGCAGTCCATCCGATTGCTGCAACTCTCCACCCTGGAGCTGGGGCAGGAGGTGGACCAGATGCTGGACGACAACCCGTTTCTGGAGCGCTGCGCCGATGAGGCCGAACGCGAATCGTTTGGACTGGCAAGCACCGACGTGCCGGTCAGTCAGTCAGACCGGGAAGCTGAAGTCGCTATATATTCTGTAGCTGACTACCAAGATTCAGCGAAGGTTAAGACAGAAAATGACTCTGAGGATACAAACTTTCAGGCCGACGACAGCCCAAGCTGGGACGGGGATGGCAGCGTCAGCCTGGCTCCCGACGACAGCGAATGGGGCGGTGAAGCGCGTGCTCATGGCAACAACTTGAGTGGCGATGACGAGACGGACGCCACCGAGCTGGCGCGCAACCACGAGTCACTGCAAAGTTACCTGCACCGCCAGGCGCTGGCGTTGCGCCTGAGCGCCGAAGACCGAGCCGCTCTGCACTTTTTGATCGAATCGCTGAACGATGATGGGTACCTGGAAGACGAACTGGTCGAACTCGCACGCGGTCTGGTGACAGAAGACTTGGTGCAAGTCGACGACCTGGTGCACCACTTCACGGTGGCATTGCACCTGCTGCAAAGTCTTGAGCCTATCGGCGTGGGCGCTCGCAACCTGGCGCAGTGCCTGAGTTTGCAGCTTAAGGCGATACAAAATGACCTGGACTCAGACATTGATCTGGATGCAGTGGACGTTGCTCTACGAATTTGTGCTCAACCGATGGACTTGCTGGCCCGGCGCGACATCAAACATCTGGTGCCACTATGTGGCGCGCCTGATGCCGCCGTGCGCGCTGCCATCACATTGATTGGCCGACTTGAACCGAAACCCGGGCGACGTTTTGTGGATGTCGAGCGCAACATCGTTGTGCCAGACGTGCTGGTGGTCAAAGTAGGCGGCGGCACGCAACCCAAGTTTCAGGTGCGGCTCAACCCTGAAGTGATGCCGCGCCTGCGGGTCCATGACATTTACGCCAACGCCCTTAAAGGCCATAAGGCTGGTGGCAGCGAAGCCGCCAATATGCAGGCGCTGCACCAGCGTTTGCAGGAGGCACGCTGGTTCATCAAAAACATTCAGCAGCGGTTTGACACGATCCTGCGCGTGAGCGCGGCCATTGTGGAGCGGCAAAAAAGCTTTTTCACCCATGGTGAGCTGGCCATGCGTCCGCTGGTGCTGCGTGAAATTGCCGACGAACTGGGTCTGCACGAGTCCACCATCAGCCGCGTTACCACGGCAAAATACATGTCCACGCCGTTTGGTACTTTTGAGCTCAAATACTTTTTTGGCTCTGGGTTGGGCACCGAGGCGGGCGGCAATGCGTCCAGCACTGCAGTGCGTGCCCTTATCAAACAGTTTGTGGCGGCCGAGAGCCCAAAAAAGCCTCTCAGCGACAACCAAATATCCGACATGCTCAAGGAGCAAGGCATCGAATGCGCCCGCCGCACCGTCGCCAAATATCGCGAAGGCCTGCGCATAGCACCAGCCAGTCTGAGGAAGTCACTGTGAACCAGCTGCAACTGTTCCTGCCCTGCGCCGCCGGCGTGGAAGACTACCTGGCGCTTGAGGTCTTGCGCATCACCGGTCTGCCGCCCGGCTGCATCACCAAGCAGCGTGGCGGCGTGGCGGTGCGCACCTCATTTGCACACGCCATGCTGCTTAACCTTTACAGCCGCCTGGCGCAGCGCGTGCTGGTGTTGCTCAGCTATACAGAATACCGAGCTGAGCCGGATTTGTACCGGGCCGCTTCAGAGGTGGCCTGGGAGCGCTGGTTTACGCCGCTTGAGAGCATCAAGGTCGAGATCACGGCCCAGCACAGTCCGCTCAATTCCCTGAATTTTGCCGCGTTGAAAATCAAGGATGCGGTGTGCGACCGTTTCCGCACGGTGGCCAATGGGGTGCGCCCGGACGTCAACACCCAGTGGCCCGATGTCCGCATCTATGCCCACCTGACCACTGACAGTTGCTCACTCTATATTGACACCTCGGGCGAGCCGCTGTTCAAGCGCGGCTGGCGCGAGGACAAAGGCGACGCCCCCTTGAAAGAGACTTTGGCCGCCGCAATGATTGCCGCCAGCGGCTGGCTGGAGGGTGAGGGCGACCTGCAACCGCTGTACGACCCGTGCTGCGGCAGTGGCACCATCCTGATCGAAGCCGCGCAGATGGCCTGCAACCTACCCGCCGGTGGCCAGCGCCGATTTGCCTTTGAGAAATACCTGCCGTTTCGCAAATCTGATTGGGTTGCTATTCAAAAAGAAGCTAATGATGCAGTCAGCATGCCGGCTCGAAGCCAAAAACCCATTATTTTCGGGAGTGACGTGGCGCATCGCATGGTGGACTTTGCCCAGCACAATGCCACGCGCGCCGGCGTGGCTGGCGTGATTGAGTTCCGTGGCGGCGACGCCCTGCAGCGCCTGCCCCCCATCGACGTCACCGCGCATGGCGGTGTGATGCTGCTCAATCCTCCCTATGGCGAACGCATTGACATCGGTGGCGTGGCGCGTGCTGAGCGGCCCGGTCGTTCACAGCGCGGACCCAGCCATGGTTCCGGCATACACCGGCCAGCCGGACCCCAAGCCGCGACTGGCACACGTTATGAAGACCACGCCGCAAACAGCGCAGACGAGCCAACCCGGGGCGGCCGCTTTGGTGCCCGCGAGTTGCCGCACATGGACAATGGTGGCGATTTTTTCAGCCAGCTCGCCACCCACTGGAAGAAAAACTACGCCGGCTGGACCGCCTGGATGCTCACACCAGACCTGAAACTACCCGGCAAGATGCGCCTGAAAGAATCGCGCCGGGTGCCGATGTGGAATGGCCCCATTGAGTGCCGGTTGTTCCGTTTTGACATGGTGGCAGGCTCGGCACGAACGCGTGAAGCCGCCAGCCCCGACCCTCCAAAACCGGACGGATCACTATGAAACACCGGCTGCCCGAGGAGGCCTGGGCTCTTCTGCAACAAGACCCAGCGGCCGCGTTGATTGACGTGCGCATGAAAGTGGAGTTTGACTACGTAGGCCACCCGCCCAACGCCATCAACATTCCGTGGTTCGAGTTTCCCAGCGAAGAGCCTGATGTGCCGGCCTTTCTGGCAGCCGTGCAGGCACAAGTGCCTGACAAAGACCGCTGCATTGTGCTGCTATGCCGCTCGGGCAGCCGAACCGTCAAGGCCGCCCGTGTGCTGGATGCGGCCGGGTACACCGAAGTGATCAATGTGCTCGATGGGTTTGAGGGGGAGCTCGACGACGACCAACACCGTGGCACCGAAACCGGCTGGCGCTTTTGCGGCTTGCCCTGGGTGCAGGCTTGAGTGCGCCGCGCGCCTTGGTGCTTGACACCAACATTGTGCTGGATATTTTTGTTTTTCAGGACCCTGCCACCGAGTCCTTGCGCCAGGCACTGGATGATCCAAACTGGTACTGGATCGCCTCAGCGCCCATGCGGGACGAACTGGTGCGGGTGCTGGACTACCCGCAAATTGCCCGGCGCCTGTCAGCCGCGTCGCCACCAAAAAAGCCAGAATGCGCGCTCGCCATGTCCACGGACGCCGTGCTGGGGCAATTTGACACGCTGGCCCACATCTTGCCAACTGCCGCCAAGGCCAGTGTCACCTGCAGAGATCCTGATGATCAGAAGTTCATTGACCTGGCAGTAGCCCACCAGGCGCTACTGCTGAGCAAGGATAAGGCCGTGCTTTGTATGAAAAAAAGGCTTCTAGCCCTTGGTGTTAAAGCGCTATCCACTATTAATTCATGAGCGTTATGTGATCGAAGAACCATGCAGACACGCGGACAGACCAGAGCCATAGACGCGTCAGTGACCCATGGCGCAATGGCCAGGCCACTGATGTTGACGAAGCCGCTGGGGTAACTTTGCCAAACGGGCAAAATGGGTGCTGGCGCGACTCTTACTCCACGACCATGATGATTGAACACAAGCTCTCTGCAACGCCACTGCCGATGACATCGGACGATTTCGACACCTTGGACGTCATTTTGGATGATTTGCGCACGCGCGATGACGAAACCCCCCAATGGGAATTTTGCGAGGGCTTCATGGCGGCATTGATCTGTTGCCGCCGGTTGATCCCCCCATCTGAATATCTGCCTGAACTGTTGGGCATTGAGGCGCATGAACCCAACGTATTGGCGCTGTTTGCAGACGACGCGCAGTTTGAACGCTTCATGGCACTGTGGACGCAGCGATGGAACGAAGTGGCCATAGCGCTCCAGGCTGACGTTGAATCTTTTGACGACGAGCGTGCCTATCAGCCTGAGGTGATGGACCTGCGCGCGGCAGTTGCCGCCCTGACACCTGAGCAGCGCGCTGAAATGGGCGACGCGCCGGTGCCGTCGTTTGGCCAGATCTGGGCCATTGGCTTCATGTGTGCGGTGGAAAGCTGGCCTGATGAGTGGGCCGCACCACGCGACCGTGAAGCTGCCAAGGTGCTGGAAGAGGCGCTGCAATGCATCGTGACGCTGACCGAAGACGACACCGATCCCATCACCGTCGCGGGCAGCGAGGAGGGGTGCGAACGCTCCATGAGTGAGCAGCGCCTGAATGCTTTTGCCGATGCCATCTGGGCTGTCTATGACCTGAGCGATGTGTGGCGAAGTATCGGCCCGCGGGTGGAGACGGTGTACCGGGTGGCAAGCCAATCCACCGAAGTTAAGGTAAAATATTCCTCGTAAGCTGTTGATTTAGTTGAATTTTTTTTAAATTTCCCACAAATATTGGAACTGAATATGTCAACAAAATATAGGGTTAACCCTTAGTTCTCTTTTCTCCAAACTCACCGATCGCATCAATTCGGCGGAATTTTTCGCCGATGCCCGCCACCCTGACTCCCCCAATGCCTTCACGCGCACTGGCAAGTTGCCTTTGCCCAAGCTGATTGGCGCTTTGCTTTCCATGCAGGCGTCTTCACAGCAGGTCATGCTCGACTCCTTCTTTGGTAGCTTGTCTGTTGACGGCGACTGGCAGCGTGGCATAACTGATCGTGGTTTGCTCAAGCACGAGACAAGTTGTCCTGGACTTGTTTGGAGCACTTGAACACCTTTGTGGTCAAAACCGCCAAACGCGTTGGGCTTGGTCCTCGTTGGCACAGTCTGCGTTTGGTGGCAGGCGATGCCTCGGTGCTGATGCCTGCGATTCGCCCCTGTTTCACCACAAGGTTCCATGCCCAAGCTGATCAACGCTTGTTTGTCTTGTATCTGCCGGGCGCTGAATTGACGCTGCACGCCAGCGTGCATGGTGCCGATGGCGCTGAGCGGCAGATGCTGTTTGAGTCGCTGTTGTGCCTGGGGCCTGATGATGTGTTGATCCTTGATCAGGGGCTATCCGGCAGCTTGGCTGGTGGCGTATTTGACGAGCACTATATTCGGTTTTGCATGCGCTGCGAGAAGTCCAGTGGTGGTTGGGCAGAGGTACGCACCTTTGGCGCAGCGATCAGGTGGATGCCACGGTCACGCTCAATAAGCCCAACCAGTGGGACTGCGAAGATTATGGCTGTTCTGGTGCTGCACCGCGGGTCCGGCTGGTCAAGTGTGTGGCGCCCAATGGGCTTGTGCGGGTGATGGCGACCAATTTGCCAGACAGCCAAGTCCCGACAGCGGCTTTGGTGAGCTTTACCGCAGGCGCTGGCGTATTGAGAGGCCTTTAAACGCCTCAAGCATCGCTGCAAACTCGAGCGTCTCAGGGCTGACGCAGCATGCGCTGATGGTCGATGTGCACGCAAAGGTGTTGGCTGACAATTTGGCTTCTTTGGTGTGCATGGGCGCGTCAGCGGCGGCGGGTTTACGGGACAAGCAGCGTACATGTAACCGCGCCTACGCCGCACCATGTTTGCAGCGCCTGCTGCAGCGTATGGTGTTGGGGTTGGGCTGTCTGGTGACTCTTTTGGGAAAGGCGTTTGAACTGTTGGGGCAAACTCCCGCAGACAACTGTCTGATCGCAAGCAGCCACGACCGAAAAATCATGTGAAACCTCATCCAAATCTGGCTTACAAGGGGTGACATGGCTTAACTTCGGTGGATTGGGTGGCAAGCCCCGGCCGCAATGACCCTTGTAGTTGCGGCAGCGGCAAAAAGTACAAGAAATGTTGTGGCGCGTAGACGCCTGCGCGCTTACCACGGTAGTGGTTCGCCATCGTGGCTGAAAAAACCGCCTGAATCACTGGCTCGCAGGCCCGCAATGACCGCCAGCAAACGCTGGGCGGCCTCAGCGGGCGTGCGCACCGCCAGCCCCGTCTTGGCAAAGGGTTGCGACAAGGCACTGTCTACCGTGCCGGGATGCAGTGCCACGCAGATGGCACCCGGTGCACGGCGCTGCAGTTCGATGGCGGCAGTGTGCACCAGCTGGTTCAGCGCTGCCTTGCTGGCCCGGTAGCTGTACCAGCCGCCCAGCCGGTTGTCGCCAATGCTGCCAACTTTGGCCGATAGCGTGGCGAACACCGATCGGCCCTGGCGCGGCAGCAAGGGCAAAAAATGTTTCATCAACAACGCCGGGCCAATGGCGTTGATGGCAAACGCCTGTTCCATCTGGCTGGCATCCAGCTGCGTCCAGCTCTTTTCAGGCTGTTGTGTCGCACTGTGCAGCATGCCGGTGGCATCAATCACCAATTTGAGCGCCAGGTTGTCAACCTCAAGTTGATTGGCCACATACAAAGCTACAGCTCTGATGCTGGACTCATCGGTCAGCTCCAATGTGGGGGCGTTTTGGCGCGACAGGCCAACAATGCTGGCAAATCCGCCTGAGCTTTGCAGCTCGGACAACAAAGCTGAACCAATGCTGCCCGTAGCCCCCACAATGACAGCAAGGCTGCCCGTTTCTATAGAATTCAATCTGCACCGCCAATCTGTTGCGTAGTTGGCTCATACTAACCCACGCACTTGCCTTTGGCCTGCCCTGATGAACCAGCGTTTGCTGCCCCGCCGCATCAATGGCCAGCCAAGTTCTTAGTCGCCGTATCCTCTGGCTACAGCTCCGGTGGCCAAGCCGTCACTAGCGTACTGCTTCATTGTCAAAAAGGGAGCCAAAAATGGAACTACGTCCCAAACTAATCTACCAACTGTCGATTCATTCCTGCATGTTCAGCACAAACCGGCTAAGGGCTTGTAAGATGCACTTTCAAACGGTACCTTCTTGACTGTCAATAGCCAGATCAGAAGAGTGCGCGGGTCCGCGTTAAGGCAACAATATTGTTATTTGGCATGAATTGTTATTTGGCATGAATTTTTGGAAACGCTATGTCAGCCTGATTTTTTTCAGTGTTTGTCTCTGCACTGGGTACCTGCCCGCATTGGCACAAACGACAACGGCTGCTCGCGATATTCAGAGCTTCTGCATGCTGCTGGATATTCCTGTTCTGGCACGGTTAACCGTCAGCTGGACCGGAGATTGTGTTGACGGCAAAGCGACAGGCTTTGGCAATGTGATTGCATTCAGTAGTGGTGAGTTGCGTTACATCCTGCGGGGTCAATTCACTGACGGGCGGCTCACGCGGCAGGATCAGTTGCGTTCTTGCACTGGTGAAAATTGTAACGATCAGGTTGCAGCTGTTGTTTTGCGTGAACACCAGATGTTAAATCGGCAGAACCAAGTTCAAGACAATGTGACAGTTGCTATCCCACACACGGCGTCAGTGCCTGTGCTTGCTACATCAGCACCTCAGGTTATAGGGGTCGCAATGCCATCCAATTCATCGGTTGCGCCGGTTGCGCCACTTGTAGCCTATACCGAAATCCGCGCCGAAGATGCCATCTATAAAGGGCGTTTCAAAGTCAACAAGACAACGCATCGGGTGACCGGGCTGGGGCGTATTGAGTTTTATGATGGCAGCTCCTATGAGGGGCAACTTGAAGATGGAAGCAAGTTCGGGCAGGGAAATATGTCTGGGCCGATGGTCAGAGGTACAGCGGAAATTGGCTCGATGACCTGCCAGATGGAGAGGGTGAGCTGATTTCTTCAGGCGGAGACCGATACACAGGTAGTTTCGTCAAGGGCCGCCGACAAGGCCAGGGTCGGGTGGTTTATTCGGACAAGTCCGAATACAACGGAACATGGCGAGACGACTTGCCGTCTGGTTCGGGCGTCATTCGGTTTGTCGATGGGGACGTTTACGAAGGACAGGTTGCTTCAGGTAAGCAGTCAGGCATTGGCACCTTGACGCGTCGCAATGGTGACCGCTACACCGGAAGTTGGCAGCAAGGACTGCGAAATGGGAAGGGTAGAGCACAGTGGCGTGATGGTCAGCGCTATGACGGCGATTGGCGGGCCAATCTCAGGGAAGGTAGCGGTTTGATGCATTTCGTGGACGGCGGAAGTTACGACGGAACCTGGGTTGGTGATCGGGCGACTGGACAAGGGCAGATAAAGTTTGCGTCAGGCGACAGTTATGCAGGGGAGGTCCATGATGGCACGCCGCAAGGCAAGGGTGTCTACACCTGGGGCTCTGGTGATAAATTTGACGGGGAGTTCGCTGCGGGAAGGCCCACAGCCAACGGTGTGATGACCTTTTACATCGCACCGGCCGCTGAGGCCGTGCCGAACGTGGCGGTCAACCCACCAGTGGTCGTGCCTGAGGCAAATGGTACTGCTGCCAGTGCTGCACCGGTATCCAGGGCAATTTTGTGTTCTCGAGGTTATAACGCAGCGCGCAATGTGGCTGCGCTGAAACAGTTTATGGAAGCGTTTCCCGACGATGAATGTGGGCGCCATGCGCTCGCTCGTCAAAAAATAGGCGCTTTTGAGGACAATGAACGTAAGCTTGCCAGGGAGCAGGTTGAGCGCCAGGCTCAGGCCAAAGCTTTAATTGGATTGGTGGTGGCCTACCGGCAAGAATATGCGCACTGCGTCCCGGTGCTGAACGGGCCATGCCAAAATGTGATTTATTTGTTTGAGGTCAAAGCAAAGATACGAGAGGTCAATCTGGCACGCCAGGTGGTGCAGTTACAGGTAGTGGAAGTTTCAACACCGGCCAATGAAAAGGGCGCTCAGGCCAATCTTTTTTCCGAGGGCAGGGCTGCGGCGACTGATGCGTTTCGAAAACGCGTGGTCGGTAGTGCGCAAACGAAGTCTAAAAATGAGCTTGGCCTGGAGTTCTAGATTTTGCTTCTGAGGGTTTTGTTGCTGTCGATTTATCAACCAGAATTTCAGAAAGATTTCAGTGTCAACAACGGCATCTAATTTGTTAGCCACTCATGCCAATTGTCTGCCGATTGGCACGGTCATTGCTGACTTTGAAATCATCGGACTGGTAGGGGAAGGTGGTTTCGGGATTGTTTACCTCGCCAAGGACATCCACCTGGATCGGGTTGTGGCGGTCAAGGAGTTCATGCCGTCGGCTTTCGCGGGTCGCTTGGATGGTGTTCAAGTCGCCGTGCGATCGCCAAGCCATCGGGCCACGTATGAAGCTGGTTTGCGTAGCTTTATCAATGAAGCCAAGATGCTGGCCAGGTTCGCCCATCCTGCATTGGTGGAGGTTTACCGATTTTGGGAGAGCAATGGCACAGCCTACATGGCCATGCGTTACTACGCTGGTGAGACTTTACGGCAGCAGTTGGCAAATGGCAGCGTCGGTTTTGACGAGCAGACGATCGCGCAGACTATGGCACCGATCTTTGATGCGCTTGAGATGTTGCATCGCGAACAGGTTTTTCATCGGGACATTGCGCCTGACAACATCATGATGTCAGACGGGCATCCGGTCCTTCTGGACTTTGGCTCTGCGCGAAGAATCATCGGAGACGGCACGCAGGCACTGACGACGGTACTCAAGCCTGGCTATGCGCCAATTGAGCAATACGTCGACGACGGAACAATGAAACAAGGCCCATGGACTGACGTGTATGCGCTGGGTGGGGTGCTCTACCATTTGGCAACTGGCAAAGCGCCTTGCCAGGCGGTTTCGCGTCTTCTATCTGATCCCTTGTTACCAATAAGCTCGGTTGTTGGTGAACGGTTTTCATCAACATTTTCCAATGCAGTGGCCAAGGCCATGGCTGTGCGTGTTGAGGATCGTTTGCAAAATGTACGCGATTTCAGTGAAAGTCTGGGCTGGAATACGGCCAAGCCAACGCGTGTCATGACGGTACCCAGCGCGTCGTATGCCACGCATGCGGCAAGAATCGACCCAATCCTGAATTTGGAGCTTTTGCATCCACCTAGAAGTGCAGAGCAGATGGCGGTCAAAGTTGGCAAGAATGTCTCTGATATTGATAAGACGCAGCAGGAACTGGCGTCAAAACCGCCGCGTAACCGTTTGACTGCCGAAAATCCCACGCCACTCCCTGCATATTCGGCGAGGAACAACAAAATGCGTGTGATGGTTGTCGCCATAGGCCTTGTTGTGGTCGCGTTAATGGCTTACCTGCTCACCCGTTCTGACGAACCAGTGGCAACGGCGAGTCCGCAGCGGCCGACCAGTGTGACTAACCCGTTGGTTCAAAAGAAAGACCAAGACGGAGCAGTGCCTGTTGCAACGCCTTCGGCTTCTGTTGCCTCGCTAGGTGTTTCCGACCCAGTAGCCGTTGTTGCAACCGGTTTGGTCAAGCTAGCGATCAGTCCGTGGGGGGCTGTGGTGATTGATGGGGTCACACGCGGTATTTCCAATGCCAGTCAACTGAGGCAGCTGGAGCTAAAAACCGGCACGCACATGATCGAAATCGCCAAACCAGATTCGGCATCGCTCAAGCAGACCATTGAGGTCACTGCAGATGTTCCGGTGGTGATTACGCATGCGTTTAAGTAGACAACTCACTGAAATCAACCCGGGTATTAATAATTGTCATGAATACACCCAGCGCCGGCTTTAAAACAGCCTCTAGTTCTTTGCCGGCTGGCACGCGTTTGGCAGAGTTTGAAATTACTGGGGTCATTGGAGAAGGTGGCTTTGGCATCGTCTACAGCGCTAATGACTCAAGTCTGGAGCGCATGGTTGCAATCAAGGAATACTTGCCATCTGCTTTTGCGCAGCGCGGGGCAGATGGTTCGGTTCAGGTGAAATCAGAGGACCATCAGCAGACCTTTCAAGCAGGCCGTTCGAGTTTTATCAATGAGGCCCGAATGCTGGCAAAGTTCTCGCATCCGGGACTGGTGGAGGTTTTTCGTTTTTGGGAAGCCAATGAAACGGCCTATATGGCCATGCGATATTACCGAGGTGTCACTTTGCGAGAGGCCTTACGGTCGTCCCGGCACTTGATTACCGAGCAATGGCTTTGTGAAACATTGGATCCTGTCCTGCTGGCTTTGAGGGAACTTCACAATGAAAAGTGCTTTCACCGCGACATCGCACCAGACAACATTTTGGTGCTGCCAAATGGTCGATCAGTGCTGATGGATTTTGGCGCAGCACGGCGCATCATCAGTGGCATGACACAGGCTCTGACCACAGTGCTGAAACCAGGATATGCGCCGATTGAGCAGTATTACGATGATGGCTCGATGCCTCAGGGTGCTTGGACTGACGTATACGCGGTGGGTGGATTGTTGTATCACGTCATGACTGGCAAGGTTCCAGTTCAAGCGATATCTCGCATGATCAGTGATCCACTAAAACCAGTGTCCGACATTGCCATAGGTGAATTTTCGCAACGACTATGCGATGTTGTTATGAAGTGCATGGCCGTCATGCCAGAGAACAGGTATCAAAGCGTTGATGAGTTGCGTACTGCGTTAGGTTGGGTGACAACACCTGTTTTGTCAACGGTCCTTTATCAGCCACCGCCGGCGCAGGTTGCGCCAAGTGACTTTCCTGCGACTGTTTTATTGAGACCCTCTTCTCTTGATCGTGCGGTGTTAGCGGGTGCAGCCTCACCGGGCGGAGCTGGAACTCCAGAATTACCCGATGCAAGCCATTCCATGTCGCCAAAGAATGCGCCGGTTGTTCCGCCAAAGGCACCTGAACCCGAGCAGAAGCCTGCATTTTCGATCAATGAGTTGACGAACTCTTCAGCGCCCCGGCTGTCACCCGTTTCGGCAAAACAGCACAATGTTGAACCTGGGGTTAGTCAAGATTTGATCACTCCCAAAATTGGCTCCTCCGGTTTGCTTTGGACCTTGGGCGCTGTGGTTTTGGTTGTTGTTCTGGTCGGTTTTGGCTATTTTGTGTTTGGTTCTAAACCGGTAGTTGAGACTGTATCTGTGGTGGCTTCGCCTCCCATTGCCGTGCCTGCCGCTCCGGTCAGTTCTAGTTCTGCAGTCAACAATGAAACGCCGACGACTCCCGTCTCCGGGGTGGTCGCAGCGACTGCTGTTGCCCCTGTTGAACCTATTTCAGCGCCAACAGCGCTGACACCAGCTTCGGTCGCATCTGACATCGTTCCAGGAAATCTTCGGGTTGAGCTTGCTGGTGGATGGGGCAAGGTTTTTGTGGATGGCGTAGAAATGGGTACCGTGCCGCCTGTACTTAGTCTTAGTGTGGGAGCGGGTCAGCATGACATTGAAATTCGCAATCCCGCAATGGCAACCGAAAAACGCTCGGTAACCGTCATTGCCGGCAAAACGGTCGTATTGCGGCATGCTTTCGTGAAGTAACAAATAGTTCAAACCAGGTGACAGAAAAATGATGAATCAGTCCTCCAAATTTGCTTCAATTCTGGTAGCAGGTTTGACGCTCATGGCTTGTGCAACCCAACCTGCTACCGAACAGACGCAGTCGGTGCTGCCCGAATCAAATGCAATCACCAAAGAAAAAGCAACAAAATATCCAATCCCAGTTGAACCACCAGTTCAAGTTGCACCGGCAGAAAGTGCACCTCCAGAGCCTTCTCTTAGCGAAAAAAATCTTGTCATTGCCATCACTAGTTTTGAACGAGGCGAGTACACGAAGTCAATGCGCCTGCTGTCCCCACTGACGACCGATCCCAGTCTTGCTACAAATGCGCGACTCAAGGCCATGAAGACCCTGGCTTTTTCTCAATGTCTGACAGGAGCCGTCGTTGCTTGCCGGGGAACTTTCGAGCGTGCCTTCAAATTGGACTCTAAATTTGATCTTGCACCTGCCGAACATGGGCACCCTGTGTGGGGTCCTCAATTTGAGCGCGCTCGTAAGAACACCAAAAACTAACGAAGACGATTCAAGATCGCGACATTTCTAGGGAAATCGGTTTATGCCCGAAATTGTTCTGGATGTAGAGTTGTTCGACTCTGTAGCGCTGCCGCAACAGCGAAGTTGCATATTTAATGGTCTGGGTGGAACGATCGGTCGAAATGAAGGCAACACGCTGGTGTTGCCGGATAAACATCGCCGCGTGTCCCGCCTGCATGCCTCTGTGACCTTTCCCGGGGGCGTGCCCACCATCACGAATGCAAGTGCGTCCTTGCCTGTGCAGGTGGAAGGCCAGATGCTTGGGTATGGGGGCACGATGCAGCTCTTGCCTGGCCAACACCTTGAGGTTGGCCCATATGTGTTGAAAGTCAAACACACTGATACCACTGAAGTAGACAAATCCGTGAGCCAGGTTGAATTGCCTGACGTTCAAGGGCAGAGCAGCGACTCCATCCATAACTGCGTGATTGACCTCCCAAAATCGACAGACGCTCCCGTCCCTTTTTCAGAGTTGTTGGTCAGCAATGGCCCTGTTTCTGGCGATCCATTTCAGTTGCCAAAGGCTGCGGTCGATTCAGGCCTGATTCAGCCATTTTCCATCATTGTTCAGCAGAAAATCGTAGAATATCCGTTCGCCGGGCTGATTGAGGAAAAACCCGCCAATGTCGCATTGGAATCTGCTGACCAAGACATTGTCACAGAGGTTAACGCCGCTCAATTGCCACCATCGTTCGAGATGCTGCCCAACGATATCGACGTTGCCTCGACGCCAGCAAGACCCCCCATTGACGTCACGCCCAAGGATTTCGACCCATTTGAGTTGCCTTCTGGGAATGCTCGAAACTCCGCTGATCCATTGGCGCCGTTGGTGTCAGGCGTATCAGGTCAAACTCCATCGTTAGAGGTATCCGTTGAACCATCGATTGAGGCGTTGCTAACATCTCGTGGGGGTGGGTCGTTCGAAAATCAATCAGTGCCACCAATTCAGGAAACAATTTCAGGTGAAGATATTGAGGTTTTTGCGGAAGCCTCCGAACACAGCGGTGCGTTTCAGCCACACAAACCCTTCTTGCCTTCGAGTTCTGACATTGGATCGCTTTCAATTGCGCCACAAATCCAAGGTCCGGCAGACAACCAGGACACATTGACCCTGGCCTTCTTGAAAGGTGCTGGTTTATCACCCTCTGCGCTGCCAGGTGGTTTGACCCCAGAGGTCATGGGTGTGATTGGAAGTCTGTTGCGAATAGCCACGGGAGGTGCAGTGGATATGCTGGCGGCTAGGACCGCAACGAAACTCGAATTGCAGGCCAGGGTCACTGTCATTTCATCTCAATCCAACAATCCGCTCAAATTTTCACCGAATGCGGAAGTGGCGTTGCAGCAGATGCTGGGTAAGAAATTACCCGGTTTTATGCGTGCTGACGAAGCCATGCGCGATGCCTTTGAGGATTTGCGCGCCCATGATATTGGTGTGATCGCAGGTACCAAATCTGCCTTGACTGCAGTGCTTGGCCGTTTCGATCCATCGGTTTTAGGGAATCGCCTTGCAAATGGCTCGTTACTTCAAAATTTGCTGCCTGCGCTGCGTATGAAAAAGCTCTGGGAAATATACCTTGAGCAATATGCCGAGATTCGCCAGGAGGCTGAGGATAATTTTCAGAGTGTTTTCGGACGCTCATTTTTACAGGCATATGAACGCGAAACAAGCCGCGTGAAAGCGCAGTCCGCAGAATTTGGAAAATAAGAATGAATTCAACCCGCGCCTTGCGCATCGAAAGTTTGAGTTTTACACAGCCTGGAGGTAGAGACTACAACGAAGACTCAATCGAAGAGTGCGAGGCATTCGGTGTTGTGCGCCTTTTTATGTTGGCTGACGGGGCAGGTGGACAAGGAGGTGGTGACGTTGCGTCAAAATCGGCCGTCGAGGCGGCTCGTGCAGTGTTTCTCGAATTGCCATTGTTTTCGCCTGACACGTTACGTCTTTGCATGCAAAAAGCTGACGAAGCAATTTGCGCCAAGCAAAAATGCGAGTCGAAGCTTGCGCACATGGCGTCAACATTCGTTGCGTTGCTGGTTAACAATGAACGCGGTGAGGCGTTGGTCGGCAATCTTGGCGATTCACGCTGTTATATTTTTCGGGATGGTCGGGTCATTTTTCAGTCATATGACCATAGTCTGGTTCAGCGGTTTGTTGAGGCGGGCTTGTATCCGTTGGAAAAGCTCAGAGAACATCCCAGGCGCAATGTGTTGTATGCATCATTAGGTGCAAATTCTGAGCAAATCCCTCCATTTACAACTCAGGTTCCTATTGAATTGCAGCCTGGTGACGGGGCCATGCTTTGCAGCGATGGCGTCTGGGAATTACTGGATGAAGCTACTCTAGCTGAACTTGCGTTGTCCAGCAAAACCCTTGAGGAGTGGCGAGACCGACTCCAGTCAATGATTAAGAATTCAATGCCGGCTGGCCATGACAATTTCAGTGCCATTCTGGTGAGGGCTTTTTTGCCAGCAAAAGATCAGGACTTAACGCAAATACAAAGAATGAAATTCAATGAAACTGAATGAAAACTCAACAACTTAAATTTTGGTATAGGTTATTGATTTTCATACATTTTCAGTGGTGCGCGGGGGGGGACTCGAACCCCCACACTGTTGCCAGCGTCAGGACCTAAACCTGGTGCGTCTACCAATTTCGCCACCCGCGCAAATGAAAGAGGGTGGTAAAACCACCCTTGAACACTGGTCAGACGTTAATTTTAACCTGATGCTAGAACGGCTTGCGGGCCGGTTTTTGACGGTGCCAGCGTCTTGGAGCCGCAACAGGCTGGCCCACTCATTTTGTCTGCGGTGTCACGCGGAACCAGGCCGCATACATGGCCGGCAACGCCAGCAGCGTCAATACGGTAGCCACCACCAGCCCACCCATGATGGCCACGGCCATCGGCCCCCAAAACACTGAGCGCGACAGCGGAATCATCGCCAGCACAGCAGCTGCAGCCGTAAGCACAATCGGGCGCAGACGGCGCACGGCCGACTCCACAATGGACTCCCAGGCCGGCACGCCACGGGCGCGGTCCTGCTCGATCTGGTCGATCAAAATCACTGAATTGCGCTGAATCATGCCCATCAGCGCAATCACGCCCAGCAGCGCGACAAAGCCAAACGGCCGGTTCAGCAACAACAGTGCGCCAGCGACACCGGCAATGCCCAATGGACCCGTCAGAAACACCAGCATGGCACGACTGAAACTGTGCAATTGCAGCATCAGCAGGGTAAAGGTGATGAACAGCATGACCGGAATGCCCACCACGATGGATGACGAGCCCTTGGTGCTCTCGGCCACGGCGCCCGCCACCTCAATGCGGTACTCGCCCTGCCCGGCTTTGGCCCATTTCGCCTCAAGTGCTTTGAGCTGCGGCATCAAGGCATTCGTGACCGTGGCACCCTGCAAACCTTCGGCAATGTCACTTTGCACCGTGATGGCATAGTCGCGGCCCTCGCGCCACATCACACCGGGCTCCCAGGTGAACACCGGCTTGGCGATTTGTGTCAGCGGGATGGATTTGCCCGACGCCGTAGGCAGGTAGGCATTGGCAATGTCGGTGATGGCATTGCGTTCCTCAAGCGGCTGGCGCAGCACAATGTCGATCAGCTTGTCGCCATCCCGAAACTGCCCCACGTTGGTCCCGCTCAAAATGGTTTTGGCAGCCTGGGCGATTGACTGGCTGCTCACGCCCAGCGCCCGCGCCTTGGTCTGGTCCACTTCCAGGCGCATGACCTTGACCGATTCGTTCCAGTTGTCATTCACGCCGCGCGTGTCAGGGCTTTGCCGCATCACCGCCTTGACCTCATCGGCATGCTCGCGCAGCCCTTGCGGGTCCAGCCCAATCACCCGAAACTGCACCGGGTAGGGCACCGGCGGGCCGTTGGCCAGCAGTTTCACTCGGCCCCGCACCTCCGGAAACTCCTGTGCCAGCAGCCCTGGCAGTTTGACCCGAATGGCTTCACGCGTTGGCAGATCCTTGGGCACCACAATCAACTGTGACACATTGGTCTGCTGAAAAATCTGGTCCAGTGGCAGATAGAAACGGGGTACGCCCGAACCCACCCACTGTGTGACAGAAACAACGCCAGGCTCAGCCAGCAAGCGTGTCTCAACACGTTTAGCAACCTCTTCGGTGTTGGCAAATGACGTGCCCTCGGGTGACCACAGGTCTACCGTGATTTCGGGTCGGCTCGAATCCGGAAAAAACTGTTGCTGAACCCGGCCCATGCCGACGATGCCCAGACCAAACAGGGCCAATGTCACACCAATGGTGATCCATCGGTGGCGCACACAGGCATTGACGGCACGGCGAAACCAGGCGTAAAACGGCGTGTCGTACATGTCATGAGCCTGTTCGCCCTGTACTGGTGTGCCGCCTTCGGGCAGCGCCAGCACATGGGGTGGTGTCTTGAGCAGGCGCACCCCTAGGTACGGCACAAAATACACCGACACAATCCAGCTCAGGCACAGCGCAATCACTGTCACGGCAAAAATCGCAAAGGTGTATTCACCTGTCGTCGAACGCGCCAAGCCAATGGGCAAAAAGCCGGCCGCTGTGATTAAGGTGCCGGTAAGCATGGGCATGGCGGTAATCTCATAGGCGAAGGTGGCGGCACGCACCTTGTCGTAGCCCTCTTCCATCTTTCGCACCATCATTTCCACCGCAATGATGGCGTCGTCCACCAGCAGGCCCAAGGCAATGATGAGCGAGCCCAGTGAAATCTTGTGCAGCCCGATGCCCCAGTAATTCATGGCCAGAAAAGTCATGGCCAGCACCAGCGGAATGGTGATGCCCACCACCAGACCGGGGCGGATGTCCAGCGTCCAACGCCTGAACCAGGGGTTGTCACCGGGGCGCTTATGCAACCCCAAGCTGAGAAAGCTGACCGCCAGCACAATCGCCACGGCCTCGATCAGCACGCTGACAAACTCATTGACTGATTTGGCCACCGAGGTCGGCTGATCTTGAATCTGGGCCAGTGTCACACCCAAAGGCAGAGATTTTTCAAGCTGCTGGGTGGCCGCCTTGAGCGATTTACCCAGTGCAATGATGTCGCCGCCTTTGGTCATCGAGACACCCAGCGCAATCACCTCGTTGCCCTGAAAATGAACCTTGACCGTGGGTGGGTCCACATACGCACGCTTGATGTCGGCAATGTCACCCAAGCGCAGCTGGTTGCCAGAGCCCGCCCGAATCGGCATCGCGGCCAGGTCTTGCAACGCCTGAAACTGCCCCGCCACACGCACCTGCACCACGTCCAGTGGCGTTTGCACCGCGCCGGCTGACTCGACTGCGTTTTGCTGTCCCAGCTGGGCCAGCACCGCTGTCAGGTCCAGTCCAAGCTCGGCCAGGCGCTTTTGCGAGATTTCAATGAACAGTTTTTCATCCTGCACGCCAAACAGCTCGACCTTGGCCACGTCGGGCACACGCAGCAATTGCTGGCGCACCTCATCGGCAAAGGTTTTGACCTCGGCGTAGCTGAAACCCGGTGCCTGCAGCGCATAAATCACGCCAAACACGTCGCCAAAGTCGTCATTGAAAAAGGGACCCACCACGCCTTGCGGCAGGGTGCCCCGCATGTCGCCAATTTTTTTGCGTGTCTGATACCAGACGTTGGCCACCTCGGGGCCACGCGCAAAGTCCTTGATCTGAAAGATGATTTGCGACTCGCCGGGCTTGGAATAGCTGCGAATCTTGTCGGCATAAGGCACCTCTTGCAGCGTGCGCTCGAGCTTGTCGGTGACCTGTTCGGCCATTTGCTGGGCACTGGCTCCTGGCCAATAGGCCCGCACCACCATGGCCCGAAAAGTAAAGGGCGGGTCTTCGTCCTGCCCCAGCTGGAAATAGGCGGCTGTGCCCAGCACCATCAGCACAATCATTAAAAACCGCGTCAGTGGCGCATGTTCAAGCGCCCAGCGCGACAGGTTAAACCCTTGCTCGGGATGCAGATGTTGTTCAGACATAGCGCCCTCTCACTGGGCAACAGCGGCACTGCCACTGGAGGCGCGGGCAGCGTCTGTCGCTACATGAACTGTAGCGGTCTGCGCTTTGCTGGTAAGGGTTGAGGCCGATTTTTCTTGATAAAGCACAACTTTTTGCCCTGGGGACAGCACATGCACACCTGCGGTTACCACCTGCACGCCTGGGGCCAGCCCCCCGACCACCACCACCTCGTTGCCGTCAGCGGTGGCAATTTGCACGATTTGCGACTTGACCGTCATGCTGGCGGTATCGAGCACCCACACCGCGCTGTTTTGCCCCTGCTGGCGCAAGGCGCTGGTTGGCAGCTTGATGACGGGCACGCCGGTGTGCTGCAGCGCTGCAGGCAATACCGATACCGTGCTGCCCAGGGCCAGATCGTCTTTGGCAGCCAGCGCCACCTTGACGGTGAAAGTGCGGGTGGCGGGGTCAGCACTGGCCGCGATCTCACGCACCTTGCCGGTCAGCACCGTGTTGCTGGCCCACACCTTGACCTGGGCGTCAGAGCCAAGCGCAAGCGTGGCCAGTTTGTCTTCAGGCACCGCAAACACCACGTCGCGCGCACCGTCCTGCGCCACCTGCACCACGGCCGCCCCGGCTGCCACCACCTGACCCCGCTCTGCCAGCACAGCCGTCACCACCCCCGACACATCGGACACCAGATTGGCATAGGCGCTCTGGTTACCCTGCGCAGCAAACTGTGCCTGGGCAGACTCCAGCTGGGCCTGGGCCGATTTCAAGGTGCTCTCGCGGCGTTCAAGCTCGGCACCGCTGATGAAGTTCTGGTCTTTCAGCGATTGAAAACGTTTGAAATCTGCCGCTGCCAAGTCGCGGTTGGTCTGCGCCGCTGCCACCTGGGCACGTGCGGCATCGGTGGCCAGCTTCAGGTCTTGCGGGTCAAGCTGTGCCAGCAATTGCCCGACTTTGACGCGCTGACCCAGGTCGACGCTGCGAGCCATCAGCTTGCCGCCAACCCGAAAGCCCAGCCGTGACTCAACCCTGGGCCGTACCTCGGCCGCATATTCGAGCTTGGCCTGAGCGCCTGTAATCCCGACCGTCATGACCTTGACTGCGCGAATCGGCTCTTCAGACACGGGCGGCTTGGAGCATGCCACCAGCAATGCAGCAGCCGCTATAGTTGCGCCAAGCAGAACGCCCCTGGCGTGTAATTTCATAGGTTTCATGAGATGACTTTCAGAGAGTGGTCAAATTACTGACCAGTTGGTTAGTAATTTTAAGGATTAATCAAAAACTGTCAAACCCGAGCCATAACCTGCGCCTTTGCCCCAGGGGTTGGCCCTGTCTTGGCTGCGGTCTTGGTCTCGGTCTATTTCTCTGTCCCTACTACCATCTCTAACATCAGTCACCGTGAATCAACCCTCCCCTGCGCCTGTTACCAGCCATGCCACGGCGGCTGCGGTCACGCATTATGAAAATTTTCCGGTGGCGTCGCTGTTGTGCCCGCCCCATTTACGACCGGCCATCGCCGCCATTTACCACTTTGCACGGACTGCCGATGACTTGGCTGACGAAGGCAGCGCCAGCACCAGTACCCGCTTGAGCGACCTTTGCGCCTACCGCGCCGACCTGCTGGCAGTGGCCGACAGCTTGGCCAATGTGCTGCCAGCGCAGATTAGCCAGCGCTGGCCGCAGGTATTTGGGCCCTTACACAGCGTGATGCAAGCTCACCAATTGCCAGTGAACTTGCTGACAGACCTGCTCGATGCCTTTGAACAGGACGTGCGCTTCACCGCTGAGCAGCGCCGTTACGCCACCGACGCCGAGTTGCTGGACTACTGCACCCGCTCGGCCAACCCGGTCGGGCGCCTGCTGCTGCACCTGTATGGCGTGACCGACGCGGCGTCGCTGCAGCAAAGCGACGCCATTTGCACCGCCCTGCAACTCATCAACTTCTGGCAGGACGTGAGCGTAGATGTGGCGCGCCAGCGCTGGTACCCCAGCACCGACAGCATGGCCCGGTTTGAGGTGGTGGACGCTGATTTGGCACCTGACAGCAGATCGCCAAAAGCTGCGCAATTAATAGCGTACTACGCAGGTGCAGCAAGGGCCAGAATGCTAAAAGGTGCTCAACTTGCGGTGCATTTGCCGGGGCGTGCTGGTTGGGAGCTTCGTCTGGTGGTGCAAGGCGGTTTGCGCATTCTGGACAAAATCGAAGCCTTGGGCTTTCGCACCTGGCAGCAGCGCCCCAGGCTCACGCTATGGGACCTGCCGCTGCTGCTGTGGCGCGCCTGGTGCATGCCAGCAGCAAAGCCATCTGATTAAACTCAGGCCACATGGCTGCTTCCCCCACCCCCCAAGATTACGTCCAGCAAAAAGCGGCTGCTTCCGGCAGTAGCTTTTATTACGCGTTTTTGTTTTTACCGCCACCCAAGCGGGCCGCCATCACCGCGTTTTATGCGTTTTGCCGCGAGGTGGATGATGTGGTGGACGAGGCCACCGACCCCGGTGTTGCAGCCACCAAACTGGCCTGGTGGCAAGCCGAGGTGGCCCAGGCGTATGCCGGTCAGGCCAGCCACCCGGTGATGCGGGCGCTGATGCCCATCGCTGCCGACTTCTGCATTGAGCAGCGCCACCTGCAAGCCGTGATTGACGGCTGCCAGATGGACTTGAACCAGACCCGCTACCTGGACTACCCCGGCCTGCAGCGCTACTGCCATCTGGTGGCCGGTGTGGTGGGCGAAGTCGCTGCGCAGATTTTTGGCCAAACCCAGCCCCAAACCACTGCTTATGCCCACACGCTGGGCCAGGCACTGCAGCTCACCAACATCATCCGGGACGTGGGCGAAGACGCCATGCGCGGACGCATTTACCTGCCCATGAGCGAGCTCAAACAGTTTGAGGTCACCGCGCAGGAAATTTTGACGCGCCAGTATTCTGATCGTTTCATCGCCCTGATGCAGTTTCAGGCCCGGCGCGCCCAAGGCCTGTACCAGCAGGCACTGGCGCTGTTGCCGGTCGCTGACCGGCGCGCCCAGAAGTCCGGGCTGATGATGGCCAGCATCTACCGGGCGCTGCTGATTGAGATCGAACGTGACCAGTTCAAGGTGTTGCACCAGCGCATCAGCCTGACCCCGCTGCGCAAATTCTGGCTGGCCTGGAAGGTGCAGGCGCTGGGCCGGCTGTAGCGACGCCGCCATGAACATTGCCATTGTGGGTGCGGGCTGGGCCGGCCTGGCGGCGGCCGTCAGCGTGCTTGACGTTGGTCATCATGCTACTGTTTTTGAAGCGTCTGGCGCAATCGGAGGAAGGGCTAGAGCCATTTTTGGCACATTGCCAGACGGCACCCCCGTGACGCTGGACAACGGCCAGCACATTCTGATTGGTGCCTATTGCGATACGCTGCGCCTGATGCGCCAGGTCGGTGTGATGCCCGAGCAGGCCTTGCTGAACCTGCCCATGACGCTGCAGTTTCCTGACGGCCGGGGCATCCGGTTCCCTGACTGGCCCACGCCGCTGGACGCATTGGGCGGCATGCTAGGCGCCCGCGGCTGGACGCTGGCTGACAAGGGCGCATTGCTGTTGGCAGCAATACGCTGGCAGCTGGGCGGCTTCAGGTGCGCCGATCGTTTGAGCGTGGCGCAGTTGTGCCAGTCGCTCACGCCACGGGTACTGGGCGAACTGATCGAACCCCTGTGTGTGTCCGCACTCAACACCCCGGCCGCGCAAGCCAGCGCCAGCGTGTTTTTGCGGGTACTGCGCGACGCACTGTTTGGCACCCAGGGCGGCTCACATTTGCTGTTGCCAAAAACCGACTTGAGTGCGCTCTTTCCGCAAGCCGCCGCCACCTGGGTGCAGCAGCACGGTGGCGCAGTCGTGCTCAAGTCTCGGGTTACCAGCATCTGGCCCTGCGGCACAAAGTGGCAACTTCATGACACGCAAGCCGGTGCACTCACAGGACAGTTGTTTGACGCGGTGATTCTGGCCACTTATGCATCAAATTCTGCTCTAGCCCTTATTCAGTCTGCGCAGCACGCTACTAAAAACATATCTAACAACATGCTGGCCTGGGCGGCCTGTGCACAGGCACTGCGTTTTGAAGCCATTGCCACGGTGTATGCCTGGGCGCCTGACGCCGCTCTGGCAACGCCCATGCTGGCTTTGCGCAGCGATGCAGCCAACCCGGCCCAGTTTGTGTTTGACCGCGCCCAGCTCGGCGGCCCGGCCGGTTTGCTGGCGTTTGTGGTCAGTGCTGCCCAGGGCGATCGCCAAGCCCTGCAAAGCCAGGTGTTGGCGCAGGCGCAGCAGCAGCTGGGTTTGAAATTACAGGCCGTGCAAACCGTGGTTGAAAAGCGCGCCACCTTTGCCTGCACACCCGGTTTGCTGCGTCCGGCGCAGCAGATTGCGCCCGGCCTGCTGGCCTGCGGCGACTATGTGTCAGGGCCCTACCCGGCCACGCTGGAAGGTGCTGTGCTCAGTGGTGTGGCCGCAGCGCGGGCGCTGACTGCCACACCTATATGATCAAGACCTTGCACCGCATCACCACCCCCACGTCACCATGAAGTTAGCCCTCAAAATAGTTCTCGCACTGCTGGTGGGCGTGCTGATGGTGGCTGCGGGCGCTGGCTTTTGGTATATCAGCACCAAGCAACCGCAACGCTCGGGCGAGCTGATGCTCACCGGCCTGACAGCACCAGTCAGCGTGCGTTATGACGATCGCGGCATTCCACACATCAAGGCCACCAACGAGCCCGACCTGTACCGGGCGCTTGGCTATGTGCACGCACAAGACCGCCTGTTTCAATTGGACATGGTGCGCCGACTGGCCCGTGGCGAGCTGGCCGAAGTGCTTGGGCCCAAATTGGTCAAGCTCGACCGGCTGTTTCGCACCCTGGGTTTGCGCGACCACGCTGACAAAGTGGTGGCTGGCATGGATCTCAAAAGCCCGTCTGCGGTGGCGCAGCTGGCCTACCTGGACGGTATCAACCAGTTTCAGGCCAGCCACCCGGCCCCCTTCGAGTTTGACCTGGCAGGCATGCCCAAACGCCCCTTCACCCTGCAGGACACGGTAGCCGTGTCGGGCTATCTGGCTTACAGCTTTGCCGCAGCGCTTAAAAGTGAGCCGGTACTGACCTTTGTGCGCGATGAACTGGGTGACGACTACCTGAAAATTTTTGACCTGGAGTGGAACCCGATGGGTGTGGTTACCCCACCCTCCAATGCCGCCCGTCAGCCAGACTTTCCGGCCTTGAACCAGCTGGCCCAAGTCAGTGAACAGGCACAACATCTGGCTGGCGTGCCGCTGTTTGAGGGCAGCAACGCCTGGGCGGTGGCGGGCACCCGCAGCTCTAGCGGCCGACCCATGCTGTCCGGCGACCCACATATCGGTTTTTCGCTGCCCTCGGTCTGGTATGAAGCCCACCTGAATGCGCCCGGGTTTGAGCTTTATGGTCACTTTCATCCACTGCTGGCCTTTGCGCTGCTGGGTCACAACCAGCAATTTGGCTGGAGCCTGACCATGTTTCAAAACGACGACATGGACTTGATCGCTGAAGCCGTCAACCCCGCCAACCCCAACCAGGTCAACTTCAAAGGCAAGTGGAGCGACCTGGGCAATTCGGAGGAAATCATCAAGGTCAAGGACGGCAAGCAGGTCAAACTGACGCTGCAGCGCTCGATGCATGGCCCCATCATTACCGGCGCATTTCGCGAAACCCTGGGCAAGGCACCGGTGGCCCTATGGTGGACTTTTCTGGAAACCGACAACCCCCTGCTGGAGGCGTTTTATGAGCTTAACCGCGCCAATACCCTGCCCCGGGCGCGCGCTGCCGCCAGCAAAATCCACGCCCCAGGCCTCAACGTGGTGTGGGCCAGCGCCAGCGGCGACATCGGCTGGTGGGCTGCGGCCAAGTTGCCGATCCGCCCTGCTAACGTCAACCCGGCTTTTTTGCTGGACGGCGAAACCACCGAAGCCGACAAACTGGGCTTTTACCGCTTCAGTGACAACCCGCAGGAAGAAAACCCGGCCCGTGGCTATATTGTGTCGGCCAACCAGCAGCCCAAATCGACCAGCGGCCTGCCAATTCCCGGTTACTACAACCCGCCCGACCGGGCGCAGGCACTTGAAGACCGCTTGGGCGATGACAAGATCCAGTGGAATGCGCTCAACAGCCAGTCGTTGCAGCTCAGCACCCAGACCGGCTACTACTGGCGCGTCCTCGAACCCTTGCTGCCGGTGCTCAGTGACGTAGTGCGCGATCCGCTGGAGCGCTCGGTATTTGACAGCCTGACCTTGTGGGACGGGCAATACACCACGTTCAACATCCCACCCACCGTGTTCACCCAGTTTCTCTACGAAATGGCACGGGCCACGCTGGCCGATGAGCTCGGCGAGGTTCAGTTTCAGAGCCTGCTGGGCACCCGGGCGCTGGACCTGGCGCTGCCACGACTGGCCGCTGACGAGACCTCAGCGTGGTGGGACAACGCCAAAACCGAAAAGGTCGAAACCCGCAAGGACATCATGCGCATAGCCTGGCGCGCCAGCGTGGACCATCTGAAAAAAACGCTTGGCAAAAGTCCCAATGACTGGGGCTGGGGACGCGCCCACACCCTGACGCATGTGCATCCGCTGGCCGGCAAATCATCCTTGGGCGGGCTCTTTAATGTGGGGCCTTTTGATGCACCTGGCGGGCGCGAGGTGCCCAACAACCTAGCCACCAGCATTGGCCCGGCACCCTGGGCAGTGAGTTATGGGCCGTCGACCCGGCGCGTGATTGACTTTGCCGATGCGTCGCAGGCGCGCGGCATCAACCCAATCGGGCAAAGCGGTGTGTTGTTTGACCGCCATTACAAAGACCAGGCAGCGGCCTATATTGTCGGTGGTTACATGCAGCAGTTTTTGAGTGAAGCCGACGTAGCCCCCAACACCCGCAGCACCCTCACCCTCAAGCCGGCAGCGCTTCGGTGAAAATGGGGCATGAGCCCATTTTCATCACCCTTTGCCAACGAACCCGCTTTCACCCATGGGCAAGTGCCCCGCACGGCGGTGCTGTACTGCAATCTAGGCACCCCCGACAGCCCCACCGCGCCAGATGTGCGGCGCTTTCTGGCTGAATTTTTGGGCGACCCACGGGTGGTCGAAATCCCCCGACTGCTGTGGCTGATGATCCTGCATGGCATCATTTTGCGCACTCGTCCGGCCAAATCGGCGGCCAAATACGCCAGCATCTGGAGCACAGACGGCTCGCCCCTCAAGGTCTGGACCGACAAGCAAGCCAAGTTATTGCAAGGCTGGCTGGCCCAGCGCGGGCACGACGTGCAGGTGCGTTATGCCATGCGGTATGGCAGCACCTCGATTGCTTCGCAACTCGACGCACTGAAAGCCGCCGGCACCACACGGGTGCTGATTTTGCCCGCCTACCCGCAGTATTCGGCCACCACCACGGCCAGCCTGTTTGACGCGGTGTACCACTGGGCCGGGCGCACCCGCTGCATCCCCGAGCTGCGCTTTGTCAACCACTACCACGACGACCCGCGCTACATTGCCGCGCTGGCAGGGCGGGTTGAAAAGTACTGGTCTGGCAGTGGCCACCCGGATGTGCTGGTGATGAGCTTTCATGGCGTGCCCGAGCGCACGCTGCATCTGGGCGACCCCTATCACTGCGAGTGTTTCAAAACCGCTCGCCTGCTGGCCGGGCAGTTGGGCCTGTCAAAAGACCAGTTCAAAGTCACTTTTCAGTCGCGCCTGGGCCGCGCCAAGTGGCTGCAACCCTACACCGAGCCCAGTCTGATTGCCATGGGCCAAGCCGGTGTCAAGCGGGTCGATGTGGTGTGCCCGGCGTTTACCAGCGACTGCCTGGAAACGCTGGAAGAAATCAACATGGAAGCACGCAAGGCGTTTTTACACGCCGGTGGCAAAGAGTTTCATTACATCCCCTGCCTCAACGACGACCCGGCCTGGATCACTGCGCTGTGCAACATCACCGAGCAGCATCTGGGCGGCTGGCCGACCATGGCCACTGATCGGACCGCGATCCTGGCAGCATCACGCGAGCGTGCCCTGGCACTGGGTGCCAGCCAGTAGGCGCATTAATTTTTTGCTTTTTTAGGCTTGCTGCTGTCTGGCTTTGCCTTGTGGGCACCGGCTGATGATGGCTGCAACGCGTTGTCCGCCGCCGCCAACAGCTGAGTTTTTTCGGTTTTTCCGGTTTTTTCTGCCTTGTCCAGTTTGCTGTCTTTGTCAGTCTTGACGCGTTTTGCAAGCACTTTTTTGTTCCCGCCGTGCGTTGACATAGGCAGTCCTGACAACTCGGCTTCAAAACGCTGACACAACGTGCGCAATATTTTTACCCGTGCATAGTTTTTGTCGTTGGCTTCGACCAGTGTCCAGGGCGCGTTGCCGGTGCTGGTGCGCTCAACCATGTCACAGATCGCGGTCTGGTAGTCACCCCACTTTTCACGGTTGCGCCAGTCTTCCTGGGTGATCTTGAAGCGTTTGAATTCGATTTTTTCGCGCTCCTGAAAGCGCCTGAGCTGTTCTTCCTGGCTGATCTGCAGCCAGAACTTCACCACAATCACGCCGGCGTCGATCATTTCATGCTCAAAGTCGTTGATCTCGGAGTAAGCCCGCAGCCAGTCGTTTTCGGTGCAAAACCCTTCTACCCGCTCCACCAGCACCCGGCCATACCAGGTGCGGTCAAAAATGGCGACCGTGCCGTGGCGCGGCAAATGACGCCAAAAGCGCCACAAATGCGGTTGCGCCTTTTCTTCGTCGGTGGGTGCAGCCACCGGTGTGACCTGGTATTGGCGGGCGTCGAGTGCGGCGGTGATGCGACGAATTGCGCCGCCTTTACCGGCCGCGTCAGCCCCCTCAAAAGCACACACCAGCGAGCGGTTCTTGAACCGTTCATCGCGCACCAGTTCCGACAAACGCCCTTGCCATTGCGCCAGTTCGTCCTTGTAGGTTTTTTCTTCCATACTCAGCGTCAAATCGAGCTCAGACAGCACGTTGCGGCCATCCAGCGTGACGCGCACCATCGGCGCCACCGGGGCCTGGGGGCGATCAGGGTTGGCCAGCTTGCGCTTGAGGGCATCCAGCAGCACCTGCCCCACCGTCAGCGACCGGTAACGATCGTCCGTGCCCTCCACCACCACCCACGGCGCAGCAGCAGTGTTGGTAATGCGCAGCAAGTGCCCGGCCACGTCTTGCAACTGGTCGTAGGTTTTCAGGCGGTCCCAGTTCCATTGCGTCACGCGCCAGGCCGTGCGCGGGTCGGCCTCTAGCGCCTTGAGGCGGGCACGCTGCCCGTCTTTGGTCAGGTGGAACCAGAACTTGAGAACCAGGGCACCCTCGTTGACCAGCATTTCCTCAAAGCGGTTGATCTGCTGGGCTCGGGCATCAAGTTCTTTCAAAGAAATTTCACCCTGGATGCGTTCGCGAATCGGGTCTGAATACCAAGAGCCCGCAAAAATGCCAATGAGCCCTTTGGGCGGCAACGAGCGCCAATAGCGCCACATGGGGGGGCGTTCGCGTTCTTCATCACTCGGCTCTGAAAAAGCCAGTGTCGACAAAAACCGCGGGTCCATCCATTCGTAGAGCACATTGATGGTTTCACCTTTGCCGGCACCGTCCTGACCGCTGATCAGCACCACCGCGGGAAACTTGTGCTTGGTGAACAAATCGACCTGCGCCTCTTGCAAGGCCGCGCGCAACACAGGTACGGCCGCGCGAAAGGCAGATTTGTCCAGTTTGTGCCCAATCTCTGCCGATTCAAACATAAGAGACTTTCGAAATGATGAGTGCTTATTGACCGGTAACCGCGCAGCGGACCCGTGGTTTGAGTCTAGAACAAATCAGGGCCGATTTAAATCGTCAACAGACGACTTTTCAAAACCACACCTCCGGCATTGTTGCTGGCACCAATCTGGCGATTGACTGGGCAGGCACGCCAGAAATTGTGACAAAAGCGCGTTAAATGCCGTAAATGTGACGTGGAACTCAGGCTGATCAGAGTACCATCGCCGGGATAAAAAAGATTCATCGTCGGACATCAAGGAATTCACCGTGCCAGCCACCAAGTACAAAATTTGGGTTCAGCTATTGACCACCATCGGTGCTGCACTGTTAGTGGTCTGGACCGGTGTGATCATCTGGCAGGGGCATGTGACACGCCAGGCCGCGCTGGACCAGGCCACTGACTTTTCCAGCAGCATGCACGACGCCACGATGGCAGGGCTCACTGGCATGATGGTCACCGGCACCGTGGCCCAGCGCAATGTTTTTCTGGACCAGGTCAAACAGCTTGGCTCGATTCGCGATGTCCGGGTGCTGCGCGGCGAAGCGGTGATCAAGCTGTTTGGGCCTGGCACCGAAAAAGACGACTCCAAACCCGATGCGCTGGAGCAAAAAGTGCTGCAAACCGGCAAGGAAATCGTGCTGGTTGAGTCGGATGCCAAGGGCGAATATCTGCGTGCGGTTCGACCCACCTTGGCGCTTAAAAATTCGCTGGGCAAGGACTGCACCACCTGTCATGTGGCGCCGGAAGGCACGGTGCTTGGTGTGGTCAGCATGAAGGTGTCGCTGGACAAGGTCAACGCCAGTCTGGCTGATCAACGCCTCAAATCCATTTTGGCCGCGCTCATCACCTGCATCCCGGTGCTGATGCTGATTTATCCGTTTATTCGCCGCGTTGTCACACGCCCGCTTGAATATTGCATCAAGGTGGCCAGCGGGATTGCAAAAGGTGATCTGACGCAAAAAATCGATGTCACATCCAGCAACGAAATGGGCCAACTGCAACAAGCCCTGAACGACATGAGCCGCAGCCTGGAAAAAATCGTGCGTGAGGTTCGAATGGGCACCGATTCCATTTTCAGTGCCTCAAGCGACATCGCCAGCGGCAACCTCGATTTGTCGAACCGCACCGAGCTGCAGGCCAGCTCGCTGGAGAGTACGGTGGCCTCGATGGCCGAGGTCACCTCGGCGGTCAACAAAAATGCCGAGCATGCCCGCCATGCCAACGATCTGGCGCATTCAGCCTCGGATGTGGCACTGCAGGGGGGCTCGGTGGTGTCTGGCGTGATCGACACCATGGGTTCGATCAACCAGTCTTCCAAACGCATCGTGGACATCATTGCGGTGATTGACGGCATTGCCTTTCAAACCAATATTCTGGCGCTCAATGCGGCAGTTGAAGCGGCACGGGCTGGCGAGCAAGGCCGCGGTTTTGCCGTGGTGGCATCCGAAGTGCGTAACCTGGCCAAACGCTCGGCCGATGCTGCGCGGGAAATCAAGGCCTTGATTGGCGACTCTGTCAGCAAAGTCGAAGCCGGCAGTGTTCTGGTACAGCAAGCCGGTCGCACCATGAACGATATTGTGAAAAGCATCCAGAGCGTAACGGACATCATGGCCGAAATTTCAGTCGCCGAGGCAGACCAGACCAGCGGTATCGAACGCGTGGGCAGCGCCATTGCACGGATGAACGAAGTGACACAACAAAACGCCGCGTTGGTGGAACAGGCGGCGGCGGCGGCGCAGTCGCTGCAAGATCAGGCCGAACACCTTGAGCACATCGTGAGCACCTTCAAGGTGAAGGAAAACTCTTCTCAGATCTTTCTCGGACGGTCATAGGT
Source organism: Candidatus Rhodoferax mariagerensis (assembly GCA_016719055.1). Taxonomy (GTDB): domain Bacteria; phylum Pseudomonadota; class Gammaproteobacteria; order Burkholderiales; family Burkholderiaceae_C; genus Rhodoferax; species Rhodoferax mariagerensis. The sequence goes on along the minus strand of JADKAW010000040.1, from coordinate 91,114 downwards.
CGCTATAGAGATTGACAGCTGGCGTTCCTGTCTGCGCCCGGCGACCGGGCCTGCATATTTGAGTTTTTCAAAATGCCACTTGAAAACGGGGCAGCAAAAAAACAGGCATCACAACAGCCAAGACGCTAAGTGACAGTGGGCTGCCGCAATACGCTCGAAGGAGCCACGCGAGCCACCATGAACATCGAACTTATTAATAAATTGTTTATATTCAATAGCTTACGGATGATTTCAATAACTCACATGACGTCAAAATAACGCACAAACTCCTGTTATGCTAGCCCCCATGCGAATTTCAGCCCTCATGTTTAGTTTCCTGCTGGTCAGCACGGTGCACGCAACCCCTGCTGAAGCCCCTGAAGATACCGGTCCTTTCATGATGGGCAAAGTGGTTTTGTCCCAGATCGATCAGGTTCGTCAAACGGTCACCGTCAAAGCCTCGGACCTGGTGACCAATGCCTTGGGTTTTCTGGGGGTGCCCTACCGGCGTGGTGGCAACTCGGCAGAAGCCGGCTTTGACTGCAGCGGATTTGTGAGGGCGACCTATGAGCAGACCATTGGCCTGATCCTGCCGCGCAGGGCGGAACAACAAGCCGCCGCCACTCAGCGCATTGACAAATCTGACCTGCAACCGGGCGATCTGGTGTTTTTCAACACCATGCGCCGCGCGTTCAGCCACGTCGGCATCTACATTGGTGAAGGCAAGTTTGTGCACTCGCCCAAGCCGGGTGACGAAGTCAGGGTGGACAACATGGGGCAGTCGTATTGGTCCCGGCGCTTTGACGGTGCGCGCAGGGTTTTGTCATCCGCCAACGACAACCCTTAGCGCGATAACGTGCTGCAAACGCGCGGCATGGTTCTATCAAGAGTTCTGCTGTCTAGGCACCGATCATCAGTACAGTGGGCAAGCATGAGACATGCCGCTAGCTGCGCAAAGAGCGTGTCATTTGTGTTGCTCGGGTGCTTTGATTTTTGTAGTATCTAGCGCTTATATCGCGAGGGCTAGAGGCACTAATTGCTTTTATCCCGCGCAACATTCACCAGCTCAGCCAGCAAAAATTTCACCAGTGCCTGCAATGCCGACGTGTCCTCGGGGTCTGCGCCGAATTGGGCGTAAAGGGTCTGGGCTTGGTTCAACAGGCTTTGGTGCAAGGCGGCGCGTTCATCAACGCCGGCATCGCCTGCGGCGCGCAACAAACCTTCTTCACGCCCAAAATGCGCTGTTACGTGGCTGATCAGTCCGTCAAAAGCAAGCTCTAGCGCCCGCGGCTGGCTCGGGTGCAGGGCAGCGCCGTCCAGCACCGCGTTGATCAAGGTAACCAAAGCCTGGTGCTCGTGGTCGATGGCTGGGTCGCCGCTAGCGAAATCAGGTCTCCAGGGCAGGTGCGCCACAAACGCAGAGGACGCGGTGCCCTAAGCTGGAGGCGGCAACTGGGCTAAGGCGGTACACAGGGTCACCGCATTGCGTCCCCCTTTTTTGGCACGATACATGGCCTCGTCACCCACATGAAGCAAGTCTTTTTCAGTTTGCGCATGGTCAGGGAACACGGCAACACCAATGCTGGCGGAAATCTGCAAAACCACGCCTTGTTCCGTGAGGAACTCCTGCGCCAGCGCCTGGCGGATCTTCTCCGCCACACCCATCGCAGCGTCGATGCTGGACAGGTCGGGCAGCAATGCCACAAACTCATCACCCCCCAGACGTCCGGCGGTGTCTGAAGCACGCAGGCACAGCTGAATCCGCTGCGCCACAGCTTGCAGCAGCCAGTCGCCCACCTCGTGCCCGAGTGTGTCGTTGACCGGTTTGAAATGGTCCAGATCAATGAACAGCAAGGCCAGCCGGGTCTTGCAACGCCTGGCCCGCGACAGGTCTTGCACCAGCCGCTCAGTGACCAGACGGCGGTTGGGCAAACCGGTCAACGGGTCGTAAAAAGCCAGTTCACGCACCTGGTTTTGCGCCAGCACCCGATCGGTTATATCTTCCAGCGACACCACTGCACCGCGCAGCTTGCCCTGAGCCATCGGCGTCACGCTCATGCTGCACCAGCGCTGCTGTGCCGGGGTATGGCGGGAATATTCCAGGTAAAAGCGAGGCAACTGGCCGGCCAAAACTGCGCCAATTCCCTCATCGGAGCCGAGCCCCCTGTCAGATCTTGCGCTGCCAGCGGTACTTTGACATGCTGCAAGAAAACTGCAGCCCACTGTCATGCCGTTGCTTGCATTGTCAGTGAGCACCGGACCGCCGCAGTATTCCCGTTGCCAGGCCTCGTTGACCGCCACGATCACGCCCTGCGCATCAAGCACCGCAATTTCAGCCGTCACCGAGTTCAGCACGGCCTGTTTGAACAGTTCACTGTTTTGCAACACCTGCTGCTGTTGCGTCAGAATACCCAGCAGCTGGTTGAAGCCCCCCACCAGTTCGCCCACCTCATCGGCTCGGGCCACCGGCAAAGCCTGCGGCGTTTGATGCTGATGTACGAAACCGGCCATGGTTCGTACGGCGTCAGTGATCGGCGCGAGCTGGTGGTGCACCAGCCAGCTGATTGCCACAATGATCAGGCACAGCAGGCCCAGATACGCCAGCCTGCTGCGCGGTTGAATTGCTGTGATCAGGGCAAACACCTCGTCCGGCGGCAACGTTACCGACGCATACCATTGCGCCAGCGCGATCTGCTTGACGCTGACCAACACCTCTTGCCCATGCGGATTGACCGCCAGCGTGGTGCCCTCAAAACCCGCCACAAATTTGTCGACCATGGCGTGTTTTCCAGGCCCTGGCAGCGTTTCCATCAAACGGGTGGCGTCAGAGCTGGCAAAAATAATCCGGTCACGGGCATCAATCAGAAAAAAATTCCCTGTCCTGCCGTACTTGTGGTTCAGTAACTCGCTCAGAAAATTGGTGTGATCCAGACGAATCGTGCCGCCCAGCGCACCCATGACCTGGCCTTGCGCGTTGCGCACCGGCACGGCAATGGCAAACACACCGACCTGCAAACGCTGGTCGCGGTGCACGCGGCCAACCAGTGGCTGGCCTTGGCCCAGTACCAAACTCAGCTCTTGTGCATCCAATGGCTGGTTGACCGCGCTCTGTCCTTTGTGTTGCAAGTCGGTCAACCGCTGGCCGTCAAGACGCCACAACACCATCCCGCCGTTGAATATTTCGGCCAGGAAGGGTCGCTCCAGCAAAAACGCCTGTCCGGCCATGGGGTTTGCCAAATCCTGGGGTTTGATGCGACTGGCCACGGTGGTCAGGGTCGCAGTGCGCTCTTGCAAACCATGGTTGACCTGACTGGCCAATACCGCCAGCGCCGAACGCTGTTGCTCCCCGGTAAAGCGCAACAACTCATCGCGCAACAGCGTCTTGACAAAATGAACCAAAGCCAAAATCCCGACGATAACAATCGTCAAAGCGAACAGCGTCAGGCGGGCTTTGAGGGACTGCGGAACAAAACGTCGAAGTGTGAATTTTCCAGCGGTTGAAGGCACTTTTCGGTGCTCGGTTGTAGGGTTGGTAGGCCCGAACAATCATCAGGATCGTTGCGAACTCGATAAAAGCGCTGCCAAATGTAACCGGGTTGTGATTTTTGAGCCCGTTCCCACCGAAACTGAGGCCACTGACAAGTGGCCACCACAAAATGCCAGCGCAGCCACCTGACCTGAAGCGCTATTGTTTTGATGAAACGATGGGCTCAATGCTTCAACTCAAAGCCGCGCACCAGGTAGCCTCAACGCAAATGCAACGCCGCCCGAGAGGCAGCTCAGCCATCACCCGGGTCCCTTTTTCCAACGTCATTTTTCTTTAATAATTGCTATTAGCCCTTATTCAATAAGCGTTTAAAGCTATTCATGCTGTAGCGATGATCGCCTCATAAAATTCTGTCTTGACCACGTCATCCGCTTGCAAGCGACTGGCACTAACATTGCTTTGCTCTGACAGTTGTCAAACGTCCCTTTTTTGAATCAAAGCCCGCTTTTTTTGGGACCTTTTTGAGACCTCTCCATGACCATTCATGCTGCGCTGAACCACGTTACCCATTACACCTACGACCGCCTGGTCAACCTGGGGCCGCAAACCATCCGGCTGCGCCCTGCCCCGCACTGCCGCAGCAAGATCATCTCGTATTCGCTCAAGGTTGAGCCTGAAGGCCATTTCATCAACTGGCAGCAAGACCCGTTTGCCAATTACCAGGCGCGCCTGGTGTTTCCTGACAAAACCAAAGAGTTCAAGGTCACGGTCGATGTGGTGATGGACATGGCGGTCTACAACCCGTTTGACTTTTTTCTGGAACCTGACGCTGAAGAATTTCCGTTCAGCTACCAGGCCGACCTGAAACAAGAGCTGGCACCCTATTTGATTCCCGATCCGGTGACACCGCTGCTGCAGGCTCAGCTTGACAAAATTGACCGCACCAAACGCCGCAGCGTGATTTTTCTGGTGGACCTCAACACCCTGGTGCACCACGACATCAAGTACACCATCCGCATGGAACCGGGCGTGCAAACGCCTGAAGAAACGCTGACGCTCAAGTCTGGTTCGTGCCGCGACTCAGCCTGGTTGATGGTGCAACTGCTGCGCAATTGCGGCCTGGCCGCACGTTTTGTGTCGGGTTACCTGATTCAGCTCAAGCCTGATGTCAAGGCGCTTGACGGCCCCAGCGGCACTGAAGTGGACTTTACCGACCTGCACGCCTGGTGCGAGGTGTACCTGCCTGGCGCCGGCTGGGTGGGGCTGGACGCCACCTCGGGTTTGCTGGCCGGTGAAGGCCATATTCCGCTGGCCTGCACGCCGCAGCCATCGGGCGCTGCACCGATTGAGGGTGGTGTGGACAAATCCGAGGTCGAATTTGCCCACCACATGGCCGTCACACGGATTTACGAGGCCCCGCGCGTGACCAAGCCCTACACCGAAGAGCAATGGGCGGCGGTGATGACGCTCGGTGATGCGGTTGATCAGGATCTGATCGACAGTGATGTGCGCATGACCATGGGTGGCGAGCCCACTTTTGTGGCTGTGAATGACCGAGACGCACCAGAATGGAACACCGATGCGCTTGGCCCCACCAAACGTGGCTTTGCCACTGAATTGGTGCACAAGCTGCGCCAGGAATATGGCCAAGGTGGCTTTTTGCACTTTGGTCAGGGCAAGTGGTACCCCGGTGAGCAGTTACCGCGCTGGGCCTTGAACATTTACTGGCGCAAAGACCGCGAGCCGGTCTGGGCCAACCCAGGCCTGTTTGCCGACGAGCGGGTGCCCAGCCATTACACCAGTGCCGACGCCCAACGCTTCACCACGCTGCTGGCTGCCAAGCTGGGCGTCACCTCCAGATTCGTCCAGACCGCTTTCGAAGACACCTGGTATTACCTTTGGCGCGAGCGCCGGCTGCCGGTCAATGTGGACCCGTTCAACTCCAAACTCGACGACGAGATGGAGCGCGCCCGCCTGCGCCGGGTGTTTGAGCAAAAGCTCGACTCGCCCATTGGTTATGTGCTGCCGGTCAAGGTGGCCGGTTATGACGAGTCTTACGGTGCAGCCTGGACCACCGGGCCCTGGTTTTTGCGCGATGAACGCATGTACCTGATGCCGGGTGACTCGCCCATGGGTCTGCGCCTGCCGCTTGATTCGCTGCCCTGGGTGAGCGAGGCCGATTTTCCGTACATGATCGAGCAAGACCCATCAACCTTGCGCGACGACTTGCCGGTGTACCAGACGATTGCTTCACGCTATTTCAATGATAGCGTGTTAGTCAACACCGATGGGGGCTCTGGCCGTATTGAGGCATCAACTGATGCCGTACCCACGGTGGCTGCGGCCCTGCCCCCCGGCAAAGCGGGACTGGCGCTGGGTGCGGCCCGGCGTGCTGCCGCACAGGCCGCAGTGGCTGCGATGCGTGCATCCGTGGCTGTGCCGTATGTGACTGGCAGCGGACCACAGTCTGAAGCCGCCCGCAAGTTCCAGCGTGCCACCGGCCCCGCAGAGGCGTCTGGCACCAGTTACACCAGCTACGCCCAAAGCACCCTGCAATCTGAACCGGCTGACTTTGCCCGTGCGCCCCAGCCCCATGAGTCAGCCCATTGGCTGACGCGCACCGCACTGTGTGTGGAAGTGCGCGACCCGCGCCGTGCCAGTGGCCCCAAGGCCGAAGCCGTGGGTGAAAAGTCGGGCGTGATTTATGTCTTTATGCCGCCGCTGGAGCGGCTGGAGTATTACCTGGACCTGCTGGCCGCCATTGAAGCCACCGCGGCCGAGCTGGGCGTGCAGATTGTGCTGGAGGGTTACCCCCCGCCACGCGACCCACGCCTGAAACTCCTGAGCGTGACGCCCGACCCCGGTGTGATCGAGGTCAACATTCACCCGGTCACCAACTGGAAAGAGCTGGTTTACAACACCGAGTTCTTGTACAACGCCGCGTTTGAGTCGCGCCTCTCTGCCGAAAAGTTCATGACCGATGGCCGCCATACCGGCACCGGCGGCGGCAACCACTTTGTGATGGGCGGTGCCACCCCGGCAGACAGCCCGTTCTTGCGCAAGCCCGAGCTGCTGGCCAGCCTGCTGCTGTATTGGCACAACCATCCGAGCTTGAGCTATTTGTTCAGCGGCATGTTTGTTGGCCCCACCAGCCAGGCCCCGCGTGTGGACGAGGCGCGCAACGACCAGCTGTACGAGCTCGAAATCGCCATCGAGCAAATCTACAAAAACCGCGAGTTGTATGGTCAGTCGATGCCGCCGTGGCTGGTCGACCGCACGCTGCGCAATATTTTGATCGACGCCACTGGCAACACGCACCGCAGCGAGTTTTCAATCGACAAGATGTACTCGCCCGACTCCAGCACCGGCCGCCTCGGCCTGCTGGAACTGCGCGCGTTTGAGATGCCACCGCACCCACATGAGCAGTGTGCAGCAGCTGTTGCTGCGCGCGCTGGTGGCACGCTTCTGGAAAACGCCGTACAAGGCACCCGCCACGCGCTGGGGCACCGAGCTGCACGAAGTGTGCGTGACCGGGCTGAACCAGAGCCGTTATGTGGTCACCTGCAATGGCCAGGCCATGTCGCTGCAACCCACCGGCGTAGTGGGTGAATATGTGGCCGGAGTGCGTTACAAGGCCTGGAACCCGCCGAGCAGCCTGCACCCCAGCATTGGCGTGCACGCGCCGCTGACCTTTGACATCGTTGACACCTGGATGAAGCGTTCCCTGGGCGGCTGTCAGTACCACGTGGCACATCCGGGTGGTTTGAGTTACCAGGCGCTACCGGTCAATGCCAACGAGGCCGAGAGCCGCCGCCTGTCGCGCTTTACCGCCGGTGGTCACACCCCGGGCGTGCTGGTGGTGCCACCTGCGACCATCAATGTGCCAGCGAGCCGCGAGTTCCCGTTCACGCTGGATTTGCGCCGAGGCTAACGCACGCGTTGTCAATGGCCTTACCCCTGACAGGGTGAGGCGGGTTCCTAAAAATGTGCTGATCAATCAGGCTGCTCTAAGGCGATGATGGCAAATTCCCCGGTGTCCATGCAGTCCGAGTCAGACGCCTCGGTCGCCCGTTCACTGACTTGGCGTTATGCCATTGCGCTGGCCTTGGTGGCGTGTTTATCGACGGCGGCCTGGCTGAGTTTGCATCTGGTCGTCTCCGAGCAAACAAGTACGGCTGCCGTGGTGAATGTGAGCGGCCGCCAGCGCATGCTGAGCCAGCGCACCGCTCTGTTTGCCAATTTGCTGGTCAATGCGCCAGTTGCTGAACGTCCTGCCATCCGGGACAAGCTGCAGGCAGCCATTGACCTGATGACTCGCTCGCACCAAGGGCTGACCCACGGCGACGCGACGTTGGGCCTACCAGACAGCATGCCTGCCGCTGTGCATGCCCTTTATTTTGCCGAACCGCAGCCCCTTGATGCCCAGGTTCAGGCCTACATCAACGCCGTGCTGCACCTGTTGCAGCGAAGTGATAGCGAGCTGTCTGCCGACGACCCTGACCTGCAAAAACACCAGGATCATCTGGAAGACCTGGTGGCACGGCGCACCGCCGACCTACAGCGACAAGCCAACACCCTGTCCGAGAGCGAAGAAAATCCAGGCTGATTAGCACAGCGGCTCAGGATGCCATTGTGATTGTTGGGCAGACAGATGAGCTGGTGTAATGAAATCCGGCCGCCAAACGCATGTTCGGCTATCAGTTCAGTGAACTCAAAGGTATCAAGTTTCACACGCTGCTGGCACCACCGCACCGGCGCGCTGCTGCGAAAACAGGTTTTTCAGACTTCAAGCAAACCGGCGAAGGAACCGTCATGGGCAAGCGTTTTGAGACCAGCGCCGTGCACCGCAGCGGCGAGGAGTTTCCCATTGAGCTGTCGGTGTTCGGGGTCAGGCTTGGGGACGATTGGCATGGTATTGGAATTGTTCGTGACATCACTCGCCAGCGGATCGTAGAGACTGAACTGCGCATTGCCGCCACTGCCTCCAATGCCCAAATGGGCATGACGTTCACCGACGCCCAAAATGTCATCTTGCGTGTCAACAAGGCATTTACCGAAATTACTGGTTATTCCGCGCTCGAGGTGGTTGGCCAAACACCCCATCTGCTGAGTTCCGGGCGGCATGACAACCAGTTTTATCAAACCATGTACCGCAACATCGCCGAGTCCGGCATGTGGGCCGGTGAAATCTGGAACCGTCACAAAAATGGCGAGGTCTTCCCGGAATCAATGCCATTATTATTGGATAGGTGTGTTCATTAACTGACTCATGGAGATTTTGCTGAACTCAAGTGCAAACGGTTTCTGCATGTGCCTGTCTCCGAAGTCACTGCGGAAGATGCGAGGTCACGATTGATTCAGCTAAGGAACACTGCTGCTGACCTAAAGTTCGGATAGATGGCGCTAAACTTCTCCCTTTCCCTACAGCAATGCAAATCATGGTTATCGGTTTTCCTGCCCGACTAACCAAATGTTGCTTTGGGGATGATAAAACCTTACTAGGAGGGCAACCTGTGTTTAATCTGTTAAAAGCATTATTTCTATTAATATTATGTACGACAAGCGTTCAGGCGGCTATTCCCCTTAGCGAGCGACAAGTTCTGCTTGACATATATAACAATACTGATGGTGTTAACTGGACGAACAAAACCGGATGGAATGACGCACCAGGAACGGAGTGCGCTTGGCATGGTGTTACCTGTGACGGTAGCGATACGACGGTTCTATTTATTGATCTCCTTGAGAATAATCTCAATGGTAGCCTACCGAGTAATCTTAACAATTTGACGAACTTGGTATCCTTCAATGCTCGTATTAACAAGCTTATCGGATCAATCCCTCGCTCGCAGGTCTCACAAACTTGCAAAGCTTCGACGTATTTGGTAACAAGCTTGGCGGATCAATCCCTCGCTCGCAGGTCTAACAAACTTGCGATACTTCCAAGTAAAGGGTAACCGGCTTAGTGGATCAATCCCATCGATTTCTGGTATCGGCCTGGTTAACCTACTTGTATACGACGTTAGTGTTAATCAACTCTCAGGGCCTATCCCCTCGCTCTCAGGCCTAACAAACTTGCAATACTTCGACGTAAGTTCTAACAAGCTTATTGGATCAATCCCATCGATTTCCGGTATCGGCCTAGCTAACCTACAAACCTACGATGTTAGTTTTAACTTACTCACGGGATCAATTCCTTCGCTTACAGGTTTGACGAATTTGGCTTTCTTCTACGCCTATTTAAATCAGTTAACAGGCTCCATTCCTGATCTGAGTAGCTTGACGAGTCTGAAAGATTTCGATATCTTCAAAAATCAGATAACCGGTTCTATTCCTACAATCAATGGTCTGGCGAATCTGCAAAATTTCGACGTATCGAATAACTTATTATCTGGATCAATTCCCTCGCTCACAGGCTTGGCCAACTTAGAAGGTTTTCATGTATCAAACAACCAACTAAGCGGGGCTATTCCTTCGCTCGCCGGTTTAACGAACCTTACAGGGTTCATGGCCGCGAATAATCAATTAAGCGGAACTGTTCCTTCGCTCGCCGGTTTGACAAAGTTATCTATTTTCGACGTTGCTAAAAACCAATTATCCAGCATCACTTCGCTTACAGGTTTGAACTTATTCTCATATGATGTGAGTGACAACCAATTGACCGGTTCGATTCCTCCCATAACCGGTGTGGGAAGTTTATTCTTTTTTGATAACAACCAACTTACAGGAGCGATTCCTCCACTGACGGGGATATCATTCTTGAATGGCTTTTCTGCTAAAAACAATCAACTGACTGGGCCGATTCCATCTTTAACAGGCTTGACAGGTTTGCGCTTTTTTTATGTTGATCGTAATCAACTGACCGGACGATTCCATCATTAACAGGTTTGACAGACTTGCTCTTTTTTAAAGTTGATCATAATCGGCTAACAGGCTCCAATTCCATCGCTTGCCGGCTTGACGTTGCTTAGAGAGATAAAAATTAATAATAACCTCTTGACAGGTAATATACCGGCCGTGCCTGTCCCGAATGCGCTAGTTGCTGGCAGTTCGAGCCTTTGTCCTAGCGGACTTAACCCAGTACCTAATGCCGCCTGGGACACTGCAACTGGAGTGACACCTTGGTATACCAACTGTAGTTCCTCGACAGAAAAATACAGTGTCACCTACAATGGCAACGGCAGTACGGGTGGCACTGTACCAGTTGATTCCAACGGTACATACTCCTCAGGTGCAAGTGTTACCGTATCAGGTGTGGGAACCTTGACACGAGCGGGCTACACTTTCGCAGGTTGGAATACGACTCACAATGGAAGCGGCACATCCTATGCGCCAGCGGCAATTTTCGCTATTGAATTAATCAATGTAACGCTCTATGCCCAGTGGACACCTATCGCTGCACCCACCTATACGCTTACTTATAACGGCAATGGTAACACCGGTGGAAATGTGCCGAATGATGGGAATACCTATGCAAGCGGAGCGACTGAGACTGTATTGAGTAACTCTGGTGGCTTAGTTAGGACTGGTTTTAACTTCACAGGTTGGAATTTAGCCGCTAACGGCAGCAGCACTAATTTCACCCCTGGTGCGGGAATCCCCATTGGACAGTCGAATGTTACACTCTATGCTCAGTGGACACCTATCGCTGCACTCACCTATACGGTTACTTATCACAGCAATGGTAACACCGGTGGAAATGTGCCGAATGATGGTAATACATATGCAAACGGAGCGACTGCGACTGTATTGAGTAACTCTGGTGGCTTAGTTAGGACTGGTTTTAACTTCACAGGTTGGAATTTAGCCGCTGACGGCAGCAGCACTAATTTCACCCCTGGTGCGGGAATCCCCATTGGACAGTCGAATGTAACACTCTATGCTCAGTGGACGACAATCATTAACGTACCTGCTACCTATACTAGCATCCCTACTTTGAGCAACTGGGGTTTTCTTATACTCGCCTGCTTGATGGTGTTGATAGGCTTAAAACCATTGCGAAGACTATCTGAATAGTACCCGAACGGCTCGGGGCGTCGGTTCCCGGAATGGCTGACGATTACCGCTGTCAAGAATGAGAGCGGCGAGCTGACCCACTATGTGGCGGCTTTCAGCGACATCAGCGAACGCAAGGCTGCCGAAACCCAGATTCGCAATCTGGCGTTTTATGACCCCTTGACCAATCTGCCCAACCGGCGCTTGCTGATGGACCGACTGGAACTAGGCCATGACTGCCGGGTTGCGACACCAGCATGTCAGTGCCCTGTTGTTCATTGACCTGGACAACTTCAAAACCCTCAACGACACCGTGGGCCACCATGTTGGTGATAGGCTGCTGCAACAGGTCTCGCAGCGCCTGTGTGATTGCGTGCGCAGTGGTGACACCGTGGCCCGCCTGGGCGGCGATGAATTTGTCGTGATGCTGGAGGACCTGTGCAACAACCCAGCCGACGCAGCGTTGCAGGCCGAGATGATTGGCCGCAAAATTTTGACGGCGGTTGGTGAACCCTATCCGATCGACGCCCGCAACTGCCGGGCAACGGCCAGCATTGGCGTGGCTTTGTTCACCGACAGAAGCGGAGCACAGACGACCTGCTGCGGCGCGCTGATTTGTCCATGTACCAGGCCAAAGCCAGCGGACGCAATACCTTGCGTTTCTTTGACCCGCTGGTGCAGGCCGCCGTGCAGGCAAAAGCCGAACTTGAAATCGCCTTGCGCGCGGCCATTGAACAACAGCAGTTCTGCCTGTATTACCAGCCCCAGGTGGCGCGTGATGGCCAGCTCGCTGGTGCCGAGGCTCTGGTGCGCTGGCTCGACCCTGAGCGTGGCATGGTGTCGCCAGCCGACTTTATCCCCCTCGCCGAGCAAACCGGCTTGATCCTGCCTTTGGGTCGCTGGGTGCTGAACACCGCCTGCACCCAGCTGGCATTGTGGTCCAGCGACGATGAGTTGGGTCGTCTCATGGTTGCGGTCAATGTCAGTGCCTTGCAGTTTCGCCAGCCCGACTTTGTCGACGAAGTGATTGCCACCTTGCAAAGCACCGGTGCCAACCCCCAGCGCCTCCAGCTGGAGCTGACAGAAAGTCTGTTGGTGGAGGGTGTTGAAGGTGTGATTGCCAATGACCACCTCAAAGCCATCGGTGTCGGCTTCTCGCTGGATGACTTTGGCACGGGCTATTCGTCACTGGCTTACCTGAGTCGGCTGCCCCTGGATCAGCTCAAGATTGACCAGAGTTTTGTCCGCGTGATTGAAACCAGCGACAACGCCGTGGCGATTTGCGCGGCCACCATCGGGCTGGCACATAACCTGGGTTTTGAAGGTGGTGGCAGAAGGGTTGAAACCCGGGCTCAACAGGTATTTCCTGGGCACTGTGCACCAGTGTGACCTGATGCAGGGTTACCTGTTTGGTCGCCCGGTGCCACTGGCTGGTGAGAGCCTGGCGGCTTCAGCACCCAAACCGGCCACCAGCCACTCAACACCAGCTACCCGGCAATCGCGCAGGCTCTAGGAGGCTGTCGAACTTAGGGCTCGTCCGTGAATAACTTGCACAATTGTCGCGCTGGCTTTGGGCGCATAGCGTCGTTGCAAATCGCTTGTTTAGCGGTGCTAAACGGCGCGCTTTGCGCCTGGCTCTCCCCCCAAACCAACGGCCAATTGCACAACTTATTTCCGGACGAACCCTTAGGGCATCGAAAGTATTCCGAAGAGCAGCGAAGGCAAAAGGGACCGCTGAGGTCGATTTGCAGCCGACGATCCTAAAGTCCGACAGCCTCCCAGCCGTGTTTGGAATCCACCAGGCACCCAGCGCGCCCGAGGTTCCGGCACCCGCAACCATCTCGGTCGGCATCAGCATCGAAAAGTAAGCGTCTGGATGTAGTTCATGCTGCGCCCCATGGGATGGCAACTTCATTCAAGAGACAAAACGACCCCGCCATTCGCAATCACAAGTGCGTTGGAACCTGGGCCTAAATCTGTTGTAAAGCAGCCTTGATCTCAGCTGGAGATTTGCCCAACGCCTCGGCAAATTCATCCACCGTTTTACCACTGGCATGATAGGCCTTGCTCAGGGCAACATGGCGGGCGCGTAGTTGGTCGACCTCGGCCATGGCGTCGTCGAGCAGCGCGGCAATATCCTCTGCGAGCGTGGGCAGGCGCGACAGGTAGTCTTGTCGCGACAGGCCTGCAGCCTGATAAGCGCTTTGCAGTTGCGCCCGCAGTTTTGGCCGCAGGTCATCCGGTGTGCGCGCCTGACGGCGCTGAAACAACTCAAGAACCGATAAAAAAACATGCTCAGGGGCCACGTCATCGACCGCATTGCCCTGCAAGTCGTGCCGCTTGTGGCCTGCAGCAACGCTTTGCAGATAGCGGGTCGAGCGGGTATGCACACCCAGGGCCGATTTGAGCTTGTCGCGCGAGAATTCTTCAGGGTGGGCCGCCAGCAAATCCTGAAAAACACCCAGCTTCAGGGGCAAAAAACGTTGCCCGAAAAGATGCGGGTAGAGCTCAAACAATTTTTCAAGCACGGGGGCTACAGCAGCAAATCGGTTGCCGGGTTTGGCTGCAGGTGGCACGACTGGTGTCGCGCTGGGTGCAACAGCTGCAAGGCTGTCGGGCATGGACGAAGGGGTGTCAATCTGGGTTTCAGTCATGGCTTGGATCAGTTGGAATAACCCGTGATTGTCATCCAAAGCGCCACTTCGCTGGCATACTCGCAAGCCATGAACCATGCCAACCCGTCGCAGAACAGTTTGCGCCAGACTACCCCGAGCATTGCCGAACTGGCTCAGAGCTTACGGACGGCGGTCGGACATTTTGATGAGGTACGCGGTGAGGTCAATAGCGGTAGCGAAAACACTCCTGATTCAATAGCTAGAAATACAAGCACAACAAGGGCTTGGGGCCAATTTTTTCAAAGTCTGTCGGGTGACACAGCCAATGACATGAACCAGCGCAGCACCAGTCTGGCACGCCAGATTCGTGACAACGGGGTCACCTACAACGTTTATGCCGATGAAAACGGACCGCAGCGGCCCTGGTCGCTTGACCTTTTTCCGCTGATCGTGGACCCCAAAAGCTGGCATCACCTGGAAGCTGGCGTGCTGCAACGCGTGCGTTTGCTGGAACAGGTCATGGCCGACGTGTATGGCCAGCAAAAGCTGCTCGCGTCAGGTTTTTTGCCACCTGCGCTGGTGCAGGGACACCCGGGCTACCTGCGCGCCATGCACGGTGTGCGACCGGTTGGTGGGCGTTTCCTGCATATTGCCGCCTTTGACTTGGCGCGCGGGCCTGACGGCAACTGGTGGCTGGTTGGGCAACGCACCCAGGCACCGTCGGGCCTGGGTTATCTGCTGGAGAACCGGCTGGCGATTTCAGCGCAATTTGACACGGCATTTGAGGCGCTCAAGGTGCAGCGGCTGGCGGGAACCTACCGGGCGCTGATGGAGAGTTTGCGCGCCATGAGTCCGGCGGGCCAGGACGCACACCTGGCCTTGCTGACGCCAGGACCTTACAACGAGACTTATTTTGAGCACGCTTACCTGGCACGCTATCTCGGCCTGACTCTGGTGGAGGGCAGTGACTTGCTGGTACGTGACGAGTGCTTGTTTTTGAAGACCCTCAAAGGTCTGGTGCCGGTGCATGGGCTGCTGAAACGGGTAGACGACCAGTACATGGACCCGCTTGAGTTGCGTGCTGATTCCACGCTGGGTGTGCCTGGACTGCTGCAAGCCATTCGCGCCGGCAACGTGCTGGTGGCCAATTCGCCAGGCTCGGCGTTTCTGGAATCACCCGCCTTGCTGGGCTTTTTGCCAGCCTTGTCGCGCCACCTTTTTAACGAAGAGTTAAGCCTGCCGGCGCTACCCACCTGGTGGTGTGGTGAACGCAGCGCCATGCTCGATGCCCTGCCCCGCTTGTCTGACTGTGCCATCAAGCCAACCTACCCAGGATCCGCCAGTCACGCCAGTTTTGATGCGGTGCTGGGTGCCCGGCAGGATGCGCGGTCGCTGGATGAGTGGGCGGGCCGCATTTTGCGCCACCCGGAAGAACACACTGTGCAGGCTTACACCCCGTTGTCACAGATACCAACCTGGCAAGCCGGTGCCGATCGAACCGGCGGCAGCGGCCTGGTGGCCCGCTCGGTGATGCTGCGGGTGTTTGCCGCATCAGATGGCAGAGCGGGTTGGCGCGTGTTGCCTGGTGGCCTGGCCAGGGTGGCCAGTGCCGGCCTGGAGATTACCTCGATGCAGCGCGGTGGCAGCAGCGCCGACGTGTGGGCACTGACGCAGGGCGAGGTAGACCATTCAACCCTGTTGCAACCGCACCTGACGCCCGAGAGTCTGATGCAGCGCAAACGGCTGGTCACCAGCCGCGCCGCCGAAAACCTGTTTTGGCTGGGCCGCTACACCGAGCGCACTGAAAACGCCCTGAGCCTGGCGCGCCTGACACTAGAGTGTTTGCACGGCGAAGAGCAGAGTTCCGCGCCCTTGCTGACCTGGCTGGGTCAGATGGCGCTGGCCAACACGTTGGTGCTGCCCGGCGTGCCCACGCCGATCCAGGCGGCGCGCGTGTTTGAGCGCTCACTGATTGACAGCCTGGGCAACAGTTCCGGGGCGACCAGCGTCGGCTACTACCTGCGTGCCCTTAAATTGTCAGCCTCGACCGTGCGTGAACGATTGTCACAAGAGCACTGGCGCATCATCACCCGCGCCGAAGAAGACCTGTTGACACGCTGCGCCGATGACCGCCAGCGCGGCGAGCGCTCGGTGACGCAAGCACTGCAAATTCTCAAAGATACTGGTGAGCACATGGCGGCGATCACCGGCGCTCAAACCGACCGCATGACGCGCGACGATGGCTGGCGGCTGCTTAGCATCGGCCGGCATATCGAGCGACTGGCATTCTTGTCGTCGTCGCTGAGCCGTGCGCTCGCCTGTCACAGCCTGGAGTCCGAGGGCGGCTTTGATGCCATGATCGAATTGTTTGACAGCGCCATCACCTTTCATGCACAGTTCCAGCAGAGTCGCGACATGGCTGCGCTGATTGATTTGCTGGTGATTGACCGGGACAACCCGCGCTCGGTGTCCTGGGTGGCGCACACCTTGCGCGGGCGGCTGGCCAAATTGGCCGGCAGTGAGCCGACCGAGCTCAGCGCGCTGTCGCTGCGGGTACCCAACCCGAACGCCTGGGGACTGGCACAATTGTGCGAACTAGCCCCGGATCTGGCCCCGCCGGCACCTGTCACGGCAGACATCATCCCGCCACGTTTTGATCTGCTCAGAGACGTGTTGTACCAGTGCACCCGTGCTGCCAATGAAGTTTCTGAAGAAATCAGCGCCACCTACTTTACCCATTCGGGGCTTGCCAACCGCAGCGTAGGAACCTCATGAAGCTGTCCATCACCCACGAAACGGTCTATGACTACAGTCCGGCGGTAGAAACAGCGCAGCACATGGTCTACCTGACGCCGGTGCACTCGGCAGGACAGCAATTGCTGTCGCACCGACTCACCGTGACGCCGGTGCCGGCACAGGTTCGCAGCATGCTGGATGTCTATGGCAATACACGCAGTTTTTTCTCGCTGCAGGTAGCGCATCGGCATCTGCGGGTCACAGGCAACAGCGAGGTGTTGACGCTAACAAGTACCCTGCCTGAGAGCACCCTGGGCTGGGAGAATGCTCGCGAAAGCTTCAGGTTTAGGGCGGGCGCAGTGTTTGACGCTGCCAATGAATTTGTCTTTGCCTCACCCATGGTGCCCCGGCAGAATGAATTTGCCCACTATGCGCGACCCAGTTTTCTGCCCAGCATGGCCTTGCTCGACAGCGCCATGGACCTGATGCACCGTATTCATGCCGATTTTGTCTACGAGAGCCAAAGCACCGAGGTCAATACACCGGCGCTGCAAGCGCTGATGCAACGCAAAGGTGTCTGCCAGGATTTTGCGCATATTTTTGTGGCCTGCCTGCGTTCACTCGGGTTGGCAGCACGCTACGTGAGTGGTTATCTGCTGACCGAACCCGCCCCTGGCACGGTCAAACTCAAAGGCAGCGACGCCTCGCACGCCTGGGCGTCGGTCTATGTGCCCGACTTGCCAGTGGGCCAGCGCTGGGTTCACCTGGATCCGACCAATGATCGGGCCGGCTGGCACTGCCCAGGGGAAGACTACGTGTTGCTGGCAGTGGGCCGGGATTTTTCAGATGTTTCACCTATGCGTGGCGTGATTCACGGGGGTGCCAGCCACATCCTGACGGTGGGTGTCACGGTCGAGCCGGTGCCCATGTCACCGCCCATGGCTCAGGGCCAGTCGCAGAATCAGAGTCAGGGCACCAATCAAAGCCAAAGTCTAAACCAGGGCCAGACGCCTATGGTGTTTCAACTACCGCGATAATGCCGCTGGCGTGTCCAACACTAATTGATAGCGCACTGCCCTTATTTAGCAAGGGCTAACAGCCATTTTTATCTTCATCAGGAAACAACATGAGCATTTACGCCAAACTCGCCGAACTCGGCATCAGCCTGCCACCGGTGGCGGTCCCCGCCGCTGCCTACGTGCCTTTTGTGCAGGCCGGCAACCTGGTTTTTCTGAGTGGTCACATTGCCAAAAAAGACGGCAAACCCTGGGTCGGCCAGTTGGGCAAGACCATGGACACCCGTGAAGCCCAAACGGCTGCACGACAGATTGCGATCGATTTGCTGGGCACGCTTCATGCCGCGGTGGGCGATCTCAACCGCGTCAAGCGTATTGTCAAAGTCATGTCGCTGGTCAACTCCACTGGCGATTTCACCGAGCAGCATCTGGTCACCAATGGTGCCAGCGAGTTGATCGGTCAAGTCTTTGGCGACAAGGGCGCACACGCGCGCAGCGCGTTTGGCGTAGCGCAGATCCCGCTGGGAGCCTGCGTCGAAATTGAAATGATTGCCGAGGTCGACTGACCCGGGTCTCGGTCAAAAAGTCTCCCAACCCTCGTTGTCAGCCGCTGCTGGCGCTGGCTTGGGTGCTGCAGCCTTGCTGGACGGCAGGGCCTTGGATGCAGCGGGCCTGGGCGCCGCTGGTTTGGGCGCGGCCGGCTTGGGAGCAGTGGACGAACCAAGTTTTTTCTGCACGGGGGCGGCCGGTAAGGCGGCAGGGCGGGGCTTGGTCGGTTGCGCCTGCTTTCTGTAAGCCAACTGCGCCGCTCGCGGTGTGATGTCGCGCGCAGGCATCTGTTGCATGACCATGGCGCGACTATCTGTTTTAAACACCGACACCGCACGCGCCAGCTGACTGGCCTGGTCGCGCAGGCTCTCGGCAGCGGCGGCGCTTTGCTCGACCAGCGCCGCATTTTGCTGTGTCATTTGATCCAAGTCACCAATGGCCTGATTGATGGCGGAGATGCCCGAGCTTTGTTCACCCGAAGTGGCGGTGATATGACCAATGACCTCGGCGACCTGCCGCACCGACTGGACAATATCGTTCATGGTGACGCCCGCATCTGACACCAGTTGCGTGCCCGACGACACTTTTTCCACCGAGGTATTGATCAGCATCTTGATCTCTTTGGCGGCTTCGGCGCTGCGCTGCGCCAGGCTGCGCACCTCGCTAGCCACCACGGCAAAACCACGGCCCTGCTCACCTGCACGTGCCGCCTCGACGGCAGCGTTGAGCGCCAGGATGTTGGTCTGGAAGGCAATGCCGTCAATCACGCCAATGATGTCGGCAATCTTGCGGCTGCTGACATTGATGTCTTCCATGGTGCTGACCACCTGGCGCACCACAGCACCCCCCCGCTCGGCCACGGACGATGCAGTGGCCGCCAAGGTGCTGGCCTGGCGCGCATTGTCGGCACTGATTTGCACGGTTTGGGTCAAATGGCCCATGCTCGATGCGGTGGATTGCAGGTTGCCAGAGGTTTGTTCGGTACGATGCGCGAGGTCATTGTTGCCCGCGGCAATCTCATTGCTGGCATTGGCAATGTTGTCGGTGCTCTGGCGCACCTGGTTGACCATGCGCCCCAAAGAGGCATTCATGCTTGAGAGCGACTTCATCAGGTCGCCAAATTCGTCCATGCGCGAAACGTCAATACTCATACTGAGGTCGCCCCGGGAAATTCTGTCAGCCAGATCGTTGGCCGCCAGCAAGGGCTGCCGAATGGAGCGGATCAACCACGCGGCACCCACCAGAATGCCCACCACCAGCAGCAACATGAGGCTGCTAGCCAGAAGGATCAGGTCTTTGGCGCGCTGCGTATAGACGCCACGCATGGCTTCATAGGCCTGCTCCTGAATCACAACAAAATCCCGCTGCGACTTCTGGTAGGCATCCATCGCAGGCTGGTACAAGGTGCTGACGGTGGTGACAACTTCTGTCGGCATACCATCGGCGCGCTGCTTCATGGCGATTGCCCGGGTTTCCAATACCCGCTTGCGATGCCCGGCAATGGTTTCGAGCTGGTTTTTGTCGGCAGCCGTCAAATCGTCGGCCTCGATGGCTTGCTGAATTTTGCCAATCTGGGCAGAGGTCTCGGCAATGGCATCTTTAACACCCAACTCGACGGCCGGGTCGCTACTGAGCAACACCGCCTGCGCGCGAACCGCGTTAGCCTGCGTCAATCCAGTCCATTGCATGGCCAGCTTGACCCGGTGGTTCAGCTTGTCCAGCGCCGCTGCGCTTTCCGCGCGGTCATTGCCCGAGCGGAAGGCGGTATAGCCGACCACCATCAGGATGCCCAGGACAATCAGGATACAAGACATCCAGAGCTTTGAGGCCAGGCGCATATTTTGAAGATTCATGGGAGTTTCCAGTCAACAAGGCTACAGGCAATTCACGACAGCGTTTGATCTTAGCGCGCGAAAGGCACGCACTGAACTCACACCCCAGCTATTTTCCAAGACAGACCAGCCGCTGCGACGCCAGTGCCTGCCATTGTGCAGCGTTTACCCGTGTTGGGGCAATTTCAGCCAGCGGCATCAGTACGAAAGCCCGCTGGAACATGCGGGGGTGCGGTAATGTCAACTTGGGGCTGTACACCTGGCCATCGCCATAGGTCAGCAAATCCAGGTCAAGCGTTCGCGGCGCGTGGTGATAGGGACGCATCCGTCCGGCCTGTTGCTCCAAGTGCTGCAGTGCACCGAGCAAATCCGGGGCTGTCAAGGCCGTGCTGAGTGACACCACCGCGTTAATGAAGTCCGGGCCAACGGCCTCAACCGGCGCACTGCAATACAAACTTGAGCGCACCAGCAGGACGGTTTCAGGCAGTTTCGCCAATTGGTCCATGGCCCAGCGCACCGTGGCCTGGGCATCACCAAGGTTGGCCCCCAGCGCGACAAAAGCCTCAACCATCAGGGCGCGGTGTCCGGCCCTGATCGCTTGTCCGCCCCTGGCGAACCACCCGCCCCACCCTTGCCCGCTGGACTGCGCCGACGCCTGCGCCGCTTTCTGGGCGCATCGGTGTTGTCAGCGCTTTCAGGGTCTGCCAAAGGTTCGATCGGTTCCGCCTGATGGGCCACCACAAGCTGCGACGCATCGGGAATGCGCGGAGATTTGTGAAGACGCGGTGCACGCGCCGGGCGTGGGCGCTGCTGCTGCTCAAGCTTGACCTCATCGACCATGTCACGGCGCAGATTGTCGTCTGCCAGGCTGAATTCTTCCCACCAGTCCGACAACACTTCGTCAAGCTCGCCATTTTCCGCACGCAGCCGCATGAAATCAAAGGCAGCCCGAAAGCGGGGCTGTTCAACCAGGCCAAACGGCGCACTGCCGACCCGTTTTTCGAAGCGCGGCTGCATCATCCAGATTTCACGCATGTCAGCTGCCAGCCTGCCACGGCCCGACACGTCACCAATGCGGGCATTGAACACATCATCAATCGCGTCTTGCAGCGCAGGGTGTGAATGTTGCTGGTCTTGCACGCGCTGGGCCCAGCCATCACGCACGTCTGCCCACAGCACACAAGCCAGTAAAAAGCTCGGCACCACCGACTTGCCCTCGGCCACACGTCGGTCAGTGTCCTGCAAGGCGGCAATCACAAAGGGCTGAGTGGCACGCTCCACCACCACGTCCAAAAGCGGGTAGATGCCTTGCGCCATGCCCAACTGCTTGAGCTGCTCGATCGAGACCAGCGAATGGCCGGTTTGCAACAGCTTGAGCATCTCGTCAAACAAGCGGCTTTGCGGCACATCGGCCAACAGCTCGCGTGATTTCATCAGTGGCGTGGCGGTTTTGGGGTCGAGCTTGAAACCCAGCCCATTGAGCTTGGCGGCAAAACGCACGGCGCGGATGATGCGCACCGGGTCTTCGCGGTAGCGCGTGGCGGCGTCGCCAATCATGCGGATGACGCGCGCCTTGGCGTCTTTCATTCCATGGTGGTAGTCCACCACGATTTGCCGCTCCGGGTCGTAGTACATGGCATTGATGGTGAAGTCGCGGCGCACTGCGTCTTCTTCTTGCGGCCCCCAGACGTTGTCTCGCAGCACCCGTCCCGTGGAGTCCACGGCGTGTTTCATGCCGGCTAGGTCGCCCTTGCTGGTTTTTTCGTTGCCAGCCACCTGCTCGGCTGCCGAATTGTCCAGATAGGCCCGAAAGGTCGAGACCTCGATCACCTCATGCTCGCGGCCGCGGCCATACACCACATGCACGATGCGAAAACGCCGCCCGATGATGAAGGCACGCCGAAACAGGCTTTTGACCTGTTCCGGCGTGGCGTTGGTCGCCACGTCAAAATCTTTGGGCACCAGACCCAGCATCAGGTCGCGTACGGCACCTCCCACAATATAGGCCTCAAAACCGGCCGATTTGAGGGTACGCAGCACACTTGACGCCCGCTCATCCACCAGTTGCGGGTTGATACCATGTACCTCAGGGCCGATTTCTTCGCGCTTGCCAAATGGACTCTTGGGCGCCGGGGTTGCCTTTCCCAGCAGCTTGTTGATGAATTTTTTAATCATTGTTGTGATTGCTCTTGTAGACCCTGCAACATTCGCCCCGAAACACCCGATGTGACTTGGTTGCCTGGTCGGTACGAAGGTCAGAAAAGCTCAAGTATGCGCCAACCACGTGCCAGCGCAATGGCACGCAGGCGATCATCCGGGTTGGTCGCCACTGGGTGACTGACGCGCTCCAGCAGTGGCAGGTCATTGATCGAGTCTGAATAGAAGGTGCTCTCAAAGCCATTCCAGTCCAGCTGCTGCTGGTCCAGCCACTCTTGCACCCGCGTCACCTTGCCTTCACGAAACGACGGTGTGCCCAGAATTTCACCGTTGAACCAGCCCGTGGCAGGGTCACGCGCCAGATTGATGGCAATCAATTCAGCCACCCCAAAAGCCTGTGCGATAGGTCGCACCACAAATTCGTTGGTGGCCGTGACGATGACCACCCGGTCACCGGCATCCTGATGCTGACGAACCAGC
Source organism: Candidatus Rhodoferax mariagerensis (assembly GCA_016719055.1). GTDB lineage: Bacteria > Pseudomonadota > Gammaproteobacteria > Burkholderiales > Burkholderiaceae_C > Rhodoferax > Rhodoferax mariagerensis. Next base: position 68,271 of record JADKAW010000040.1, on the reverse strand, counting down.
GCCAGTGCCTGAGGCATGATGACATTTTGCACCACAGCCCTCATAAAATGGACGTGAGCCGCTTCTGAAAGAATAGCGCCCTGTTGACGTAGCGCAGCAGTGGCAAAACGAATGTAGGTTCGTATGTCCAACGTACCGTCCTTGTACTGCGCAAAAAATGCCTCATTGCGACGGGTAAATTCTGTTGCGTCGTTCCACCCTAGCTTGGTCGTGAAGACACCCCACTCGTAGTCAGAATCCACCGGAATCAGAGTGTGATCAAGGTCAAACAGGGCCAGTTTGGTCGTCATGCGTTGTCCATCATGGTTTTGATAAGGGGAATGGTAACGGCGCGCCGTGTTTGCAGGGCATAGGCGTCCATCAGGTCCAGCAGTTCCATCAAGCTGCCCAGGTCGCGGCTGAAACGGGTCAGCATGAAGTCCAGCACCTCCGGGCGCAGGACAATGCCGCGGGCCTGGGCATTGGCAGTTAACACTGCACGTCGTTCAGACTCGCTCAGCGTCTGCAAGGCAAAGACATGACCCCAGCCGAGGCGGGTGCGCAGATCGTCGCGCAGCTTCAAATCGGCAGGTGGCAAACTTCCCGCCGCCAGCACAGGTATCTGCTGCGTCTGGGCGTTGACAAACCAGTTGAACGCCGTTTGCTGCTGCGACACCCCATAGGCATGCACGTCGTCCAACAGCACAGCGACCCAGCGCTCGTTAAATTCAACCGGTGTTTCTTCACCACCATCCAGCCATCCCAGCAACAATCCGCGGGCCTGCAACGCGACAAGCACAGCCTTGAGCAAATGCGTCTTGCCACTGCCGCTTGCCCCCCATAAGTAGGTCGGCACCGGCGAGCGCTGCAGGCCGCCTGACTGACCGAGCCAGAGCCGCAGGTGGCTCAATACCGCCTCGTTGGCACCCGCACAAAAATTGTCCAGATTGGGTCTACCGACCACACCCATGTCCAGCACCAGTTGCTCCATCAGGTGTCCCTGTATAGCGCACTGCCCAGATAGGCGCTACGCATGCGCCGAATCGCGACCAGCAACACGGCACTGAGCGGTAGCGCAATCAGCACCCCGACAAAGCCCAGTAAATGACCGAACGCCAGCAGCGCAAAAATAACCGCCAGCGGGTGCAGGCCAATGCGCTCACCGACCAGCCGGGGTGTCAGGTAAAAGCTCTCAATCAGCTGCCCGAGCCCGTACACCACCAAGACCATGACCAGGGCGCTGGCATGCCCGGCGGTTACCGAGAACTCCAGAAAACCTGCCAAAGTTGCCAAAATCAGGCCCAACCCAAAACCCACATAGGGAATGGCAATTGCCAGTCCGGTAAATACGCCAATCGGCAGGGCCAGAGTCAGGCCAAACAGCGTCAACCCGGTGCTGTAGTACACCGCCAGCACCAGCATCACCAGCAACTGACCACGCAGGTACTGGCCCAGCACGGCGTCCGCCTCGCTGGTAAAGCTGTCCACTTTGGCGCGCATGCGTGGCGGCACCAGACCCATCAGCAGGCCAACAAAACGCTGCCAGTCCATCAGCAAGTAAAACAGCACTACCGGAATCAGCACCGCGTTGCCCAGCAAAGACAGCGCCACACTGCCGCCCATCTTGGCCGAGGCCAGCAGTTGTCCCACACTGTCTTCCATGTTGGCACTCAGGTGCTCGACAAAAAAACCCCGAATGCTGGCCACATCCAGCGACACATGCAAACCAAGCTGCGCCAGCCGGGGTGATAAAAACTCATTGAACTGGTTCAGCAGCGGTGGCACCTGCTCTCGCAACAGCGGCATTTGCTTGACCAGAATCGGCACGATCAGCAAGGCGATCGACAGCAACAGCAGCAAAAACACCAGCTCCACCAGCACCACGGCCAGCAAGCGGGGCAAGCGCCCCCGGCCAAGATGGTCCAGACGGTCAACCACCGGGGTCAGGGCATAGGCCAAAATGGCAGCCACCACGAACGGGGTCAACACCGGGGTCAGCAGCCAGAGCACAACAACCATGCCAAGCAGGACAGCCGCCCAGGCAGACGCTCTTTTTTGTGTGGATGTGAATTGCATCGATTTGGCGCGAAGCCGTGCCCTTTAAAAACCAAGTTTCGGCGACAACTCGTCGGTACTGAGGTGATGTCGCAACTAAAATCTGGCCAAATTCTATCGGGCTTGGCCTTTGCCGCGTGTTCAACGGCTTGCCTCCTGTCCCGTTTATCTTCTTGCCCTGACTGATTCTTCCCATGACTTCACCCAACACCCAGCCCACCGCTCTGTCCTACAAAGATGCTGGTGTTGACATTGATGCTGGCGACGCATTGGTGGAACGCATCAAGCCGCTGGCCAAAAAAACCATGCGCGAAGGGGTGCTGGCCGGTATTGGCGGGTTTGGTGCGCTATTTGAAGTGCCCAAACGCTATAAAGAGCCGGTGCTGGTCAGCGGCACCGATGGCGTGGGCACCAAGCTCAAACTGGCGTTTGAATGGCAGATGCACGACACCGTGGGCATTGACCTGGTGGCCATGAGCGTCAACGACGTGCTGGTGCAAGGGGCTGAGCCGCTGTTTTTTCTTGATTACTTTGCCTGCGGCAAGCTTGACGTGGATACGGCAGCTGCCGTGGTGGGCGGCATCGCCAGAGGCTGTGAACTCTCTGGCTGCGCCCTGATTGGCGGTGAAACGGCCGAAATGCCGGGCATGTACCCGGCCGGCGAATACGACCTGGCCGGTTTTGCCGTGGGTGCGGTAGAAAAGTCAAAAATCCTGACCGGTGCCAACATCAGGCCCGGTGATGTGGTGCTGGGCCTGGCCTCCAGCGGCGTGCACTCCAACGGTTTTAGTCTGGTTCGTAAATGCATTGAACGCGCCGAGGCAGCCGGCACGTTACCCGCCACCCTGGACGGCAAGCTCTTTAAGCAGGCCCTGATGGAACCCACCCGCCTGTATGTCAAAAACGTCTTGGCAGCACTGGCGGCGCACCCGCATTCGAACGATGCCAGCTCACCCAGTGGCATCAAGGCGCTGGCCCACATCACGGGTGGTGGCCTGCTGGAGAATATTCCGCGCGTGTTGCCCCAGGGTATTGCGGCCCATCTGGTCAAAGGCAGCTGGCCGACAACCGAACTGTTTGCCTGGCTGCAAGCCACTGCTGGTATTGACGACTTAGAAATGAACCGCACCTTCAACAATGGCATTGGCATGGTGGTGGTGGTTGATGCGGGCAGCGCCGCCGCCTGCATAGCCACCCTGCGCGCTGCAGGCGAGACGGTTTACCAGATCGGTGTGATTGCGCCGCGCGGCGACGGTGCAGCGGTGTTAGTGCAGTAAACGCAGGGTAGTTGCAGGGGGGCATCGGTCCGCCCCTACTGATCCAGCTGGTTGGGACTGTCGGCGCTTATGGCGCAGCGCCTGAATCTGCGTAACGGCTGCGCAACACATTCTTTTGCACCTTGCCCATGCTGTTGCGCGGCAAATCGACCACCACATGGCACTGTTTGGGCACCTTGAAGCTGGCGAGCTGCGCTTTGAGTGCGGCCAGTATCTGCGTGCCATCAAGCGACGCACCCGCACGTGGCACCACCAGGGCCACGCCCACTTCGCCAAAGTCCGGGTGCGGCACCCCCACCACAGCGCTTTCGGACACACCGGGCAAATCATTGATGAAGCTCTCGATTTCGGCCGGATAAACGTTGTAGCCACCGCTAATGATCAGGTCCTTGCTGCGCCCCACAATCGTGACATAACCGTCTGCGTCGCACCGACCGACATCTCCCGTCTTGAAAAAACCGTCTGGCGTGAACTCTTGGGCGGTTTTTTCGGGCATTCGCCAGTATCCGCCAAACACATTGGGGCCTTTGACCTCAATGCCGCCAATCTCGCCCGCCGTCAGCACTTGCCCCTGATCGTTGACAACGCGCAACGCAACACCCGGCAACGCCGGGCCGACCGTGCCGCCACGGCGCTCTCCAGCATAGGGGTTGGAGGCCAGCATGATGGTCTCACTCATGCCATAGCGCTCCAGAATGGTGTGACCCGTGCGCGCCTGCCAGGCCTTGAAGGTGTCGAGCAGCAGCGGAGCCGAGCCCGAGACAAACAGACGCATATGGCTTGCCACCTGAGGTGTCAGGGCTGCCTCGGCCAGCAAGCGCACATACAGCGTCGGCACGCCCATGAACACCGTGGCCTCGGGCAGCTTTGAAATGACAAACCTGGGCTCGAAGCGGGCGCACCAGATCATCTTGCTGCCATTGAGAAGCGCGCCGTGAATAGCCACAAACAGCCCATGCACATGAAAAATTGGCAGCGCGTGGATCAGCACATCACCGCCCTGGGCTGCGCTGCGCCAAGCCCAGGCGTCTTTGAGGACGCAAGCGTTGCTGAGCATGTTGCCGTGCGTCAGCATCGCGCCTTTGGAGCGCCCGGTGGTGCCACTGGTGTAGATAATGACCGCCACGTCGCCCTCAGCTTTGGGCACGACCGTGTGCTGGTCACTGGCGTGGGACGCCCGTGCCAGCAGCGAGCCGGTCCGGTCATCGTTGAGCGTCAGCACCCAGGGCGTACCCGCCTGAAACGCCAGCTTGCTGACCCAGGCAAAATTTGCACCGGTACAAATCACCACACTTGGCTCGGCATCACCCATGAAATACGCCATCTCGGCGCTTTGGTAGGCGGTGTTAAGCGGCAGATAAACAAAACCGGCGCGCAGTGTGGCCAGGTAAAGCATCAACGCCTCGACTGATTTTTCGATCTGAACAGCAATGCGTGCATCCACCGGCAAGTTCAAGGACAGCAAAAAGTTAGCCAGCATGGCACTGCCACGCTCCAGATCGCGCCAGGTGTAATACTGGCCGTGATCGGTCTCAACAGCCGTTGCGTCCAGGTCAGCGGGAAAGGCCCTGCGCAACGCCTGATACAGGTTGAAAGAGTCGTTGTTCATCGAAGTCTGCTTGATCAACCAGTATTGAAGTGACAACGGTGTCCACCCCACATGGGGGGCAGCGGTTAAAAAACTGGTGGACGTTTTTGTAAAAATGCGCCAACACCTTCGCGGTGCTCGGCGCTGTCTGCATACGCGTATGCCCGCTCAAAAAAGTCGGCCTGAGCGGTGCGCTGATCGGTTGAACCGACGCAGAACACACTGGGATGCTGCGGGTCAGTGATTTGACTTACTTCATTTTTTGTAGCATCTTGCGCTTTATCGATAAGGGCTAGAGCTTGATTTAATGCTCGAAATGTTTGTTTGGTCAGGCGCGCCGCCTGGGGTGCCAGAGTCAGCATACGCTGCACCATCACCTGGGTGTGAACGGCCAAATCATCATCGGCCACCACGGCAGTCAGGAAACCCCGCGCCGCCAGTTCGGGTGCATCCAGCACCGCTGCGGTCAGCAGCATCTGGCGGGCGGTCGTCGCACCCAGCTCGGAGGTGATCAGCGCCGCCTCACGCGGTGCCATCGGAAAACCAAGCCGCGCAATCGGCGCACCAAATTTGGCCGATTTGGCCGCCAGCCGGATGTCACAGCAACTGGCAATTTCCACGCCTGCACCCATACAGTTACCCTTGATTTTGGCCACCATAGGCACGTCACACACCAGCATGGCCTGCAGTCCACCCCACACGTCAACCTCATGAAACTCACGCAACGTGGCTTCATGAAAGCGGAAATCAGCGTACTCTGAAATATCGCCACCGGCACAAAAATGCTCCCCGCGTCCGGTCACCAACACACAGCGCAGCGCGGGGTCGCGCCCGATGGCGTCAAACACACACTTGAGTTCTCGCCACATGCTGCGCGACATGGCGTTAAAACGCTTGGGGTGGTGGATGGTGACGTGCGCCACACCCTGCTGTTGCTCTAATTCGATATGTGCGGTCATCGTCTGAAACTCAATTCACTCTATAAATAATAGCTATCATCTCAACATTGATAAGGGATATAGGCCTCTTTCGCATCCTAAAAATCAGATCAGAAGCTTCTTAACGCCTGGCAGCGGCGTAGAGGGTAATAGCCAGCCAGATCCGTTTGATGCGTCATCAGAGCGTCTGATTGTCTCGCACTTGCCGGCAATCGACAGCTGCTCGTGATTGCTGACATCATTGACGGTTGCCACCGGCATTGGCCTGATGCTGCACCGCATTGCCCAGGTCTGCGGTCTGGCAGCGGCTGTCTTGCGCCATGCCTAGAACGTGGATGGTTTACCAAGATCACCATCCAGTTCCCAACATGCTATAAATAGTTTAGCTAATAACCGTTAACTATCAAGGGCTAGAGGCTAATTTTCTTCAAAACAATTAACCCCTTCCAGCGAACGGCATCCTGGTCGCCATCACGGTGTGAAACATGACATTGGCGCTCAAAGGCAGGTTGGCCATGTACAGCACTGACTGGCCGACGATGTTGACATCCATCACCGGTTCCACCATCACCTCGCCGTTGGCCTGCAAGATGCCGGCCTGCATGCGCTGGGTCATGTCGGTAGCCGCATTGCCAATGTCGATCTGGCCCACCGCAATGTTGTACTTGCGACCATCCAGCGACGCTGTTTTGGTGATGCCAGACACTGCATGTTTGGTAGAACTGTAGGCAATGGAGTTGGGGCGTGGCGTGGTAGCTGAGATGGACCCGTTGTTGATGATGCGCCCGCCCTGCGGCGCTTGCATCTTCATGACCCGAAATGCCTGGCGCAAACACAAAAACATACCCGTCAGGTTAACATTCACCACCGCTTGCCATTGCGCCAACGTCAGGTCTTCCAATAAAACACCTGGCGCACTGATGCCGGCGTTGTTGAACAAGACATCAAGGCGGCCAAAGGTGCGCACGGTGTTGTTAAACAGGTCGAACACTGACGACTCGTCGCTCACATCCGCCACAACCGCCAACGCACGCGCGCCAGCACCACTGTGCTGCGCCACGTCGTTGAGCGGTTCCGGTCGCCGTCCCGCCAAAACCACCTGATATCCGTCCGCCAACAAGGCCAGGGCGGCCGCCTTGCCAATGCCTGAGCCAGCGCCAGTCACCAGCGCAACTTTAGAAACGTTTGTCATGAAGGTTCAAAAGACACTCTGTTGTATGAAAACACCAGCGGATCAGGAGCGACGCCCGGTCTTTCGACCTTTGTCCCGGCTTTTTTCTGCTGCTGGCCGTGCCACCGTCTTGACCCCAGGAGACCTGATTTTGGCTGCACGCGCCATTGGTTCGGCCGCTTTTTTGCTGCGTCGCCGTTGTGTCGCCAGGTCTGCTTCGGCATCAAATGGCAATCGCTCTTGCGAGTCCCGTGCTGCCTCCCGATCTTTGGCCGGGCGTTGCCCCAACCCATCACCCTCGTGCATCAGGCGGAAATCGATGCGTCGACCGTCCAGGTCAACCCGGCTGACCTGCACCCGTACACGCGTACCCAGCGCGTAACGCAAACCGGTGCGTTCGCCGCGCAGCTCTTGGCGCGCTTCGTCAAAACGGTAGTACTCGCCACCGAGCTCGGTGATGTGCACCAGACCTTCGACATACATGGCATCCAGCGTGACAAAGATGCCAAAACTGGTGACCGAACTGACCACACCCGCGTACTCTTCACCCAAATGCTCGCGCATATATTTGCACTTGAGCCAGGCCTCAACATCCCGGCTGGCCTCATCGGCGCGGCGCTCATTGGCACTGCAATGCAAACCTGCTGACTGCCAGGCCTGCATTTCAGCGGTCAGCTTGCGTGGCTTCTGGCCCGGCTCGGTAACCCGGGATGCCAGGTTTTTTTCCAGCCGCTTGGACAGCTTGGCATGTGCCTCACCGGGGGTGGGCAAGGCAGGCAAGGCGTATTTGGATTTGCCCAGAATCGCCTTGATGACGCGGTGAACCAACAGGTCCGGATAGCGGCGTATCGGACTAGTGAAATGGGTGTAGGCCTCAAAGGCCAAGCCAAAATGTCCGCTGTTGATGGGGGTGTAAATAGCCTGCTGCATCGAGCGCAGCAGCATCGAGTGAATTTGCGCGGCATCAGGGCGGTCTTTGGTGGCATCGGCAATGGCCTGAAACTCACCCGGCGACGGGTCATCACTGATGCTCAAGCCAACACCTGTGATTTTGAGGTAATTGCGCAAGATTTCTTTTTTCTCGGGCGTTGGTCCTTCATGCACCCGAAACAGGCCAGCGTGTTTGTTGTGCGCTATGAAATCAGCGCTACAGACGTTGGCGGCCAGCATGGCTTCTTCAATCAGCTTGTGAGCGTCATTGCGGGTACGCGGAACGATTTTCTCGATGTGCCCGGCTTCGTCACAAACGATCTGGGTCTCAACAGTCTCAAAATCGACAGCACCGCGGCGCGCACGCGATTTGAGCAAGGCGCGATAAACATCGTGCAGGTTGATCAGGTCAGCCACCCTGTCATTGCGTTTGATGGCCTCAGGACCGCGGGTATTGGCCAGAATGGCAGCCACTTCGGTGTAGGTAAAACGCGCGTGGCTCCACATCACCGCTGGGTAAAACTGGTAAGCCGAAACCTCGCCATCTTCGGACACCATCATGTCGCAAACCATACACAATCGATCCACCTCTGGATTGAGCGAGCACAGGCCGTTGGACAGTTTTTCGGGCAGCATGGGGATAACGCGGCGCGGAAAATAGACGCTGGTGGCACGGTCATAGGCATCGATGTCAATGGCTGAGCCGTTTTCCACGTAATGGCTGACATCGGCAATGGCCACCAGCAAACGCCATCCAGATACCGCCGACTTGCCCTTTCCAAGCTTGGCGGGTTCGCAATAGACAGCGTCGTCAAAATCGCGCGCGTCTTCGCCGTCGATCGTCACCAAGGGCACATCGGTCAAGTCAACCCGCTGACGTTTGTCCTGCGCACGGACTTTGTCTGGCAAGGCACGCGCCAAACCAATGCAAGCTTCGGAAAATTCGTGCGGCACGCTGTATTTACGCACGGCGATTTCGATTTCCATGCCCGGGTCGTCTATCTCACCCAAAACTTCTTTGACGCGCCCCACCGGTTGCCCAAACAGTGACGGTGGTTCGGTCAATTCAACCACCACCACCTGACCCGCTTTGGCCGAGCCTACCGCGGCCTTGGGAACCATGATGTCCTGACCGTAGCGCTTGTCTTCTGGTGCCACGATCCAGATCCCGCTCTCGTGCAACAGACGGCCAATGATGACCTGGCTGCTGCGCTCGACAATCTCAACCACCCGGCCCTCTGGCCGGCCTTTGCGGTCACTGCGCACAATGCGCACCTTGACCCGGTCCTTGTGCAAAACCGCCCGCATTTCGTTCGGAGGGAGATAAATATCAGCGTCACCGTCATCACGGATCACAAAACCATGGCCATCACGGTGCCCTTGCACGGAGCCTTCAACCTCTTCCAGCAATAGGCTGACCTGCTTAATATTTTTAATATTCTGCCTTTCTTTCCTGAAATGCCCAGGTGGCGGAATTGGTAGACACGCTAGTTTCAGGTACTAGAAAAAACGACTACTACCTTTTCCGTCTCGCACTCAGAATTTTCATTTAGATTCAACAAGTGATAGAACTTAGAACGCTTCTCGCAATTGATACGGAAATTTCCATCTCGCATACTGTCTCACATTAATTGCCTCTCGCTTCGCTCATTTGAGTTCACAGCAGCGTCGACTGGGTCTCGAGAATCGAAAAACCCCAACGTCAAGTTGGCTCACAAACCGACAACAGAACTCATCAAGCTTGCGAATTCAAAAGCGCTGAGAGTATGCATCTAAATTGCGAAACAAAACACTTCGACCATCAGGTGCAAGTTTTCTGCATGTTGGACACGAACTTGGTTTGCCTCCAATATCAGCTCTCTGTCTGGTTTCAGATTCCTGATGTCGACGCAGCCCTCAAGGCATGCATGAGACAGCACAATGGGTTATCCCGCCTCGAAAGGTCATCTCGGTGTTTCAGAAAGTTCTCGGTAGATGCTACACTAGCTTGCGTTGCCCAGGTGGCGAAATTGGTAGACGCACCAGCTTCAGGTGCTGGCGGTTTCACGACCGTGGAAGTTCGAGTCTTCTCCTGGGCACCATGGATAGATATGGGCTGCAGCGAAAGTTGCAGCCCATTTTCTTTTCTGAGCCGAGGCTCAGTGTCCAGGCAGACTCCGCCCCCCTCAGAATCCAATCGCGGTAGAGACACCCATTACTGAGCACCCCCCGCACAGATCCGTACTGGCCCAATTCGGGCATACGGCTCCTACCTTGGGTATTTGACGGCAAAGCGCTGCTCTTGCCATGGATGAAGGATTCTTGGGGTGGGGAGCCAAGCGGCGGCCAGTTTGATCATGCGCTCCGACGTCAAGGTGTACGTCTGGCTGCGCCGTCGCAACGACTTCAGCCATATCTCCACCACGCTGTAGCGAAATGCCCCAATTGCACGGGAGTTGGCCCACAGCACGCAGCGCAGATCAATCAAAAAACACGCCGCCTAGCATGACCGCGCTGCCCGCCGAAGCCACGCGACAGCTTCGTGGTGCCTGGCCATTGCGGTACTCCGCATTGGCCACTGACCAGAGCTACAGACTCACGCGATAGCAAAGCGGTGATGTTGGGCGCGCTGCCACCAGCGCAAAGCGCCGCTCAGCAGGCAGAGTGCCCAGCATGACCGCGCTGGTGGAGGTCACAGACACGCATTGAGCGCCGAAGGGTCGTCACTGTCTGACGCCGTCGCGGTAGGTGATCAAACCCATGCGCAGCACTTTCTATATGCCGAATAGGCCTCTAGCCCTCGTTGAATGTGCGTGAAAAGCTATTAATAACGTAGCAACTCGACGGACAACGAGCAAGAGAAAATGCGAGCAACACCCCGGCTGTGCAGACGCAAAGAGTCAGTTCAACTCTTAATCTCGCAGGATTGCTATTCGAGGACGATCTGGAGAAACGTCAACCGAACGGCAACCAGAAGACAAAGAAACGCCGGAAAGAAGAAAGGACTTAGCACCTTTCGATGCTAAGTCCTTGATTCATATGGTGCGGCTGGCAGGAATCGAACCCACGACCCCTTGGTTCGTAGCCAAGTACTCTATCCAGCTGAGCTACAGCCGCTAAGCTTCAATTCTAGCATCGAATAGTGGCCTTCGCGTCGCTACCATTCCCTTGAAATGGGTGTCACTTGATCGGCCTGAACTGAAAGTGCCCAATGGGATAATCCGCCTTCATGACCATCACCTTCAAAGACTCCGATGATATTGCCGGCATGCGAGTAGCCGGTCGCTTGGCGGCTGAACTACTGGACTATCTGGCACCCCTTGTTAAACCCGGCATTACCACCAATGAACTTGATCGTCTGGCCAATGATTACACCGTTCAAATGCAGGGTGCCATCTCAGCACCGCTGAACTATGCGCCGACTGGCCATAACCCATATCCGAAATCGATTTGCACGTCCATCAATCACCAAGTCTGCCACGGTATTCCCAATGACAAGCCGCTCAAAAAGGGCGACATCCTGAATGTCGACGTAACCGTCATCAAAGACGGCTGGCACGGCGACTCTAGCCGTATGTACATGGTTGGTGATGTGTCGGTGGCGGCGCGGCGGTTGTGCAATCTGACCTACGAAGCCATGTGGAAGGGCATCATGAAGGTCAAAGACGGTGCTTACTTGGGCGACATCGGCCACGCCATTCAAACTTTTGCGGAAGGACATGGCCTGAGCGTGGTGCGCGAATTTTGTGGCCACGGTATCGGCCGCGCTTTCCATGAAGAGCCCCAGGTACTGCATTACGGCAAGCCCGGCACGCTGGACAAACTCAAAGCCGGTATGACCATCACCATTGAACCGATGCTCAATGCGGGGCGCAAGGACATCAAGGAAATGGGTGACGGCTGGACCATTGTCACCAAAGACCGCTCCTTATCTGCTCAGTGGGAGCACACGGTGTTGGTCACGCCCACCGGCTACGAGGTGCTGACCCTGTCAGCCAACAGCCCGGCAATTCCGGCTTTTGTGATACCGCTGGCTTGAATACATCCAGCCAAACTGGGGCCGTTCATGATTGAACCCAACACGCTTAGAGCACGATATCGCGCGGACAAGGCCGACTTGCTGACCTCGCTGGCCGACAGCGGTGCGTCCACCCGTGGCATCAATGCCGCGCTACACAACCTGTCTGACCTGGCAGATGCCGCCTTGAAGGTTTTGTGGCAACAAGCGGGCTTTGCTGCCCCGTTCGCTCTGCTGGCGGTGGGTGGTTTTGGTCGCCATGAACTGTTTCCGCATTCTGATGTGGATGTCTTGCTGTTGCTGCCCAATGACCGCTCACCCGACACTGAGGCCGAACTGAAGACACAAATCGAAGGCTTTATTGGCAGTTGCTGGGACGCAGGGCTGGAAATTGGCTCTAGCGTGCGCAATGTGGATCAATGTTTGAGCGAGGCAGCCAGTGATGTCACGGTGCAGACTGCATTGCTGGAATCGCGCCTGATCACCGGTAACAAGCCCTTGTTTGCCAGTTTTCAGAACGTTTTTTTTGGTGCGATGGATGCCCAGGCCTTTTTTGTCGCCAAATCGCTGGAAATGCAACAGCGCCATAACAAGTATGAAGACACACCCTACGCGCTTGAACCCAACTGCAAAGAGTCCCCCGGGGGCTTGCGTGACCTGCAGGTGATCCTGTGGGTGGCCAAGGCGGCCGGCTTTGGTGGCGATTGGAGTGCGCTGGCCAAAGCCGGGCTGGCCACCGCCTTTGAGGTGCGCCAGATCAAGCGCAATGAAGCCACTCTGCGCCTGATTCGCGCCCGGTTGCACTTGCTGGCCCATCGGCGTGAGGACCGGCTGGTGTTTGACCTGCAGACCCGTGTGGCCCAGTCATTTGGCTACCGGGCACCAGACCCCAGCATAGACCAGCGAGCATCAGTTCGCCCCAGCGAAAAGCTGATGCGCCACTATTACTGGACCGCCAAGGCGGTCACCCAGCTCAATCAGATTTTGTTGCTCAACATCGACGAGCGGCTGAACCCAAGCAGCCACACCCTGCGTAATCTGCGTCCTTTGAATGACCACTTTCTGGACAAAGCCGGCATGGTGGAGGTAGTCAGTGATGACTTGTACCAACGCCATCCGCACGCCATACTGGACACTTTTCTGGTGTACCAAACGCACGTGGGCATGAAAGGTCTGTCGACACGCACGCTGCGGGCGCTCTACAACGCGCGCAATCTGATGGATGGCAATTTTCGCCACGATCCGGTTAACCGCGAAACCTTCAAAAAAATCCTGATGCAGCATGACGGCATCACGCATGCCTTGCGGCTGATGAACCAGACCTCGGTGCTCGGGCGTTATTTGTGGGCTTTTCGTCGTATCGTGGGCCAGATGCAGCACGACCTGTTTCATGTGTACACGGTTGACCAGCATATATTGATGGTGCTGCGCAATGTGCGGCGCTTCTTCATCGTCGAGCATGCTCACGAGTACCCGTTTTGTTCACAACTGGCCAGCGGCTGGGACAAGCCCTGGATTTTGTACATCGCGGCAATTTTTCATGACATTGCCAAGGGGCGGGGTGGTGACCATTCCAAGCTCGGTGCACTGGAGGCCGAGCGCTTTTGCGAGCAGCACATCATTGCCCCCGAAGACGCAGAACTGATCCTGTTTCTGGTGCGTGAGCACCTGACCATGAGCCGCATTGCCCAAAAGTCTGACCTGAGCGACCCCGATGTGATTGCCAGGTTTGCCCGACATGTAGGTACTGAGCGCGCCCTGACCGCGCTATATCTGTTCACCGTGGCCGACATTCGCGGCACCAGTCCCAAGGTCTGGAACGCCTGGAAAGGCAGGCTGCTGGAGGACCTGTACCGTTCCACTTCACGCGCACTTGGTGGCCATGCCCCCGACCTGCACGCCGAAGTGCAAGAACGTCAGCGAGACGCGCTGGTTGAGCTGGCACTGCGCACGCAGCCCTTTGAGTCGCACAAGGCGCTGTGGGCCACGCTGGACGTGGGCTACTTCATGCGCCATGATGGCGTCGAAATAGCCTGGCACACGCGCATGCTGTCGCGCCATCTGTGCAGCAAAGACCCGATCGTGCGGGCGCGCCCCTCACCCGTGGGTGAAGGCTTGCAGGTGATGGTTTACACGCCCGACCAGGAAGACCTGTTTGCGCGCATCTGCGGCTACTTTGACCAAAGCAGTTTCAGCATTCTGGACGCGCGCATCCACACCACCCAAAGCGGCTACGCGCTCGACACCTTTCAGGTCGTTGCCAGCAGCCTGCCCGACCATTACCGCGAGCTGGTCGGCATGATCGAATCAGGCCTTTGCCGTGTCATCGCAGACGCCGGCCCGCTTCCCGCTCCCAACCGGGGGCGTGTGTCGCGGCGCGTCAAGAGCTTTCCGATCACCCCGCGCGTCAGCCTCAAACCTGACGAAAAAGCCCAGCGCTGGCTGCTCAATGTGTCAGCCAGCGACCGTATCGGGCTGCTGTACTCGGTGGCGCGGGTGCTGGCCAAGCACAAAATCAACCTGCAACTGGCCAAAATTGTGACCCTGGGTGAACGGGTCGAAGACACGTTTTTGATCCAAGGCGCTGCACTGCAGCACAACCGCGACCAGATCGAAATCGAGACCGAGTTGCTGGACGCGCTGGCTTGAGCGTGGTCTGAGGTGTTGAGGCCTCTGCCACAACCGGTGCAATCATTCACTGATGGGATTACCTCAAGCCATTCGCTACATAACCGCGCAAGAGTTCTCGACAAATTTCTGACCTATCGGCGCATCGAAGCACTGCAGGAATTCGCGCTGGTGGACCCTCACGCCAAAACTTTTGAGGTCTATCGGCGTCAGCCCAACTTGAGCGACTGGCTACTGGCGCAAGGCCAGTCAGAACAAGGTCTGTTGTTGCACAGTGTGGCCCTGACGCTGCCATTGGACGCACTGTTTGCAAACGTCTAGCGTGCAATCCCCACTTTGGTGTGCTCAAGCACCAGGCCGGGCAAAAATTTCATTTCAATAAATTGATAGCTGGCAGTGTTTTATCGATAAGGGCTTGAGGCCTTTTTGATCAAATTTTTCGATCAACACGGCTGGCTTGACGACATGTCAGTCGTTGGGCGCATCAAGACCCGGAAACAACACCGAGGTAAATCCAAACTGGCGCAAATCGCGCACCCGCATGGGGTACAGCTTGCCAATCAGGTGGTCGCACTCGTGCTGCACCACGCGGGCATGAAAACCATCCACCGTGCGGTCAATAGGGTCACCAAACTGGTCAACGCCGGTGTAGCGAATGCGGGCAAAACGCGGCACCTTGCCACGCAGGCCGGGCACCGACAGGCATCCTTCCCAGTCCTCTACCTCTTGCAGTTGTGCGTTGGTCGATGTGCTACTTGACGATTGGATGTCTGCTGCATTTGACATGGATGCGTCGGGCAGTGCCGGCCCAAGCGGTGTGATCGTCGGGTTGATCAGCACGGTGCGCGGCACCAGCGGTGCCTGCGGGTAACGCGGGTTGAGCGTATTGGTGCCAAAAATAACCACCTGCAAATCCACGGCAATCTGTGGCGCCGCCAACCCGGCGCCGTCGGCGGCCCGCATGGTGTCGAGCAGGTCGGTGATCAGCAGATGCAAATCGCCCGTATCGAACTGTGTCACCGGCTGGGCCTGGCGCAGCAGGCGTGGGTCACCCATTTTGAGAATGTCTCTGACGGTCATGGCTGCATTTTGCACAGAAAACAAGTCGCAAACAAAAAAGCTGGAAATGAACCTGCTTCGCTTGCTCTCCAAAGGCAACCAAAGTGACCAGCTTTCAAGCCGGACGAGAGCTTTGCCTGCTCAAAACACCCCCCAGCGGGGGTGTTCTGGTGTCGCTTTGCCAGCATAAGATAACAAGCTGGGTCAGCTTGGCCTGCCCTAGCAGCAACGTTGACCAAAGCCAACCGAGAACTTGACCACAACAATGACCTCTGCGAGTGCATACTTCCGCCAATATTGCGCCATCGGGCTTGATGACCGCATCGTCATGCCGACCCTGATGCAGGCCATGCATCAGATCGTGCCTTCCAATTTCAATGTTTTCTGGTGGGCTGGCGAGAGCGGCGAAGTCAGCGGGTTTCACACCGAAAACCCCAACGCTATCCCGGCCGCCAAGCGGTACATGTCTGAATTCGCCAACAAGCGCGAGATGAAATCGGTATCAATGAGTTTTGGCCAGCATGTCAAGCAGCACAATGTCCGCAACGCCGCACAACTAGGCAGTGCGTTGTTCGAATCTGATTTTTATCAGGAGTTACTCAAGCCCGTTGGCATCCGCACACTTTTACGAGCTTCGGTCAAGCCAACAGGTCGCCCTGGCGGCTCTGTCATGCTTACCCGGGCACCGGGCGAACGGCCTTTCAGTGCCGCCGACGAGCGACGGCTTGAAAGTGTCTTGCCCTATCTCGCACATGCTCTGGCAGCACCACGAGATACCGGCCAGATCGAATACGCCGATTGTGGCGATCAGGTCGGCATGCTCATCGTCAGTCTCCAGGGAAAAGTTGAATTCGCCAATGAACAAGGGCGCTTGTTTCTGCGCCTGGCCCAAGGCTCGGAAGCAGACGAGTTGGAGGTGTTCGCTCGCCTCACCCGTGCCGTGCAGGCTCTCGACGCGATCCAGCGCGGCACAGCAGCCCCGCCGCCCGCGTTCAGACTGCATAACGCCAGTGGCGTCTTTCAATTCCGCTGCTACAACATGGAAAGCACGACCTCGACGGCCCGACTGGCCTGCGTCTGGATCACGCGACTTGTGCCCAAAGCGATCAAGCAGTTGGCGACGATCCAGACCTTCGGTCTGCCACACCGGCTAACCGAATACTGTGCCGCCCTGGCGCGCGGCCTGTCACATTCTGAAGCCTCGCGACTCATGGGTATTTCGCTCCATACAGGCAAAAGCTATTTCGATTCGATTCGCGACAAACTCGGTGTCGCCAGCCGCGAAGAGTTGCTCAAGCGCATTCAATCAGACAATCCATGAACCACAACCACACTGCCGCTCGACGCGAACGATCACGGCGCTGCCTCCTGCTGGCACTCAACTGGTAAGCCCTGCCGCCATGACCAAGTTTCCCATCCTGACCGGAGTATCCAGACCATGAAAGACTTTCTGAATCTTCATCGCGTGATTTACGCCCTGCTGGCCATGATGGCGATTTGCCCCACCCACGCCAGCCAGCCACTCACTGGCATCGTGCAGGTCGCCGCAGGCGACAGCCATGCCTGCGCGCTCACAGCGACCGGCACGGTGCTGTGCTGGGGCAACAACAACTACGGCCAACTAGGCGACGGCAGCACAACCAACCGGCAGCTTGCCGAGCCAGTGCACGGCATTGGTCAGGCAACCGCCATCGCCGTCGGCTACAGACACAGTTGCGCCATCGATGCCGGCCGCGTCAAGTGTTGGGGGTTCAACGACAGTGGCCAGCTGGGCGATGTCGGCGTGGGTCAGAGTACGCTACCGCTCACGGTGCCGGGCATCACCAGTGCCAGCGCGGTGGCGACCAGCTTCGGCCATACCTGTGCGCTTGTTGGCAGTGCCGTCAAGTGCTGGGGTGCCAACAACGTCGGGCAAATCGGCAATGGCAGCACGAGCACCGTGGTGGCAACACCTTTCACCACCATTGCCAGCGGTGCCACGGCTATTGCCGCCGCCCATGTCCAGACCTGTGCCATTGTCGGCGGCGGGGCGGTGCAGTGCTGGGGTTTCAACGGCAACGGGCAACTGGGTACCAACAACAAGGATACGGCGCTGACACCGACCGGCATCATCCCAAGCGGCACCACAGCCATTGCCATGGGCATGTTTCACACTTGCGCCATCGTGGCGGGCACGCTACATTGCTGGGGCAGTAACGGCTCAGGCCGGCTTGGTGTTGGCGACCAGACCGAGCGCCTGACACCCACCCCAGTGACGGCAAGCGGCATCACCGCAGTGGCGGCCGGTTCTTACCATACCTGCGCCCTCATCGGTGGTGCCACGCAGTGTTGGGGTAACAACTATAGCGGAGAGCTCGGCACCGGTGACATTGTCAATCGACTCAGTCCAGCCGCAACACTGATCGGTGCTGCCACGGCGGTGACGACTGGCAACTTCTACAGTTGCGCTCTGGTGGTCGGTGGCGGGGTCAAGTGCTGGGGCGATAACCTAAACGGCGCTCTGGGCAACGGCGTGACCAGTGTGCAGTCGGCGCATGTGGTGGCGGTGCCTGCCAGTGCCAATGCGACCACCGCCAGCCACAGCAACGACCATGGTTGCGCCGTGGTGAACGGTGCGGCCAAGTGCTGGGGCGTCAACACGAACGGTCAGCTCGGAGATGGCAGCACGGCTTCGCGCACCACGCCGGTCGGTGTCAGCGGACTGTCTTCGGGGTCACGGCGGTGGCTTCGGGCGTGCGGCACAGCTGCGCCCTGGTCAGTGGTGCTGCCAGGTGCTGGGGTGACAACAGCTGGGGACAGCTTGGCAACGGTGTGACCTCGCCAACGCCGCAGACCGCGCCTGTGAACGTGGCTGGGCTGACCAGCGGCGTGACCGCCGTCGTCGCCGGCGATGCCCATACCTGCGCCCTCACCAGCAGCGGCCAGGTCTCGTGCTGGGGTGCCAACCAGTACGGTCAGCTTGGTGCCGGCACGACCGACAGCAACCAGCCCCGGGTGGTCATCAACAGCGGGGCCACAGCCATCGCTGCCGGCGACTTTCATTCCTGCGCTGTCATTGTTCCCTCGCGCGGGGTCACACAGGTAAAGTGCTGGGGGCGAAATTTCGACGGTCAGATTGGCGACAACACCACCACCGACCGGCCAACGCCGGTGCAGGTTTACTCGAACGCTACCTCGGCCATCACTGCGGGCTCGATGCATACCTGCATCGTCGCAAATGGTGCCGTCAAGTGCTGGGGGGCAAACAGTGCCGGACAACTGGGTGACAACAGCACGTTCAACAAACCCGTTCCGACACAGGTCAGCGGTTTGGTCTCAGGTGCGGTCGATGTCGTTGCCGGTGCCGAACACAGTTGCGCTGTCGTCGGTGCCAATCGTTCCCTGAGGTGCTGGGGCTTGAACAGTTTCTCTCAGGTTTCCAACGCAGACAAATCACGAGAGCTTATTCCCGTCACCCTGGCCGACAACAATGTGGTGGCGGTCGCGATGGGCAGAATGCATACCTGCGCCGTGGCCAACGGCGGCATCACTTGCTGGGGGCTCAATGAACATGGGCAACTGGGCGACGGCAAATCGGGTCTGTCGCCACAAACAGTGCTGGTGACCTGGCCGCCGCCCGACCCACCCACGCTGGTGCGCCTGCAACCGATCGACCAGGGCATGCGGGTCTATTTCACGCCGCCGGCCAGCGACAACGGCACCGACATCGACAGTTACACGGCCACCTGCACGCCAACCGGCGGCACGCCGGTCAGTGTGATCGGTACCACTTCACCGCTCACGGTCACTGGCCTCGTCAACGGTGTCAGCTACCTGTGCACGGTCAGTGCCACCAGCACGGCGGGCACCAGCAGCGCGTCGGGGGCATTGACACGCGTCGTGCGCAAGGGTGACCTGACGCCGATTCTGATGTTGCTGCTGGATTAGGAGTCAAACCGCCATGGCCAACTTTTCACTTTCGGGAGCTTGATTCCATCATGACGCACCTACCCGCTTTAACAGTCCGCGCAATGCTTTGCACCTGAATCGCGTGTCTGGCCAGCGCCGACAACAACGCCACGAGGGACGCACAGTGCACCTTGCACGAGGCGATTACCCAAATGAACACCGGTACGGCCAGCCCCGACTGCCCGGTGGGGCGCGGCATCTTCGGCATCAACGACACCATCGCCTTCAATATCGTCGCCGGTTGTCAGGTTTCCACCGGCGTCTGCACGATCTCGCCACGCTCGCCATTCCCCTGAGCACCGCCGGCTGGGCCGTGGGCCAATGGGTGACACTGCTGGCGACCGACCGAAACCTCGGAATTCTCGGCCTGCGTGCCCATCACCCCCGCGCCGACCCCGCCCGGGCCGCCAACGCTGAACTCGGTGACGCCGGGGCCGGGCAGCGCGACCCTCCATTTTTCGGTGCCGGCCGACAACGGCGGATCGCCGATTGCCACCTACACGGCCACTTGCACCGCCAGTGAACAGCCGACGCGCACTGCAACGGGCAGCGCCGCGCCCCTGACGGTGCGCGACCTCACCGAGGGAGTGGTCTGCCAATGCATGGTGAGCGCCACCAGCGCTGCATGCCTCACCGGCGGTGCCTCAGAGGCGCAAACCGCGACACCGCGCCGGCCCGGCGGCATTACCCCTATCCTGATGCTGTTGCTCGATTAGCCTGCCGTTGCGCGGGCGTTGGCTGACGATCACTTCAGCGCAGCGCGACTGTGACACCGGTGCAGGTCGGCTGCTTTGGAATCGGAAAATTCAGGGTGACCCCAGGAATCGAGCCGCCAGCGAGTCGCCGAGCGGGGTGATCAGGTCGTCGACCTGCCAGCACTTGTCTGCGGTCTTTGCTCGCAACATCAGGGTGACTTGGTGCCGCTTGCCTTGCGGCCCGGCAACGATAAACCGGTAGGCCATGCGCACCGAGGCTCGATCGCCCTGGCGCGCCGTGACGCTGAACTCCAGCGGCGGGTGAATCTCGCCATCCTGGGCACCCAGCCAGGGATCGTAGTCGATATGGCAGATGCCTTCGGCTTTGATGCAACGGTAGTGGGCGGCAAGAGCGCGGCGAAATGCTGGCGTGACGACCTCATCGAGCCGCGTTGTTGGTAGATGGTAGAACTCGCGATGCTTTTCGAAAAAATGTTGAGCGAATGCCGCCGGCTCCATCGTCGCGCAGGCCGCCAACGCGGCCCCGGACAGGCTGCTTGCAAGCAAACTCAGTATGAATGTTGCGCGTGTTTTCATCTCTCTCATCCTCAGACCGCCGCGTATCAACGCGCCAGTAGTGTAAGCTCGGTGGAGGTTTTCACCGCCCCCGCCGTCGCCGATCTGCCACTTTCCCATCAGCAGGTGGTGCGCCAAGGCGGGCCTCGGTCGACCATGGCGGTGACATGGCCGTCACTGCAGAGGAGTCAGCATGCAAGTTCGGTTCGTCATGTTCGCAGTAGGCGCGGTCGCGGTTCTGGCGATCGGTGCTTCGGTAGCGAGTGCTGCGTGTCCGCCGCGGGCCAAGACGGTGTTTTCCTGTCTGACGGCCGCGGGCAAGCGCATTGAGGTGTGCGATGCCGGCCAAACCATCGACTATTCCTTTGGCAGTCCGAACGCCAAGCCTGAAATTGTTGTGCGAGCCCCGCGCCGAGCCGCCACAACCTACCAATGGCCGGGGGCGGGTCGACATTTCAGCTATTCCGTCGATGTGCCCAATGACAATACCGTGTATTCGGTGTACTGGAGCGCGGATCGCATGGGTGCCGAGCCTGATGCCAAGGGCGGTGTCATTGTTTCCATCGATGGTCGGGAACGGGGCACGGTTCGCTGCGCGCATGGCCAAGACATTGTCCAGAACATCGAGGGCATCGATCTGGCACCGACACCGCCGTGACCGTGAATGCAAGCAGGCATTCGCAATCCAGGAGGGTGGTTTTGTCCGGATCGTGCAATAACCTGCAGTGACCAGAATCGCGAGCGAGCGCCGTGCGCAGACCCCTACCCGAGAAGCCTCTGCCGCAGTGCCTCGCGATCGACGGGGATATCGAGGCGGTCATAGAGGGCGCGAATGTGGTCGATGGTGGTGGCCAGGCCGATGTTCAGGCGTCTGGCGATATCCTGCTGCGTGTGGCCCTCGGCGGACAACAAGGCCACCTCCTGCTGCCGGGGCGACAGGCGCAAGCCGTGGATGCTCTGCCAGAGCTTGAGACGGCGGGGCACCTGGCGGCTGAAGAGGATGGCAATCGTGCCGTCGCCGTTACCGTTCGGTGGCTGGAGCCAGGTGGCGCGCATCGTGATGCGCCCCCAGGCATTGATGATCGCGCGCTGAGGCGGGGCGGCGGGGGCGCCGCGATTCATCGCCCGCAGGTCAAGGGCCAGTTGACGGCAGATTGCGGCCATGGCTTGCGGGCAGCCGAACCCTGTGCGGGCCGGGGCGTTGGCCGCCATTGCCGCCAGGGCAAGCGCCTGCTCGTTGACCTGCGCGATGCGACCGCAAGCGTCGAGCAACATGACACCCAGGCGATCGTCGTCGGCGAACGGCAATGGCCGAAGATCGGCCGGCCGATTCAACGCATATTGCAGGTAGCCAATAACGCCGCCGGCAAAGGCGCGCTCAGCGGCAGAATAGGGGCGGCCACCGCGCCACAGGTTAATGCTGAAATAGCCGCTATCGATGGCGGTGAAGTGCGACGTAAACTCATGTGGCAGGTGCAGCGGTGCCCGCACTTCGTTCTCGACGAAACCAAAAATACGTTTGACCCGCGGATCATCACGGTCGTTGATCGCAGCCGCCGTCAAGGCGAACCAGTCGAAGCCGACACGTCTGTGCTCGTCAAGGAACTGCAAGAAAGCCTGCATGCCGAGGCGCGATTCAGGTTGTTCGCTGAACATCCTGACCGGTGTCAGGTCGGGACCGTGCCAGACCAGCGTCGATACCTCGGTGGGGACAATTTCGCCCAGCGCGTTCAGGAACTGCGGAACGAGCATCTCGCCGGGCAGATCCAGGCTGCACAGATGGCGCAAACTCGACAGGGTGCGGGAATACTTTTTCATGCGGGAAGACGGCAGATATCCGCGGGGTTGGCGACGAAACCGATGTTAGCGAATGGATGAGTGGCATTCATGAATGCTCGTTCCCCGGCATTCAGGTCCATTCGCGGTGGTGGCGCAGCGCGCTGTCATCCTCCGGCGCGGGTGCAGCAGGAGTTGTCAACCTGGTGAACTGATGCAAGACGCTACCCCCCGAAAACCCCCCCGCGCGGGGGTGATATCGCCCTTTACATTTGGATAGCATGCCGCAAGTTGTCCGGCCGTCGCCGACTTTCTCGCCTTAAGGGACTTGATTTCATGATTTTGCACCTACCCGATTCATTCGGCCGCGCAATGGTTTACGCGTGGATCGTCTGTCTTGCCAGCGCGGCGCAGGCCGCCACGCTCACCGTTAACAGCAGCGCCGACACCACCACGGTGGACGGACAATGCACCCTGCGCGAGGCGATCAACGCCAGCAACACCGCCACCGCCACGGCGGATTGCCCGAACACCGGTGCCGTCTGGGGCACGAGCGATACGATCGCCTTTAACATTCCCGGCGCCACTGATGTCGGCTGCACCGGTGCCAACGGCGTGTGCACCATCGGCGTTACTGGTTCCGCGCTGCCCGCCATCACGCGCAAGGTCACCATCGACGGCTACACCCAGCCGGGTGCTGCTACCAACACCCTGGCCACAAACATTTACCCGTCGATACTCCCCCTCACTACTCAGTTACGGGTACAGATCGACGGTACCTTGGTACCGGCCGATTTTGAGGGCCTTCATTTCGATATTGGTGCCAGCAACAGCCGCGTCACCGGCTTGGCGGTTGGCAATTTTCCCGGCTTCAGCGCCTGCATCCGAACCGCCTTCGGTACCACCGGAGTGCTCATCCAAGGCAATTTCATCGGCATGCGCCCGGACGGCCAGACGGTCGCGGCTTGCCACTTAGGGATTTGGATGGATGGCAGTGGCGAGATTGGCGGCCTCTTCGGTAGGGATCGCAATCTGATCTCGGGCAGCCGCTACGACAATGTCCAACTGACACGCGGTGACATCACTGTGATGGGCAACTTGATCGGCACCGATGCCAGTGGCACGGCAATGATCGGCGGCGGCGGCAATGGTATCAACGCGACAGCTTCGTCCGGCACGATCAGCGATATCCTGATCAGCCGCAATGCCATTTCAGGGCATTCAGATGGCTACGGCATACGGTTTCGGTCGGTCACCAACAGCACCATCACTGAAAACGGCATCGGCGTCGGTGTGGGTGGCGCGGCTCACCCCAACCGCAATGGTGTGTTGATCGACACACTCGTCACCGTTGCTGCAGCGGGCAACTCGGTTTATGGCAACGGCATCGCCCACAACACCAACAATGGGATTGCAGTCGAAGGTGTCAATGGCTTGCATATGAGCGGAAACCGGCTGGACTCTTCCAACGCCATTTGGGATCCCAACTGGATCTTCGGCAACGGACAGTTGGGCATCAACATGAGACCGTTCGGTGAAGCGGGTTACACGGTCACCGCCAACGATGTACCCGCCGCGCTCGATGCCGACACTGGCCCCAACAGCCTGCAGAATTTCCCGGTCATCACTTCGGCGACGGTCAACGGTGGCAACGTCGATATCGTCTTCTCCCTCGACAGCGCGGCCAATACGGATTTCGATATCAGAGCCTACGCTAACGATGCCTGCGCTACCTCTGGCCACGGCCAGGGGCAATATCCTGCGCCATATTTGCCGATCATCACCACCAATTCCATCGGCAACGCCGGCGGCACACGGTCTGTCCCGCTCGCCACAGCCGGTTGGGCAGCGGGCAAGTACGTCAGCTTGATCGCCACCGATGTAACGGGTGGCAATACCTCGGAATTCTCGGCCTGCGTGCAGATTCCTGGCGCACCAGCGGCCCTTCCAGCGGCAACCATCAACGACAACACCACCTACGAAGGCAACAGCGGCACCACCGCGTTCAACTTCACGGTGTCGCTGTCCAGCACGCCGACAGCGCCGGTCAACATTCACTGGAGCACCAGCAACGGCACGGCCACGGCGGCATCGGGGGACTACGCCGCCGGATCGGGTTACCTGACCTGGGCGGCAGGGGACGGCACGCCGCGTACCGTGACCATCCTGGTCAATGGCGACACCGCCTACGAAGCCAGTGAAACCTTCCTCGTTGTTTTGGATTCCTTGGGCCTGACAGGCGCAACCCTGGGCGACAGCACTGGCCTGGGCACCATAAGCAACGACGATTCCGCACCTCCGGTGCCACCAACGCTCTCGTTCAGTCCGACCAGCCTGAGCTTCGGCAACCAGGCGGTAGGCTCTGCCAGCACGCCGCGCACTGTCACGGTCACGAACACTGGCGCTACACCGTTGCTCATCACTGCCGCCTCAATCAGTTCACTGGGTGATTTCACCATTCAGTCGAACAACTGCATCATCAGCCTGGCGCCGGCCGCCAGCTGCACCATCGGCATCGTGTTCACGCCCGCGGCCGCGGGTGCACGCAGCGCTTCGCTGGCGATCGTTTTAAGCGGCCGGGCCGACAGTTCGCTGGTGCCACTTTCTGGCAACGGCACGGCGTCAGTCACCGCCATCGAGCCAATCCCTACCTTGTCCGAGTGGGGATTGATCCTGCTCAGCCTGCTGCTGGCGGGCGTCAGTTTTCTGTCCATCGGCCGGAAGAAAACCCTATGAACGCCGATGTCTCACTGCTGATCGAGCAGCCATGGACACGGGCATTGCAAATCTTGATACGGAGGTTCACATGAAGAGCATGCAACGACTGTTGGTGGCCATCACAGGGTTTCTGTTGGCATTGATGTCCATGTCGCTCCAGGCGGCTGACTGGGATCCAAAGTTCCGGGTCGTGATGGATTCGACGAGCAACTGGTATTTGACAGCTTACGCCGAAGGTCCTGGCGGCTATAACCGCAATGGTTCTGCTTCAGCGAACAACGCAGCGGTGATCAAGCAAGTGAACTTCGAAGTGTTGCGGTCTTTTTCGGCCAATACCGAAGTGGACCGCGTCTTTGGGCTGGCTGATGTCGACTGGTATGGTCTGTATTGGGCGGCGGGCCTCGATGGTCTGGCAGCGGGCACGCCAGTGCGGCTGGTCGCCAAAACCAATGATGGCAAGATGGCCAGCACCTTGCCCTTCCGTTTTCTGCTGGAGCAGCCGGTGCTGGAAGGTCAGACCCAACCTGTGACGCCTGGTCCTGTAATTTCGTCCTTTTCTGCGAGCAAGGAAAGCATCGTTCGTGGTGAGTCGGTTCAACTCAGCGCGGTCTTTCTCAACGGCAGCGGCCGGGTGGAGCCAGGCAACATGCCGATCACAAGTGGACTTCCAATGACCGTTACACCAGCTCAAAGCACGACGTACATCCTGACTGTCACCAGCAGTGTTGGCGTTGCCGCAAGCAATGTCTTGGTCAATGTGAGCCAGCCCGTAGCGCAAAGTGTCAACCAGTGGGTGATGGGCTACTACGTGGCGTATCAGCGGTCGCTTTATCCGCCCGAGGCCATCGACTGGCGCGGTCTGACGCACGTCATCATGGCGCGGGTCAAGGCAAATGCCGACGGCAGCCTCGACACCAGTTTCGATTGGGACCCGGTCAACGGACCGGCCCTGGCTACAGACATTGCCGCGCGGGCGCACGCGGCCGGGCGCAAAGCGATACTGATGCTGGGTGGCGACGACAACGGAGCCGAAATCCTGTCTGCCGTGACGCACCACCGGGCGGCATTCATCGCCAACCTGCGCAGTGCCATGACCACTTACGGGTATGACGGACTGGATCTGGATTGGGAGAACCATCTCGACTGGAACCTGTTCCAGAGTTTCGCCCAGGAACTGCGGCAGGCCATACCCAATGCCATCCTGACCCTGCCAGTTGGCCCGCTCAACATCAACTATGACGTGGTCGAACCAAATCTGCCCGGCATTGCCAACTATCTGGACCGGGTCAACCTGATGTCTTACTACCCGGCTACGTCTTGGGCCGGTGCTGGCTGGCTGTCCTGGCACAACGCGCCTTTATCGGGTGTCAAGCCAGCCACGCCAGTGAGCATCGCAGAATCCCTGAAGCTTTATGCTGCGGCGGGCATTCCCAAGGCCAAATTGGGCATGGGCATCCCGTTCTACGCCACCTGCTACACCGGCGGCATCACTGGCCCGAACCAGAGCACGGAATCTGGTGTGAGCATTGCCGGTGGCGACAATGACTCGCCGCTGGCCGAATTGTTTGGCACCAACGGGGCCTATTCGGAGTTGGATCGCTATTGGGACGACCAGGCGTTGCAGCCTTACTTGAGCTTGCCCGACCCGGAACGTCATGGTTGTCACTATGTCAGCTTTGAAGATGAGCAATCGATCGTCGAGAAAGGTCGCTTTTCCCGGAACAACGGCTACGGCGGCAGCATTGTCTGGACCGTCAACCAGGGCTATGTCAAGACGCATGCCGAGCCAAATTTCCTGTTGCAGGCGCTGCGTCGGGGTTTTCTTGAACCTGAGGCGACGCAGCCGGTTGGCATATCGGTGATGCAAGGCAATACCTGGGTCAAGCCGCTTGCCCAGGCCCGGTTCAATGCGCTGGTGACTGGCTCATCCGACAAAAGGGTTGCCTGGTCGGTGCCGGAATCGGGCTGCGGCGCTATCGATTCTCAGGGCCATTACACGGCACCAGTGACCGAGCGAACCTGCACCGTTTCAGCCATCAGTCTCAGCGACCCAGCCCGAGCCGCCAGTGCCCAGGTGACCATCTCCGCTGCCAATTGGGCGCCCGCGTTCAGCGTCACCCGGCGCGGCGTCTGGTGGGTAGAAATAACCGCGCAAGACAGCGCCGTTGCCGCCATGTCCCTGCAACGAGGCGATGGCACTGCAGTTCCACTGAGCGCCTGGGGACAGCAGTGGGGCACGGGTTATCCGGTCTTCGTCGCGAATTTTTCTTTCCCTGAGGGCGGAGCAGTCTCGACATTCATTGCACGGTCAGCCGATAACCGCACCGCCGCGGCGCAACTTGTCATTCCCGCCTGCATTCACAGCGGCGACGGCATTTGCCAGTAACGCACGATTGGTTCAAGGAATACCAATGAAATCATCATTTGTTGCCGATAACGGTTGCGCCTGACCATCGTCGTATCCAGACCATGAAAAATTTGCTGAACCTTCTTCGCGTGATTATTGCCCTGCTGGCCATGCTGGCGATTGGTCCGGCCCAAGCCAGCCAGCCACTTACCGGTGTCGTGCAGATCGCCGCCGGTGATGAATACGCCTGCGCGCTGACCGCCACCGGCACCGTGCTGTGCTGGGGAACGAACCAAGCCGGCCAGTTGGGCGATGGCAGCACCACGGCGCGGGAGCTTGCCAAGCCGGTCTCCGGCATCGGGCAGGCAACGGCCATCGCGGTCGGCTACCAACACAGTTGCGCCGTCGATGCCGGCCTGGTCAAGTGTTGGGGTCAAAACGACTATGGCCAACTGGGGCCAGGCAGCATGAACCCCAGCCTGGTGCCGTTCACGGTGCCCGGCATCACCGGTGCCACGGCCGTTGCGGTCAGCTATTCGCATACCTGCGCACTTGTCGGCGGGGCCGTCAAGTGCTGGGGGGCCAATATGTACGGGCAGGTTGGCAATGGCAGTTCGAGCACCGTGGTGGCAACACCTTTCAGCACCATTCCCAATGGGGCCACGGCTATTGCCGCCGCAAATGGCCAGACCTGTGCCATTGTTGGCGGCGGCGCGGTGCAGTGCTGGGGATGGAACCAATCCGGACAACTTGGTACCGGCGACGAGACTCATCGGCTGTCACCGACAACCATCATCCCCAACGGGGCCACGGCCATCGCACTTGGCTCAGGTCACAGTTGCGCCATCGTTGCCGGCACACTCAAGTGCTGGGGGATTAACGTCGAAGGTCAGCTCGGTACCGGCAACAAGACCCAATCTCTCGTGCCGACAGCAACCCAGGGGCTGTCCGGCAGCGTCACCACGGTGGCCACCGGCCAATTACACACCTGTGCCATCAACAACAACGGTAGCACGCAGTGCTGGGGTAAGAATAATCGTGGACAACTCGGCATCGGCACGCTCGCGGACTGGGACTTCCGCCCACTGCCACAGACCAGCGCCGTAAGCGGTGCCTCGGCCCTGGCCGCTGGCGATTACTTTAGCTGTGCCATCGTCGCCGGCGCGGTCAAGTGCTGGGGCTCTAACCGTTACGGCCAGTTGGGCAACGGCGTGACCGAAGCCCAGCGGGCGCATGTGGTGGCGATACCCGTCGGTGCCAATGCCACGGCCATCAGCAGCCACCATGACCATGGCTGTGCCGTGGTAAATGGCGCGGTGAAATGCTGGGGCCACAATCCGTCGGGCCAACTCGGCGACGGCACCACCGTTGCGCGCGCCACGCCGGTTGGGGTCAGCGGCCTGGTATCCGGGGCCACGGCAGTGGCCGCCGGCGGCGAACACAGTTGTGCCATCGTCGCCGGAGCGGTCAAGTGCTGGGGCAGCAACGCCCGGGGCCAACTCGGCAGCGGCGGGCCAGCCACCCCGCAAACCACCCCGTGAACGTGGCGGGGCTGACCACTGGTGTCACCGCCATTGCCGCCGGCTTCGAACACACCTGCGCGCTCAAAGGCGGGCAGGTCTCGTGCTGGGGCAGCAACCAGTATGGCCAGATTGGTACCGGCAACACCTTACCTGCCCCCATGCCGCAGGTTGTCATTACTGAAAATGCCACCGCCATCACCGCCGGAGGTGCCCATACCTGTGCCATCGTCGGTCTTGGTGGTCGCGACCCTACCAAGGTGGTGAAATGCTGGGGTTTGAACTATTGGGGCCAGATTGGCGACAACAGCACCACGGACCGGCTCTCGCCGGTAGAGGTTTTTTCGAGCGACACTATCGCTATTGCCGCCGGGGGCAGCCACACCTGTCTCATCGCCAAAGTAAATCCGCCCTTTGACAGTGTTACCAAATGCTGGGGCTATAACAACAAAGGCCAAATTGGCGACGGCACAATCAATGTCCACCCCAAGGTGCCCACGAATGTCCAAGGACTTTACGGTGCCACGGCCATTTCAGTCGGCGGGGAACACACTTGCGCCATTGTCGGCACCAATCGTTCGCTGCGGTGCTGGGGTTTAAACGCATTCGGACAGGTCACCGATGCCGACACCGACCGGGAGCCGCTGCCTGTTACCCTGGCCGACACCGGCGTGGACAAGGTCGCGGCGAGCAGTTATCACACCTGTGCCCTGGCCAGCGGTGGTGTCACTTGTTGGGGCTGGAACTATTTGGGGCAACTGGGCGACGGCAAGTCGGGCATTTCGCCACAGACGGTGCTGGTGACATGGCCGCCGCCCGACCCACCCACGCTGGTGCGCCTGCAGCCGATTGACCAGGGCATGCGGGTCTATTTCACTCCGCCGGCCAGCGACAACGGCACCGACATCGACAGCTACACCGCCACCTGTACGCCAACCGGTGGCACGCCGGTCAGTCTTACTGGCACCACCTCGCCGCTCACAGTCACCGGCCTTGTCAACGGTGTCAGTTACCTGTGTACGGTCAGTGCCACCAGCACGGCGGGCACCAGCAGTGCGTCTGGGGCGATGACACGCGTCGTGCGCAAGGGTGACCTGACACCGATTCTGATGTTGCTGCTGGATTAGGAGGCATCCCGCCATGAGCAACTTTCTTACCTTTCGAAATCTGTTGGCGCTGGTCGTCACGCTGCTAGCCGCCGTGCCCGCCCACGCCAGCCAGCCACTTACCGGTGTCGTGCAGATCGCCGCCGGCTACGACTACTCCTGCGCGCTGACCGCCACCGGCACCGTGCTTTGCTGGGGAACGAACCAAGCCGGCCAGTTGGGCGATGGCAGCACCACGGCGCGGGAGCTTGCCAAGCCGGTCTCCGGCATCGGGCAGGCGACGGCCATCGCGGTCGGCTACCAACACAGTTGCGCCATCGATGCCGGCCTGGTCAAGTGTTGGGGGCAAAACGACTATGGCCAACTGGGGCCAGGCAGCATGAACCCCAGCCTGGTGCCGTTCACGGTGCCCGGCATCACCGGTGCCACGGCCGTTGCGGTCAGCTATTCGCATACCTGCGCACTTGTCGGCGGGGCCGTCAAGTGCTGGGGGGCCAATAAGTACGGGCAGGTTGGCAATGGCAGTTCGAGCACCGTGGTGGCAACACCTTTCACCGCCATTCCCAGCGGTGCCACGGCTATTGCAGCCGCCGCCAAAGGGCAGACCTGTGCCATTGTGGGCGGCGGCGCGGTGCAGTGCTGGGGCTTGAACTCGTCAGGACAACTCGGTACCGGCGACAACAACGATCGGCTGTTGCCAGCAACCATCATCCCCAGCGGGGCCTCATTCATCACCATGGGCGTTTTTCACAGTTGCGCCATCGTTGCCGGCACACTCAATTGCTGGGGGAATAACAGCCATGGCGAACTCGGTACCGGCAACCAGACCCAATCTCTCGTGCCGACAGCAACCCAGGGGCTGTCCGGCAGCGTCACCGCAGTGGCCACCGGCCAATATCACACCTGTGCCATCATCAACAACGGCAGTACGCAGTGCTGGGGCCAGAATTATCGTGGACAACTCGGCATCGGAACGCTCACAGAGTTTGACTACCGCACCGTGCCGCAGACCAGCACCGTGAGCGGCGCCTCGGCTCTGGCGGCTGGCGCGGAGTTTAGCTGTGCCATCGTTGCCGGGGCGGTCAAGTGCTGGGGCTCCAACCTATCCGGCCAGTTGGGCAACGGCGTGACCGAAGCCCAGCCGGTGCATGTGGTGGCGATACCCGTCGGTGCCAATGCCACGGCCATCAGCAGCCGCCAGGACCATGGCTGTGCCGTGGTGAATGGCGCGGTGAAATGCTGGGGCCACAATCCGTCCGGCCAACTCGGCGACGGCACCACCCTTGCGCGCGCCACGCCGGTTGGCGTCAGCGGCCTGGTATCCGGGGCCACGGCAGTGGCTGCGGGCGGCGAACACAGTTGTGCCATCGTCGCCGGGGCGGTCAAGTGCTGGGGCAGCAACGCCCGGGGCCAACTCGGCAGCGGCGGGCCAGCCACCCCGCAAACCACCCCCGTGAACGTGGCGGGGCTGACCACTGGTGTCACCGCGATTGCCGCCGGCAGCGAACACACCTGCGCGCTCAAAGGCGGGCAGGTTTCGTGCTGGGGTGACAACCTGTGGGGGCCAGCTCGGCACCGGCAACACCACGCCCGCTTCCATGCCGCAGGTTGTCATCGCCGAAAAGGCCACCGCCATCACCGCTGGCAAATACCATACCTGCGCCATCATCGTTCCCGCTCGTGACGGCACCCAGGTGAAATGCTGGGGTTTGAACAACTGGGGCCAGATTGGCGACAACAACACCACCGACCGGCTCACGCCGGTAGAGGTTTTTTCGAACGCCACGTTGGCCATCGCGGCCGGGGGCTTCCACACCTGCCTCGTCGCCAAAGCAACCCCCCCCTTTGACAGTGTTACGAAATGCTGGGGCTATAACAACAGCGGCCAAATTGGCGACGGCACAATCAATGTCCACCCCAAAGTGCCCACGAATGTCCAAGGCCTTTACGGCGCCACGGCCATTTCAGCTGGCAGGGAACATACTTGCGCCATTGTCGGCACCGATGCCAATCGTTCGCTGCGGTGCTGGGGTGCAAACGGATTCGGGCAGGTCACCGATGCCGACACCTACCAGGAGCCGCTGCCTGTCACCCTGGCCGACACCGGCGTGGACAAGGTCGTGGCGAGCAGCTTTTTCACCTGCGCTCTGGCCAGCGGTGGCATCACCTGTTGGGGCGTGAACAACATGGGGCAACTGGGCGACGGCAAGTCGGGCATTTCGCCACAGACGGTGCTGGTGACCTGGCCGCCGCCCGACCCTCCCACGCTGGTGCGCCTGCAACCGATCGACCAGGGCATGCGGGTCTATTTCACTCCGCCGGCCAGCGACAACGGCACCGACATTGACAGCTACACCGCCACCTGTACGCCAACCGGCGGCACGCCGGTCAGCGTCTCCGGCACCACGTCTCCGCTCACAGTCACCGGCCTTGTCAACGGTGTCAGTTACCTGTGTACGGTCAGTGCCACCAGCACGGCGGGCACCAGCAGTGCGTCTGGGGCATTGACACGCGTCGTGCGCAAGGGTGACCTGACGCCGATTCTGATGCTGCTGCTGGATTAATCAGGGTGCACCGTCAGGGCCAAAGTCGTCAGACTTGCGGCGGCGGCGGATCGCCTTGCAGCAGCGCCAGCAGCCCAGCCTCATCGAGAACCGGCACACCCAGTGCCAGCGCCTTGTCAAGTTTGCTGCCGGCCTCGGCCCCGGCCACCACATAACTGGTTTTTTTGCTGACTGAGCCTGCCACCTTGCCGCCTGCTGCCTCGATCAAGGCCTTGGCCGCCTCGCGCTCCAGCGTGGGCAGGGTGCCGGTCAGCACAAACGTCACACCAGACAAGGGTGTCGGCGTGCGCGCTGCC
The DNA here is from genome assembly GCA_016719055.1 of Candidatus Rhodoferax mariagerensis. Classification (GTDB taxonomy): domain Bacteria; phylum Pseudomonadota; class Gammaproteobacteria; order Burkholderiales; family Burkholderiaceae_C; genus Rhodoferax; species Rhodoferax mariagerensis. The sequence continues at coordinate 35,103 of JADKAW010000040.1, read as the reverse complement.
GGTTCGCCCTCAGGCCAGGTCACGCCACAGGCGCGCAACTGCTCTACCACCTCGCGGTTATGCGGCTGGTCAAAAAAGGTGCGCAGACTCTTGGCCACAATCGGGCCCACATCGGCCACTTCGAGCAGTTGCGTCTCGGTCGCGTCCATGACGGCATCAAGCTTGCCAAAATGCCGCGCCAGTTCCTTGGCGGTGGCTTCGCCCACATGCCGAATGCCCAGGCCAAACAAAAAACGTGGCAGCGTGGTCTGCTTTGATTTTTGTAGCGCATCCAGCAGATTCAACGCCGACTTGTCGGCCATTCTGTCCAGATTGGCCAGCGCCGTCAGGCCCAGGCGGTACAGGTCGGGCAGGGTGTGGACGATGCCTGCGTCCACCAACTGGTCCACCAGTTTGTCGCCCAGCCCTTCCACCTCCACCGCACGGCGCTGGGCAAAATGCAGCATGGCCTGCTTGCGCTGGGCGCTGCAAAACAGCCCGCCGGTGCAGCGGTAGTCGGCCTCGCCCTCTTCACGCAGCGCCACACTGGCGCACACCGGGCAGGTCTTGGGCATGGCAAAGAGGACACCGCGCTGAGGCTGCATTGGTAGCGGCTCCCCATCTGGCGTAGCAGCAGTCGTCGTAGCGCTGGCCAGGGGAATTGACGGCAGCACCACACTTACCACCTCGGGAATCACATCACCCGCGCGGCGCACGATCACCGTGTCGCCTACCCGCACATCCTTGCGCCGGGCTTCGTCTTCGTTGTGCAGGGTGGCGTTGGTCACGGTGACACCACCCACAAACACCGGCGCCAGCTTGGCCACTGGCGTAAGCTTGCCAGTACGGCCCACCTGCACGTCAATCGCCAGCACGGTGGTCAGCATCTCTTGTGCTGGAAACTTGTGCGCCACCGCCCAGCGCGGCTCGCGGCTGACAAAACCCAGCCGTTGCTGTAGCGCCAGGCTGTCCACCTTGTAAACCACGCCGTCAATGTCAAACCCCAGCGCGTCGCGCTGTTTGCCTATGGCTTCATAGTACGCTACCAACTCTGTAGCGCCTTGCGCACGTCCTATAAGGGATGAGACCGGAAAACCCCATATTTTCAAGGTCTGCAACAGGTCAAAATGGCTGCTGAACTCTGGGCCGCCTGCTGATGCTGGTGTGACCTCACCCAGGCCATAGGCAAAAAAGCTCAAGGGGCGCTGGCCGGCAATGGCCGGGTCGAGCTGGCGCACGGCACCAGCTGCGGCATTGCGCGGGTTGACAAAGGTTTTTTCGCCCTTGATGCCGGCGGCGATCTTCTGGCGCTGGCGCTCATTCAGGGTCTCAAAGTCATCGCGGCGCATGTAAACCTCGCCGCGCACCTCCAGCACCGGCGGGGCATCAGCGGGCAGCTTGAGCGGAATCTGGCCAATGGTGCGGATGTTTTGTGTCACGTCCTCACCGGTTTCGCCATCACCCCGGGTGGCGGCCTGTACCAAAGTGCCATGTTCGTAGCGCAGGCTCATGGCCAGGCCATCAAACTTGGGCTCGGCCACATAGACCACTGACGCGTCCCCATCGGTAAGGGCCAGCTCGCGGCGGATGCGGGCGTCAAAATTTTCAGCGCCGCTGGCCTGGGTGTCGGTCTCGGTGCGGATGCTGAGCATGGGCACGGCGTGGCGCACCGGCGCAAACTGCTCAAGCGCCTGGCCTCCCACCCGCTGTGTGGGCGAGTCGGGTGACATCAGTTCGGGGTAACGCGCTTCCAGCGCCTGCAGTTCCCGAAACAGCCGGTCGTATTCGGCATCGGGCACGCTGGGCTCGTCTAGCACATAGTAGCGATGGGCATGGGCGTGCAGGGTCTGGCGCAGCGCGGTGATGCGCTCGGCGTCGTCCGGCAACTTGGCAATCAAACCGGCAAACAAGTCGGGGGTGGTCACGGGTGACGTCCTCAGGAAAACAGGCGCCGCGCCAAGTTGGAGCCGGCTGACAGCTCGTGCTGGTCCAGCGTGTCGTACAAACGTTCGAGTTCGCCGGCAATCACTTCCATGGCGTCTGAGGGCAGTGGCATACCGTTGTCATCGGCCACCACACCGTCCATGTCACGCGCCATGGCCGCGGCAATCTCGCGCATGCGGGCAAAGGCGTTTTCGCCGCGGTTGACCTGGGCCACATCCAGGCTCAGGGTCAGTTCGCGCAGGGCCGACAGGGTCGGGTCATCGGCCAGCGCGGCCTGGGTGTCAAAACCCAGACTCAGCACCGGCGCAGCCCCGGCCAGGCTGGCTGGCACCACCATGCGCCCGGCGGTCGAACCCAGCACAAACCCCAGTCGCGCCGCCATTTGCTGGATGTAGCTGGGGCTCCAGGCGGCGCGTCTGGCTCGTAGCACAAAACCCAACTGGGCATCGTGGTCGTTGGCAAACTGGTCGAGTTCGCGGGCGCGGTTGATTTCGTGGCGCATCTCGGGAAAGTCGGGCGTGCCCCCCAACGCATCACAAAAGCTCTGGGTTTTCATGACAAATTCTGAAAACTCGATGTCATTGAGCGCTCCAGCCCGGTTGGCCAATTGCACGCCAGCCTGCAACTGGCTGTAGCGCTGGCCTGCCACCGGGGCTTCCCAGCGCTCGCTGGTGGCGTTGAGCCCTTCCACGGCAAACGGCTTGCTGCCCACGCGCCGGGTGGGCGGCAGCGCGGCCAGCACCGCGTCACCCGACACCTGGGCTTCCAGCCCAATCGGAGCGATCACATCAATCAGGGCGTCCAGGCCAGGCTTTTTCTCGGGTACCGGAATCGCAAAATCGCCGCCCTCAAAACCATCGGTCTCCAGCGTGGGCTCCTGGGCCACAAAACCGCGGCCATCGACGCTGCCAGTGAACGGCTTGCGCGGTCGATTTTTGGTGGCCAGCCATAGGTAGTAGGCCAGCATGGCCAACAGCAGCGCACAGCCCAGCGCGGCCAAACCCATTTGCAACGGACTCATCGTCATACCTCCTGTTCGGCCAGGTTCAAGGCCGCGTCCATGTCAACCGCCACGATACGCGAAACCCCTTGTTCCTGCATCGTGACACCAATCAGCTGCTCAGCCATCTCCATCGCGATCTTGTTGTGGCTGATGAACAAAAACTGGGTCTCGCGGCTCATGCTCGACACCAGTTTGGCATAACGCTCGGTGTTGGCATCGTCCAGCGGCGCATCGACCTCGTCGAGCAGGCAAAACGGTGCCGGGTTGAGCTGGAAGATGGCAAACACCAGCGCAATCGCCGTCAGCGCCTTTTCGCCACCCGACAGCAGGGCAATGCTCTGGTTCTTCTTACCCGGCGGCTGGGCGATGACCTGTACGCCAGAGTCCAGAATTTCGTCACCGGTGATCACCAGGCGTGCGTTGCCGCCGCCAAACAGCTCGGGGAACATCTTGCCAAAGTGCTCGTTGACGGTGTTGAAGGTGCCCGATAGCAATTGGCGGGTTTCGCCGTCAATCTTTTTGATGGCGTCTTCCAGCGTGGTCATGGCTTCGACCAGGTCAGCGCTCTGGGCATCCAGAAACGACTTGCGCTCGCTGGCCACGGCCAATTCGTCCAGTGCGGCCAGGTTGACCGCCCCCAGCGCTGCAAGGTCACGGTTGAGCCGGTCAATCTCGGCCTGCAGGCCTGCCAGGCGCACCGAACCATCAGCCACGCTGGCGGCCAGCACGTCCAGATCGGCCTTGGCGTCCGCCAGCAACTGGGTGTATTGCTCAAAGCCGAGCCGGGCGGCTTGCTCCTTGAGCTGAAATTCGGTGATGCGTGCACGCAGCGGGTCCAGCTCGCGCTCAAGCTGCAAGCGGCGCTCGTCGCTGGCGCGAAGCTTGGCGGTCAGGTCGTCGTACTGGCTGCGCTGTGCACCCAAATGTTTTTCACGTTCGAGCTTGACGGCCAGCGCCTGTTGCAGACCGCCTTGTGCTGCGGCGTCATTGAGCCGGGCCAATTCTTCATGGGCTTTTTGGCTTTCAGCCCTTATGGAATCTGCCTGTTGCGCTGCTGTTTCTATAGCACGTGAAAGCTCGGCCCGGCGCGCGCCCAGGCTGCGCATGGAAAAGGTGGCTTCCTGCGCCTGACGCTCCAGGCGGCGCTGCTGCTCGCGGCATTCGGCCAGTTTACGCTCGGCGCTGATCACCAAGTCGTCAAGCTGGGCGTGGCGCTCTTGGGTATCAGCCAGCTGCATGTCGAGCTCTTCAAAACGTGCCTCGGCGGTGACCCGGCGTTCTTGCAGGTCTTCGAGCTGGGCGTCCACCTCGGCCAGGTCCTCAGCAATCTGGGCGCTGCGCTGGCGCGCCTGATCGGCGGCCTGGGTCAAACGCAGGGTGTCTACCTGCAGGGTGTGGGCGCGGGCCTGCGCTTCGGTGGCATCTCGGCGGGCGCTCACCAGGCGCTGCGACAGGTCGGCGTAGGCGGCTTCGCTGCGCACCAGCGCTGCACGCGACTCGTCCGTGATCAATACCTGCGCGCGCAACTGCTTTTCAAGGTTTTCAATCTCCTGGGCGCGGGCCAGCAAGCCGGCCTGCTCGGAATCCGGCGCATAAAAGCTCACGCTGTGGCGGGCTACAGCGTGACCGGCCTTGACGTAAATCAGCTCACCAGCTTGTAACTGGTCGCGGCTGGCCAGCGCGTCTTCAAGGCTGGCGGCGGTGTAGCAGCCTTGCAGCCAGTCGTCGAGCACAGCCTTTTGGCCAGATTCAAACACGCGCAACAGGTCTGACAGGCGCGGCAACGTCGCCGCTGGCGTCACTGCGCTGGCCACCGATGGGCTGTAAAACGCCAGTTTGGCAGCGGGCACGTCCAGCGCAAAGGCGCGCACCATGTCAAGCCGGCTGACTTCAAGGGCACCCAGGCGCTCACGCAGTGCGCCTTCTAGTGCGTTTTCCCAGCCTTGCTCAATGTGCAGACGGCTCCACAGGCCCTGAAGATGGTCAAGCCCGTGTTTTTGCAGCCAGGGCTGCAGCTTGCCGTCGGTCTTGACGCGTTCCTGCAAGGCCCTGAGCGCATCCAGCCGGGCTGAAAAATCGGCCAGCCGGGCCGATTCGACGTTCACCAGCTGCTGCTGCTGGCGGCGGCTTTCATCCAGCGCCGGTGCACTGTGTTGCAACTCAGCCTGGCGCGCCTGGGCCACGTCGGCAGCTTCTTGTGCTTGTACAAGCTGGTCTTGCTGGCTTGCCAGGCGGGTCTCATCGGGTGCTGACAGGGCCTGGCGGTCTTGCAGCAGGCGCTCGCGGCGCGTGCCCAACTGGCGCGACTGCTCGCTGATGCTGCGCTGCTCGGCGGCCAGCACACCAATCTGCTGCTGCACCTGGGCCACGCTGGCGCGTTGTTCGTTGGCTGCGCGCTGTGTGGCGCGCAAGTTTTCTTCAAGCTCGGGCAGTTGTTCGGCCTGGTCTTGCACTTGGGCGGCCAGCAACTCGGTTTTTTCTTCACCCAGCAACTCCTGCTCCGAGAGCTTGTCAAGTTCGGTGTGGGCGTCCTGGCTGCGCGTGGCCCATTGGCCGGATTGCTCGCTGAGCGCCAACAGACGCAGCTCAACCCGCTGGCGTCCCTCGACCACGTATCGGATCTCGGCTTCCAGGCGCCCGACCTCGGCGCTGGCTTCGTATAACTTGCCCTGGGCCTGATTGACCTGGTCGCCGGCAGCATAGTGGGCCTGGCGCACGGTTTCAAGCTCGGCCTCGACGTGGCGCAGGTCGGCCAGGCGGGCCTCTAGCGCATTTACCGCAGCTTGCGCCTCGGTTTTGACCCGGTTCTGGTCGGTTTCAGATTCAGATCGCTTCAAAAACCATAGTTGACTTTGCTTGAGTGACGAGGACTCAGACAGTAAATGATATTTTTTTGCCACCTCGGCCTGCTTTTCCAGCCGGTCCAGATTGGCATTGAGTTCACGCAAAATGTCTTCGACCCGGGTCAGGTTTTCGCGCGTGTCGCTCAGGCGGTTTTCGGTTTCGCGGCGGCGTTCTTTGTATTTGGACACGCCGGCGGCTTCTTCCAGAAACAGGCGCAGTTCTTCGGGCCGGCTCTCGATGATGCGGCTGATGGTGCCCTGGCCAATGATGGCGTAAGCCCGTGGCCCCAGGCCCGTACCGAGAAAAACGTCCTGGACATCGCGGCGGCGCACCGGCTGGTTGTTGATGTAGTAGCTGCTGGTGCCGTCGCGGGTCAGCACGCGCTTGACGGCGATTTCGGCAAACTGGCTCCACTGGCCGCCGGCACGGTGGTCGTCGTTGTCAAACACCAGCTCGACGCTGGCGCGGCTGGACGGTTTGCGGGTGTTGGTGCCGTTAAAGATCACGTCCTGCATCGACTCGCCTCGCAGCTCGGACGCCTTGGACTCGCCCAGCACCCAGCGCACCGCGTCCATGATGTTCGATTTGCCACAACCGTTGGGCCCTACCACCCCGACCAATTGACCCGGCAGCAAAAAGTTGGTGGGCTCGGCAAACGACTTGAAGCCGGATAACTTGATGGAATTGAGACGCACAGGAATCAGTGAAGCTATAAGAAGCGGGGAATGCGCAGAAGCTGACGATGCCAGCCTGTGGGCGCGCGGCCAGCCGTCATGATAACGCGAGCCTCGTTTGAATGCTTGCTGGCCTTGGTTTCTGGAATGGCCAACCAAAACCAAGGGTCATGCAGTGGTTTTTGTTGTAGTGCTTGATGCCAACGCGATAGACGCCGCAACCAAACCGGGTGTATCAGGTGGATCAAGGGCGAACACAAAGCGCGGCTTTTGGCCCCATGTATTCGCAATGTTTTTCCGTCTGATTTAGGTCAATGTGTAACGGGGTAACAGGTGCTAAGGTTATTTCCTGCCTGCCAAATGACTGGCGGCAGAAGTGCTTGGTCAAAATCCAGCGCGCGCAGGTTGTCTGTATTTTGGATGCGTAAACGCTGACCACCCTGCCGCGTTTGACGATGACATTGATGTCAGGTGAATTACCCAAAGAAAGGATATACCATGAACAAGTCGAAATTCCGCTTGTCGGTTGTTATGGCTACTTTGGCTGTGGCCGTATTCGCGAGTGCCGTGAACGCACAAGCACCCGGTGTCAGAGAGAAAAGTGAAGCTAAGCGCGATAAGCAAAGCGTCAATGCCGGCGCAGCAAGAAAAGCAGAACGCGAACACAACGAGAGAATGGAAAAAGCCAAAAAAGCTGCAGACGAATACAAGAGCAGCAAAAAGGACGCAAAAGCGAAGCAAAAATACCAAGACGCCAAGGAAAAGGGCGGCTTCTGATTCCGCTTAGCGTACTTCAGGCAACGCATCGGTGCTGTGCTGACCTGGATGGTGCTGCGTATTTTTCTGCAGGCAGACAGCCCCGGTGCTTTGAGTGCGGACAAAGTGGCTCGGCATATTGGCGCAATGGCGGTCATACACTGCTTCGGCTCTAGACACAGCACCCATGCGGATAACGGACAGAAAAACCAACCTGCGCAGCATCGGTGCTGCCAGTCGCAACACCACGCAGGACGATGGTGCGACACACTGGGGTAATGCCGCTGGCGATTGCGCCAAGTATTTTTGTCAAATTTAATAGCTGCCAGCGCAGGTCCAATCAACGCTGGTGGTCAATTTCTCATAAATTTTCCAGATTCGCGCCTGGCCGGGTCAGGGAATACGCTCCAGCGTCAGCACGGTGTAGGCGCCGTTGATTCTGTCGGCAGTGAACCAAACCTTGTCGCCAGCCTTCACCAAAGTCAGCAGGGCCGGGTCTTTGACCTGGAACACCATGCTCATGGGTGGCATGTCGAGGTTCTTGATGTCGCCGTGTTTGAGCGTGATCTTGCCGGCACCCACATCGACCTTGCGCACTTCGGCCTCACTCATGGCAGCTGTTGCTGTGCTGGTGAGGGTGCTTGGGGCGGCGGTTTGGGCAGTGGCATGGCTGGTTGAAAACATCAGAGCAGCTAGAAGGCAGGTTGACAAGTGCAACAGGGTGGTGTGCCGTGCGATGTTGTTTAGAAAGGCGATGGTGGATTGAGTCAGGGTAGGTCTTTGCATGGGGTTGTCCTTGGTGGGTGATGGGTTGGAGAATTGAGCATTCAGTCTTCAATCAGATTTATAGTAAAAAGTGGCTCCAGCCCTTATTGATAAAGCGCTGGCAGCTATTGTTTTGATCACATTATTAGCGTCGTCAATGATCGTGTTGACTGCCTCCCGGTTTCTTGACCCGCAGTTCGGGCGCGCTGGTGGCCCTGTCTTGGGCCGTGGCGGTGGTTTGGGCACGGGTCGCGGGTAGCAGGTCGCTGTAGGTGGGTGGCAGCTTGCCTGTCCACTCATAGGCCCGCGTGCCAGCGGGCTGCTTGAACCAGCCCGGGTCGCTGTAATCCCCATGTTTCTGGTTTTGCCGCACCTTCAGGGTGGTGAACATGCCGCCCATCTCGATCGGGCCATAGGGGCCGGTGCCGGTCATCATCGGCAGGGTGTTGTCGGGCAGGGGCATGCTCATCTCACCCATGTCGGCCATGCCGCGCTCACCCATGACCATGTAGTCTGGGGCGGCACGCTGAATCTTGCCCAGCAAGCCACGGTGGTCCACACCAATCAGGTTGGGCACACTGTGGCCCATGGGGTTCATGGTGTGATGGCTCTTGTGGCAGTGAAAAGCCCAGTCGCCTTCTTCGTCAGCCAAAAATTCGAGCTGGCGCATCTGGCCCACCGCCACATCGGTGGTGACCTCCGGGCAGCGTGCGGCCAGCGGCCAGGGCCCGCCGTCGCTGCCACTGACCACAAATTCATGGCCGTGCAGGTGAATCGGGTGGTTGGTCATGGTCAGGTTGCCCACCCGAATGCGCACCTTGTCGCCCAGGCGCACGTTGAGGGTGTCAATGCCGGGGAAAGCGCGGCTGTTCCAGGTCCACAGGTTGAAGTCGAGCATGGTGTTGGGCTTGGGGGTGCTGGCACCGGGCTCCACGTCATAGGCGTTGAGCAGAAAACAAAAGTCGCGCTGCACCTCGTTGATCAGTGGGTGCCGGGCCTTGGGGTGCGTCACCCAAAAGCCCATCATGCCCATGGCCATCTGCGTCATTTCGTCGGCGTGCGGGTGGTACATGAAGGTGCCGGGGCGGCGCGCCTCAAACTCGTAGAAAAAGGTTTTGCCGACCGGGATTTGTGGCTGGGTCAGCCCGCCCACACCGTCCATGCCGTTGGGCAGGCGCTGACCGTGCCAGTGCATGGTGGTGTGCTCGGGCAGCTTGTTGGTGAGAAAAATGCGCACCCGGTCGCCTTCCACCACCTCAATGGTGGGGCCGGGGCTTTGGCCGTTGTAGCCCCACAGGGTGGCTTTCATGCCAGGGGCGATTTCGCGCACCACCGGTTCGGCCACCAGGTGAAATTCCTTGACCCCGTCGCGCATGCGCCAGGGGCAGGTCCAGCCATTGAGCGTGACCACCGGGTTGTACGGGCGACCGGTGCCAGGCACCAGCGGGGGTGCGGTGTTGGCGTTGGTCATGGTGACTGGCTCAGGTATTGCGGCCATTGCCACACGGCCAACGCTGCCGGCCACTACGGCGCCCAGAGTGGCCCCTTGAAAAAAGTTGCGTCGGTTCATATTCAATGGCCTGGGTTGGCGGCTGGGGCACTGCCCGCAGCACTGGAGGTGGATGAAAAGGCGACAACTGCCCCGCTCTGCACCGCTTGCAGGTCAAGGTAGGCCAGCCAGGCGTCGCGCTGGGCTTGGCTGGCAGCAAGCTCGCTTTGCAGGCGGGCGCGGGCGCTGGCCAGCAGGTCCCAGGTGCTTTGCAACATGCCGTTGTAGCGCAGTTGGGTTTCGTCTTGCAGGGCAGCGGCCAGGTTTGCGGCGTCGCGCTGATGCTGTGCCATGTCCAATGCGGTGCGCCAGCGAAACCAGGCTTCGCGCGCCTGACTGCGGGTATTCACGGCCAGGGTGTGGGCCTGTGACTGCGCATGAACGGCACGCTCCAGCGCATGGGTCAGGGGCACGTGCCGGGGGTCCAAGATCGGTGCGGTGCTGCGCTGACCCAACTCGGCATCTGCTGGGCGCCGGGCATCTTGCAAGGAAGCGTCTAGCGCCTGCTGCCACTGCCGCCAGTGAAGTTCGGTCACGCCCGCTGCGGCTTGCTCGGCTTCAATTCGGGCAAGGGCCAGCTCAGGCTGGTGGCGCAGCGCAGCGGCTTCCAGATCCGGGGTGTTGATCTCCGTGGCCGGAAGGTTGGGCAATTGCGCAGGCAAGACCAGTTGCGTGGCGTTGCCCCACAGGCCCAGCAGACGCACCAGGTCTTCAGTGTCGCTGAATGACGTTTGCTGCGCCAGCGCCAGTTGGCTCACAGCGCCAGATAACACCAGCTGTTCTTGCAGCAGTTGCATCTTGCTCCAGTTACCGACCCGGGCCATGCGCTGGCCCAATTCAACACCCGTCTGCGCGGCCTGGGTCACTTGACGCAGATAGGACTCGGTTTGGCGGGCAGCCACGGCGTTCACCCAGGCGCGCTGCACGCTGTGGGTCAGCGCAAGCACACGGGCGTCAATGTGCGCGCGCGCCAGTGCACTGGCTTGGGGTGGGGCAATCAGGCCAGGCTGGTGTCGCAGTGCCAGGGCCACGGCCTGCGAGGGAGTCAAGGGTATGGCGGCAGGCGACGTCTCAAGGGCTTGGCCGGGCGCTGGGTTAGCAGCCTCCCATTTCAAAACGTCGATGTGACCGCGTGGGTTGCGGCCCACGTCGGCGTTGGCCTGCATCCAGTCGGCCAGGTTGACCTCGGTGCCGGGTGGCACCTGTTGCGCGCTGACCCGTGCCGATGGGTAAGGCACCGCCGCGATCGGTGCCGCAGGGTCGCCAGACCGGGGTTGCGCCAGCAAGCCATGCGGCATGCACGCTGCCAGCAGGGCAGCCAATAAAGTTTTTCTCAAAGCATTCTCCTGAACGTTTCAACGACATCAAATGGCCCGTCAACAGACGGACCTCGGGCGTTGCGTTCAGGAAATGGGGGGCTTTAGTTGGGGTGCACGGGACATGCTGGCCAACAGGGTTTGATCGCCATGCGCCAACGGTGTGGACAGTGCCAGCAGCGGCAGGGGTGGGCTGCCCAGCATCAGGACCATGCTGTGGCAAACCTGGCACAAGGTACACAACGTGCACTGGGCACAGTCGGCGTGGTCGCAAGGGTCGGTTGACGCTGCGGGTGACGCCTGGTCCACTGCCGCAGCTGCTTCGTGGCAGGGCAGCGGCAAGGCACTTGAATCTGAGTCAAAAGTGCCTTCAGCCCTTGCTGAATGTGCGCTGATAGCTACCATTTCAATAGTTTGTGCAGAGCGAGCCAGCGTGTGCATCGCCATGGAATCCCCGGGCCAGGCACGCACTGGCAGCAGGGCAATCATGAGGGCGATCAGCAAATAACGCATGCATCAATGATACGGCGCACCGCGTTAAGCTCAATGTGTCTGAGGCTTTGTTGCACTTGATCATGTGGATGGCTGATGGCACCCACTTTCGCAATTGCGTTTTGCAAGCGCATTTCCCAGGTGTCGCGGATCAACGTCACTGGCGTGCTGGCTTGTCCTGCCTGCCCATTGGGGTGAGTTATATTCGCGACTATTCATCCTGAGGTCGCATGGAAAAAGCCTTGCAGTATTTTGATCGAATGGGCATTCGCACCAAGCTGATCGGCATTTTTATCGCCATCAAGGTGGTGCCGTTGGTACTGTTGGCCTGGTACGCCTGGCATGCCATGCAAGAGTTGGGCGACGGTGTGTCCACCCGCGCCGTCCAGATGGCCGACGCCATGCGCGTGACCCAGCAGCAAACCGGAAAAACCGCCACCCAGGACGCTGTGCGCGCGCTGGACGAACGCTCGCGCGAGGCCATTGAAGCGCTCACCACCGATCTGGCCCGCGAGGTGGCCGATTTTCTTTATGACCGCGACAAGGACGTGCTGTTGGCGTCGACCCTGGAGCCCTCGGAAGCCAGCTACCAGCGTTTCATCAGCCGCCGGGTGCGTGAGGTGACCGAGCACGGCAAATACCTGCCAACCGCCGATGGCAAAGGCTGGACAGCGGCAGAGCCCTTTCAGGCCGACAACCCGGTGCGCCCGCCGCTGCCTGACAACGCCAAAGACTTTCACACCCGTGCGCCCGAAAATTACGGACTGTCGGCAGCGCGGCCGCTGTTTCTGGAAATGACCTATGTCGATGCCAGCGGCATGGAAAAGGTCAAGGTGCAGCAAGGCAAGCTGCTCACGCCGGGCCTGCGTGATGTGAGCCAGCGCGACAACACCTTTGTCAAGGCCGAAACCTATTGGCCAGCCCTGAAAGCGCTCAAGCCTGGAGAAGTTTATGTCTCTGAAGTGATTGGCCCCTATGTGCCCACCCAGTGGATTGGCCCCTACACGCCGGCACGCGCTGCCGAACTCAACAAACCCTTTACCCCAGAGGCTTCTGGCTACGCCGGGCTTGAAAACCCACTGGGCAAGCGTTTTCGCGGCATTGTGCGCTGGGCCACACCGGTCGAGAAAGCCGGCAAAGTGGTGGGCTATGTGACGCTGGCGCTGGACCACGCCCACCTGGCGGCATTTACCAACAAGGTGCGCCCGACGCCTGACCGTTTTGCACCGATTGCCGACCCGGCCTCAGGCAACTACGCGTTTATCTGGGACGCCAAAAGCCGATCAATCGCCCACCCGCGCGACTATTTCATTGTCGGGTATGACCCGCAGACCGGCCATCCAGCGGCGCCCTGGATGGACACCGAACTGTGGGCGGCGTGGCAGGCCAGTGGCAAGCCCTGGCATGAGTTTCAACCCACCGTGGCGCCGTTCCAGGACCAGTCACTCAAACGCAAACCGGCGCCAGAGTCCGGCAAGTCGGGCAGTGTGGCGCTGGACTGCCGCTACCTAAACTTTTCGCCCCAGTGCCACGGCTGGGACGCCCTGACCGAACATGGCGGGTCAGGCTCATTCGCCATCTTTTTCTCGGGACTGTGGAAGCTGACCACCGCCGCCACCATTCCGTATTACACCGGCCAATATGCGGCCAGCAAACGCGGTTTTGGTTATGTCACGGTCGGTGCCAATGTGGACGATTTCCACAAGGCGGCGACCGAATCGGGTCAGCGCATTGACGCCCTGATTGCCAACGCCGACAGCAAACTTAAACAGGAGCGCGATGACCTGCGCAGCACCATCAACGAGCGTTTGAGCAGCACCGCTTTTGGACTCACCGCGTCCACATTGATCATGATCGTGCTGGTGATTGCCATTGCCATCTGGATGGCCAGTGCGCTGACCCGACGCATCACCGAGATGAGCCAGGGCATTCACAGCTTTCAGCAAGGCAACCTGTCGCAGCGCCTGCAAGTGCGCGGCAAGGACGAAATGGCCGAGCTGGCTTTATCGTTCAACCACATGGCAGATGAGGTGCAAACCTCGTTTCAACGTCTGGACGATGCCCGTCATGCGGCCGAGGAAGCCAACCGCATGAAGAGCGAGTTTCTGGCCAACATGTCGCATGAGTTGCGCACGCCGCTCAATGGCATTTTGGGGTTTGCTGAATTGCTGGAGTCGGATCTGGAAGACCCGACCCAACGGGTTTATGCCGAAACCATTCGCACCAGTGGCCAGCATTTGCTGGGCCTGGTGACCGATGTGCTCGATCTGGCCAAAATTGAAGCAGGACGGATGGACTTTGAGCTCGAGCCGGTGGACTTGCCTGCTTTGCTGACCGAGGTGGTGCGGCAGCAACAGGGCCATGCCCAAAACAAGGCGCTTGACCTTCAATTGATCGAGAGCGGTTTGCCGCCGACGGTGTTTGCCGATGCGCAGCGCTTGCGTCAAATTGTGCTGAACCTGACCAACAATGCCCTCAAATTTACCCAAAAAGGAAGCGTCACCGTTCGCGCCAGCAGTGTTGACGCCAAGCGGGTGCGCATTGAAGTGCAAGACACCGGCGTTGGTATCAGGCCAGAAGACCAACAGCTCATTTTTGAGAAATTCCGCCAGAGCGAATCGTCCATCACGCGCAGCCAGCAAGGCAGTGGTCTGGGGCTGACCCTGGCCAAGGAACTCACTCAGGGCATGGGGGGACAAATTGGCCTGACATCAACGCTGGGCGTTGGCTCGACGTTTTATGTCGAGTTGCCCACCTCAGATGGCAAGGAATCGACCTAGATGGGCGGCACGGCTGCCATAAGGGTGCCACAACGGGTGCTGGTGGTTGACGATGTCAACCTCAACCGCATGCTGGCCCAGGCGTTTCTGTCCAAATTGGGCTGTGAGATTTTTGAGGCCGACGGGGGTTTGGCCGCACTTCAATGGTTGGCCAACAATCCGCCGGTGGACCTGCTGATGCTCGACATCAGCATGCCAGATTTAAATGGTGAAGAGGTTTGCCGTCAATTACGCGCCAACCCGAGCTTTTTTGGCCTGAAGATCGTCGCTTACACCGCCCATGCCAGCGCCGAGGACAGCGTGCGGTTTCTAGCCAATGGGTTCGATGCGGTGCTGATCAAACCGATATCACGGCAGCGACTGCAAGACGTCTTGTGCCAGCTTTTTTAAGCGCTGCGCTGGCTTGGCGCAGGTGTTCTGGACAGAGTTTTAGCCGCCACCGCGCTGCATGTACAGGTCAAAGCGTTTCATGAAGGCGTGGCGCGGCGCATCGTCAAGCCCGGCAAATCGAAAACTCACCTTCAGCACCGGAATGTTGATCAGCCCGATCACCCGCGCCGGCGCCGCTTGCCAGGTCAGGCGCAAACTGCCGCCGCCAAGATACACGTCAGCAGATTGGGCTTGCAGGGTCCACGGACAGTCTCCCATCGCACCAGGCAGCCAGCTCAACCAGTCAGCGCCGGTGCAACCCATCTCGCGGTCAAAGCATTCTGGGTAAAACGCCTGCATGATTTTGATAGCGCCGGACGCTTATACCATAAGGGCTACAGCCAGATTTAATAACATAAGCCGCGCTTCAGCCGCCCGCAATGGGTGGCCAGATGGCCAGCACATCACCCTCGGCCAGCGTGCGGCTGGCGCGCTGACCGGGGTCGATGTAGCTGCCATTCACTAGCACCAGATGCACCTGTTTTTCTGGCAATCGGTACAGCGAGACCAATTGGGCGATGGTGCTTTCTGCCGCGATGTCGAGTTCAACGATATTGGTGTATTTGGACGCTGAAGGTAAATAGTCGGTCAGCGAGGCAAACAGCTTGAGCGTGATTTTCATGGCCACGGCACTTTAACGCCACCGGGCGTCATGCGCACCCGACCAGTCGGCATGCCCTTGCGCCGATGCCAGGTAAGCGTCGGCCAGACGGGTCGGGTCATTCTTGAGGATGTCCTTCCACGGCCCCAGCTTGATCTGGCCTTCGACCAAGCCGCGCATGGCACCCACATGCTGCGTCCAGCCGACACAATTGCAACCCACCAGCACGTCGTCGCGGAACTGCAGGCTCAGGTGTTTGCCAGCCGCTCGGTCGGTCAGCTCGACATGTTCGCCGCCACCCACACCTTTCCAGTCACCAAAACTGGCCGAGATCAGGCCCAGCGTATCGAGTACGTTGATTTGCGTCACGCCCTTGAGGTGCGCGTAAGCCGTGCTGCGGCCCTTGGCAAAGGCCACCATGTTGACCGCTGCGATGCGCGCCTGCTCCGAGGCATTGGGCTGGATAGCGCTGACCATGGTGGTGCCAGACACCTTGTCAAAAGCTTCGGCGCAGTCACCGGCGGCAAAAATGCCCGGCACATTGGTCTGCAGATGTTCGTTGGTCAACACACCTTGCAGGCATAACACGCCAGAATCCTGCATGAAACGAATGGCTGGGCGCACACCCGCCGCGCTGATCACCAGGTCGGCTTGCATGGTTTTGCCGTTGGAGAGTTTGACGTTCAGGGGCTTGCCCGGCTCAATCGACTCAAGCTTGGTGCTGGTGAACACCTCGATGCCTTTGGACTCCACCCAATCGCGGATCATGGAGCCTGCCACCGGGCCCATCATGCGCGGCACCATGCGGTCGCCCATCTCGACCACGGTCAGGCGCACGCCGCGTGCCGCCAGCGCTTCCAGAATGATGCAGCCGATAAAGCCGGCACCTAGCTGCAACACGCGCGCACCGGGCTGGGCCAGCGCGGCAATGGCGCGCGCGTCAGCCAGTGTCCAGCACGGATGCACCCCGTCGGCGTCAATCCCCGGAATCGGTGGGACCACCGGGTGTGAGCCGGTAGCGATCAGCAAGGTGTCAAACTGCAGCGTCTCGCCACCCTCAAGAACTACAGTTTTTGTAGCTGCCTGCACAGACTGCACCTGGGCTAGAAGCCGATTTATCTTCAAATCTTGAAAATGTGTGGGGCTTCGGCGCAGGTAAGTGCCCGACTCATCGATCTTGCCCATCAGCAGGTAGGGGATGGCCATGCGTGAATAGGCTGGCTCGCGTTCATCGCCAATCAGCGTGATGCGGTCGGTGGCGCTGTGCTTGCGAATGGTTTCGGCGGCAATGACGCCGGCCGGGCCGGCACCGAGGATGACATGGTGGGTCATGATTTGCTCCATCAAAAAAGCGGTCGTTGAAGACCGCTTTGGGTTGGTCGCTTGTCAGCGAAGGTCCGATTTATCTTTACAGGCTCAAGCGCTCTTTGGTAGCAGCGGTTGGGCGGCCTTCGTTGTCCCAGCCACGCGCTTCGTAGTACAGCGGCAGCATGGTGGCGAGTTCGTTGAACTTGCCTTTGGCCGGGCCGGTTTTGGCCGCACCTTCAACGCTGGTCAGGCGAGAGGGCAGGCTGTCGTCGGCTTTGGTAAAGCCAGCGCGGTTGTTGAACTCGCGCTCCATGTTCCAGATACGCTCACCAATCTTGGCCAGCTCTTCCACGGTATAGACCTCATCGCAGGCACCCTGCATTTGCGGTGCGAGGTCTTGCAGGCCCCAGGCAAAGGTGGTGAAGATGCACAGACCCGACGAGTCAAACGCGGCGGTGGCATCCTGAAAAGCCTTGACCAGCTCTGGCTTGCCGGCTGACTCCAGCGGATCGGTCTTGATCGGGATACCCAGCACTTCAGACGCAATGGTGTAGCCGCGCAGGTGGCAGCCGCCCCGATTGCTGGTGGCATAAGCCAGGCCAATGCCCTGAATGGCTCGGCTGTCGTAAGCCGGAAACTCCTGCCCCTTGGAGGACATGGACAACTCGGGGTGACCATATTTGGCCGTCAGGCGCTTGGAGCCCTGGCCAATCTCTTTGCCAAAACCCCGGCCATTGACGGTTTCTTCGGCCAAAAAGGCCAAAGCCCGGGCTGAGCCAAAAGTGGCCTCGCAGCCCACTTGCTCTTTGGTCAGCACACCCATGCCGTAGAGCTCCATCACCGCGCCCACCGTCGCACCAAAACTGATCGGGTCGATGCCCTCTTCGTTGCACAGCAGGTTGGCGTATTGCAGGCATTCGATGTCATTGACGCCATTGGCCGCACCCAGCGCCCAGGCGGCTTCGTATTCCAGGCCGCCATTGGCACCGCGGTAGTGCGGCTTGTTCTCGATGGTGAAGTGGCCTTCGTCCATCTTGCTGATGCGGCCACAGGCAATGGTGCAGGCAAAGCAGGCCTGGTTGGTGACCAGTTGCTTTTTGCCGTCGGTCTTGCGCGGGGTTGCCATGGCTTCGGCACCGATGTCCTTGGCCCCTTCGAACTGATTGTCCTGGTGGTTGCGAGTGGGCAAAGCGCCAATTTCGTTGATCACACTCATCAGCACCTGAGTACCCATGGCAGGCAGGCCAGTACCAGTGACACCGTTGTCGGCCAGCACCTTGTTGGCGACCTTGACAGCGGCCATAAATGCTTTAGGGTCACGCAGATTGCCCACGCCCTTGGTGCCACGCACCGCAATGGCCTTGAGGTTCTTGCTGCCCATGACCGCACCCACACCCGAGCGGCCAGCCGCCCGGTGCAAGTCATTCACCACGGCTGCAAACAGCACACCGTTTTCGCCGGCCTTGCCGATGGAGGACACCCGGGTCAGCGGGTCTTGCAGACCCTTCTTGATGATTTCTTCGGTTTCCCAGACGCTCTTGCCCCACAGGTGGCTGGCATCGCGCAGCTCGGCCTGGTCATCATTGACATACAGATACACAGGTTTGGCACTCTTGCCTTCAAAAATCACCATGTCCCAACCGGCCATCCTGAACTCGGCACCCCAGTAGCCACCCGAGTTGGAGCAGGCAATCGCGCCGGTCAGCGGGCCTTTGGTGATGACGGTGTAGCGGCCACCGGTCGAGGCCATGGTGCCGGTCAGCGGGCCGGTGGCCCAGATGATCTTGTTGTCGGCGGACAAGGGGTCAACCGTGGCATCAACTTCTTCGACCAGGTATTTGGTACCCAGGCCACGTGAGCCGATGTAGGCTTTGGCCCATTCCATATTGAGGGGTTCAGACTTGACGGTACCAGCGCTCAAGTTAACGCGCAGTATTTTTCCGGCCCATGACATGTTCGTTCTCCTAAGATGTTGGGGTCAGAGCACATTTGCTGCGCAAAGTGGTCTGACCCACAAGGTTATATTTAAGCTGCTGTTGCCTGGTTGCCCAGTTTGTTGGCCCATTGTTCCATCTTGCTCAAACCCGACCAGTTGGCGTCAATGAAAGTGATGGCACCGGTGGGGCAAGCGTCGGCGCAAGCGGGTTCACCGCCGCACAGGTCGCACTTTTGTACCTTGCCGGTATCGGCCACGTAGTTGATGGTGCCAAACGGGCAGGCAATGGTGCAGACCTTGCAGCCCACGCACACCGACTCGCTCACCACCTTGGCGCCAGTCAGCTTGTCGAGCGTGATGGCTTCGACCGGGCAGGCGTGCAGGCACCAGGCCTCGTCACACTGGGTGCAGGTGTAGGGCACCTTTTTGCCGGTATGGTGAAAGTTAAAGACCTTGATGCGCGATTTGGCCGTGGCGAACGTGCCGTAGTTCTCGAACGAACACGCCATTTCGCACTGCAGACAACCGGTGCACTTGTCTGCGTTGATGTGCAACACCTTTTGCATATGTCTCTCTCCTGTAGGTAATAAAAACCGAACGACACCTATGCAATGCCGTTCTTATGAAGTCGAATGCATAGCGATTGTTGGAGCGCGGCGTGCACCCGAACCCTAGGACTAACCCTAACAGAGGTGGGCGTATGTTCAACAATTCTCAATTTGAGACAGTGGCCGGGGGTGCGTCACACCCTTGCACCGAATCCCTGCAAAATGCGCTAAATTCGACCGCACACCGCCCATCATCATGACGACACCCTCCCTGAACCCACCTGCCACGCGGCTTGAAGCGATTGCGCTGGCACGTCGCTGTGTCATGCACGACGGCTCGGCGCTAGCCATGCCATGGGTGGCACCCTGGGTGGTGCGGTCGTGGCAGCGCTGCCTGAACCAGGGTTTGCTGGCGCAGCAACCGGTGGTGTTTGACCAGATTTCGGCGCAGCAACTGCGTCGCACCCTGGATGCCAACCAGCCGCTGATTGAGGCAGCCAAACCGGTGCTGGAACACCTGGGCCGAGCCATCGTCAACACCCGCTACTTTGCCATCCTGACCAACGCGCAGGGCGTGGTAGTGGATGTCAGTGGTGCAGTGGATCACACCGACCCGCGCGCCCACCTGATTACCCGCATCGGTACCGATTTGTCCGAGCGCAGCATTGGCACCACGGCCATAGGCTCGGCCCTGACGGAGTTGCACAGCGTCTGGCTGCATCGCGGTGAGCATTTCTTTGACAGCACCTCGGTCTATAGCTGCGCTGGGGCGCCGCTGTTCGGCCCGGACGGTGCCTGTGTTGGCATGCTTGATGTCACCGGGGTTGAGGCTGCGGAGCGCCCCGAACTCAAACACCTGGTGACCCAGTCGGCCAGCAAAATTGAAAACGCCATGCTTTTGCGTGTGAATCACGCCCTGAGCTTGCGCGTGAACTGGCCCGGCAACGCCCTGGGCACTGATGCAGATGGTGTGATTTGTCTGGATGCCGAGGGCCGGGTCATCGCCAGCAATGCAATTGCCCGCCAGTTGGTGCCGGGTTTGGTTCGCTTCGACGCCCGTTTGGCACATGTCAGTGATGTCTTTGGCATAGAGGCCTCGATGCTGTTTGATGTCGCGCGCCGCACGGACGCCACTTTGGAGTTGCCGCTGTGGACGGGTTTGCGCCTGCAGGCCCTGGTCGTGATACCGGCGTGTGACGGACATATGAATGGTCAAGCGCGACCGGGCAGCGTTGCCGGGGTGCCACTGCGTGATCTGGAGACGGCCTTGATTCACAAAGCGGTGTCTGATGCCCGCGGGAATGTCATGCAGGCGGCCAAGGCGCTTGGCATCAGCCGCGCCACGGTGTATCGCAAGCTGGGTCAAAAACCCATGCCCTGAAACTGACTTGTCCGCCCCCCGTCAAGGGCTGAACCGGCGCAGCCCTAAATCCGTTTGAGCACCGCTGCCACGCAGGCTGAAATACCAACGAACACATCGGCCAGTGGCGCATCGTCAAACATGTAGGCAGGTGTGGTGACCAGTTTGTGGGCTTCGTCAATCACAATTTCACGCGCACCAGGGGTGCTCAGGTGTTGTTGGCCCAACTGTGTGATGGCAGCCGCCACGCCGGCGTCATTGCCCAGTGTCATGGCCGCGCTATCCTTTTGACCATGTAATGCCAGCGCTACCAAAGCCGGTGCGATGCAGATGGCACCCACCGGCTTGTGGGCTGCAAAAAAACCACCGACAAGCGCCGCCACGTCCGGGCGGATGGCCGCCTCGGTTCCCTTGAAGGCAAAGCTGCAATGATTTTTGGCCACGCCATACCCACCAGGCATCACCAACGCATCAAAATCCTGCACCTGGGCCTGCGCCAAATCTAGACATTTGCCCATGCGTGAGATGCGACTCGATTCTTCGAGAATGTTGCGCTCGGCACCTGGCACCGGTTCACCCGTGATGTGGTTGACCACATGGAACTGCGGCGCGTTGGGTGCAATGCACTGGTAGGCCGCGCCTTGCTGGTCCAGCGCCAGCAGGGTCAGAACGGCTTCGCGTACTTCGGCACCATCAAGGTAGCCGCAGCCCGACAGCAAAACGGCAACTCGCGGGGATTGTTTGACATCAGCCATGAAGTTCTCCAGTAGTTTTTGCGGATTATCCAGCTCTGGCGCTGATTTGTGCGCGATCAGCTACCATTTCCCGCCTTCACTTGTTCTTCACATCATGTCTGCATCCCTCCCCTCCGACCGCCCGGCCATCGAAGTCGCTGTGATCATGCAGCGAATCGCCAACGTCGGCCCCGGCGCACGCTGGCAACCCTGGCGCTGGGAGCTGGCTGATGTGGTGATGAACGAACCCGGCTTTGGCAAAGAGCCGCGCCTTCTCTATGAAAATGAGAGCACTCAGCGCTGGCTGCACGGGGGCTTGAGGGTGGAATTGTTCAAAGACGATGGCGAGGGTTATTACCTCAACGCATCCACGGACGTGCCGAGCTGGTTTGTGCTGTGGCGCATGGAAGAAGAGGCCACGGTGGCGCCAGAGCCGATACCACGCCCGACGGTGGTAAGCCTGAGCTACTATGACGCCGGGCGCTGGCTGGATGCGCAAGAAAACGTCGAACAGGTGGCCGCACCGGCGCCCGTGCTGGAATGGCTAGGTGCCTTTGTGCAGGAGCACTATGTGGTGGAGCCCAAAAAGCGCAAGCGCCCCGACAGCTTTTTGTCACTGAAAGACCGCTTTGGCAATCCGGTGACCATCAGTACCGAGAAAAAATTTGGTGGTGGTCCTGGCGATGGCGGCCAGGCCAAGCAAGGCAAGCCACATGGCTGACGGGTTTTTAGGCCGCTGGTCGCAGCGAAAACAGGCGACGCGCGATGGCACGCTGCTGGCTGATCCCGTGCCAGACCGGGCACCACCCGTCTTGCCTGGTGCCACGGCAGGCGTGCCGCCCGGCAGGTCGGCTGCTCTAGCATTGGCAGAATCAGCATCAGTCTCGGCGGTGCCGTCCGGAAAAGCGGCGCAAGCAACGCCCCCGCCGACGCTGGACGATGTGCAGGCCATCAAGCCGGACGACAGTTTTGCGCGTTTTGTGGCGCCCAATGTGGCGCCCGAGGTGCGTAACGCTGCCATGAAGAAACTCTTTACCGACCCGCATTACAACCTGATGGACGGCTTGGACATTTACATTGACGACTATTCCAAACCCAGCCCCTTGGCGGCTGCCACGCTGCGCCAGATGGCCAGTGCCAAGTTTTTGAGTTTATTTGACGAAGAAGCCCCCAAGCACCTTGGGGAAGACGCCGCTGCTGCCCCGGCGAGGGGTATGGCACCGTCGGCTCCCGCGCCAGCCATGCCAGACACCCCTGCCACACCACCCGAACTGGCGCCCGCTTTGGCGCCAGATGACTTGACCAAAGACACCGCCCATGACCATATTGATTTGCGACTGCAACCAGACCATGCCGCTGGATGCGCGCGCCTTGAGCGCGAGCCTGAATGAAGGCCTGACCCGTCATTCAAGCCTGTGCCGGCGCGAAGCGGCGGCATTTTTGCAGGCCGCAGGCAGTGGTGACGACCTGGTGGTGGCCTGCACCCAGGAATCGCGCCTGTTTGGTGAGCTGGTACAGCAGGCCAAAGACTGCCCGCCAATCACGTTTGTCAACATTCGTGAAACCGGCGGCTGGAGTCGCGATGCCAGCCAGGCCAGCCCCAAAATCGCCGCCTTGCTGGCTGCGGCCCGTCTGCCCGATCCCGATCCGGTCGCCACCGTCAGCTACAAGAGCGACGGCCGCGCGCTGATCATTGGTGAACTCGGTGCTGTTGAGCGGGTGGCTGAACTGCTGGGTGATGCGCTGGATGTGACGCTCTTTACCCTGGGCGCGGGCGATTTGGGTGGGGCACAGGAGCGCCGCTATCCGGTGCTGGGCGGCAACATCCAGAGCCTGACCGGCTGGCTGGGTGCGTTTGCGCTGCGCTGGCAGCAGACCAATCCGATTGACCTGGACCTCTGCACCCGTTGCAACGCGTGCCTGTCGGCCTGCCCCGAGGATGCCATTGGGCTGGACTACCAGATTGACCTGGGTGCCTGCAAAAGCCACCGTGCCTGCGTGAAAGTGTGCCAGGTGGCCGGTGCCATTGACTTCAACCGCGCACCCCAAACACACACCGACACCTTTGACCTGGTGCTGGACTTGCGCAGCACCCCTGCCTTCAGCCAGCACGCCAAACCGCAGGGGTATTTGCACTGGGACGGACAGGACATCAAGGCACTGCTGAACTGGCACGAACTGGTGGGCGAGTTCGAGAAACCCAAATTTTTCAACTACAAACAAAAGCTGTGTGCCCATAGTCGCAACGACAAAGAAGGCTGCACCGCATGCATTGACGTGTGTTCGGCCTCAGCCATCAGCAGTGACAGACAGCGCCAGCAAATCAAGGTCAACCCCAACCTGTGCGTGGGCTGTGGCACCTGCAGCACCGTCTGCCCCACCGGTGCCATGAGCTTTGCCTACCCGCGTGCCGGTGACCAGGGTGTCAAGCTCAAGACCCTGCTGGGCACCTATGCCCGTAGCGGTGGCAAAGACGCCGCATTGTTACTGCACAGCCAGGGCAAGGGTGCGCAACTGCTGGGCGACCTGGGCCGCGCCGCGCAACTGGAAAAAGGACACAAAAATGGCACCCATGGCGTGCCCGCCAGGGTGTTGCCCGTGTCGCTGTGGCACACCACATCAACCGGTATCGACGTTTGGCTCACGGCCGTGGCGTATGGGGCCAGCCAGGTCTGGCTGCTGCTCACCGACGAAGAGGCACCCCAGTACGCCGCTGCCCTGACCGAGCAAATGGCCGTGGCCCAGGCCATTTTGACCGGGCTGGGCTACCGGGGCGAACACTTCAAACTGCTGCAGGTGCGCGATGCGCGTGACCTGCATGCGCTGGACCGTGCACTGCAAACGGCACCTGCCCATGCGCCGACGCGCACCGCTGGTTTTGCGGTACAGGCAGACAAACGGGCCACACTGGAGCTGGCACTCGATCATCTGATGGCGCAGGCACCCACGCAGGGTCTGGACAGCATTGCCCTGCCCGCCAAGGGCTCGCCACTGGGCGCCTTGAGCATCAACAAGGACACCTGCACCTTGTGTCTGAGCTGTGTCAATGCCTGCCCGGCCGGTGCGCTGGCCGACAACCCGCAAGCACCGCAACTGCGTTTTATTGAAAAAAACTGCGTGCAATGCGGTTTGTGTGTGAAAACCTGTCCAGAAAAATCCCTGGCGCTGCTGCCCCAGCTGAGCCTGTCGCCACTGCGCAAAGAGTCGGTGTTGCTCAACGAAATGAAGCCTTATGCCTGTGTGCGCTGCGGCAAGCCCTTTGGCACGCTCAAAGCGATTGAAGCCATGCTGGGCAAGCTCGCGGGCCACAGCATGTTCCAGGGCGAGGCGCTGGAGCGACTCAAAATGTGTGGCGACTGCCGGGTGATCGACATCTATTCTGGCAACAACGAAATCAAGATCACCGACCTTTGAGCCTGAGACATCCCATGAGCCATATTTCTGACACCGCGCACAGCAGCGCACTTGACGAAGAAACCGCACGTTCTGAGCTTTATGGGCTGCTAGCCCAGGTGTACTATGCGCCACCAGCTCCTGACTTTATAGCTGGTTTGCGTGCTAGCGCAACCCAGGCACCAACGGCCGGTGGTCTGTTGGAAGAACCCTGGTGCGCGCTGGTGGGCGTGGCGCGCGAGCTGACTGAGGCGCAAATTGCGGCCGAGTTTGAGGCCTTGTTTGGCGGCGTCGGCAAGCCCGAGGTTTATTTGTACGGCTCGCATTACCTCAGCGGCTTCCTGAACGAAAAGCCGCTGGCCCGGCTGCGCACCGAATTGATCAGCCTGGGGCTGGAGCGCATGGAGGCCATGTCCGAGACCGAAGACCACATTGCCTACCTGTGTGAGGTGATGCGCTATCTGATTGCCGGCGACGATGTGGCAGTGGCCAACCTGACGCGCCAGCACAGCTTTTTTGCCGGGCACATGCAGCCGTGGGTGATGCAACTGTGCGACGCACTGCAAAAGCACCCCAAAGCGCGCTTTTATGCCGCCGTGGCCGAGCTGACCCGCGTTTTCATGAGCGTGGAAGCTCAAGGTTTTGACATGCTGGCCTGAGCCGGCCGGACGTCAATCTGGCGTGGCGGCTTCACAGGGTAGCCACACGCCAAACACGGCACCTGCGGTGTCCTCACCGAGGTCAGCGCGGTTGCTGGCACTCAGCGTGCCACCGTAACGCTCCATCAGGCCCAGGCTGATCCAAAGGCCCAATCCGTTGCCCTCAGACTTGGTGGTGAAAAACGGCCGGAACAATCGCTCAGACACGGCCGCGCTCAGGCCGGCACCGGTGTCACAGATTTCGATTTGCACACCGTCCTGACCCTGGCTGCTGGCTTGGTTGCGGCTGCGCAGGCACAACTCACCGCCACCAGGCATGGCCTGGATGGCGTTGATCAGCAGGTTGATCAGCACCTGCTGCAATTCCTGGCGATTGACGTCAACGCTGTGGCTGGCCTGCAATTGTTGGCGCACGACGATGCCAGTGCAAGACAATTGGTGCTCCACCAGCACCAGCGAGCTTGCCAGCGTGGCGTTTACATCCACAGCGTCCACATAACCAGCATAGTCATTGGGCCGGGCGTACTGCAGCAGTTGTGTCACGATCAGGCGCATGCGCTCAATTTGCTGATCCATCAGTGTCAACTCAGCCGCCACCGGCCTGGCCTGATCACCCAATAGCTCACGCACCAGGTCCAGATTGCCCTGCATGACGGCAATCGGATTGTTGATTTCATGCGCCACACTGGCAGTGATCTGGCCAATGGCTGCCAGCTTTTCAGACTTGACCAATTGCGCTTGTGCCTGCTGCAGCGACTGGTTGCTGTCGGCCAGTTCACTCGTGCGCTGGGAAACTTTGGCGTCGAGCTCCTGGCCCCAGCGCTGCAGCGTGCTGGTCTTGTCGTCAATCACATCCAGCAGCTGGTCCAGGTGGCTGGCCAGCGCACCGAGTTCATCGCGCTGGGCGAGCGTGCCCACGCGTGCCCCAGGGTTGCCTTCCTGCACCTGCTGCATGGTGTGGTTCATTCGCTCCACAGGCTGAAAAATGCTACGTGCCCAGCGCAGAGACATCCAGGCGGCCAGCACCATGGCAACCGCAAAGATGCCCAGAATAAGGGCCAGCATGACGTATTTGGTGTGCCGGTAGGGCGTTTCCAGGTAACCCACATACAGCATGCCCACGCGCTGTCCCTGGACATCGAGCAGGGGCTCGTACCCCGACACATACCAGTCGTTCACCACAAACGCCCGGTCCAGCCAGGTCTCGCCGCGCTGCAAAACGGAGTCGCGCACCGCTTGTGACACTCGGGTGCCAATGGCGCGTTGGTCTCGAAACAAGCGCACATTGGTGGTGATGCGCACATCGTCCAAAAACAGCGTGGCGGTGCCTACGCTGCCCATGGGCAAGGAGCCCTCGGGGTAAACGATGTGGTTGATGTGGTCGATCAGGGCCAGATTCTGGTTCAGCAGCACGCCGGCGCGTACCCAGGCCAGGGGATGGCCGTGGACGTCGTTGACAGGAAAGCCGGCCAGCATCACCAGCGCCCGGTCTTCCTGGTTGCGCGGGCTGGGTGCTGCCCCCTGGGTCGGAATCAGGGGAGTTGACAGGCGTTGCGCCAAATGGGGTGCCAGCGTCAGCATGTCGGTGTGGCTTAGGCGCTGAAGCTGTGCAGTGGTGGTTTCGCGGCGGCCTGGTGCTGTCAAGGTGTGGGGCTGCGCAGGTGCCGCTGGCAGAGCCCCGTTCTGCCAACTGGCGGTCAGCAATTCACCGTGCACGCTGTACAGGTTGACAAAGTCAAAATTCAGACGCTGTTGAGCCTGGCGCAATTGGCTTTGCAAGGCTGCCTTGTCGTTTGCAGCCAGCGCCAGATGCAGTTGATGAGAGTTGGCAATCGCTTGGGTGCCAGCGCCGACATCGCCCAACACCTGCGCGAAATAGCCGTGTGCTACCCACAGATCGCTGCGGACCTTGGTGATGAGCAGCCGGTCATAAGCGGCGCTGCCCCAAATGGCCAGTGCCGTCACCAGCAGCGGCAGCACCACCACCAGCGGCAACAGCGACAAGGCCATCAACTTGGGCGCACCGACGCGTGTTGCCACTGCAAACGCAGCCAAGCAAGGGTCACGCAGCGGCCCAATCAGCGCAACGGCGCTCCAGGGTTCTGCGTGAAATGCCCAACAAATCTGCAGCGCGGGTTTTGTCGCCTTGCACGCCGTCGAGCACCGACAAAATGTGCTGTTTTTCAAGCGTCTGCAGGTCCGTGGTGGCTTGTCTGTTTGATGCTGGGTTACGCGTTGAAGCACCGTACAGTGCCGACACATTGAGCTCGCCCAGAATCAGCGAACGCTCGATCAGGTTGCGCAGTTCGCGCGCATTGCCTGGCCAGTCATACTGCATCAGGTAGTCCATTTGCGCAGCGCTGATGTGCAATGGCGCACTGCCCATACGTGGTGCCAGCTCAGCGACAAAATGGTCAACCAGATTGGCAATGTCTTCTTTTCGGTCGCGCAGCGGCGCCAGTGTCATATCCACCACTTGCAGCCGGTAATACAGGTCCTTGCGAAATCGCCCGGCCTCGACCTCGTCTCGCAGGACACGATTGGTAGCGGCCATGATGCGCACATTGACCGGAATCAGCTGACTGCTACCCACTGGGCGAATCTGCAGGTCTTCCAGCGCCCGCAGCAGCGCCGCCTGAACCGGCATGGGCAGCTCAGCCACTTCGTCCAGAAACAGTGTGCCGCCCTGGGCGTAGTAAAAAAGACCGTCACGCGCAGCGCTGACGCCGCGCAAAGCACCCTTGGCGTGGCCAAACAGCGTGCCTTCCATCAAATCGGGTGACATGCTGGCGCAGTTGACCGGCACGAACGGTCCTTTGTGGCGTGGGCTCAAGTGGTGCAGCGTTCGGGCCACCAGTTCCTTGCCGGTGCCGGATTCACCCTGCAACAAAACCGTGCTGTCAACCTGTGCCACCCGGGTCACGGTTTCACGCAGGCCCTGCATGTAAGCTGAGCGGCCAATCAGGCCGGCGCTGGTATCGGTCTGGCGCAACAGGGTGTGTTTGAGCACGTAGTTCTCTCGTGCCAGGCGGGCACACTCAAAGCAGTGTTTGATGGCGTTGAGAATCTGCGGCACCCGAAAGGGTTTGAGGATGAAGTCGGATGCACCCGCGCGCAGCGCTTCAATGGCCGTCTCCAAGTCCGCAAAAGCCGTAATAAAGATGGCTCCGCCACGGAAACCCTGCTCGCGCAAGGCCTTGAGCCAGGCCACGCCGTTTTGTCCGGGCAGCGAAATGTCCAGCACGATCAGGTCCACATGTTGTTGTTGCAGCAGTCTGGATGCCTCTTCTGCGCTGGTGACCGCATGGACAGACTGGCAGCGTGGCACCAGGGTCTTCACCAGAAAATTGCGCATACCGGGCTCATCGTCAACGATCAGGATCGACCAGTCGGGCCAGCCGTCCTGCGTTTTGGGGGGGACGGTATCGGTTGCAATGGGGGAATTGGGGTAGGACATAAGCGTTGGAAATTCTATCGATAGACCTGACAAAATTTGTCGGGTAATAATATTTTTCAGCGATTGTTGAAAGTCTTGATCAAGGGTGGCTGGCTTGTCGCTCAGCGTTATGACTGACAGATTAGCGACAAGTTGTCGCAGTCTTTGTGACGTATTGGCGCTGGTGCATTTGTGGGTGTCGTTGGTTCATGGTGCTGTCGCTGAGATGTCCAACAGTTTTACGCCAAGGTACATGGGCGTGAATTCTTGGCACGAATTCTGCTTGCTTAGTTGGCCTTGTTTTCTTGTCTTGCTTGAGCACAAGCCCAGCCAGTCGCCACCGGGCGATTCAGGCTGCCGATTGCGGGTTTGCCTGCTTGCGAGAGGTCGTGCTTGTTGTTAAATTCACCTGAGTTCAGATATGTCCTTGGGTTCATAAGCATTGCGCAAGAGGAGACTTTTCATGCCTTCATCCCCGTCCAATTTGTCACGTCGCACGCTGTTTGCCGGTGCCGGCACAGCCGGTGTACTGGCGGCAGCCGTCAGTGTGCTGCCGTCGGTCAAGTCAGTGCCTGAAGCTGCCTTGCCAGTTGCGCCGACCAAGCCTGAGCGCGGCGGCGGTTATGCCCTGAGCGATCATGTCAGGCAGTATTACAAAACAGCGCAGGTTTAAGCCTGGCCAGCCGTCAGCACATCGCTTTACTGAAGCATCCCATTTCGGAGACTTTCATGTTGTTAACCAAGAAATCAGGTTCGCCGGGTCTTGTCACCCGCTCGCCCTTTGTGCACAGCCTGCACCGGGGTTTGTCGCAGGCCTTGCCCACCATGGATCGCCGCGCGTTTCTGCGGCGTTCGGGCCTGGGCGTCGGCGTGGGCCTGGTCGCTTCGCAACTGACTTTGGTGAAAAAGTCTCAGGCAGCGGGTGCTGTGGCCGTGGGAGAAGGCAAGATCGAGATCAAGCGCACTGTCTGCACCCACTGTTCGGTGGGTTGTGCGGTCGATGCAGTGGTGGAAAACGGCGTCTGGGTGCGGCAAGAGCCGGTATTTGACTCGCCCATCAACCTGGGTGCCCATTGCGCCAAGGGTGCTGCCCTGCGCGAGCATGGTCACGGTGAGTTCCGCCTGCGTTACCCCATGAAACTGGTGAACGGCAAGTACCAGCGCATCAGCTGGGACACGGCGCTGAACGAGATCACGGCCAAGATGCTGGAGCTCAAAAAAGCCAGCGGGCCGGACAGTGTTTATTTTGTGGGGTCCAGCAAGCACAACAACGAGCAGTCCTATTTGCTGCGCAAGTTTGTCAGCTTCTGGGGCACCAACAATTGCGACCACCAGGCGCGCATTTGCCATAGCACCACCGTGGCCGGTGTGGCCAACACCTGGGGTTATGGGGCCATGACCAACTCTTACAACGACATGCAAAACAGCAAGTGTGCCTTGTACATCGGCTCCAACGCGGCCGAAGCACACCCGGTGAGCATGTTGCACATGCTGCACGCCAAGGAAACTGGCTGCAAGATGATTGTGGTGGACCCGCGTTTTACCCGCACGGCCGCCAAGGCGGACGAGTTTGTGCGCATCCGCTCGGGCTCTGACATCGCCTTCATCTTTGGGGTCTTGCACCATGTGTTCAAAAACGGCTGGGAAGACAAGCAGTACATCAACGACCGGGTCTACGGCATGGACAAGGTCAAGACCGAAGTCATGACCCTGTGGACCCCCGACAAGGTCGAAGAAGTCTGCGGTGTCAAAGAAGAACAGGTGCTGCGCGTGGCACGCATGATGGCCGAGAACCGCCCCAGCACGCTGGTGTGGTGCATGGGCCAAACCCAGCACACCATTGGTAACGCCATGGTGAGGGCCTCTTGTATCTTGCAACTGGCGCTGGGCAATGTGGGCAAGAGTGGGGGTGGTACCAACATCTTCCGCGGCCACGACAACGTGCAAGGTGCCACCGACGTCGGCCCCAACCCTGACTCGCTGCCGGGGTACTACGGCATCGTTGAAGGGGCCTGGAAACATTACGCCAAGGTCTGGGGTGTCGATTTTGAGTGGATCAAAAAGCAATTTTCGTCGCCCGCCATGATGAGCAAACCCGGCATCACGGTGTCGCGCTGGATTGACGGCGTGCTGGAAAAGAACGAGCTGATCGACCAGGACAGCAACCTGCGCGGCGTGTTTTATTGGGGTCATTCCCCCAACTCGCAGACCCGTGGCCTGGAAATGAAGCGCGCCATGGACAAGCTCGATTTGCTGGTGGTGGTGGACCCGTACCCGTCGGCCACCGCCGCCATGGCGGCCATGCCGGGCAAGCCGGAAGACCTCAACCCCAATCGCGCGGTGTATTTGCTGCCAGCGGCCACCCAGTTTGAAACCAGTGGCTCGGTGACCGCCTCCAACCGCTCCATCCAGTGGCGCGAAAAAGTCATCGAACCGCTGTGGGAAAGCCGCAGTGATCACATGATCATGAAGCAGTTTGCCGACAAGCTGGGCTTTGGCAAGGAGCTGATGGGCAAGTACAAAGTGCAACAGGTGCACGGCATGGATGAGCCCACGCCAGAGAGTATCTTGAGTGAAATCAACACGGCCACCTGGACCATTGGCTACACCGGCCAAAGCCCCGAGCGCCTCAAAGCGCACATGCGCAACATGCATTTGTTTGACGTAAAAACCCTGCGTGCCAAAGGTGGCAAGGACAAGGAAACCGGCTACGACTTCACTGGCGACTATTTCGGTTTGCCCTGGCCGTGCTACGGCACGCCTGAGCTCAAGCACCCGGGATCACCCAATTTGTACGACACCTCCAAACACGTGATGGACGGTGGCGGCAATTTCCGTGCTAATTTTGGTGTGGAGCGTGAAGGTGTCAATCTGCTGGCCGAAGACGGTTCCCATTCGCTCGGTGCAGACATCACCACAGGCTATCCCGAGTTTGACCATGTGTTGCTGAAAAAGCTGGGTTGGTGGGCAGACCTGACCGAGGCGGAGCAAAAAGCCGCCGAAGGCAAGAACTGGAAGACCGATCTGTCAGGCGGCATTCAGCGGGTGGTGCTCAAGGTGCATGGCTGCCATGTGTTTGGCAATGCCAAGGCGCGCGCGGTGGTGTGGAATTTTCCCGATGCCATCCCCAAACACCGCGAGCCGCTTTACGGCATTCGCCCCGATCTGGTGGCCAAATACCCCACCCATGACGACAAGAAGGCCTTCTGGCGCCTGCCCACCTTGTACAAGACGGTACAAGACAAAAACATCGCTGACAAGGTGCACGAAAAGTTCCCGTTCATCATGACTTCAGGTCGCTTGACCGAGTACGAAGGTGGTGGCGAGGAAACACGCTCCAACCCCTGGCTGGCTGAGTTGCAGCAAGAGATGTTCATCGAGATCAACCCCAAGGTCGCGGCAGACAAGGGCATTCGCAATGGTGACCGCGCCTGGGTATCCACGCCCACAGGCGCGCGGCTCAATGTGCAGGCGCTGGTGACCGAGCGTGTCGGACCTGACACGGTATTTATGCCGTTTCACTTCTCGGGACGCTGGCAGGGTGCCGACATGTTGGCGTATTACCCCAATGGTGCGGCGCCAATTGTGCGCGGTGAGGCCATCAACACCTCGACCACTTATGGCTACGACAGCGTGACCATGATGCAAGAAACCAAAACCACCGTTTGCAATGTTGAAAGAGCATGAAACATTGTGGGAAAGACCAAGAGTTACACACAGTGAACCTGCTCTGTCCCCAACTGATTAGGAGATTTCCATGGCACGAATGAAATTTGTCTGCGACGCAGAGCGGTGTATTGAATGCAATGGCTGCGTGACCGCCTGCAAAAACGAGCATGAAGTCCCCTGGGGCGTGAATCGCCGCCGCGTGGTGACCCTGAACGACGGTGCGCCCGGTGAAAAGTCCATTTCTGTCGCTTGCATGCATTGCTCTGATGCACCGTGCATGGCGGTGTGCCCGGTGAACTGCTTTTATCGCACTGACGAAGGTGTGGTGCTGCACGACAAGGACGTGTGTATTGGCTGCGGCTACTGCGCCTATGCCTGCCCGTTTGGTGCGCCGCAGTTTCCCTCTGCTGGCACCTTCGGTGTGCGCGGCAAGATGGACAAGTGCACCTTCTGCGCCGGTGGCCCTGAAGCCAATGGCAGCCAGGCTGAGTTTGAAAAATATGGCCGCAACCGCCTGGCCGAAGGCAAGTTGCCTGCCTGCGCCGAAATGTGTTCGACCAAGGCACTGATTGCTGGTGACGGTGACGTGGTGGCGGATATCTTTCGCAACCGGGTGTTGCGTCGTGGCAAGGGGGCCGAAGTCTGGGGCTGGGGCACGGCATATGGTTCCAAACAAGCCGGCCAACCCGGCGTTGCCGCACCCGAAGGAGCGAAATCATGAAGCACACGCTGTTCATCCTGCTGGCCGTGGTGGCCCTGAGTGCCTGTAGTGAAAAGCCTCAAGCCCTAGAGTCCAACAAGTACGACAGCTCGGCCTACACCGGCACGGGCAAGGCTTTTGTCGCCAAAGACTGGAAACCGGGCGACAAGGCCAGCTGGGAATCCCAGCTCAAGGCCCGCAGCCAATACGGTCAAAACGACTACACCCGCATGAACTGACCCGGAGGCTGCATGAAAAACGCCTTGACTTTCGTTTGCGCGCTGATGCTGTCAGGTGGCAGTGCCTGGGCCCAGACTGCATCCGCTGCTGCAGCGCAGCCAACCCCAGCCGCGCCAGTTGTGGTGGCTCCAGGCATCCAGAGCCAGAACATCATGGATGTCAAACCCGAAGCCAGTGCTGACCCGGCCTACGCCAGCCAGACCAATGGCCAACGGGCCCAAGTCCAACCCGGCAACAACGCGCCCATGTGGCGGCAGGTGGGCTCAGGTGTGGCAGGCTACAGCAGCCTGCCCGTCACGCAGGCACCCGAAGCTGGGGTGTTGATCCAGCCATTTGTGCAGTACCCGGGTTCGCGCCTGACCAATGCTGGCGAAGCCTGGCGGCAGGTACGCAACAACTGGCTCATTCCCTACGGAGGGTCGTTGCTGCTGATCGTGCTGGGTGCCATTGTGTTGTTTCACGTCAAGGTCGGCCCCATCAAAGTCAAAGGAGAGTTGACGGGCCGCATGATTGAGCGTTTCTCTGCTTTTGAGCGCTCTGCGCACTGGGCCAATGTGGCCGCGTTTCTGACTCTGGCCGTATCTGGTTTACTGATGGCTTTTGGCAAGTTTTTCTTGTTGCCTATCATCGGCACGACGCTGTTTGGTTGGCTGGCTTACGTCTTGAAAAACGCCCACAACTTTGCGGGGCCGCTCTTTGCGGTGTCATTGCTGGTGGTGATCGTTACCTTCATGCGCGACAACCTACCGGCGAAAGGCGACCTTAACTGGCTGCTCAAGGGTGGCGGCGTTTTTGCGGGCCATGAGATCGATTCGGGGCGCTACAACGCTGGCGAAAAGGTGGTCTTTTGGGGTGGCGTGTTTGTGCTGGGACTGACGGTGGTCGTGTCCGGCTTGGTCATGGACAAGTTGCTGCCGGGCTTGACCTACGAGCGCAGCACCATGCAGATCGCTCACATGGTGCACTCGGTGTCCAACCTGCTGATGCTGGTGATGATGATGGGGCATATTTATTTGGGCACTCTGGGTACCAAGGGAGCACTGGACGGTATGCGCACCGGCTTTGTGGACGAGATTTGGGCCGAGCAGCACCACAAGCTATGGTTAGACGACATCAAGAGTGGCAAGATTGCGGCGCAGCGCACGCCGTCTGCGAAGCTAGCTAATGCGGCCGCTGGCCAACCCGTTCAAGTTTGAGTCGCCTTGGAGACACTCCCCATGAAATGTAAATTGAATACGCTGTGTGTAGCCGTCACGCTGGCCGTGATGGGTTCTGTGGCACTGGCCAAGTTGCCCGCACCCTCGGATGAAGCCAAGGCCAAAGCCGCAGAGGCTGCCGCCAAGACCGCCTGGGCCGGCAAGGTCGACAACTACAAACTGTGTCTGTCGCAAGACAAGGTGGTGGCACACGTGAAGAAAGTACCTGTGAAAGTGGCTACAGCGCCGGCCAAAGGCGCATCTGCCCCCGCCGCTGGGGCTTGCGCCGACCCTGGCCCGTTTGTTTATGCACCTACGGTGCCAATTGGGGCTGCAGCCCCCGTCACTGCTTCGTCAGGTGCTCCTGTTGCTGTAGCGCCACCGAAGAAGCCCTGAACCCTTGCTGCCCCGTGTCACCCAAGCCTACGCGCCGCTGGTGCGTGAGGTAAGCGTCGTCAACGAGTTTGGCGAGCGCATGAGCGTCTTTATTCCTGCTGAACGTGCCCTGACGGTGTACGTGGACAAGCGTGAGCTGGTGACTTTGATGACGCTCGGTGCGCACCCCGAACTGCTGGTGCTGGGTTTTTTGCGCAACCAGCGCCTGGTTGCCAGTGTGGACGAAGTGGAAGGCATCTCGGTGGATTGGGATGTGGGTGCTGCAGCCGTAAAAACCCGTCAAGGCATCTCGGACATCGAAGCGCGCACGTCCAAGCGCGTGGTGACCACCGGTTGCGGTCAGGGCAGCGTATTTGGCGACCTGATGGACAACGTCGACAACATTGTGCTGTCTCC
>JADKAW010000039.1 GCA_016719055.1 Candidatus Rhodoferax mariagerensis | reverse complement strand
CCCGGAGCCAAAGGCATCCGGGTCGTGATGGAGGCCACGTATGTGCCTCAGCGCTTGGTGGGTGATGCCATGCGTATACAGCAGGCCTTGCTCAACTACGCTTCGAATGCCATCAAATTCACACAAAAAGGCATGGTGACATTGCGCGCGGAGGCAGGCCCGGAACCATCGATGCCGTGGAAGTGCGTTTCGAGGTGCAAGACACAGGCATTGGCATTGCCCCTGAAGCGATGTCACGGCTGTTTAGTGCCTTTGAGCAGGCCGACAATTCGATGACCCGCAAATATGGGGGCACGGGCCTTGGGCTGAGGATCACCCAGCGGCTTGCCGAGTTGATGGGTGGTGCGGCCGGTGCCAGCAGTACGCCTGGCTTGGGCAGTGTCTTTTGGTTTACCGCGAAATTGAAAAAAGGTGCGTCAGATGCCATTGATGTGGAAGCCCCGGCCGACCTGGCCGATGTTGATGCCAGGACCCTGGTGCAGCAACGTTACAGTGAAAGCCGCATGTTGGTGGTGGACGATGATCCGGTTAACCGCAAGCTTGTCCAGCGGCTACTGAAATCGACAGATATTGTTGTGGACACGGCGGTGGATTGGCAGGAAGCCCTTGACCAGACAAGGCAACATCTCTACCGTGTGATTTTTTTAAGCTTGCAGATGCCCGCAGTCGAGGGGGCGGATGCGGTGCAGCAGATTCGCCAAATGGAGGGTTATCTGCAGACCCCGGTGATTGGCATGACCGCCGAGGTGCTTGCCGATGATCCCTTGATCGCTGGCGCAGCCGCGGTGAGTGATTGCCTGACAAAGCCGGTTGATTCCAACGCACTGTTTGAGCTGTTGCTAAGGGCCTTGACCGAACTGGAGTTGCCACAGCGGTCTGCGCCCGAGGCATGAGCGTGATGGGATTGGTCTTCGGGTCGTCCAGATCATGTGCGTTGTCACACTGCGTTGCGGATGTGCCAGTGTGGAAAACAGCCAGCTTGGAAAAATACCCACTAAAACCTTGGCCGTCCATTCGCCGTCAAGTGGGTTGCTGTGCGCGGCACCAGCGTATCCGAACTGGCGGGTTTACAACCGGCTCAGCAACTCAGCTTTTTTGCTGGCGAACTCCTGCTCGCTCAAAATGCCGCGCGACTGCAAGGTGGCCAATTTTTCAATGCTGGTGAAGATGTCCCCTTGCACGCCATCAGCAGTGATGTTGCTGGCAGACGCGTTGTACGAGGGGGCGTTGTTGTAGTTTTGGGCGGGTGCCGGTGCCTGAATGGGGGCCGTCTGCGCCACGCCATTGATGCTCACCACCGGCAGGCGGTTCAGGTCCACATAACCGTACTGGCTGGAAAACGTGACTGAGTAGCCACCGCTTTGCTGCTGCGAGACCCCGCCAATCTGGTGGTCCAGCGTGTCATAAATGATGACCTGCCCGTTGGACTCGATCGCCAGGCGATGCGCCTGTGAAAACCAGGCGTAACGCATGCCGTTTTGGCCGCCCGAGCTGTTGGGCCAGCGCAAATCCGGGCCCCACCAATCCGGCAAGACGGGTGCCGGTACAA
This sequence comes from Candidatus Rhodoferax mariagerensis, assembly GCA_016719055.1. Taxonomy (GTDB): domain Bacteria; phylum Pseudomonadota; class Gammaproteobacteria; order Burkholderiales; family Burkholderiaceae_C; genus Rhodoferax; species Rhodoferax mariagerensis. The sequence continues at coordinate 85,146 of JADKAW010000039.1, read as the reverse complement.
ACAGGTTGTTGGGGTTGTTGGAGGTGTTGGGTGTTTCGTTACCGCCCCAGGCATTGACCTGGGTGCTGCCATTCTGGCTTTGACTCTGAAAGCTGCCGGTGCGCACCAGGCCCGGCTGGTTGCTGATCAGGCGCGCCAGCTCGGCGCACAGGTTGTCAACGCGGCCTTTGAGGTAGTTGTTGAACATGTCGCCAATCATGGTCATGCCGCCTTGCATCCACTGGCCAGAGCCACCAAACTCGGGATGGCTGAACTGGGCCATGCTGCCATTGCCATTAATCACCGAGCCCAGCATCGACATCACTGCGTCAAAACTGAAACCGTGGCGCTGGGCGACGTCGTTGATGGCCTGTTGGCCGGCGGAAGAGAGTTGGAGCATAAAAAGGGATATGAGTGAAAGAAGATTGGCGCATTACCAAGCCTGCATCGTAACTCACAGGTTTCTGCAGTATGGGAATGCTATTTTTAGTATAGCTATCAGCGCTTTAATCATAAGGGCTAGAGGCACTTTTTCTATTAAACCTGGAAATCAATGCCTTTGAAAGAAAACAAGCGGTCAACCTGGTCACTGTCAGATGTTTTTCTTGCCTTGGAGCAACTTGGCCTTGTCGGACGGGCTGTAATGGTCAAAGTGCCCTTGCGCCGCCGCGACACGACGGTGCGCCATGCGAATGGCCTCGATCTTGCCGGCCGGCGCAATGCTTGACACGCATTTTTGCAAATCGGCGCTGCCACAGTGTGGGCAGGCCGGGCTGTTGCTGGCACGCACCAGCGCCTCGAACGCGTGGCCACACGATTTGCAGTTGTAATCATAAATGGGCATGGGTGTCTCCGGAGAAGTCAGTTGAGGCCATTGAGCGCCAGCAGGCCCCGGGTTTGCTCGGTGATGCTTTGCACGGTGGCGGCTTGCAACCGGTGCAGCCAGCGCTCGGGCAGTTTTGCTGCACCACAGCGGGCACCAGCCAGCATGCCAACCAGCGCGCCGGTGGTGTCGGCATCGTCACCCTGGTTCACGGTGGCGATCAGCGCGACCTCGAAATCCTGGTGCAAGGTGAAGTAGTGCAACACGGTTTGCACGGTGTCCACCACGTAGGCGGTGGCGTAACCCCGGTAGGGGGTAAAGCGAAAGTCAGGCACCTGTGCGACCCATTGATTGACCCACTTTTGACAGTCGCTTTGTGTGGCACCCGCCAGCAGCATACCCAGCAAGCGGCCCAGCCCCAAAGTGGCAGCATCTGACATCGGGTGATGGTGCGTCAGGCGCGCCTGCGCGATGGAGACACGCTCAAAAGCCGCATCATCACCCAGTGTGGCCAACACAGCAGGCAGATTGCGCATCAGCGCGCCGTTGCCGCCGTCACCAGGGTTTAACGGGCCTTGCAGCGTGCCCTCGTGCATGTAACGCATGATGCCGCGACGACAGGTGTTGCCGCAATCCACCGGCTTAGCCTTGAACCACTTGATATAGGCGTCGCCCACAAGGCGCACCAAAGCTTCGTCACCCTGGGCCTGGCGGGCCATGGCGTCAGCACCGCCGGCCAACAAGGCACTGCCCAGTGCCAGACACATGGTGGTGTCATCGGTGACCTGGCCGCTGGCGAGTTTGAGCCAGCCACCCCCCACGATGTCGCGATGCACGCCATATTGGTAGGCAATCTCGCGCGGCAGCATGAATTCGACCGTGGCACCCAGCGCATCGCCGATGGCAAAGCCCAGGTAGGCACCCAGGGCGCGGTCGTCAAGATCAGGCATAACGCGCCATCACCTCAAAATTGCCACCCAGCGCCAGCACCTCCTGTTCGCCTTGCAGCACCTGGCCGGGCAGCAGATCAGGAAAGACCAGCACCTTGGCTGTCGGCACCTGTACCTCAAACACCCAGTCGCCAAAACACGAGGCGTCATCAGCCGACAGGCTGAACGACACCACATTGTTCAGGCGCACCGTGCAGCGGCGGTTTTGCAGGCGCCCGGAAATCACTTGCTCTTCGCACTGGTTGCTGCCGCGCCACAAGCGCAGGTGCTGAGCTGGTGTGGCCTGGTTTTGGCTGCGAATACGGCGCAGCGACCATTGGCAAAACTCGTACAACAAGTCCAGTTGCTGAAAGATGTTGTTGTTGTTGAGCCGACTCGACGCCTTTTCTTGCAGATAGGTGATCCAGGCCGGTGATGGAAAGCGCGCCAGCGGTGCCTTGTGAAAGCTGGGCATCAGGCCAAAACGGCTTTCGACCCAGCCCTTGAGCACGGCCCCCGCGGCACCGTTGGAGTCCATGCCCCAGCCCTGCAGCAATTTGCGCCAGCTGCTGTGCCAGCGCCGCTGCTCGGATTGGCCCATGCTTTTGAGCTCATGCGGCTCTGGCTTGCGCAGGCCAAAGGCAATGCTCAGGTAATGCACAAACATGTCTTGCGCCTCAGTGAGATCACGGCTGCCCTCCAGCAGCGAAAAAAGCCCGGGATGCGCCTCACAAGTGCCTGCAATCGACAGGGCCACCGGGTGCGCGTTAAACGCCGTGCTGCCCAGCACCAACGCAGGCACGCCCACCAGGTTGGTGCCGTACCAGCGGCTGGGCTGGTCAAGCGCATCGTCTGCGATCACTCAAACCGGGCGGTTTTCGTTGGGATTACGCACCGGACCCATCAGCTTCAGGCCTTCTTCATAAGTGATGGTATCGAAGCTGATGTTGAATTTGAGTGCCGCGTCGGCGACGGCGTCGAGCTTGCCAGCGGTGTCTTTTTTCTTCAGGTCGTTCTTTTCAAGGTACAGCAAGTCCAGCAGTTCGTTGTACACGGTGGACTCGTCAATTGGTAGCACATAAAACATGGCGCCCTTGTAGGGCACCTGGTACTTTTTGGACAGATCAATGTTGTTGCAGAACAAAAAGTACTTGCCGCCCGCGCTCAAGGTGTCGCCCAGCACCTCGGCCACATCTTTGAGGTATTCAAAACTCAGCAGGTAGCCGGCAAAAAACGGAATGTGTTTTTCACCCACATTGGCTATCGCCATGGCTTGCGCGCTGAACAACAAGGGCGGACGCGCTTCGTCGGCCAGCTTGGGGGCAAAACGCAGCGCCAGTTCACCGCGAAACCCGACTCGCCCGGGTTTGCTGGTGAGTGCCTTGTGCAGCGGGTTGAGCAGCCTGCCCTCGGCCTCAAGGCGAGCCAGTGCGGTGTCGTCGATCTCTTTCAGGGCGAGGGTGGCGGTCATGAAATATCCTTTGGCGTGGTTGAAATTGCAGAGGGTTGATCAGGGTGAACCCATCACACTCTGCAATGAACGTACCAAGCTCAAAGTGGGTCGTCGGAGCGGTAAACATGACATAAACCGGTGATGCAAGTGATGGCAGCAGGTTTTTTGCGACAACTTGTGCGGTTTTGTCGGGAAGCGTACATAGCCGCAAGAGTGGGCTGGCAGTTTGCAACCCGTTGAACGCGGCATTGTCCAACGCATCCACAGCATGCCCTAACCGCGCACCAGTTTAACGTTGATCAAAAGTGAAAACCACTATCAAAAAAAGAGCAGATCACGCAAGCTGAGTATGCGCTAGAGGGCTGAAACGTTTTGAAGTCACTGCGTCGCTAATTCTGAATGATACAAGTCCATCACCCCTCCAACCCCCCTTGCCAGCCGCCGCTGCTTGGGAAGGAAAAAACTCAGATTTGGTAAGATCAAAACGTAATTTTTAGATCACCTATTTTTACCCGAGGCCCAAAGCAAACTGCTGAACTAGTTGCCCTGCCACTCGCCCAGCGCTTGCAGGTTATGGTGGCCTTGTGGGAATCTCTGTGCAAGGATTCGAATTACGGCCAAACCATGCCGGCTTGGCATCAGAATGTGCTCGGCCAGCGTCTGGAAGCATTGAATGCAGGTGTTTAGAGCGTTAGCCCTTGGGAAGAGGCCAAAGACCGAATTCGACAGCGGACCAGACAAACGCTGCAATGGCCATGAAGGTAGAACTGACCCCCAGTGCTGAGGATGACTTGCTGGACGGATTCCATTTTTATGTGCGTCAGCAGCAGCGTCTGGGCGAATATATTTGGGTAGCTTGTTGCCGGGTGCAACCAAAGCCAAAACCGCAATGACCGCTGTACCTGCGATACCGATCTTTCATTTTGAATTGTCGGGCGTGAGCTTCGTGTCACTACCCGTCGGTCAAACCAATGAATTGCCAGCCCTATACCGGCCACGTTGACGACCTTTACAGACAAGACAGTGCAGGCATTGCAGTAAAAATTTTTCTGAACCTGCGCGAGATGTGAGCGCAAAACAATTCCAAACCACCTCTCACACAAAACTCCTGCAATGTGTAGGATGGCGACCTTTGAACAGAGAAAGGTCCGACATGCCCACCTACATGCTCCTGATCATCGAGCCGCCCGCCCAGCGTGCCACCCGCACCGAAGCGCAGGGCCGTGCTGTCTACGCCCGAATGCAAGATTTTGGTGAGGGCCTTCGTAAGCAGGGCAAGCTGCTGGCGGTGGAGTCGCTGGCCTCGCAGGCCAGCGCCGTGCGAGTGAGTCTGGCGGACGGCGACAGCCGCGTGCTGGACGGGCCCTTTTCCGAAGCCAAGGAAATGGTGGGCGGCTTTTTCATGATCGATTGCGCCGACCAAAGCGAGGCGGTAATCATTGCCCAGCAATGCCCGGCGGCAGAGTGGGCCACGGTCGAAGTGCGATCGCTCGCCCCCTGTTTCGACGAAAGCTCGGCTTGATCTGATAACAGGGTTTGTACCTAGAAGGGCGCTGTCGAAAAAGCACAAGCTGCTTCGTCGTGGTCATTGAAGCCTTTGAGTCGGCTTTTCGCGAGGCGCGGCAAACCCGCCGTCGCCCACGTTGGCAACCAGGAGACTCTTGCATGAAACCTCGTGTCCATCCATGCCTGTGGTTTGACCGCCAGGCTGAAGAAGTCGCCCAGTTCTACACCACGGTGTTCCCGAACTCGCGCGTCACCGAAATCACCCGTTACAGCGCGGGTGCCCCCATGCCCGAAGGCACGGCGCTGACCGTCAGTTTTGATCTCGACGGGCAGACCATCACCGCCATCAACGGTGGCCCGCACTACACCCACTCACCTGCCATGTCGCTGGTGGTCACCTGCACCTCACAGGACGAGTTGGACCACTATTGGGCTGCACTCTCGGCAGTGCCCGAGGCCGAGCAATGTGGCTGGCTGGTGGATCGGTACGGCGTGTCCTGGCAAATCGTGCCACAACAGGTCATGGACATGCTCCAGACTCCTGACGCCGCAGGCAAGCAGCGAATGATGGCGGCCTTGATGCAGATGCACAAACTCGATATCGCTGCGCTGCAAAACGCTTTCGCCGCGCCCAACGACCGGCCCATGAAAACCCTGCATTTCGACATCTTCATCCAGGCTGCGCCCAGCCAAGTGTGGGCCACCATGCTGCAGTTGCCCACTTATGAGCGCTGGACCTCCGCCTTCTGCGAAGGTTCTCGTTTTGAAGGCTCTTGGGACGAGGGCCAGAAGATACGTTTCCTCAACGCCCATGGACTGGGCATGGAGGCCGAGATTGCGGCCCACCGACCGGCCGAATTCATCTCGATCCGGCACCTGGGCATGATTGACCAGGTCACTGAGGTCAACGCCAGTCAAACGGAGAGCGCATGGTCACCCTGCTTTGAAAACTGCACCTTCACCGATGAGGCCGGTGGCACCCGCTTGCGCGTCGATTGCGACGTGTTCTGCAACTGCGAGGACTGGATGTTGCAGACCTGGCCCAAAGCCTTGCAGACCCTGAAGACCCTTTGTGAAACCCCCACCTGAGGAGATAGACATGATCACCACCGTTCCCATATGTTCCGTTGTTCATTTTGAAATGCCCTACAAGGATCGCCAGCGCGCAGCGCGCTTTTACGCTGCTGCTTTCGGCTGGACCCATCAGATGCTCGGCCCCGAGATGGGCGACTACATGCTGGTCAGCACGGCACTACCGGGCGCACGCCCACCGATGCCGCCACACGCGGCACTCGGCTCGATCAACGGCGGGCTGTTCCCGTTCAAGCCAGACTGGCCGATGCAGCACCCATCGGTGGTGATCGGGGTGGACGACATTCGCGCAGCCATGCAGCGCGTCAAGGCAGCCGGCGGTGAGGTGATGGGTGAGCCCATGGCGATTCCTGGCGTGGGCGAGTACGTGGTGTTCTGCGACACCGAGGGTAATCACAACAGCATGATGCAGCCCGACATGTCCCCGCCAGCTTGCAAGACCTGAGCCACGAAGGAGCGCCACCATGCGATTCATGATCATCGTCAAATCCTGCCCCGCCTTCGAGGCCGAGGTCTCACCGGCGGCCCCCGAGGAACTGTTGGCCGAGATGGCCGCCTACCACGAGGAACTGATGCGCGCCGGTGTGCTGCTTGACGGCAGCGGCCTGCACCCCAGCCGCACCGGCTGGCGCGTGCACTTTGGCCGCGAGGGCAAACACATCATCGACGGGCCGTTTGCCGAAGTCAAGGAACTCATCGCCGGTTACACCCTGATCGAGGTGCGAAACCGCGAAGAGGCGATGGAATGGAGCCGCCGCTTTCCCAACCCGGCCGGGCAGGGCAAGGAGGCGGTGATCGAGTTGCGCCAACTCATTGAACTCGACGAGTTCCCGCCCAGCCAGGCGCTGGACAAGTTCAAAAAGATGGGATTTGAGCAATAGGGCTGATTCCCCCTCACGCAACCTCTCAAACCTATCAGAAGAATCTATCGTGTTCAAACAAATTTTCGTCAACTTGCCAATCAAGGACATGGCCTGTTCACAAGCCTTCTTCAAGGCCTTGGGCCTCACGTTTAACCAGCGCTTCACCAACGAGCAGGGTGCCTGCCTGGAAATCGGCGAGAACTTCTATGCCATGCTTTTGGTAGAGCCTTTCTTCCAGGGTTTCACCAAAAAGCCCATCAGCGACGCCCACAAGACCACCGAGGTGCTGCTGGCGCTGTCGGTTGACAGCCGTGCCGAGGCTGAAGACGTGGTGCGCAAGGCGGTGGCCGCCGGTGCCACCACGCCAAATGCGGCGCAGGACCACGGTTTCATGTACCAGCACGGCTTTTCCGACCTGGACGGCCACCAGTGGGAGGTGTTCTGGATGGATGAGTCGGCAGCGCCCGCGCAGATGTAATCTGCCCACGTGCATTCCGCCGTCCACGACACCATTGCCGCCGTTTGGCGCATCGAATCAGCGAACATCGTTGCGGCTTTGGCGCGGCGTGTGCGGGACCTTGGCGTGGCCGAAGAACTGGCGCAGGACGCGCTGGTGGCCGCGCTTGAACACTGGCCACAACACGGCGTGCCCAACAAGCCCGGTGCCTGGCTCATGACCACGGCGATCAACCGGGCACTGGATTGGTTGCGCCATAGCCAGATGGCCCAAGCGCGCCATGGCGAGATTGCCAGCGACCTGGAAGCGATGGAGGCCCATGTCGTGCCCGACTTCACCGACTCGCTAGACACGGCTCGCGAACACGCGGCCATCGGCGACGACCTGCTGCGCCTGATCTTCACCGCCTGCCACCCGGTGCTCAATCGCGACGCACGCGTGGCGCTCGCGCTCAAGCTGCTTGGTGGCCTCACGACCCATGAGATCGCTCGCGCCTTCCTGGTGCCAGAGGCCACCATCGCACAGCGCATCGTGCGCGCCAAGCGCTCGCTGGCTGACGCGAATGTACCATTTGAGGTGCCGCGGGGAGAGGAACTCAAAGTACGCCTGGCCTCGGTGCTCGAAGTGGTTTACCTGGTGTTCAACGAGGCTCACCGCCACCAGTGGCAGAACTGGATGCACCCCGAACTCTGTTTTGTGCCCTGCGCCTGGGCGCAAGCTGGCCGAGCTTCTGCCACGGCAGGCCGGGCGCATGGCTTGGTCGCCTGGTGGGAATTCAGGCTTCTGAAGGCGGCGCGCACAGTGACCCTGTCCTTCTCGAAGCCGCGCGCGGTGGGATGACCATGTTGCTCCGCCGTGGCCTGGTTGCGACCTGGAACAATCCCAAAGTTAGGGCATTGCCGGGCGGTTTCGCTTCAGTCCGCTCCGCCTGCCATGCCCGCGGCTGACTGCCGAAGTTTTTGCTGGGCGCGTATTGCCGGCCTTCTACGCCATGCTGATGCGTTGGCCCCGTCAGCACAGCCATCCGCGTCAGTGGCGTTCCATCGTACTTCCGGCGCGGGCAATGGCCATTGCGCACGGATCAAATCGTCCTTTTCGCACCTGGCATGCAGCTTTGCGAGATCGGGTAAGTTTGGCATCAGGCCGGCGGCGATACGGCTCAACCATGGCGAAATGTGCATAGCAATTGACGATGGTACCCATTGGGTTTGCTGGGAAACGCTTTTTGCCATAGCTTTGATTGAACGAGATGCCAAAGCTACAAAGGAGCAAATAGCGACCGCCCGAGAAAATGCCTTTCGTGCACCATTCTTGACTCAGGCCAATGCCAGACTGTCCGTGCGAGCCTGATATCGGCCGGCTGGAACGAATGGTGCCGGTCAGCTTTACTGCCTGAAAAATTCTGAGCCTGCACTTTTTGTGCCATCGGCTCACAGTCGGACTCCCTCAAGCAAGCACGAGCCCATCATGGAAAACTCATCTGAGCACGTTCAGCACGCACCTTGGAACATGGGCGTGATCGTCGGGCAAAAATCACCGTTCAAATTGAAAGAGATTTGGGCGATTCGGGACAGACTCCAGCCTCAACACCGCGTTCGTGAACTGGCCATGTTCGATCTGGGACTCGACAGCAAACTGCGAGCCTGCGACATGGTCAAGATGCGGATGCGCGACATTTGCCATGGTGAACACGTTTCACCTCGTGCCACTGTGATGCCGCAAAAAAACCTCGCGGCCATCAGGCACCACCAGGCTTACATGCAGTCGCTTTTGCAAACACTCTGGTGGTTTGTGGCGGGAGCCGCGGCTGTGACCGGGGTGCTGGGCTGGGTGGTGGTACGCCGCGGGCTGGCACCGCTGCACAGCATGCGCGAACAGGCGCAAGGGGTGACAGCGCAGCAGCTCAGCCGTCGCTTGCCGGTGCACAGCGTACCTCCAGAACTGGCCGAGCTGGCCCAGTCGTTCAACGATATGCTGGCCCGGCTGGAGGTGGCGTTTGCACGTTTGTCAGACTTTTCAAGCGACATTGCACACGAGCTGCGCACACCGGTCAGCAACCTGATGACCCAGACCCAGGTGACCTTGTCGCGCCCGCGCAGCGCGGGTGACTATCAAGCTGTGCTGGAATCCAACGCCGAAGAGTTGACGCGCATGACCCGCATGATCGCAGACATGCTGTTGCTGGCCCGGGCCGAACATGGTCTGGTGTTGCCCCTGCGCGAAACGGTCAACCTAGGCAGTGAGGTGCGTGCCTTGTTTGACTATTACGAGGCGGTGGCTGACGAAAAAGGCTTGCAACTCATCCTGACCGGCACCGCCGGGCTGCAGGTCGACCGGCTGATGCTGCGCCGCGCCTTGGGCAATTTGCTGTCCAACGCAGTGCGCCACGCCACACCGGCCACTGCGGTGCAAGTCAGGCTGAGTGACACGTCGACGGGGGTGTCAATTGCTGTGGAAAACCAGGGAGACACCATTCCCACCGACTTGCTGGAGCGCGTGTTTGATCGCTTCTTCAGGGTAGACCCATCGCGCCACCCAGCCAGGATGGCTCTGGCCTGGGGCTGGCCATCACCCGGTCGATCATGGCGGCAGCATTGTGGCCAGTTCGGTACAGGGCGTGACCACGCTGTCGATCGTCCTGCCGCATGTGTCGTGAATGGCGCAGATTTTGTACCAGTAACGGGCATGACGATTTTTTGAATCGTGCGATTCAGAGTAAGGCAGATGCTCTGATTTAAAGAGCTGCCTATGCAAGTATATCAAGGGCTAGAGGCTAATTTATAGCCCAAGTGTCTGCCAGATCTGATTGACTTTGGCGGTGACTTCCGGGCTCATGCGCAAGGGGCGCCCCCATTCGCGCACGGTTTCACCCGGCCACTTGTGGGTGGCATCAATGCCCATCTTGCTGCCCAGGCCACTGACCGGCGAGGCAAAGTCCAGGTAGTCAATCGGCGTGTTGTCGGCCAGCAGGGTGTCGCGCGTGGGGTCGACGCGGGTGGTGATGGCCCAGATCACATCGCTCCAGTCGCGCACGTTCACATCGTCATCCACCACCACAATGAACTTGGTGTACATGAACTGACGCAAAAAACTCCAGATGCCAAACATCACCCGCCGCGCATGGCCGGGGTAGGCTTTTTTGATGCTGACCACCGCCAAGCGATAACTGCAGCCTTCGGCCGGCAGGTAAAAGTCAGTGATTTCGGGGTATTGGCGCTGCAGCAGCGGCACAAACAGCTCGTTCAGGGCCAGAGCCAGCATGGCCGGCTCGTCGGGTGGTTTGCCGGTGTAGGTGGAGTGGTAAATCGGGTCAGCGCGCTGGGTGATGCGGTCGATGGTGAACACCGGAAACTCGGCCTGCTCGTTGTAATAACCGGTATGGTCGCCAAACGGGCCTTCCAGGGCGTGCTCGAAGCCGCTTTTGTGCCTGGCATCGGGGTAAATGTGGCCTTCGAGCACGATTTCGGCAAAGGCCGGCACGCGCAGTTCGCTGCCCAGTGCTTTGACCACTTCGGTGCGGCTGCCGCGCAACAGGCCGGCAAACTGGTATTCGCTCAGACTGTCGGGCACTGGCGTTACCGCCCCTAGAATGGTCGCCGGGTCTGCCCCCAAAGCCACACAAACCGGGTAGGGCCGGCCTGGGTTCTGCGCTGCGTGCTCCTTAAAGTCTAGCGCGCCACCACGGTGTGGCAGCCAGCGCATGATCACCTTGTTGCGCGCCAGCACCTGTTGGCGGTAGATGCCCAGGTTTTGCCGAGGCTTGTTGGGCCCCTGGGTGATGACAAGACCCCAGGTGATCAGAGGGGCCACGTCACCAGGCCAGCAGTGTTGCACCGGCAGGCGTGCCAGATCGACTTCCGGTTCTTCCCAGACGATCTCCTGACAGGCCGCGCTGTGCAACTCCTTGGGTGCCATGCTCCACAGGGTCTTGACCAGGCTGCGCATGCCGATCAGCTCTTTGAAGCCCTTGGGTGCTTCGGGCTCTTTCAGCGTTGCCAACACCTGGCCAAATTGGCGCAACTCTGACACATCGCTCACCCCCATGCCCAACGCCACCCGGCGTGTTGTGCCAAACAGGTTGCCCAGCACCGGCATGGTGTGACCGGTGGGGTTTTCAAACAGCAGGGCTGGGCCAGCTGCGCGCAGCACCTTGTCACACAGGGCGGTCATTTCCAGATGCGGCGAGACGGAGGCAGATACCCGCTTGAGCTCGCCCATGTGTTCAAGTTGGGTGATGAACTCTCTTAGGTCTCGGTAGGCCACTGGGTTGTTCTCTTCAAATAAGCCTTAGATAACCGGTCGCGATGAACATGCGGCTAGCTTTAACCCGCGACGCACGTCGGGTATCTGACTTCGCAAATGTCCCCCGGCCTGGGCTTCGCCCAGACCTCCTCCTTGATTTTGCTGCGTCAGACACCCAACGCGCGCTGCTAGTCGCTGGCTGGGCATCCATGTTGTTTCGAACACCATTAATTTCGTCCGGTCCAACGTGGCGCATCGGGCTGTGTCACGCCGAGCAAGTCCAGCACCCGGCTGACCGTATGATCGACCAATTCAGAGAGGGATTGCGGGCGCTGGTAAAACGCTGGCACTGGCGGAAAGATGATGCCACCCATCTCGGTCACGGCGGTCATGTTGCGCAGGTGCGCCAGGTTTAGCGGGGTTTCACGCACCATCAAAATCAGGCGGCGGCGCTCTTTCAGTGTTACATCAGCGGCGCGGGTGATCAGGTTGTCAGACAGGCCAAGGGCGATAGCAGCCAGTGTGCGCATGGAGCACGGTGCCACGACCATGCCATCGCACTGAAATGACCCACTGGCAATGGTCGCTCCCAGGTTATGCACCGGGTGCAGCATATCTGCCAGCGCTTCAATGTCGGCGCGGCTATGGTTCAGCTCTTGCGCCACATTCAGCCAGCCGGCGTCTGACACCACTAGATGGGTTTGCACACTGCCCAAGTCCCGGAGCAGGTTCAACAAGCGCACGCCGTACACGGCACCACTGGCACCGGAGATGGCGACAACAATGTGCTTGAGCGGTGCAGCGGTGTTGGACAAGCTGGGCGGGTTGGTCATGAGGGCTAAAACGGGCGCAGGCTGCCCAGCCGCGACTTGAAGTGTTCGCGCACTTGCGCCAGCACCTGGGCTGGCTTGAACTGTTCGGCGCTGAATACCGGTAGCTCGATGGCATCAATGGTGTTTTTGACCAGCAGGCCCAGTTCGGTGTCACCTTCCATTGCCAGGCGGCGGTTGAAAAACAGCGTGTCGGGGTCTTCCTGGCGGCGCGCCAGCAGAACCAAATCATGCGCGCTAGCGCTGATGGTCAGGTCGGCCGGGCCAGTGTTCTGGCATGCTACAAATCGGCCTTTTTTCCATTCAAAATCAAAGGCCCATTGCGCATCGGTCACGCACAGGCGCAGTTTTTTGCCTGACAGCATCTGTGTAACATCGGAGGCTAACTGTTTGGCCAGCGCCCAATTCAGCCCGGTCACAAATAGCAGCGAGCCCGGATAGGCTGGCAAACGGCCTAGCAGGTTGCCAACGGGTTTGGGCAAAACGAAGGGGGTAACTGTCATGGTCAGGTCCTTTTTAGAGCCTGAATTATCCAGCGCTTGGCACCAGTTCCAGGCCCGGTTTGCCGTACCAATAGCCGTTGCAGGCTTTCTCAGGCATGAGCGTTGCCAGTTCAGTATTGGCTGCTGACGCTGGCTGGCTGCCGTTGATGGTGCCTTGAAACAGCTCGCAAATGCGAACCGTGTGGCTGGACTGCGGGCTGATGCGCAGCACATCCACATTCAGCGCGCGCAGGGCTTGCAGTTCTGGCAGCAGGTTATAAACGCGGGCTGATTGGGTTTGAATGCCATTGAGCACCAGAAACTCCTCGCTTTCGCGGGTGCGCATCATCAGGCCGTCAGGGTGCTCGATGCACTTGAACTGGCAGTCGTCTTTGGGTAGATTGGCGTGCCGGGCGGTAAAGCAGCGCGCCGAAAACGCCAGCGGCATGCGTCCGTAGGCGAATACCTCGGTTTGCACACCGTCCGGGCGGCCTTGCTGCATCACGGCCAGCTCACCCTGGCCCATTTCCAGTGGAATCACCCAGCGCTTCACCCCCAAAGGAGTCAGCCACTGCAGCGTGGGCAGGTTGTAAATGTTAAGGTGTGGGCCGGCCACAAACGGCACTTTGTTGGCCAGGCAATGCACTGCGCCCATGTCGTTGGCTTCGATCATGTACTGGCCGTTGTCAACGATCTTGTGCAAGACGGTCACGTCGGCTCCGGATTCGATCAGCACCTGGGTCGACAGCACAACGTCTTTACCAGCGTCGCGCAGGCGCGCAGCAATGTCCAGCCAGTCGCTCAGGCGCACCTCATGGCGGCGCGAGCATACGGTTTCGCCCAGGTAAACAATGTCAACCGGGCTGGCTGCCACGGCCTCATAAAAAGTTAGCACCTGCGCGCGTGGCCAGTAATAAAGCAGGGGACCAAGAGATAACTTCAAGGGTATCCTAATCAGTTAGGGGCAGAGTTTTAAACGATGGTACGAGGTAGCAAATTTGGCAAGACTCCAATTCATGGGTTGGATCCCAATTCGGCCCATTGCGTCCATTTCGTCACAAACGCATCCCCAAATTGGGCCCTGTCCCCAATTCTGCGGACCATGTCCACCGCGCCTCGCACTCCTAAAAGCTCCTCATTTCCACGGCCGATGGTAAGCCCCCAGCGTGTGCTGCTGGCCTTCGGCCACTTTGTCCAGCTCGGTGAACCAGGCTGGTTTGGCGGTGTAGCGTAGCGGGTTAGAGCGGCAGCTGTCGATGGCTGCGCGCCAGACACGCGTCACTTGCGCTACATAGGCAGGGCCGCGTTGGCGGCCTTCAATTTTGATAGCACGTACCCCAATGGCCATAAGGTCTGGAAGCAGTGAAAGTGTGTTGAGGCTGGTAGGCTCTTCAATGGCGTAGTAGTTTTGATCGTCAGCGACGTCAAAACGGCCTTTGCACAGGGTGGGATAGCCGGCGTTTTCACCGGGGGCGTAACGGTCTATCAGCACACCATTCAAGCGCGACTCGCGGCCCTGCGGGGTTTCTACCCAGCGCACCGCTTTGGGCGGGGAACACACGCCGTTGGTGTTGGGGGCTTCGCCGGTAACGTAACTCGACAGCGCGCAGCGCCCTTCGACCATCACGCACAGGCTGCCAAAACCAAACACTTCGATTTCGACCTTTGATTTTTGAATCACCTGCTCGACCTGCGCCATTGACAGTACACGTGGAAGCACCGCGCGGGCAATGCCAAAGTGCTGGTAGTAAAAATCAAGCGCCTCGTAATTGGTGGCCGAACCCTGCACGGACAAGTGCAGTCGCAGCTGCGGCTGGTGGCGCACGGCATAGGCCATCATGCCCGGGTCGGCCAGGATGACGGCGTCCACGCCACTGTCGGCGGCGCGGTCAACTGCGCGTTGCCAGAGTTCAGCCTTGGCTGCTTGTGGGTAGGTATTGAGTGCCACAAAGACCTTGCGACCACGGTCATGCGCGTAGCGAATGCCCGTGGTGATGGCGGCCTGGTCAAAGTTCAGCCCTGCAAAGTTGCGGGCGTTGGTGGCGTCACGAAAACCCAGGTACACGCAGTCGGCGCCGTTGTCCACGGCGGCTTTCAGGGCTGGCAGGCTGCCGGCCGGGCAGACCAACTCCATGGAAGGGGCCTGCGAGGGGTCGGGTGCGCAGGTATGGGCATGGTCAGCAACAGGGTTCATAAGGTTCAGTAAGGCCATCAAAGAATGGCTGGCAAAGTTGAACCCGCTAGGCTAACCAAATGTGGAGTTACCGTAAATGATGTATGTCAATCAATGCTGAAAAATGTGCTGGCCATCGAATGTCGTCGCAAGCTTGGCTTGAGCATCGGCGGTGTCACTTTATCCCAAATTTGCTGCATGCACGGAATGAACTCCTCCAGCGGCGGCAGGTAGGGTGACATAGATCAGTTTGCTTCGCATTGTGTGATTTTCCGCACTGGTCATTGGAACGACGACAAGAGGGTGGCACTGGCCGATTTGACTATGCAAATCTCATTGCAAAGCCGTGACGTATTGTGTTGCGCTATCCATGGTTCCACGGAAAACCGTTGAGCAAGTCGCACTTCAAGGTCAGAAATCCAATAGACAGCGCGTGGCAGCGGGCGAGGTCGCAAAAGGATTCAACTCAAATGGCCAACTCCAGCCGCCCAACATGCGCATGGAGCTTGAATTGCACTTATTGCCTTGGTCAGTCCAATGTTATGCGCGGCACCGCTGCGACTGACAGCCATTACCCTATGGTGAAAAGCCACCTTATCGCAGAATCTTCGCCCGCGCGCAAACTGCTTGACAAATAGTGCTCAGGTGCTTAGTTCTGTAACAGTTGCAGCACCTGTTGCGGCAATTGGTTGGCCTGCGCCACCATGGCAGTGCCGGCCTGCTGCAGGATCTGGGTGCGCGACAGGTTGGCAGTTTCCATGGCAAAGTCGGCATCCTGAATGCGTGAGCGCGAGGCACTCAGATTTTCGGACGTGGTGTTCAGACTGGCAATGGTGGTCTCGAAGCGTGACTGCAAGGCACCAAACTTGGCGCGTTGTGCGGCTATCACCGAAATGGACGAATCCACAGTGGACAGGGTTCGGGTGGCGGAGTCCACGGTCGAAACGTCCAAGCTGGAAGCAGGTTGCAGTTCGCTGGCTGGGTTGAGGATGTTCAGGTAGCTGGTGCCGCCGCCAGCCGCATCAACCACCGTTGCAGTGATGTTGAAGCTGGAGTCAGAGTCAAACGTCACGGCACCTGTGATGTAGGCAGTGCCGGCTGCTGGAACGTTAAGCACCGCCGGTGTGGTGGGGAGCGGGGCAGGTGGGATCGGCCCAACGGGCTGATTTACCACATCAAATGCGCCTACAGAGGTTGCGGCGCTGGTAATAGCAATGTCTGCCCCGGCATCATTGGTCAGGGTAAGGCCGGTGCCAGCGGTGTTCAGCTTGGCAGTGATACCGGTTTGCGACGATTTGTCATTGAACGCCGTGATGGCAGCGCCCAGGCTGTCTGAATCCGTGGTCGGGGTGCCAACATTGAATGCCACCGTGGCCGCAATGGTGTTGTTGGACAGCACAGCCAAAGAGTAGCTGCCTGCCAAGGTGAAGTTGTTGATGTCGATGCTGGTTCTGGCGGATGCTGTGACACCCGTACTGGCAGATTGTGCGTTCACATTGGCAGCTACCGACTTGGCACTTTCACCCGCCAGTATCGGAATGCTGGCGCTGCCAGTTGCACCGGTAACAACCAAGGTATCGGCCTGGACCGGGCTGCCAGGACCCGCTGTGGCTGTGCTTGGATTGGTACCGGCACTGGCAGTGCCTAGCACCAGGTCGCCAGATCCGCCGGTCGTTGGGGCTACGGCGGAACCGATGCGGTTGTTGCCGTACTTGGTGGTCGTGAAATTGGAAGTGGTGGCAATGATCGTCTGATTGGCATTGGCGCCTACCTGGAACGTTGCGGAAGTGAAGCTTCCGTCCAATATGTTTTGGCCATTGAACTGGGTAGTCAACGCAATCCGATTGAGTTCGGCGGTTAACTGACTGACTTCGGCGTTGAGCGCAGCGCGGTCGCTGGCCGAGTTGGTGGCGTTGGCGGACTGCACAGCCAACTCGCGGATGCGCTGCAGGATCGACGAGGCGCTACCCAGCGCGCCTTCGGCTACCTGCGCCAGCGAGATGCCGTCATTGGCATTGCGTGCTGCTTGGTTGACACCTCGAATCTGCGAAGTAAAGCGTTCACTGATGGCCAGGCCCGCGGCATCGTCCTTGGCGCTGTTGATGCGCAAGCCTGACGACAGGCGTTGCATGGAGGTTGACAGAGACAACTGTGATGTTGCCAAGTTGCGCTGCGCAGTCAGTGAACTGATGTTGGTGTTGATGGTTGAGGCCATTGCGAAACTCCTAAAAGATTTATCTGGCTTCGCCGCCGATTGCAAAGCCTGCTTGACAACAGGCAATCAGTAACGATGGGTAAATTGTGGGGACGCCGCCTTTTTTTATTGAGGTAAAAAGAATGGGAAAAACCACCCAAATTCTTAAACTGTTGCGAAACTTAATAAGGGTTTACCCTTAAATCAACCAGCTGGACCGCGAAAGCCTGCCTTTTCTGCTTTGTGGCCACTTATTCGTGTGTTAGTCAAGTTTTGTGAGCAAAGTCGTTAAAGTTTTTTGACAGCAACCCGAAAACAAACTCAACGGGCTTTTTTCAATGCTCGTCGTCCGGAAGGCGCCCATGAAGGCGCACCGGTCGTAGCGGTCAGCAGCAATGCTGACGTTGGGATCGGCGTATCGCCGGATTTAATGAGTTCTTACTAGGAGTATCTAAATGAGCGCCAACATCAACAGCAATATCGACTCGCTGACAGCACAACGAAATTTGTCGATCAGTCAAATGGCCTTGAGCCAGTCCATCCAGCGTCTGTCGTCTGGTCTACGTATCAACAGTGCCAAAGACGACGCAGCGGGTCTGAGTATTTCAGAGCGCTTTAGCTCACAGATTCGGGGTCTAAATCAGGCCTCACGTAACGCCAACGACGGTATTTCTTTGTCGCAAGTGGCTGAAGGTGCCTTGGGTGCATCTAGCACGATTTTGCAGCGGATTCGTGAGTTGGCGGTGCAGTCAGCCAACGCCACCAACTCTGCAAGTGACCGCGCTGCACTTAATGCTGAGGTCGGCCAACTCACCTCTGAATTGGATCGAATTGCGAAAACCACGCAGTTCAATGGCCAAAACATCCTGGACGGAAGCTTTGGGTCGGCCAACTTTCAAGTGGGTGCCAATGCAAACCAGTTCATCACGGCAAACACCGCTAACTTCTCGACATCGCAGTACGGCAACTATCGGGTTGGTTCCTTGGCTGCCACTACAACAGACAGCAAAGGCGACCTGGTGCTTGGGACAACGACAACCGGTTCTCACAAATCGACAGCAGTGGATGGCGTTGCTAGTACGATTGCCGCTATTACCCTTTCTGTTAACGGAGCGTCGGGTAGTTCAGACGTCACCATTAAAGCATTGGACAGTGCAAAAGCGGTCGCTGCTGCAATTAACAAGAAGTCAGGAAACACTGGAGTTACAGCCAGCGCACGCACAGAAATCGACTTGACGGCGTTTGCGGTAAGTAAAAGCTTTACCTTAGAGATTACTTCAAATAATACCAATGCCGCAACAGTGAATTTTTCCACTGGCAAGGCGACTGATCCAAACAATGGGCTGGACAATGCTATCCAGGCTATCAATGAAAAGACATCGGTTACTGGCGTGACAGCCATGCTCAATACAGCTGGGACTGGAATTACGATCATCAACGAGAGTGGTGCCGACATTACGGTTGGCAACAAGTCTGAAGTAGGGGCAAGCGCTGTGACCGTTGGGACGATTGCTACTGTCGGTATTGGGACGGGTGCGCCGGCGGCTGGCAGTGCGGCCTATGTGGTTGGCACCGTGGTAATGGATTCTGACAAAACTTTTGGGTACTCTATTGCGGCTGGTACAGATGTTACTGCAGGTATCAACTTCTTTAAAGCAGAAACATCATCTGCTCAACTCCAGGCAGCCAGTGATATGGATGTCTTGACGGTTGCTTCCTCTACTCGGACTTTGGCAATCGTCGATGCTTCAATCTCAAATGTGGCCAGCCAACGCGCCAAGTTCGGCGCTTTGCAGTCACGCTTTGAGACCACCATTTCGAGCTTGGCGACTAGTTCTGAAAATATGAGTGCAGCACGGTCTCGGGTACAAGATGCCGACTTTGCAGTAGAAACCGCCTCGCTGTCGCGTGCCCAGATTCTGCAACAGGCAGGTACCGCGATGGTGGCGCAGGCCAACCAGTTACCACAAGGCGTGCTGGCCCTGCTGAGGTAAGCGATCAGTGAGGGAGTCAAACGGGCTGCCCTGGCAGCTAGTTCAGGGGGCGGTGGTGGTTAAAACCCAGCACCGCCCTTCAGACGTTTTCAAACCCACTGTTTTTCTGACCTTAAGGAACTAAAAAAACGGGCACACTTGGCAGTTTGAAATTGAATAGGAGCTTCAAATGGCAACGATCACTTCAGTGGGCATTGGCAGCGGGCTGGATGTCAAATCCATCGTGTCGCAATTGGTGGCGCTTGAGAAAAAGCCGCTAGACAAGCTCAAACTTGACGCCACAATGTTCGACGCAAAAATCTCGGCCTACGGTCAAATCAAGTCGCTGTTTTCAACCCTGTCCAGTGCCGCCAGTTCGCTCAATAGCCTGACCACCTGGAACGCGGTGACTGCCACCTCGTCCAATAGTACAGCCGTGACAGCCAGCGCCGTTGGTGGCACATTGGCCACAGAGTTCAGTGTTGGAGTGACAAGTCTGGCCGAAGCGCAGTCCACTGCCTCGCAGTCATTCACTGCCGGAACCAAGCCGGGTGCTGGCACCTTGAGCATCCAACTGGGTTACTGGAGTGATGATGGTGATGGGCCCACCTTCACAGCTGGCACTGCGACCGCAAAGACGATTGCCGTGAACGCCTCCGACAAAATTTCAGACATCGCCAGCAAGATCAATGGTGCCAATGCCGGTGTCAGCGCCACGGTGATGAACGACCCGGCCACCGGCGGCGAGCGCTTGCTGCTGCGGTCCACCACCACTGGCAAAGCAACCGGCTTTGTGATGACCGTTACCGACAACACCACACCGGGTCAGCTGGCAGACAACACCGGCTTGTCGCGCCTGGTTGACACCGCGCAGTCCACCGCTTCGCAGTCATTCACTGCCGCAACCACGCCGGGTGCTGGCACCTTGAGTATCCAACTGGGTTCCTGGAGTGCTGCTGGGGACACCTTCACAGCTGGCACTGCGACCGCAAAGACGATTGCCGTGGACACCACCGACAAAATTTCAGACATCGCCAGCAAGATCAATGGTGCCAATGCCGGTGTCAACGCCACGGTGATGACCGACACGGCCACCGGGCAAGAGCGCTTGCTGCTGCGGTCCACCACTCCTGGCGCAGCGACCGGTTTTCAGATGACAGTCACCGACGACGCGGGTGACACCACGCCGTCTAATCTGACGGACAACACCGGCTTATCGCAACTGGTTTTTGAAACGGTGCCAGGAGACACCATGACCCAGTTGGGCACCACCACCACCACCATGACACAGCTGGGCACCAATGCCAAGGCCACGCTCAATGGTGTGGCAATCGAGTCGGCCTCCAACACGTTCACCAACGTGGTCTCAGGCGTGTCATTTACCGCGTTGCAAACAACCACATCAGCGGCCACCATCAAGGTCAGCCGCGACAATTCAGCCATCACCACCAGTATTCAAGCATTTGTTGATGCCTACAACAAGATCAATGAAACCATGGCGGACGCCACCAAGTACGATGCCGTGACCAAAGAGGCCGGGATGTTTCAGGGTGATGCTGCCGCCAATGGCTTGCTCAGCGCCATGCGCAGGATGTTGCAGTCTGTGACCGACGGTGGGGCCTTTTCGCGCTTGGCCGATGTCGGCATCGTAGCGCAGCGGGGTGGCAATTTGGGCATTGATTCGGCCAAGCTCAGCACGGCGTTGAGCAGCAAGTTCACCGACATCAAGAATCTGTTCAAGGCCGAAGCCAGTCCTGCCATGTCGCAGTCCACAGCCTCGCAGTCACTGGCTGCAGGCCCGATTGGTGCCGGTACTTTGAGCATCACAATGGGCTCCTGGGATTTTGCCGGGGGTACCTTCACGCCTGGCTCGGTTGCGGCAGTTCCCATCACTGTGGTGGATACAGACACGATTGCTGACATTGCCAGCAAGATCAATGGCGCTGGTGCCGGTGTCAGAGCTGAGGTGAAGACCGACCCGACCACCGGAGGGCAGCGCCTGCTGCTAAGCTCTACCAGCACCGGCAAAGAGGCTGGTTTTCAGATGACCGTCACCGATGAAGACGGTGTCAGCCTACCCGCCACCAACCTGGTTGACAACACCGGCTTGTCGAGCTTGGTTTTTGAGACTAAAGCGGGGGGCACAATGACCCAGTTGGCAACCAACGGCGCACCGACCGATGGCGTGGCCGTGAGGTTCAAAAAATTCTCGGATGGCTTGCTGGCCACTGACGGTCTCTTTTCCAGCAAGGACGCGACACTCAAACGCTCGCTAGTGCAGAATTCCAAAAATCAGGAGACGGTCAATGACCGAGTGAACCGTTTTGAGACGCAGCTCAACGCCAAATATAGCGCCCTGGACGCCAAAATGGCCAGCCTGAGTGCGTTGAACGCGTATGTGGCGCAGCAAGTGACGACCTGGAATAAGTCCACCGGTTAAATCGGGGAAGGTGGACTTTTGATGCTAAATTGGTGTCTAGCGCTTATCCCGTTTGTGTCAATAGCTATACTTTTTGATGTTATAAAGTATTCAAGCAAGGGTTAGTCGGATTTTTTTTAATGTGCTTCAGTTGTCGCCCAACCTGCCGATAATTAAAACAACAATCAAGGAATCCAGCATGTTCACTTCCGCCACATCCCGTGCAGCACACGCCTACAAGCGTGTCGGCATTGAGTCAAGTGTTGAGATGGCAGACCCCCATCAACTCGTCAACCTGCTGTTCGAAGCCTTGTTGCGCAAAGTTGGCAGTGCGAAGTTGTTTATGCAGGCGGGCAATGTGCCAGCGAAATGCGACGCTATCAGCAAGGCTATTCAGATCATTGAAGAAGGGCTGAAGGCGCCGCTAGACTTGGAAAGAGGGGGCACCATAGCGGCCAATCTTGACGCGCTATACGAGTATTGTGTGGTGCGGCTGGTGCACGCCAATGCCCAGAACGACGCTGCTGCATTGGACCAAGTGATCAACTTGATTGAGCCCGTAGCAAACGGCTGGAAGCAAATTGGTGACAAGGGGCCGGCCTATCTACGTCCGGTCCAGTAATGGAGAGGTGAAATGTCGCAAGTATTGATTGACTATTACAAAGCAATTGAACACAGCAGTAGCAAGATGCTGGAAGCCGCAAAAATCGAAGACTGGGACGGCGTAATGCGTTTTGAAGGGGCTTGCGCTGTGCTGATAGAGCAGTTGCGCGATCGTGCCACTATGGAGACTCTGGACGCGCAGGCGCGTACAGAGAAAACGCGCATCATGCAGCGCATTCTATACAACGACGCCCAAATTCGTTGCTTAGCTGAGCCTTGGTTGGACCATTTTGAGGCCAAGTTTGAAGGCCAATACGTGCTGCACTAGAAGCCCGACTTACATCCCTTTTATTGGCGCTTTAGAGCGCCATTTTATTTTTAGACTGGGGTTTGCCAAAATGTCTGGAAATGGATTTGGGTGTGATCTGGAAGATTGTCTCGACAGCGTCAATGTTGTTTTTGGTGGCATGTGCGCCCACTCAGGACTTCGTTCGTCCACAGTTGCCAGTGCCCACGCAGTGGGCCAGGGCAGGGGGTGATTTGCAGGCGGCCGCGTCCAAAACCCATTGGCGCGCATTTTTTACCGAGCCCCAACTGCAACAACTGATAGAAGTGGCGCTCGCCAACAACCGCGATTTGCGCATTGCTGCAGGCCGGGTACAAGAGGCGCGGGCTCAGTTTGGCATGGCGCGCGCCGATACTCTGCCTTCGTTAAATGTCCTTGGTTCCGGGAATTTGACCCGAACCACGACGGACTTGAGCGGCACCAATGCGCCGCTGACCAGCCAACGCTTTGACCTTGGTGTGTCGAGTGTTTCTTATGAAATTGACTTTTGGGGTCGTTTGGCCAGTTTGACCGATGCAGCCCGATTGAGCTATTTGGCTACGGAAGAATCCCGCAGATCGGTGTATTTGTCGTTGATCTCGGATGTGGCGCTGTCGTATCTGAATCTGCTGCAATACAAAGAACTGATTGCCGACGAGCAAGCCACCGTGGCGCTGCGCGAGTATTCGCTGCTGTTGATTCATCAAGGGTATCAAGCTGGCGCGGCCAATGACTTTGAGTATCAACAAGCCCGCAGTTTGCTAGAAACTGCCCAAGCGACACTGGCCAGCTATGACCATCAGCTGACAGTAGCGCGCAATCAGCTTAATTTTTTGTTGGGCAATGCGGCTTTTGACCTCAAGCTGGGTGCCCGCCTGGACCAACAAGGGCTCGACAAGCCGCTTTCGACAGCCCTGCCCGCTGAGGTGCTGCTGTTACGTCCAGATGTGATGGCCGCAGAGCAGCGCCTGCGGGCAATGCATGCCAACATCGCCGCTGCGCGAGCGGCCTTTTTGCCCAAAGTGATGCTGACGGCCACTCTGGGTCTGGCCAGCCAGGGGCTGGCGAGTTTGTTTAGCGGCGGTGCCTGGGCTTTTCAGCCACTAATTACCATGCCCCTGTTTGACGGCGGTCGCACTGCTGCCGGGGTTGATTTAGCGGAGGCTCGTAAGGTGGTTGCGGTTGCAGAATACGAGCGCGCCATTCAGGTGGCTTTTCGTGAGGTGGCTGATTTGCTGGCCGCACGCAAATCACTGGCACTGCAATTGGAGGCGGTGCGTGTTGGCGTGCAGGCGCAGCGTCGGCGTCTGGAAATTGCGCAAGGGCGTTTTGAGGCGGGGGCCAGTGGCTACCTGGAGGTGCTGGAGGCACAACGCGAACTGATTGGCGCACAGCAGAGGGCATTGCAACTCAGACGGACGCAATTGGAGTCTAATGTTCAGCTCTACAAAGCTTTGGGTGGCGGGATCGATTCGGTGCAGTAATGGCCAGCAGAAATTCAGCAAAAGACAAGCGCGACTTTGATCAAACGATCAAAGATGCCCGTATTGGGCAGAGGGAATCACAGTACGAAGTCGCACTGATGTATGCCAATGGGGTAGGTGTGCCGCAGGATCTGGGGCAGGCCATTCATTGGCTGCAGCAATCTGCAGAGCGCGGATTTGTTCCCGCACAGTATTTGCTAGCCACTCGCTACAGCGTGGGTGAGGTGGTGGAGCAGAACGATCATGAGGCGCTGAAGTGGTTTTTAAAGGCTGCCGATCAGGGGCACCCTAAGGCTCTGTACAAGGTAGGCAAGTTTTACAGCACGACGCACGAGCGTGCTGCGGGGGCACTGATTCAGGCCGCCGCCGTTGCCGGTGTGGCGCAAGCACAGTTGGATTTTGCTTCAGATTTGACAGCATCTAGTGCAAACGCAGAAAGCGCTGAACAGGCTTTTTTATGGTGTAAGCAGGCGGCCGAGCAGGGCCTGGCATCGGCGCAGTGTGCGCTGGGGGACCGGTATGCGCACGGCGATGGTGTTGTTCAGGATGTTGGTCAGGCGTACGGTTGGTATTGCAAGGCGGCCCGTCAGTACCATATTGCAGCACAGGTGGCGATGTTACAGCTGGACGAACAAGGCCTCGGGCGCGATAGCGATGGGCGGCGCAAGCACCCGCTTGGTACCGCAGATCGTCGCCAAAATGCCCAACGCTGGAATCAAGCGGGCGAGGCCGGTACTGCCAACGAAAAGTACCTGTTGGGTTGGATGTACGAGCAGGGTCTTGGGGTGGATCAAAATAGCCAGCAGTCTGAATATTGGTATTTGCAGGCAGCAAACCAGGGTGAAGTCAGGGCGCAATTGGCTTTGGCCAAGCTATATGAAGCCGTTCACATCGACAATGCATTTGCATGGTACCGCCAAGCGGCGTTGCAAGGGGATGTCGATGCCCAGTTTGCCATGGGCAGATTGCATTTTGCCGGGCAAGGCGCTGAGCAAGACTGTTTTGTTGGCTTGTCTTGGTACGTCAAGGCGGCAGAAAAGGGCGAATTGCGCGCATTGTTAACGCTTGGGCATTTGTTTGGCACTGGCACAGAGCACTTGGCAGCCAGCTGTTTACAGAAAGCCGCAGACAGCGGTCATGCGGAGGCCCAGTTTCTGCTGGGGCAGCAGTACAAGTCAGGCACAGGGGTAGCTCTAGATAAGTGCAAGGCAGTTACATATTTTCATAAAGCGGCGGAACAAGGGCAGCCGCAAGCCCAATGTGAACTGGGTGGCCTGTATTTGAGCGGGCAAGGTGTGGGACGTGACTTTAAGCAGGCTTATTCTTGGTTTCACAAAGCTGCGGAACAAGGCGATGCCAAGGCACAGTGGAATTTGGGATCGCTGTATGCAAGTGGCGGCAAAGGGCTTAAAAAGGACCTGAAAAAGGCATTTTTATGGTGTCACGCCGCCGCAGATTTGGGTTTTTTGGCAGCGCAGGCGACTTTAGGTGTTCTCTATGCACGCATCAAAAATCCAAAGCAAGCGGTTTTTTGGTGGACCAAGGCCGCCCTACAGGGCGACCCAGAGGCACAACACAACTTGGCGCTGATGTACCTCAAGGGTCACGGCGTCGAAAAGGATCCTGAACAAGCTTTTGCCTGGTTTGTAAAGGCTGCGAATCAGGGTATTGTGGACGCACAATCGCGTATCGGCCTGATGTATGCCGTTGGCGAGGGTGTACCTGTGGACGCGCTGGAGGCTCACAAGTGGTTCACAATCGCGGCCAAAGCAGGCGATGAATCTGGGCGTGCCAACTGTCTGCGATCTGAATCTCTGCTTGACCCTGCGCAGGTTACCGAGGCAGTGCGTCGAGCTGATGCGTGGTTTAAGGGGCGTATGTAGCTTTTAAGTCTGTTTTCTTATAGTGATGCCGCTAAAAAGGCCTGAAAACCAGGGTCTTTAGACTATTTCATCTCTGATCCAGCGTGATATGGTTAAGTGTGTAGTTAGATATAACCATTTATTTACGTTTCTGGCTAAAGTTTTTATAAAAAGTGCCGTACTGCTTGATAGGTGTAGTTTTTGTTTACAGAGCAATTTAAAGCATCAAAAGTGTTCGCAAAAAATGACTTTTTGACTAGTCCGAAGAGGGCGCATGGCTGTTCTAAGTGCGGCATTCGAACCTAAGTTGTTGTCGAAGTTTTCTGGGGAATCAAAATGGCATCATGGTTAAGTGGATTTAGCACCACGCAAATTGCCGCACTAAATACAACTCAGATTGCCACCCTGGTGTCAACAAGCGATCTTGCCGCTTTAACGTCCACTCAGCTGCAAGCGCTGACCACATCGCAAATCCAGGCGCTGACCACAGCGCAGGTATCGGGTTTGAGCACGAGCACACCTGACGAACCTGGTAACCAGTCGATTGGGGCGATCGAGACCGCTGGACATCCAGGTACTCTCAAGACCTCGCAGCTCGCGGGTCTGAGCACCACCAACCTTCAAGCACTGAGCACCGTGCAAGTCCAGGCCTGACCACTGCACAAGTAGCGGGTCCCACCACCACGGCACTCCAGCGGACCGGACGACCACGCAAATTGGCGCCATCGAAACGACGGACATAGCGGTGCCAAAACAGCACGGCCGCAGGTCCTGTCGACTACCAACCGCAAGCACTGAGCACCGTGCAAGTCCAGGCGCTGACCACCGCGCAAGTAGCGGGCCTGACCACTGCGCACCCTCGATGAAGACGACGACCACGCAGTTGCCGCCATTGAGACCACCGATATCCAGGCGCTCAAGACGGCGCAGTTGGCGGTTTAATCCACCACCAACATTCAGCTCTGACGACCGGTCAGTTGGGGCCTTGACCACAGCGCAAGTCAAAGGCCTGACCACCGCCAACCTGGAGGCCCTGACGACGACCCAGTTGGCGGCATTGAGCACGGCACAAACGGGTTCACTGGGCACTGCCAGCGTTGCCAGCCTGAGCACAGCTGACATCGTGGCCTTGACGACCGCCCAAGTAGCGGGACTCTCCACCGCCCAACTTGCCAGCTTCAATACGGCCAACCTGGCAGCCTTGACGACCGCACAACTGGCGGTGCTCTCCACTGCGCCGGTGGCGGCCTGACGACGGCCAACATGGCGGGCCTGAACACGGCACGGTCGCGGCCCTGAGTACCACCCGGTGGGCGCGCTCAAGACAGCTCAAATTGCGGCCTCAGCACCACTGGCTTGCAAGCGCTGACCACATCGCAAATCCAGCGCTGACCACAGCGCAGGTATCGGGTTTGAGCACGAGCACACTGACGAACCTGACAACCAGTCAGATTGGTGCGATCGAGACCGCTGACATCCAGGTACTCAAGACCTCGCAGCTCGCGGGTCTGAGCACCACCAACCTTCAAGCACTGAGCACTGTGCAAGTCCAGGCGCTGACCACCGCGCAAGTAGCAGGTCTGACCACAACGGCACTCAGCGGACTGACGACCACGCAAATTGGTGCCATCGAAACGACTGACATAGCGGTGCTTAAAACAGCACAGCTTGCAGGCTTGTCGACGACCAACCCACAAGCGCTGAGCACCGTGCAAGTCCAGGCGCTGACCACCGCGCAAGTAGCGGCCTGACCACTGGCACCCTCAATGGCTGACGACCACGCAAGTTGCTGCCATTGAGACCACTGACATCCAGGCGCTCAAGACGGCACAGTTGGCGGGTCTGTCCACCACCAACATCCAGGCCCTGACGACGGTCCAGTTGGGGGCCTTGACCACAGCGCAAGTCAAAGGCCTGACCACCGCCAACCTGGAGGCCCTGACGACGACCCAGTTGGCGGCATTGAGCACGGCACAAACGGGTTCACTGGGCACTGCCAGCGTTGCCAGCCTGAGCACAGCTGACATCGTGGCCTTGACGACCGCCTGCCCAACTTGCCAGCTTCAATACGGCCCAACCTGGCAGCCTTGACGACCGCACAACGGGCGGTGCTTTCCACTGCACAGGTAGCGGGCCTGACGACGGCCAACATGGCGGGCCTGAACACGGCCACGGTCGCGGCCCTGAGCACCACCCAGGTGGGCGCGCTCAAGACAGCTCAAATTGCGGCCCTCAGCACCACTGGCTTGCAAGCGCTGACGACCACGCAAGTACAAGCGCTGACCACAGCGCAGATAGCGGGTCTGAGCACGAGCACACTGACGAACCTGACAACCAGTCAAATTCGTGCGATCGAGACCACGGACATCCAGGTACTCAAGACCTCGCAGCTCGCGGGTCTGAGCACCACCAACCTTCAAGCACTGAGCACTGTGCAAGTCCAGGCGCTGACCACCGCGCAAGTAGCAGGTCTGACCACAACGGCACTCAGCGGACTGACGACCACGCAAATTGGTGCCATCGAAACGACTGACATAGCGGTGCTTAAAACAGCACAGCTTGCAGGCTTGTCGACGACCAACCTGCAAGCACTGAGCACCGCGCAAATCCAGGCGCTGACCACCGCGCAAGTAGCGGGCCTGACCACTGGCACCCTCAATGGCTTGACGACCACGCAAGTCGCTGCCATTGAGACCACTGACATCCAGGCGCTCAAGACAACGCAGTTGGCGGGTTTGTCCACCACCAACATCCAAGCTCTGACGACGGTCCAGTTGGGGGCATTGACCACCACGCAAGTCAAAGGCCTGACCACCGCCAACTTGGGGGCCCTGACGACGACCCAGTTGGGTGCATTGAGCACAGCGCAAACGGGTTCACTGGGCACTACCAGCGTTGCAAGCCTGAACACAGCTGACATCGTGGCCTTGACGACCGCTCAAGTAGCGGGACTCTCCACTGCCCAACTTGCCAGCTTCAATACGGCTAACCTGGCAGCCTTGACGACCTCACAACTGGCGGTGCTCTCCACTGCGCAGGTAGCGGGCCTGACGACGGCCAACATGGCGGGCCTGAACACGACCACGGTCGCGGCCCTGAGCACCACCCAGGTAGGGGTGCTCAAGACGACTCAAATTGCAGCTCTCACCACCACTGGCTTACAAGCGCTGACGACAACGCAAGTGAAAGCGCTGACCACAGCGCAGGTAGCGGGTCTGAGCACGAGCACACTGACGAACCTGACAACCAGTCAAATTCGTGCGATCGAGACTACGGACATCCAGGTACTCAAGACCTCGCAGCTCGCGGGTCTGAGCACCACCAACCTGCAAGCACTGAGCACCGTGCAAGTTCAGGCGCTGACCACCGCACAAGTAGCAGGTCTGACCACAACGGCCCTGAGCGGACTGACGACCACGCAAATTGGCGCCATCGAAACGACCGATGTAGCGGTGCTTAAAACGGCACAACTTGCGGGTCTGTCGACGACCAACCTGCAAGCACTGAGCACCGTGCAAGTCCAGGCGTTGACCACCGCGCAAGTAGCTAGCCTGACCACTGGCACCCTCAATGGCTTGACGACCACGCAAGTCGCTGCCATTGAGACCACTGACATCCAGGCGCTCAAGACAACGCAGTTGGCGGGTTTGTCCACCACCAACATCCAAGCTCTGACGACGGTCCAGTTGGGGGCATTGACCACCACGCAAGTCAAAGGCCTGACCACCGCCAACTTTGGGGGCCTGACGACGACCCAGTTGGGTGCATTGAGCACAGCGCAAACGGGTTCACTGGGCACTGCCAGCGTTGCAAGCCTGAGCACAGCTGACATCGTGGCCTTGACGACCGCTCAAGTAGCGGGACTCTCCACTGCCCAACTTGCCAGCTTCAATACGGCTAACCTGGCAGCCTTGACGACCTCACAACTGGCGGTGCTCTCCACTGCGCAGGTAGCGGGCCTGACGACGGCCAACATGGCGGGCCTGAACACGACCACGGTCGCGGCCCTGAGCACCACCCAAGTAGGGGTGCTCAAGACGACTCAAATTGCAGCTCTCACCACCACTGGCTTACAAGCGCTGACGACAACGCAAGTGAAAGCGCTGACCACAGCGCAGGTAGCGGGTCTGAGCACAAGCACACTGACGAACCTGACGACCAGTCAAATTGGTGCGATCGAGACTATGGACATCCAGGTACTCAAGACCTCGCAGCTCGCGGGTCTGAGCACCACCAACCTGCAAGCACTGAGCACCGTGCAAGTCCAGGCCCTGACCACTGCGCAAGTAGCGGGTCTGACCACAACGGCCCTGAGCGGACTGACGACCACGCAAATTGGCGCCATCGAAACGACCGATGTAGCGGTGCCTAAAACGGCACAACTTGCGGGTCTGTCGACGACCAACCTGCAAGCGCTGAGCACCGTGCAAGTCCAGGCGTTGACCACCGCGCAAGTAGCGGCCTGACCACTGGCACCCTCAATGGCTTGACGACCACGCAAGTCGCTGCCATTGAGACCGCTGACATCCAGGCGCTCAAGACAACGCAGTTGGCGGGTTTGTCCACCACCAACATCCAAGCTCTGACGACGGTCCAGTTGGGGGCATTGACCACCACGCAAGTCAAAGGCCTGACCACCGCCAACTTGGGGGCCCTGACGACGACCCAGTTGGGTGCATTGAGCACAGCGCAAACGGGTTCACTGGGCACTGCCAGCGTTTGCAAGCCTGGACACAGCTGACATCGGCCTTGACGACCGCCCAAGTAGCGGGACTCTCCACCGCCCAACTTGCCAGCTTCAATACGGCCAACCTGGCAGCCTTGACGACCTCACAACTGGCGGTGCTCTCCACTGCGCAGGTAGCGGGCCTGACGACGGCCAACATGGCGGGCCTGAACACGACCACGGTCGCGGCCCTGAGCACCACCCAGGTAGGGGTGCTCAAGACGACTCAAATTGCAGCTCTCACCACCACTGGCTTACAAGCGCTGACGACAACGCAAGTGAAAGCGCTGACCACAGCGCAGGTAGCGGGTCTGAGCACAAGCACACTGACGAACCTGACGACCAGTCAAATTGGTGCGATCGAGACTACGGACATCCAGGTACTCAAGACCTCGCAGCTCGCGGGTCTGACCACCACCAACCTGCAAGCACTGAGCACCGTGCAAGTCCAGGCCCTGACCACTGCACAAGTAGCGGGTCTGACCACAACGGCCCTGAGCGGACTGACGACCACGCAAATTGGCGCCATCGAAACGACCGATGTAGCGGTGCTTAAAACGGCACAACTTGCGGGTCTGTCGACGACCAACCTGCAAGCACTGAGCACCGTGCAAGTCCAGGCGTTGACCACCGCGCTCAGACCGGTGCAATTACAACGACCCAAATTACCGCCTTGTTTAGCAATAGCACGCCCATCGTGCTTGACTTGAATGATGACGGCGTCAAAACGCAGAGCATTTTCAGTGGCGTCAAGTTTGATATTTATGCCAACGGACAAGATGTCAATACCGGTTGGGTTAGCAATGGTGATGGTTTGTTAGTGTTGGATCGTAATCAAGACGGAGTCATTAACGACGGCTCTGAATTGTTTGGGTCGTCCACATCACTTGCCACTGGCTCCAAGGCGACAGATGGATATGCAGCATTGAGAGAGTTTGACATCAATCAGGATGGATTGATCAGTCAAGATGATGCAATCTACAACGAACTGCGGGTTTGGGTGGACAGCAATTCTGACGGGGTAAGCACTGCGGGCGAGGTCAATACATTGGCAAGCCTGCAGATTACGAAGATTGATTTGCAGACCAATTTAAGCAGCGACTACGACAACGGCAACCTTGTTGGCTTGACCTCAAGCTATCAAACCGCTGACGGTGTTAACCATGCTGCTGCAGACGTGTGGTTTGCGACCGAAAAACCCGCAGATGCGGTGCCACTCATTTTGCCAGTGCCGGATGTGTCGACTTTAGTCACAGCACCTGTGGACGAAGGTGACAACCTGCGAACGCGGGTTAGCAGTATGGCGCAGTCCATCAGTGCCTTTGATGTGGGTCAGGCGCTCAACGAGGCACCGACAGTTGCGCCGATTGGCTTAAGCGGCTCTGGGCCGGGCGCCGGACCGGGCGCTGGCTCCATGGTCGCTGCCAACATGGCTGGCGTAATGAACCAGTTTGATGCCAATGGCAACCCGCTGGGCAATTTGACTGGTGTGGCGGTGCCTGCGGTCAAGCCCTTGATACCAACTGGGTCGCAAGACCCGACATCGGGCGGATTCTTGGCAACTGGCGGCAAAGGCTGACTGGGTTAATGGGTGGGTAATGCCGGGCTTTTCTGGCATTTAGCCCCACGATCTCTGTGATGAAATGCCATGACAAGGCATTTCATTCATGGCAGAAAGATACCCTCACTCAACCATTCAGTGCCTGGCGGCACTGGCGCAGCATCACCGATTGCCGGTGAACCCCGAGCGCCTGATTGAGGATTACGCGCTGGGGGCCGAAGAGCCAGGCACGGCGACCGTATTGCGTATCGCCGCTGACATTGGTCTCAAAGCCAAGGCAGACAAGTTTACTTGGGACGATTTGCTGGCCCAAAACGGTGTCTTTCCTCTGATTGCCCGCATGAGCGATAGCCATTGCGTGATCGTGATGGGGGCTTCTGAAAAAGACGGCGGCCAACTGGCGGTGTTGAACCCGATGGCAGATAACCCAGCGGAGGCGTTATTGCTGGATAAGCCCAAGTTTTGCGCGATGTGGAGGGGGCAGGTTTTTTTGATGAAGCGGCTTTATAGCCTGCCAGAGCAAAATCAGCCGTTTGGTTTCAGGTGGTTTATTCCTGAAATTTTGAAGCAAAAAGCGGCGCTAAGGGATATAGCCATTGCAGCGCTAGCTATGCATTTACTAGCGTTGGCCTCGCCTGTGTTCTTTCAACTGGTGATCGATAAAGTGCTGGTTCATCAAAGCATGTCCACGCTGTGGGTGCTTGGCATTGGTGTGGTGTTTGCACTGATTTTTGATTCTTTGTTTGGCTTTTTGCGGCAGTTGTTGACCCTCTCTGCCACCAACAAAATCGATATGCGCTTGACGCGACGTACCTTTGCGCACCTGTTGTCCTTGCCCATTGATTATTTTGAGACCACCACCGCGGGGGTAATTACCCGCAACATGCAGCAGGTTGAAAAAATTCGTGGTTTTTTGACTGGGCGTTTGTTTTTTACCGTGCTGGACACTTTTTCGTTGTTCATCTTTTTGCCGATTTTGTTCACTTATTCGGTCAAACTGGCCTTGATCACGCTAGTTTTCACCTTTTTAATTGGCATTGTGGTGATGGCGATGGTGCCCACTTTTCAGCGGCGCTTGAATGACTTGTACCAAGCAGAAGGTGTGCGGCAATCGATGATGGTAGAAACCATTCATGGTATGCGCACCGTGAAGGCCCTGGCCATAGAACCCACGCAACGGCGCCTTTGGGATCAACGTTCAGCACAGTCCATCAACATGCATTTCAGGGTGGGGAAAATATCCATCATTGGTAACTCAATCACCGACTTTTTGGGCAAGTTGCTACCGGTGGTGATCATCATTTTGGGTTCTCAAGAGGTATTTTCACAAACCTTGTCGGTGGGTGCGTTGATTGGCTTTCAGATGATTTCCGGCCGGGTGGTTCAGCCCTTGATTGCGATTGTGGGGCTGGTCAATGAATACCAGGAAACCGCGCTAGCGGTGCGTACCCTGGGTGAAGTGATGAATCATCCACCTGAAGGGGGCACAAATGCCGGTGGGTTGCGGCCCGAGTTGGCGGGTGAAATATCATTTGATAACGTGACCTTCCGCTACCCCGGCTCCAGCATTGCTGCCTTGGATCGGGCCAGTTTGACAATTGGCTCTGGCACGGTAGTGGGCGTTGTGGGGCGCAGCGGCTCCGGCAAAACCACATTGACTAAACTGATTCAGGGCTTATATAGTGTGCAGGAAGGCATAGTCAGGTTCGATAGAACAGACGCGCGTGAGATTGAATTGGCGCACCTGCGTCGGCAAATTGGGGTGGTGTTACAAGAGAACTTTTTGTTCCGTGGCACCATCCGCGAGAACATTGCTGTGGCCAAACCCGAGGCCACGTTTGAAGAAATTGTGGCGTCATCCGTGGTAGCGGGTGCGGCAGAGTTTATTGAACGCATGCCACAGGGCTACAACACGCTGTTGGAAGAAAACGCAGCTAACTTGTCTGGCGGGCAAAAGCAGCGCCTGTCGATTGCCCGCACCTTGCTGACCAAGCCGCGCATATTGATCCTGGACGAAGCCGCCAGTGCGCTGGACCCAGAGAGCGAAGCTATCTTCATCAGAAACTTGTCCAAAATTGCGGTGGGACGCACGGTGATCATGATCTCACATCGCTTATCGACATTGGTCAACGCTCATGCTATTTTGGTGATGGAGCAAGGTAAGTTGGTTGACCAAGGGACGCATGGTGAACTGTTAACACGTTGTGAAACCTATCAACAGCTATGGCACCAACAAACAAGTCATCTCTGATGCGTTTGCTCCCAGTGATTGGGCGCAAAGGCAAGTCAGCCAAGACCGCCATCGAGTACTTGCCCGATGCGGATGAAATCGAACGCAGCCCTGTACCCCGAATGGCTCAGGTCACCATGCACATTTTGCTTTTGGCTCTTGTGTCGTTTGGCATATGGGCCAGTGTGTCGCACCTAGACCAGGTGGTAGTTGCACATGGTAGATTGGTCAACCCCACACCCAATGTTGTGGTGCAACCGTTGGAGATGTCCATCATCAAGAGTATTGAAGTGCGGGTCGGGCAGGTGGTCAAAAAGGGGCAGACCCTGGCGACATTGGATGCAACCTTTGCCCAGGCCGATGAATCGCAATTGAGATCTCGCCTAGCCAGTCTTGAGACGCAAATACTAGGCTTTGAGCACGAGCTGACCGGCAGCATAGTTGCTGGAAATGTCAACAACAATGCCGACGACCAATTGCAAGCCAATTTGATGGCCGAGAGAAAAGCCAATTACAAAGCGCAGCAGATGAAGATTTCTGAAAACTCTGCCAAGTTACGCGCGGCATTGGCTACGAACCGCAGAGACCAGCAATTTGTGGCATCAAGGCTCAAATCGCTTAAAGAAATGGAAGCCATGCAGGAAAAGATGGCAGCCCAAAAGTATGGATCACCGCTGCAATTGTTGGAAGCACAACAACGGTCCAAAGAGGTGGAACGTGAACTGGAGCTGGTCAGCAACCGCGAGGTAGAGATAAGGCGAGACCTAGCTAGTGTGGATTCAGAACGAACAGCGTTCGAGAAAGGCTGGCGGCAAAAAATCATGGAAGATTTGCTGAATCTGTCACGCGAGCGGGATTCACTCAAAGAGCAACTACAAAAGGCAGACAAGCGTTCTGCATTGGTGACTCTGACCGCGCCGGTTGATTCTGTTGTGCTGGAAATAGCTAAGCTGTCGCCTGGTTCCATCGTGCAGGCAGCAGAAACATTTTTTACCCTGGTACCCTTGAACGTGACGCTGGAGGCAGAGGTGCAAATTGATTCGGTGAATGTAGGTTATATCAAAGTTGGTCACCACGTGGATGTCAAGCTGGACGCGTTTCCTTACCAAAAGCACGGGACAATCAAGGCCAAGGTGCGCACAATCAGCGAAGATTCTTTCAGAAAAGATGCCGGTGGCAGCCCGGTAGCCAACGCCTTCTATTTGTCGCGGATTGCATTGGAGAAAACAGAGTTGACCAATATGAAGGAAGGCACCCGGCTGTTACCCGGCATGACCTTGAGCGCGGAGATTGTAGTAGGCCAGAGGTCAGTTATTTCGTATTTGGCATGGCCTCTCACCAAAGGCATTAGTGAGGCTATTCGGGAACCTTGATTATTCCACTTTTCAGCGCAAGTGCCCATGCAGAGGGGAGTCTGGCAATAATTTGCTCCAGAAATCTGGCTCATACTTCCACCAAGCGTGTCCTCCCATTGGAAGAACTTCACCATTAATCTGAAAATAGTAGGAAGGACGTAGCTCAAGCGAAAAATGCGAGGCAATGATCTCATTGGGTAGCACGAAATCTTGTGACAATTGCCCCATTAGGGAAAAAAATAAATCCTCACTTGACCCTGTTTGTGAAAAAATATTCAAAAATATGGAGTGTTCAACAATAAGAGATAAACATTTTTGTACGCGGCGCAAACTTAATCCACCGTTGCCAACATGTGCACGGACATTCTTGCCATTTATGCCCTCATAACATCCTGCGTTTACGTAAACTTCGATTCCACATGGAAATGGCGCACCAATATAGTCAAATGGACGTGAACACCAAATCGCCAACTCATCGCGCAGGACAATGGCGTCAGTTTGCAAAATGAGCATA
The DNA here is from genome assembly GCA_016719055.1 of Candidatus Rhodoferax mariagerensis. GTDB lineage: Bacteria > Pseudomonadota > Gammaproteobacteria > Burkholderiales > Burkholderiaceae_C > Rhodoferax > Rhodoferax mariagerensis. The sequence goes on along the minus strand of JADKAW010000039.1, from coordinate 49,071 downwards.
AATTCATAGCTCAGATATTCGATGTAAAACGACTGACTTAGCAGTAAATGGTTGTACCCTTCAATCGAAGCAAAATAGTTCGCCGCATAGCTACGGAAACGAATACCCGGGTATCGTGCCGTGTAGTAACTGATGTCCAGGCCTTCGGGACCGATTAGCATCACCTCCTGATTGTGGAGAACTAGCAGAGACTGATCCAGCGAGTACTGTTCATAAGCCTCCAGAGTGGGCTTGTAGACAGGAACAAGGACAATGGTATTGTTCATGGAAGTTTGCTAAATGTTCTCAAGTACAAACACGGGTTCTTTGTAGTCTTCTCCAAGTCGCCCCAGATCAAAAAGGCTTTCCTCGAAACCCGCGTGTCCTAGGATCTTCCAGCCATCGAGCAGCATCGGCAAGCGATAACGTCCGTAGATGCGGTGCGAGTTCCAGCATACCGCATCCTGTCCAACTGGTACGGAGAGGTACATCAGGCCACCCCTCGCAATGATTTTTTTATAGGACTGCATTGTCTTAAGGTCGCCAAGCGGATCGATAGGATCGCCATAGCGGCCAAGGCCATCGTGTTCCAATGCGCTAATTGTCACGCCACAATCGAATTGGAGACCAATGTTCTGAAATTCTTCGACAGTGTAAGTATTGAGTCCCGGTATGTCATGGTGGATCCTGCGGAATTCCACCGTGGAGGGGATGCCACCCACGCGCGCGATGATCGCCTCGTAGAGCGGATGTACAGACCCGATAACGACCACACTTTTGCCTGCTACCGGGAAAGCATTGAGTAGTGTCATCATGTGTGGATCAGAACTGTAGCCAATTGGCTCACCAGACTGGATCAGGCGGTCAATCTTCGGTTGCAGCATGTCCCAATACTGCTTGCTCCACGTCAGGTTGCCTTCCGAAGTTTCATAGCGGAACTGCATCAGGATGGGGGTACGCCCTTGCATCGAGAAGTCGCGCAGGAACTGGTCGGGGATGTTGAAGCTAGGACCGAAGATCAACGGCACTTCCTGTTTCCCGATGTCATTTCGCTCGGAAGTGTCCTGACTCGCCCCTTTAGCAGGCTGCACCATCGTGAATCTATCCGGCTTTTTTGCGCGCACATTAAGGGAGACGTTACGTCCAGCGTACGCATAAGTGCTGGAGTCATCGATCAGGCCGAAATCGGTGATGCGATTTACGTCGACAAAGCCAGTCACTTCAAGAAAGTGACGCAGCAGATCCTCATCAAATCCGGCTTTGTGAAAGTCGAAAGGGTTCTTTTGTCCTCCAAAGAGAATATTCACCACACCAAATTTGATGCTTAGCGGTGTATTGGGCTCGAGAAACAATTCAAACAGGACATGTATGTCCGGCACGCCCACCGAAATTGAGCCTCCTGGTTTGAGCACTCGGAAGAAACCCTGCAGAGCACGCTCGAATTCCCCCTCGTGCCCAAGGTGCTCGAGTACATGACTGATATAAAGTTCGTCAATAGAATTGGTCTCAAACTGAGACAAATCAGAGCAGTCGCCGATGAAATCGACGTAGGGGCCAGGCGCGATATCAAGGTTCTTCCAACCTTCCATAGGCTTGTGGCCGCCAATGTGGAGGCGAATTGGGGGGGCGGCAGATGTGTTCATTTGAAATTAGGCGTTGGCAATAAAGCTGGATGCCGAAACAGCAATCTTCGGACCGATCAGTCCGTGTCTGTCGAGCATGAAACGATAATCGGCGGCCGCGATAAACGAATCTGGAAGACCTAGCGTCAATTGAGGTGGACGGTTTTTCAGTTTGCTCGTGTACTCTGCAACAGCAGAGCCCAGTCCTCCGATCACTGAATGTTCTTCCACGGTGACGATGGCTTTTGATGTTTTCAGTGCTTCGTCGATCGCGGCCGTATCTAGCGGCTTCAAGGTGTGCATGTTGATTACCGCAGTAGAAATACCCTCGGTCTCCAGCACCTTTGCTGCTTCGAGTGATTCATACACCATAGTGCCACTGGCGAAAATGGTAACGTCGGAGCCCGCGCGCAGGCGGATGGCTTTGCCAATGGTGAATTCGTATTCTTCGCTGTATACCACCGGGTTGTTTGGCCCGCCGGTGAGGCGGATGTACATTGGCCCCTTGAATTCGGCAGCGGCGTAGACCGTCTTCACGATCTCTGCACAATCTGCGGGGCACACCACTGTGAGGTTGGGAATGGAGCGCATCACGGCCGCATCCTCCAGTCCGTAGTGCGAGTTGCCGAGAAAGGCCATGACAATACCGCTTCCAATGGCCACGGCCTTTACGTTCGTTTCCATGTAGCCGAGGTTCATGCGGATATGCTCACAGGCGCGCATTGAGATGAAGGGTGCGAATGAGGTGGCGAAGACGTTGTAGCCTTCTTTTGCCAACCCCGCCGCGACGCCAACCAGATTTTGTTCGGAAATGCCGATGTTCAGGAATTTGTCAGGGTAGGTGGCCTTGAACCGGTCGAGCCCCGAGGAATTGCCCAGATCAGCGGTCAGAACCATCAGATCCGGGTATTTGTCGCCGATGGAGAGCACGGCCTGCCCGAAGACACCGCGCGAACCGAGACGCGACCAAGCTCGCGCGTTGGCCGGGGTAATCTCAAACATTCTCCACTCCCAGCTCGGCAAGGGCCAGTTCGTAGTTGCCTCTGGTCAAGCGGTTGTGGTGCCACTCGTTATTGTTTTCCATGAATGAGATACCTTTACCCTTGACCGTATTGGCGACGATCACTTTGGGAGCTACGCGATCAAATTTTTGCTGGAATGCCGCGACTACGGCATCAATATCATGGCCGTCGACCGTGCAGACGTTCCAGCCGAAGGCAGCAAACTTGTCTTCAAGATTGCCCAAATCAATGATCTGGCGGCTGTCTCCGTCGCTCTGCAGCTTGTTGTAATCCACGATCGCGGTAAGGTTGTCGAGCTGCAACTGCGCGGCAGACATGACCGCCTCCCACACCGAACCCTCGTTGCATTCGCCATCGCCGAGCAGGACGTAGGACTTGAAGTCCTTGCCCTTTTTTTTGGCAGCCAGAGAAATACCGATCGCCATGGATAGTCCGTGGCCAAGACTGCCATTGGAAGATTCGATGCCGATATCGAGGTTCATCACCGGGTGGGCGATAAGATCGCTCTCGTTGGTCTGAAAGGTTGCGAATTTTTCTTCGGTCAGAAAGCCCGCAGCGAGCAGCGCTGCGAAGTAGCCAAGTACGCCATGGCCCTTGCTGAGGATGAAGCGGTCGCGGTCTTCCCAGCGAGGGTCTTCCACCTTGTAACGAAGCACGCCTTTGTAGAGCGTTGCCATGATTTCCACCATCGATAAACCGCCACCCAGGTGTGCACTGAGGTTGCATTGGTGGCTGATATCAAGAATCTTGGTGCGCATGAATTTCGCAGTGTCGCGGATGCAATTTTTGTCCATATCGCAGTTCCTAAACGATGCCTCCATCGACGCGGAGCACTTGTCCGGTGATGAAGGTGGAAAGATCGGACGCGAGGAAAAGCGCCGCATTGGCGATATCCTGCGGTTCTGCAGGGCGCTTGAGCGCACCGCGGTTGACCAGACTGTCGCGTGCCGCTTCGGTCATCTGGTCGAACATCTCGGTACGGGTTACGCCAGGCGCGATGGCATTGACGCGGATGTTGAATGCGCCGAGTTCAGTCGCCATGCTCTCAGTCGCCCGCACCAGTGCAGCCTTGCTGCTGCCATAGACCAGTGTGCCAGGTGTGGCAATCAGCGCGGCGGTAGATGCAATATTGATAATGGAGCCTGATTTCTGCCGCGTCATCTTGCGGGCCAAGCTCTGGGTCAGCAGCACTTGAGCAAACACATTGACTTCGAACACCTTGCGCATCTCGGTGACTGAAGTCATCTGGAACAGCCCGCCGCTGGCGATGCCTGCGTTGTTGACAATGATATCTATGGTGTCAGCTTGCCCGACGATCGTGCGCCCCGCATCCTTTACCGATTCTTCATCGGCCAGATCAAGAAGGATCGGCGTGATTTTGATGCCATATTTCGACTGGATGACCTCGAAATCGGCCAGAGTTTGCGATGACAGTGTCCGCACGCATGCTAGAAGACGACAGCCTTGGGCAGCAAAAGTTTCCAGCACGGTACGGCCAATACCTCGGCTAGCGCCCGTGATCACGGCGGTTTTGCTTTGCAGCATCATGCGGTGGGTTCCTCCACGGCGCGGTAAATCGGGCCGCGTTCGTACACGGGTTCTAGCTGAGTCCAGTCGTCGTTCTCCAGTACATTTCCATCTGGAAAAGGTGGCACCGCGCCGCCGCCGACAAGGGTGAGCACTTCGGCAGCCGAATAGTATGCCCTGAAGACATGGGTAATGAAGCCGGAAAACAGGCGGATATCCTTGGCGCGAGTGGCATTGATCACGTTCAGTCGTTCACCTTCGCTTAGTGTCGAAAAGGGCTGGGTCAGTTTTTCGAAGGCGACGGCATCGACCAGCGCGGCGTAACGCGACACCAGATCCTGCACACCATAGCGATTCGCATAGCCATCAAAGTCGATCGCTGAGGCAGACGGCATGCCCAATTCCTGCTCTGCGGGAATGAAGGTGTCGAGAATGAGGGCAATCATATTAATTACAACTCGGCAGGCAAGTGCCGCTTAATATGGTCGCAAGCATACAGCGTCAGGGCTTGTGCCGTTGCCATCGGATTGACTGCGCCCGCTGTAACGAAGATGCTGCTGTCGACGACAAACAGGTTATTCACGGCGTGCGTTTGTCCGTAGCGATTCACAACCGAATTTGAAGCAGAGTCACCCATGCGCGCAGTGCCCATCAAGTGCCAGCCGGTGTGGCGCACCGGAGCAAAGGCGGAAATCACCTGGCCGCCCGCAGCATCGAAGACCTGCTTGCCCATCTCGATGCCGTGCGTGAGCATTTTTTTGGTGTTCTCGCCCAAGGCGTAATGCACTTTGACACCGGGAATTCCTTGAGAGTCCGTGTTTGCCAGATCGAGTTCAACGCAGTTTCGCACTTCAGGGAGATCTTCCGAAATGATGGCGATGCCTGCCGTCCGATTGAAGGTATCACGAAAACTTTTATGATGGTTCTTGCCTATCGCGATCTGACGCTTGAAGTAACCTGCAGTCGCAGTTTCTACTGGCGGGGCTCCACGTAGGATCTGCATTGTGTACCCGCGCACAAAATCCCGACGATGGTCTGTTTCGTAGAACTGCTGGCTCAGGAGGCAACACCCTTGTGGCCCAAAGCTGGAGCGCAGATCGTGATCAAACACGCCCTCGACGAAACCGAGCGGGTGCAGCATCAGGTTCTTGCCGACCAGCCCGTTATCGTTCGCGAGACCATTAGGGAACGCGGAGGATTTTGAGTTAAGCAACAATCGCGGCGTACCAATGCCATTGCAGGCCAGCACAACCACGCGTGCGTTTAAGTGGTGCTCGCTGCCGTTTGAATCGCGATAGATTGCACCATTGGCACGACCTGAAGCATCCAGCGTGATCTCGCGCACGCGTGCGTGGGTTACCAGAGTCACGCCATTTTGTCTTGCGAGTGGCCAGTAAGTCACATCGACGCTGGCTTTTGCTCCCTGTGCGCAGCCGGTGTTACAAGGCCCGAGGTTGACACATGCCGGACGTCCCTGATGCTTGTGTGTGTTAATTGCGCTGTAGGATGGCCACCAGTGCCAGCCCAGCGTGTTGAACGCTTCCGCCATCTTGCGGCCCATGGGACCCAGCGGCACCGGGGGGAGCAGGGTTTCGTAATCCGGATAGGCGGTATCGCCCACCAGCCCAGCCACGCCCATCATGGCTTCGTTCTGCTTAAAGTGAGGTTGGAGATCCGCGTAGGAGAGGGGCCAGTCGTCGCCGACTCCATCCAGCGAGCGAGTCTTGAAGTCGGAGGGGTGAAAGCGCGGAAAGTGTCCCGAATACAAAATAGTGCTGCCGCCCACTGCGTTGAAGTTGGCAATGGCGATAGGCGAGGCAGCATCGTCGATAGGGTAGTCGGCCTGCAGCTGGCGAATGTTTGGGCTGACGTTGTAGGTATCGTTCCGGCGTAATTCCCAGTCCAGGGAGACGCTGGGGTAGTGGTCTGGTCGCATCGCGCTACCTTGCTCCAGGCAGACGATCTTGACACCTTGCAACTGGCTTAGACTCCACGCCGCTGCCGCACCGCTTGCGCCGGAACCGACGATCAGGATGTCGACAATATCAGGCATGTGTCAGGGTTTTTTTGGCAAATATTGTTCGAGAATTTCGGGAATGGTGATCAGCATGGTTGCCTCGCAAGCCACCTCACCATCGGTGTAACCGACCCCCCGGCCCTTGCAGATGCCTCGCTTCCACGAAAGCACCTCGGTCTCGATTACAAAGCTCTTGCCCGGCAGCACTTCCTTCTTGAACCGCACCGTGTGCTGCAAGGCGTGCGTCACTTTGCCTTTGAGACCGGGTAATGTCGTGATCGCCACTGTCAGCATTTGCGCCAGCGCCTCCAGTTGCAGAGCCCCCGGCATATTTGGCGCTCCAGGAAAGTGGGCAGGGAAAAACCATTCGTTGAGAGTCAGATGCTTGTAGCCGCGCGCAAACTTGCCGGGACAGACGGCATCGACGTGGTCGATCATCAGAAACGGATAGCGGTTGGGTTGGTATTCCTGCAATTTGACGCAGTTGAGGCTAAAAGTTTCCATCAGGGCTCTCAGTTGTCTGTTGAATGTCGACCAAGCGCGACAGGCACGAAATCGTGTCAAATCCATCCCATACAAACCCCATATCCAAAGCACGGCCAATGGGGACAATGCGGTCGATGCCGGCAAGCCGGTTGTCGGTAACAAAGTTGCGGAGTAAATCGTGCTTGAATCCGAAGGTGGTAAGGGTCTGGAATCTGGGGTCTATGATGGGTGCAATGGCATCCAGAATATCAACTGCAACCTCATGCACAGTTCCAAAATAGCCGCGCTGTTGCCATTGTTGGGGCACTAATTCACTTAATGCGACGCGCGTGAGGACGGGGGAGTTGGCTGTAACTCCTAGCACATTCGCGTGGTCGATCACGTCGCCGCACAGGCCAACGAACTTATCCATTGCATTGACCGGTTCCAACGTGTATTTGCTACGCACATAGGTTTCAAACATTGGCCACAAACGGGATTGTGCAGCGTAAATTTCTTCTTTCCTGCCTACCCATACCAGCAATTGCGGTGAGGAGCAGGCGCTCTGATCCATCTGGTAGATGTCGTTGTAGAGACCGGTGCAGAGCGAATGCAGTGTGGCCTCGTCGGTATCCAGCAAGGATTTGGCGGCGATGGCAGCGAGCGAGTAACGGTCAACGAAGGCAATCTCCCGCGAGCGCGGATGCATTTTTAGCGAGCGCAAGTGAGCTACCGTGGCGTCGCCTCCCCAGACAATGCGGCCTTGTGCGTGTCGTAGCCAGAATTCGGTGATGTAGTCGGCGTGGCCAAATCGAACTAGGTGGATGGTCGGGCGCAGCGGTGCGTATTTGTCGTCGGCCAACAGTGTTCCCAATGCGTCAATCAACAGGTCTGCCTGTGCGGCTTCCTTCGACGGTAAGCGCACGACGCTGGCATTTCCGGAGAGGAATGCAAACACCAAAGAGTAAGCAAAGTTGATCGGTACGTTGCTTGGGCTGACGTGGAAGATCAGCCCGAGGCCGATGCGCAACCGGGTCTTGTCCTGCGCCTTCGCCAGATTTTGGATATTTGCGCGACGGCACCAGAATGCGAAGGTGACGACATCGGGAAACGCTTTGGAACGGGGATCGGTCATTAGGGCATTGGAAAGGCTTGCCAGAAAATCGATGCGCAAGGGGTGGAATACCGTTTCGGGAGCATCGTCGATGTGATCTAGATTGCCAAGCAGGCAACGGATCTTATTGGCGATGTTAGCGGGTGTATGTATCACTGCAGCCTCGCACTTCGGCGTTCTTGATGCGCCCATGCACCTTGAAAGTTTTGCCCTTGCGGCCACAGTGGCAGCTGTCGATTCCTATCAGCTCACCCATGTCTTCGCTGAGCAGGGAATGGCCGGGGTAGCTATGCGGGATCACCGAAAGCAACTGGATCAGCCCCGGTTCACCGATTCCGCGCACATTGAAGCCGATTGGATTGCGAATGATGATTTCCGAATGGTTTGACGAATGCAGATGGCCGGCTTCGCACTCCATAAAAATGGAACCCGTCTGCTCGACCATGCCATAGTAGTTGTGCACACGACGGATGCCGGTGGTGCGGGCAAGCCCAGTCTTGAAGTCATCATTGGTCACGGCCAATGAGAGCAACTTTTTCCAGCCGCCGCCATGGAGAAGTATTGCTCTCGAAAGCGGTAGGGTCATTCTCTTTGCATCAAGTTGCTGCACCAGATGTTCCCAGACGATGGCCGTGAAGCCAAAGACGAGAATGTCTTCATTCGCGTGCCGTTCAAGGAAGGCAGCGATTGTTTCCACATCGAGTTTCATGTCGTCGGTGAGCGCATAAGTGACATTGCGTCCGAACATTGAAAAACCAAGAATGCCGGCCGTGCGCGCAGAGAATTTCAGGCGATTGGAAACGGTGGACGGGCAGTCGATCACCAGCATGGGCAGGCGGTGCTTTCCGATGAAACTGGAGACGATGCCTGCCAGTACCTTGATCTGGAAGCTGGCGGTGAATTTGTCAAGAAATATTTTCGATACCGATTGCCCGCTGGTGCCGGATGAGGTCATGGTCTTCACCACGTCCCTGGGTGGCACGCTCAGCAAATCGTGTTGCTTGAACAGACGTACCGGCATGTAGGGAATGGCTTCAAGCGTGTCTGTCGGGTGGCAACCACCATGCAGAACGTCCAGAAGACGCCGATATTCTGGGCAGCCACAATAGTGTGCACTAGTAAGGCGGTTTAGCTCGGCCAGCATAAATGGCAGCTTTGCAGCCTGTTCCATTTCATAAGGAGCAATTTCGCTGATTGCCATGATCACTCCCTAGCCAAGGCTTGATAGTCGATCTTGCCATTGCTCAGTCGGGGCAGTGCTTTGACTCGGCGAACCACAATGGCCACCTTGTTCACGGACAGCGTTCCTGCGATCTGTGTACGCAAGTTTTCGAGGCTGGCGTCGTGCGAACCGACCAGGTAGATCTGAAGATGATCGTCATCGCCCATAGCTGAAGTTTGCAAGCCCTGGTCCGCCAGCATTTTTTCCACGGCGTCAAGCGAGACGCGAATGCCGTAAATTTTGACGAAACGGTTGATCCTGCCAGCGATGTAAAAAAAGCCGTCTTCATCGAAGGTTGCAAGATCGCCGGTCTTGAGTACGCCATGATTGACATCACCCGCGCTCAGATCGTGTTGGGAGGTCGCGTACCCTAGCGCGACATTGGGGCCACGATAGGCGAGCTGTCCCGTGACGCCGGGCTGCGTAATTCGATGGCCAAGTTCGTCCTCAATCCACAACTCGCCGCCGGGAATGGCAATGCCAATACTGCCGGCTTTAGTCGTGGCGTACTCACAGGGCAGGTAAGAAATACGGGCGGTCGCTTCGGTCTGGCCGTACATAGTGAAGAAGCGGATGCCCTTTTTGGCGCAGGTTTCGGCGACCAACCTGATCTTTTCATGCGCCAGCTTGCCACCGGCCTGCGTCATCGTCGTAACTGCCGGCATATTGAGGCGATCAATGCGCAGCTTTAGCAGCATCTCGTAGGTGTAAGGTACACCGGCAAGGTTGGTGACTTTATGGTGTAGGATCAACTTCCAGTATTCAGCATCCATCAGCGAGCGGTCGGTCAATACCACTGAAGCGCCGGCACGAAGGTGGCTGTTTATGACCGACAGCCCGTAGGAATAGTGCATCGGCAGCGAGGTAATAGCACGCTCCCTTGATGTGATACCAAGATAGTCGATGATGGCATCTGCATTGGCTTCCAGATTCTTTCGCGACAGGCGTACCAGTTTGGGGAGCCTGTAGAGCCGGAGGTCGCGAGCAGCAAAGCAAGATCAGGGTGAATCTTGTTGGTTGCTGCAGGGGCACAGGATAACAACTGATAGCCCTCGCCAGACCACCGCACTGAACCGTAAACTTTCAAGTCAGTGCGGTTGTGAAAAAGGTATTGGGGGGAGTAGGCGGCAATCAGCGAATTTAGCTGGGCTTCATGGATGGAGCCGGGAAGCAGCAAGGGGACGGCAACACCTTCAAACGCGCAGAGATAGCAGCGTAGCGACGGAAGGTCATTGTTGCAGAGACAAAAAATAATTCCGCGCTCTGAGAAAGCGGTGCGAAAGTCGGCAACTTCCTGCAACAGCTCAGCAAAACTGAGTCGCCTGCCGCTCTCTAGGAAGAGCGACGGTTGGTCAGTGGTGCAGGCATTGATGAAACTCATGCAATGATGTCAACACCGTATTTCTTCATTTTCTCTATGCCAATGGTGTAAGAGCCGAATTCGATGATGTCTTCAGTTTCCATCATGATCTCGAAGGCTTCTTCCAGTGCCGCAATCATGCCCATGTGGCCGACCGAGTCCCATGCAGGGATGCACTGGTAGACGAAACTGTCGTTGAGCTGATTTGCATTGATGCCAAAGCATTCGATGAATACTTGGTCGTATTTTTCCTTGTTGCTCATTGCACGTTACCTCTGGTCATTTAAAAACCTTCTTGTCGGTATTTCGACGCATCGGACGCGCCGGATTGCCCAAGGCGATCATGTTATCGGGAATATCGTTGTACACCACCGACCCCATGCCAATAATTACGTCGTCTCCAATCTTGACTTCATCTTTAATCAAGGCACCCATGCCGATGTAGGTATTCATGCCAATTTTTGATTTTCCACCAATGTTGACCATGGAGGAAATCACCGTATTTTCGCCAACTACAACATCGTGTCCGACTATCGACATAGTGTTGACTGAAGCATTGGTCTGGATCACTGCGTCGCTGGAGATAGAGCATAACGGGGCGATAACTACGCCGCTTTCTATCCGTGCTGAGTCAGCCACAATGGTGGTGGCATCGATTAGAAAGCCCAGTGCCATGTCTCGGGCTTCAAGTTTCTCTCGTAACATGCGGCGGGAGGCGGGCTCGCCATTGGCGATGATCACCTCTCCGGCACTCTGTTTCAGAAATGCGCATGCAGCGTCGAAACTGAAGACTTTGGCGTCGTAACGCGTGGGGGTTTCGCATTGGTCATCGAGGAAATGGATGTCGTTCCAGCGATGCTGTTCGGCGTTGAAGCGTTTGGCGACATCCATGACTTCCTTGCCGAAGCCGCCCGCGCAGTATATAAATAACGCCCCCATGTCATTCCTTAGGTCGATAGCAGAGCGTGGACGCGTTCGGCAAACATGGCGCGCTGCAAGCGCCGTGGCACGTTCCCATCGTTGGAGAGTTGAATCGCGTTGAAGAGCACAGTCTTGCACAACGACAGGCGTCTATCAAATTCTTCTTGTTGCATGCTTTCTACCAGAGCAAACAATTGCGCTGGGTGCTCGAAATCGAAATAATCTATAAAGGAATCCTTCGGGAAGTCTTGGTAGATCGTGTGCTGTGGGCCGGCAAAATAGACGGGCAGGCAGCCAGCGAGAATGGCCTGCCAAATCTTCTCGGTGACGTAATACGGTGACCAGGTATTTTCGAAACACAGGGCGAATTTGTATTTCTCATACTGACGTATTTTTAGCCAAAAGAGATTTGCGCCTTTTTGTCCAGCGCCTTCTTCCGGCTTGGCCAAATTCATCGGCCAACCTTGGCCATAGACATCTACCTTTCCAAACAGAGCACCTTCAAGCGCCACGCGGGAGCGTAGCGTATTTAGGCCTTGCACTCCCGATGGATGCTTGAAATCCCAAAAACCACCGTTACGGTAGGTGAGAAAGGCTGCGATCTTGCGTTCTGGTGGCTGGGGCAAGGCCGTCAGGTTTGTCACTTGCGCTTGAGTAAAACTTGCCATGTCCAGATGGTAAATATCGAGCAGGAAATGGTAGTTCGAGAACAGTACATTCCCCGTAAAGCAGTTCATCGCATCGACAGGTACATAGCTGGATCCGGTTGTGGAATCCGAATGGATCAAAAAAGCAGTTCTCGTTAGTTCCAGCTTCTGAAAAATGTTCGACCACAATGGCTCATCGCACCACAGAAGATACTTTTTATCGGTTCTGAACTGTTGCATAAGGGGCGCAAGTTCTTCGAGTAGTGCTGCGACAATAATATCAGCGTCGGCTGCGCATCCCTGAAGGGTGATATCGACTTCGGAAAGCTCCTCGGTAGTGAAGCGCGCGGTAATTGTCGGATGCCCGTTCGGACAGAATAGCTTGGCCATTGTGGCAGGACCTCTAGGGGTTGCATGGCGGAAGTACCGCATGCCCATTTTTGTAGCTAGGTGCTTCTGCTAATGGGATTTTTTGTAGTACGGTAAGCAAATGAGGTCCCTGCCAAGTTTCAGAAACGGTATGAAACGCGCCTTTGAAGCCATAAATTATGCCCCAAGGCGAACTCGAATCGGCATCTCCAAAATACAGTGGGAAGGTCCCCTCAGCAACAATATTAACGTGAGTTGGATCTATGAATGCGGCCGCATTCGGATAGGCGGGGGTCATTGAAAAGAATGTTCCATTGAGCTTCAAAACTCGGTACACCTCATTCATTAATTCAATAAATGGGTTACGCCGTTGGGGCATATAGAGAACACGTGGGATGTGTTCAATGAAGTCGAAGGCAGTGACAAATTCAAAGCTGCCGTCTGGGTGCGGAATGGCTTCAACGCTGAGATCAGCCATCTGGATTCGACGGTCCAGGCTCGCTCTGAGATCAATGCCAAACACCTCGTCGGCGTTGAAAGGATTCTTGGGGCTTGCTCCACAACCTAAATCTAAACTCTTTGTCATTTTTCTCCTGCAATCTTAAGCAGTTCCATGCATGAAGTTGGTAATGTTCCGCTGTTGGATCACATCTTTTACTGAGGTCTAGACCAAAAGTGCAGGCCAATCGACTGCTGGACTCAAATAGCCTTCCATGCAATGAGTTGATAGTCCGGGGATTGGTGTGAGCAACACTCTTTGACGGTTGTCAATGAGTTCATTGAAGAAGAAATAATCAGGCAATCCGAGCTGTAGGATGTCGTAATCCGAGCGAAATCGAAACAGCTGAGAAATGTACGATCCGCAACTGCTTGGACTGGTTCGCCAGTGATGTGAGTCAGTGTGGAACAGCCGAGCTTGGAGTCCTTCATACATCGGCAGAAAGTACTTGTCGCGATGATCGTAAAGCGATACATAGTCCTTCACAATTTCCGAGTCGTACAGTTCAAAGAGTTTGCTGACCCAGCCGGATTGATGCATATAGTCATTCTCGAGCATATAGACGAGATCGCTGTCCGGAATGTTCGAACGATAAATGAAATTTAGGGTGATGAGCGCTGAGTTCTTGTCCGATCCGGCTTCAAGAAACTGCAGGTCAATGTTCAGATCTTTGTTCGCTTGATAACCCGCCACAAAATCGTCCATGAAATCCTCAAACAGGCCGTCGAACATAACAGTCAATTTGACGCGATTGCCATTAGGGTCGTTGCGAATTGTCGATAGCAAGTTGCGGAAGCATGCTTCGTAGGAGAACCAGCTGGGGCGGTTCTTTTTCGGATCGCGGCTATTTCGCTCTGCCTTGATGTGGACGTGTCGATAGAAAATATGTAGTTTGCGGTCCATGTGTGTCAGTCGCCGCGTATGAGTTTCACAATGGCTTTAACCGTCGATTCTTCCAAGTTGGGGTAAATCGGCAAGCAAAGAACGTTAAGTGCAGCAGTGGTTGCTACCGGGAGGTTTTCACGCCGTGCAGATGGCATGCCACGGTACATCGGAAAATCCGAAATCAACGGGTAGAAGTATCGCCGCGGATGAATGTCGTGATCCTTAAGCAGTTGATATAGCGCATCGCGGCCGATGCGGAAGTCGTGACCAACTAATATCGGGAAATATGCGTAGTTTGACTCGGTTTCAAATGCGCTATCTAAGCAATGCACCCCTGGAATGCCCGCCAATAGCTCGCGGTATAGGGAGTCGATCACCTTGCGTGCGGTCATTGCCTGGTCGACGTGTTTCAGTTGCAAGAGCCCAAGTGCGGCACTGAATTCGTTCATCTTACCGTTGATGCCGGCAGCTACGACGGTAGTTTCGTTGACAAAGCCAAAATTCTTGAGTTGATCGATGCGCATTTTGGTTTTGGCATCGGGGCAGACGATGGCACCGCCTTCAAAGGTATTAAATACCTTGGTGGCGTGGAAACTCAATACTGAGAGATCTCCGTGGCATAAAATGCTGCCGGCAGCATTTTTCACACCGAAGGCATGGGCTGCGTCGTAAATCACCTTCAAGTTGTAGTTATCGGCGATTTTTTGGATAGCTTCAACATCGCATGGATGGCCGTAGCAGTGTACCGGCATAATTGCGGTGGTCTGTGTAGTGATCGCTGCCTCAATCCTTGCCGGATTCATGTTGAGGGTGGTCGGTTCGATGTCAACAAATACCGGTTTTATTCCATTCCAAAGTAAAGAATGCGATGTGGCTACAAAGGAATAGGGCGTGGTAATTACCTCGCTTGTGATACGCAAGGCTTGTAGCGCTGTAACCAGTGCAATAGTTCCATTCGTGAAAAGACTGATGTATTTGACGCCCAGGTAATGGCATAGAGCAGTTTCCAGCTGTTGATGGAACGGGCCGCAGTTGGTAAGAGTCTTGTTTTTCCAAATTTCTTCAAGATACGGAATGAACTCTGCCAGTGGGGGAAGATGGGGCTGGGTGACAAAGATTTTGCCATGGGTCATCGGGCGTCCTTTTTGCTTGGTTGGTATTGCCAGCAGGATTGGTCAACAAATTGATCACGACACTCTCGCGTGCAAATTAGCGGTGGAACTAGTTCTCGTGTCTAAAAACATCCAATTTGATCTTGCTGCTCGCCTAATTGCTGGACGCGCGACATCGATATAAACACTGCTTCAAGCTCAGAACCAGCCTTATTTGTATCGAATAGTGAAGAAGCGCCTTTGTTTTCCAAGAGTCTTTTCTTCAAATCAGACAATAATGCAGTATTTTGTGTCAATCGAAAAGCAGTTTCTCGATATTCATCTATTGAATCTGTCACTAATTCATTCATACCTGCTGCCCGCAACAAACTCCCCGCCACCCGCGCTGGAAATGAATTCCCCATACAGGTGACTACCGGTAACCCAGCTATTAAGGCATCTGCCGCAGTTGTATGTGCGTTATACGGATGCGTATCCAAAAACAAGTCCGCCTGCCGATACCGTGCCAAGTGGTCTTCCACCAGCGGCACGCGCCCGGCAAAAATCAATCGGCCAGGATCGACGCCTCGCAACTTTGCCTCTTTGCGTAGGTTCTTCTGCGCCAATTCACCCCTCGACATCAACCACAGCACGCTCCTAGACACTTGCGTCAACAAACGCATCCACACATCAAACATTGGAGGTGAGATTTTGTAGTCATGGCTAAACGAGCAAAACACAAAACCCGTTTCCGGCAAACCACATTCTGCACGAGTAGGCGTGCGTTCAGAAATTTTGACGCTGTTGTCCGTAGGCAAATAGGTATCTGGCAGATAAGCTACTTTTTCGGTGTAATACTTTTGATGCTCTGGCGGAATGATGTGGCGGTCGGCAATGATGTAGTCGTAATAGTCGGCGCCCATAGTGCCAGGGTAACCCAGGTAGTTCACCTGTACAGGCACCGGGCGGTAGGCAAAAATATCAGTGCGAGTGTCTGACGTGAAGCCACCCAGGTCCACGGCAATGTCAATTTCCATGTCGCGCATCATCCGCGCGATTTGCTCGGAAGTCATGTTGCGCACATCAATGAACTTATCAAACGCCTTAAGCATACGGGCTCGCAAGCGGCTACCGTCGTCTATGCCGATCGATATGGCGATGGTCTCAAAGCGAGACTTGTCATGGTGTTCAAAAATCCCAGCCATTAAATGACCTACCGGGTGCTCCCGCAGGTCAGGTGACACGTAGGCCAAGCGTATTTTGTTGTGTCGATAGCGCTCTCCATTCCAAAGCGAAATAGGTTTCTTGGGGCAATATCCTTTTGCGAACGTTGTTGCGGCGATGAGGTGATCGCTGGCCTGGTCAGAGGCTGACATAAATGCCAAGGATTTGCAGGCCCGCTTGCCCGCACGCACATCTTGTGTAATCTGGTCTTTGAGCTTGTCAAAATCAGTCCAATCACAAATGTGCATGCGTTCATAAAACAGCAAGCCCAGCGCATAGTCGTAATTCGGGTCGATTTCGAGCAGTCGCTCAAACATGGCAATGGCCGGTTCGCTCTGTTTGAACTCGGTCAGCATGATGCCGCAATTGGCTAGCGCACCGGTATGGTTGGGATTGAATGTTAGGATTTTGTTAAACCGCTCCAGCGCCTCTAAGTGTCGGAACATGGTGCGCAACATGGCGCCACTGTTGAGCAACACCTCTTGGTAGTCGGGCTGTATTTCCAAGGCAGCATCGTAGCTTGCCAATGCAGCTTCTTTTTGCCCCATGGCTTGTAGAACGGCACCGTGCAAGTAGTGCAGCGGCGCAAACTGTGTTGCTGATTTGACGCCCCGTTCGCACCATTGCAGCGCGAGTGACAGGTCCCCAGCATTCATGGCAATCAGCCCTAACGAATACAGCGCATGAGGGCTGTTTGGGTCATGGGCCAACACGTTGTTAAAACCTTTGACCGCGTCATCAAGCTTACCTTGAGTCTGCCATTCGATCGCCTGTATCAATGTGTCTTTTAGTGCCATTTTGACCATTTGAACCTGAGATCATACGTTTTGAATTTGCTTTGCAAATGAATGCAGTTTTTTAAATATTTTTTAAAAACTATCAGCCGTTGGCGATAAATGTCGAAAACTACTAAACCTGCATATTCATAATATCAGTGTAAGCCTGAACCATCCGGTTTCTCACATGCAACGTCGCCTGAAAGCCAATTTGCGCCTTCTGAATCGCCACCATGGTTTCTTCCAGGCTGACTTTGGGGTTTTCCAGTTGCACCTCGCGCTGCAGCTTGGCAGCGTCGTTTTGCGCGGCACTCACGGATGACAGCGCGTTTTTCAGGGCACCTGAAAATCCGCCGGACTCGGCACCGCCTGCCACCTTTCCAGAGGTAGCGCCTGAGGCAAGGTCGGGGCGGACCGCAATCGGCATGCTGGTGGGATTAAGTCTGAGGTTCATGATGTTGATCGCCCAAACAATGGGATAGACGGATGCTAGCAACGCAGCTTGCAAAACATTAATTTGAAGTAGCCGGTAAAAGCTGGTCTTTTCAAACTAATGTTTTCAGGCCTGGGTCAAATAATCATCTGAATTCAAGGTGCATGACGCACTTTTGCCATGGAAGACCCAAATGTCCGCCGCCACTGCTATTCCTATTCCTGTCAATCCTACCTTTGGCCAGCGCATGGCTGGGCTGGACCGGGCCCAGAAGATGCGTCTGGGCGTGGGTGTCATCCTGTTCCTTGCCATCGGCATTATTGGGCTGATCATGGGGCGCCAGGCTGAATGGCGGGTGTTATATGCCAATCTGCCTGACAAGGATGGCGGTGCCATTGTGGCGCAGTTGTCGCAAATGAATGTGCCTTATCAATATGCTTCAGGCGGCGGTGCCATTCTGGTGCCAGCCAATATGGTCTATGACACCCGGCTCAAGCTGGCTTCGCAAGGGTTGCCCAAGGGGTCGGTCACGGGTTATGAACTGATGGACACCGCCAACCGGTTTGGTATGACGCAGTTTCAGGAAAGGCTGACCTTTCAGCGCGGTCTGGAAGGCGAACTGACCCGCTCGATACAGGCCTTGTCGTCCGTGCAAAGCGCGCGTGTGCACTTGGCATTGCCCAATCAAAATGGCTTTTTCAGGGATCAGCAAAAACCGTCGGCTTCGGTGCTGGTAAGCCTGAACGCTGGCCGCTCGCTTGACCGTGGCCAACTGGCGGGCATCATTCACCTGGTGTCGTCCAGCGTGCCCGAGATGGACCCCAAGGCAGTCAGTGTGCTGGACGATTCGGGCAAACTGCTGTCAACTCCGCCCGAAGGCAATGGCGGCTTGGGCGGCGATGCCCAGCAGTTGCAACATGTACAACAGATTGAGCAGCTCTACAGCAGCCGCATTCTGGACATTCTTGAGCCGGTGGTGGGTCGGCAAAATGTGCGAGCCCAAGTCACTGCCGAGCTGGACTTTTCGCAGACGGAGTCCACATCAGAACTGTTCAAGCCCAACCAGACGCCCGATGCCACTGCCATTCGCAGCCAGCAGTTGTTGGAAAGCGGCGCTGGCGCGAGCACAACCCCGCCCACTGGTGTGCCAGGGGCTACCACCAACCAGCCACCGGGTCCGACAACCGCGCCGGTAAACGGTGCCTCACAGGCATTGGCTGCGGCCGGGGCCGTCTCGGGTGCCGGCAATGGTCGGCGCGAATCGATCATCAACTACGAAGTCGACAAGACCGTGCGCGTGGTGCGCGGTAGCACCGGCATGATCAAGCGCATCAGCGCAGCGGTGGTGTTTAACCATCAGACCACCACCGACGCCAAGGGCAAGACCACCACCGCCGCCATGAGCGACGCACAACTGGAAAAAATGACCGCCCTGGTGCGCGAAACCATTGGCTTTAGCAAAGACCGTGGCGACTCTGTGAATGTGGTCACGGCACCGTTTACAGTTGAAAAGCCGACCCAGGTGGAACTGCCGTTGTGGCAAAAGCCCGAGGTGCTGGACTTGGCACGCAGCTTTGCCTGGCCGTTGGGCACTCTGCTGTTTGGTGCACTGGTGCTGATGGGCGCTGTGCGCCCTGCCCTGAAGGTGATGGCGCAGCCGGTGGCCGTACATGAGCCAACAGCCTCGGGCACGCTTGATGCGATCGAGTCTGATGAGCCAGACCGACCGCTGCTGACCGGGCCATCGTCAGCCGGCAACCAGCCTGCAGAAATGAGCGCCAGTGACATTTCATTGGAAGAGGCCCGCAAATTAACCCGTGACAACCCGGCAGCAGTTGCTAATATCGTCAAAACCTGGATCAACGGCGAGGCACCCGCGTAAGGCGGTGGTGCCGATGTGTGGCCAGGCATTGAACGGGAAAATTAATCATGCCGCAATCTGATGGACTGGAAGACGCTGCCGTTCTGATGATGTCTCTGGGTGAAGCCGAGGCATCTGAAGTGTTCAAGCACTTATCGCCCAAAGAGGTGCAAAAACTGGGTGAGGCAATTGCCAAAATCAAGACCATTACCCGTGAGCGAGTCAATGAGGTGGTGGACAAGTTCACCGGTATCGCAGCGGCGCAAAGTCTGCTGGTGTCGAATTCTGGCGACTATGTGCGCTCGGTGCTCAAGCTCGCGCTGGGTGATGACAAGGCGGCCTTGCTGATTGACCGGATTTTGCAGGGGGGCGATGTGTCGGGCATTGAGAGCCTGAAGTGGATGGAGCCTTCCAGCGTGGCTGAGCTGCTGCGCAATGAGCACCCGCAAATTGTGGCTGCCATTTTGGTGCACCTGGACTTTGACCAGGCGGCTGATATTCTGAAGTTTTTCAATGAACGCCAGCGTAATGAGGTCATGTTGCGGGTAGCCACCATGGAAGGTATCCAGCCCTCGGCGCTCAAGGACCTCAACGAAGTGCTGTTCAAGGTGTTGGCCGGTGGCGACAAGATGCGCAAGTCGTCGCTGGGTGGCATCAAGACTGCAGCCGAGATGATCAACCTGATGGGCACTGCCATCGAAGGCACAGTGATTGAGTCGATCCGCAATCATGACCCCGATCTGGCACAAAAGATCATGGACAAGATGTTTGTCTTTGACGACGTGATCAAGCTGGATGACAAGTCGATCCAGACCGTGCTTAAGGAAGTGTCGTCCGACGTGTTGATCGTGGCGCTCAAGGGGGCCAACCCCGACCTCAAAGAGAAGTTTCTGTCGAACATGTCAACCCGTGCGGCCGAGTCGCTGCGTGAAGACCTGGAGTCTCGCGGGCCGATGCGCCTGTCTGAGGTCGAGGCGCAGCAAAAAGAAATTTTGAAGACTGTGCGGCGTCTGGCCGACGAGGGCACCATCGTGATCGGTGGTGGTGCCGATGACGCCATGGTGTGATCATGCGAAGTTACACACGTTTTATTCCCGGTGAAGAGATTCATGCGGTTGAGCAATGGAAGTTTGGTGCCATTGACACCGCTGCCCAGCTGCTGGCAGCCGAGGTAAAGGAGCGTGAGGCGCAGCAGAACGCGGCGCAAGTTGAGACAGAGCGCCAGCAGAGTTATCAGTCCGGATTTGATGCTGGTGTGGCGGAGGGGCGCGCCCTGGCGAAAGTTGCGCTGGATGCGCAAATGCAGGCTTTTTTGAACAACCAGGCTAAACAGGCGGCCGAGCGTTTGACCGAGCTTTTTGCGTCAACCCAAAGCCAATTGCTGGACGCAGAACAAGCCATGGCCCAAGAGGTGCTAGCGCTGGCATGTGAGCTATCGCGCCAGGTGTTGCGCCATGAACTGAGCGTGGATGCGCAAGCGGTCATGCCAGTGCTGCGCGAAGCCCTTGAACTGCTGGGTGCCGACTGCAAGGCAGCGGTGGTCAAGATGAATCCGGCTGATATTGAAGCACTGGGCGAGCAAATCCATGCCGATATGGCTGGTTTGACGCTGAGCCTGCGTGCCGATGCCAGTGTGCAGCAAGGCGGTTGCCTGGTGGAGTCTGCGGGTATGGTGGTAGACGGCACCTTGCCAAGGCGCTGGCAGCGTGCCGTGGCCAGCTTGGGCCTGAGTAGCGCCTGGGAGGTACCGGGTGAGCACCACTGAACTGGTCCCCAAATGGCAGACATTTTTGGCGGACGCCCAAAAGCGGGTGCAGACCAGCAGCACACTCGCGGTGCGGGGCACCCTGACGCGTTTGACCGGCCTGGTGTTGGAAGCGGTGGGCATACGCGTGCCGGTGGGGTCGCAATGCTGGGTCACCATGAAATCGCAAACGCCGGTGTTGGCCGAGGTGGTTGGGTTTTCCAATGATCGGGCTTTTTTGATGCCGGCGGGTGATGTGCATGGTCTCTCAAGTGGTGCCAGTGTGGAGCCCGCACCGGCCTATGTGGCGGTGCCAAGGCTGGGTGATCGGCGCCAGGCGGAGCGCACCTTTGGTCAGGGCGTGTTACGGCTGCCCCTGGGTGACGGTTTGTTGGGCCGGGTGGTGGATGCCCACGGTGCCCCGATGGACTACAAGGGGCCAATTCTGAATGTGGCCTCGGTGCCAATGGACCGTAAGCCGATCAATGCCATGGACCGGGCACCGGTGCGTCAGCCAATGGACACCGGTATCCGCGCCATCAACGCCCTGCTGACGGTCGGGCGAGGGCAGCGCATTGGGCTTTTTTCAGGTTCTGGCGTGGGCAAGAGTGTGCTGCTGGGCATGATGGCCCGCTACACCGAAGCGGATGTGATTGTGGTCGGGCTGATTGGTGAACGCGGTCGTGAGGTCAAAGAGTTCATCGAAGATATTCTGGGTGACGAAGGGCGCGCCCGCTCGGTGGTGGTGGCAGCACCGGCCGACGCACCGCCGCTGCTGCGCATGCAGGGGGCTGCCTATGCCACGGCCGTTGCCGAGAGCTTTCGGGACAAGGGCAAACATGTGCTGTTGTTGATGGATTCACTCACCCGCTATGCCATGGCGCAGCGTGAAATTGCGCTGGCCATTGGCGAGCCGCCGGCCACCAAAGGCTACCCTCCCTCGTGTTTTGCCAAGCTGCCGCAACTGGTTGAGCGCAGCGGCAACGGGCTCAATGGCGTGGGCTCGATCACCGCCTTTTACACCGTGTTGTCTGAGGGTGACGACCAGCAAGACCCGATCGCTGATGCCGCGCGAGCCATTTTGGACGGCCACATTGTGCTGTCGCGGGCACTGGCCGAGTCAGGACACTACCCGGCTATTGACATTGAGCAGTCGGCCTCGCGGGTGATGCACAACGTGGTGTCACGCGAGCATTTTGAACTGGCCCGAAACTTTCGGGCGGTGTACTCGCGTTACGAGAAAGGGCGTGACCTGGTGCAACTGGGGGCGTATGTTGGTGGCACCGACAAGTTTCTGGACCAGGCCATTGAGCTGCACGAGCCCATGATGCAGTTCTTGCAGCAGGACATGTTTGAGCCTGCCAACTTGTCCAACAGTGTTCGCAACATGGGCGCAGCGCTGGCGGTGCCCAGCCATGCGCATTAAGGATCAGGTTCTGCCATGTCCGCCTTTAAAAGTCTTGCGCTGGCCATTGAACTGGGAAGCGTCAAACGTGATCAGGCGCTGGCCCAGCTACAGGCGATGTGGCGGGCGCACGCCTTTGCGCAAGAGCAAATGGACCAGCTGCGTCAATATGCCCAGGAAACAGACCAGCGCTGGACTCAAGGCGCGCAAAAAAGCACCACACCTGCGCTGTTGCACCACCACTACCAGTTCATGGAGCGCTTGAACCAGGCCATTGCCTTGCAGGATGGTGCGCTGGGCAATGCCATGCAACGGGTCGAAGCTGCCAGGCAAGTGCTGTTACAGACCGAGTTGCGGCTGGCCAGCTTGAAGCTGGTGTTGACCCACAGACAGGCCGGTCTGGCCAAAGTGCAGCAGAAACGGGATCAAAAACAGATGGACGAGTTTGCAGCCCTGCAGATACAGCGCCAGCTAAGACTACAAGCGGAGAATCAAGCATGAGTGTCGAATCAAGCGGCGCAACCCAGAGCCACAAAGCGGTGGCGGCTGCCGAGCGTAAAAAAGCAGGTAAACCAGACGCGTCTGAGGGCGCGCTTGTGACGGGGTTCTCAATGTTGTTGGATATGCTGGCGGCCACTGAGGCGCCATCGGACGGTATAACTGCCGCTGATGTTTTCAGTGGGGAGGCCGGCCCAGCCTTTCCTGTTAGCTTTGATTTCGATAAAAATGTGCCTCTAGCCCTTACTGATAATACGCGAGACACTATAAATGTTGTAGCTAACTCGACTGGATTATCGTCAAATGCCACGCCATCCGGAACCCAAATCGCCGAACAAGCTGCACTTGCCACCTTGGCGGGGGCTGGCTTGGCCACGCCCGCCAAGCCTTGGGTCGCTGCAACTGGCGCGCCAACCACGGCCCCTGCCGCTGACGCCAAAACTGCCGATCTGGCTGGTTTGACACCTGATGGGCAGAGCAGCTTTCAGGCTAAAAAACCTGTAGTTGCCAGCCTGGCCAGTCGCACGGACGCCGACACAGATGACGTATTGGCAAAAGCGGGAGAGTCAGAGCTGTATGCCAGGGCAGCCTTGCCCGCGCCAACAGATTTGCCGCAACCGACCAAAAGCGCGCCGCGGGCGCAGTCGCTGAACATGACTCAGACTGACCTGAAGGAAACCCGGTTACCGACAGTGTCGCTACAGACGCTGGCAGCGCCTGAACTCGCGGGCGCAGTGGCACTAGCTGGTTTGGTCGATGGGTCGCTGCGCGCTCAGGAGCGTGCTGGGGTCAAACCAGGTTCAGGACGTTTCGGTGGTGATTTGGCGGGTGGCTTTGGTGCCAGCAACCAAGTCAATGCGCGGGCCGATGCACCCTATCAAATTGAAGCGGCCTCGGCTGCCGTACCCGACACCGCAGTGGCTGAAACCGTGAGTTACTGGGTGACACACGGCGTGCAAAATGCTGAGCTGAAGCTTGACGGATTGGGCAGCGAACCGGTCGAGGTCAGCATTTCCCTCGATGGGAATCAGGCGCAGATTGATTTTCGGACCAACCAGCCTGAAGTGCGCCTGGTGCTGGAGGCTGCAACAGCCGAGTTGCGCGAACTGCTTTCGGGCGAGGGTTTGCAACTGGCCGGTGTGTCTGTGGGCTCCTCGGGTGCCAGAAACCCGCAAGGTGATGCGCAGCAGCAAAAGCCGTTACCGCGTCAAGCGCCGCAGTCATCGTCTGACCCGGCAGTGGTGTTGCAGCAGTCCAGGGGCCTGAATACCTCGCTGGGGCAGTCGCTGGACCTGTTTGTCTGAAGTTAGACTCGCAAAGAGCGCAGATACTGTGCTTTTTCGCGGCAGATTGAGAGGCTAGCTGGCGCCCAATGCTCAATAATGCACGCAACCTAACGTACAAAAGGAAAAACCGTGGCTACAAAACCTGAAGAGGCTGAAGCTGCCAAACCGCCTGCCAAAAGCAAAAAAATGCTAATTATCATCATTGGCGTTGTGTTGTTGTTGGTGTTGGGTGGCGGCGGTGCTTTTTTGTATATCAGTAAAAAGAATGCGGCCGCGGCCGCAGCTGCCGAAGAAGAGGGGGGTGAACCTGCAGCAGCTCACGCCCCGGCCGCCACTGGCGCGGCCAAGACACCACCGGTTTACCTGCCCATGGACAACATGGTGGTGAACCTGGCAGATCCTGGCGGTGAAAGGGTCGCCCAGGTGGGCATCACCCTTGAAGTTCTGGACGCCAAAGCGTCCGATTCGGTGAAAGCCTACATGCCGACCATCCGCAGTGGCGTGCTGATGCTGCTGTCGCAACGCACATCGGTGGAGTTGTTGTCGCCTGAAGGCAAGCAAAAACTGATCGACGACATTTTGCGTGAGGCATCAGTCCCGTTTGGTGGCGGTGATGACGACCACGCGGCTGCAGACGCCACGGCCCCCAAGAAAAAGGTCAAAAAGAAAGCTGCTGTTCAATACCCGGTCGTGGGCGTTCTGTTTTCCAGCCTGATTGTTCAGTGAGGCTATGGGATTGATGTCATGAGCGAGTCATTCCTGTCGCAAGAAGAAGTTGACGCCCTGCTCGAAGGTGTCACGGGTGAGAGCCAAAAGCTGGCTGAAGAGGTTGTCGAGAGTGGCGAGGTTCGCGCTTACAACATTTCGAGCCAGGAGCGCATTGTCCGTGGGCGCATGCCCACCATGGAAATTGTCAATGAGAGGTTTGCCCGCAACCTGCGTATCGGACTGTTCAATTTCATCCGCAGAAGCCCCGAAATTTCAGTGGGGCCGGTGACGGTACAGCGCTACAGCGCATTTTTGCGCGAGCTTGCGGTGCCCACCAATTTCAACATAGTGGCCATCAGGCCGTTGCGCGGCAGTGGTTTGATTGTGTGTGAGCCCGCGTTGGTTTTTGGTGTGATTGAATCCCTTTACGGTGGTATCGGCAAGTTTCAGACGCGTATCGAAGGCCGGGATTTTTCTGCCACGGAGCAGCGCGTGATCAACCGAATGGTTGAGGTGATTACCACCGAGTACAAAAAAGCCTGGGTGGGTATTTATCCGCTGGAGCTGGAGTACCAGCGCTCTGAAATGCAACCGCAGTTTGCCAATATAGCAACCCCCAGCGAAATTGTGGTGTCCACGTCGTTTCAGCTGGAGATTGGCGAGATCACCGGGGCTATCCACTTTTGCATGCCGTACGCCACGCTGGAGCCCATACGCGACGTGCTGTACTCGTCAACGCAGGGCGACTCGATCGAGGTGGACCGTCGCTGGGTGAATGTGCTCACGCAAGAGATTCAGGCCGCCGAAGTGGTGCTGGTGGCCGAGTTGGCGCATGCCGACGCCACCATTGAGCAACTTCTGGCCATGAAAAAGGGTGACTTCATCGAGCTTGACCGCCAGCCGCGGGTGCAGGCAACGGTCGATGGTGTGCCGATTTTTGAGTGCCAGTATGGCACGCACAATGCCAAGTACGCCCTGAAAATCGAGCGATGCTTGAGGAACAATGACCTCAATTGGAAAGGTGAACAACATGGCAACTGACGAAAAACCACCCGAAGATGATGGCATGGCCGACTGGGCGGAAGCTCTGATGGAGCAAAAAGCGGCAGAAACCGTGCCCAGTAGCCCCGAGCCGGGCGGGGTGTTGTCTGGCGATGCGTCAAGGCCATTCTCATCGGGGTCAGCTGGTGGCGATGGGCAGATCAACGACATCAACCGCGTGCTGGATATCCCTGTTTTGCTGTCGGTCGAACTGGGCCGCACCAAGGTGCCGATCAAGCACATTTTGCAGTTGGGTCAGGGTTCGGTGGTGGAGCTGGATGCGCTGGCCGGTGAACCCATGGACGTGCTGGTCAACGGATATCTAATTGCCCAGGGTGAGGTGGTGGTGGTGAATGACAAATTTGGTATCCGGTTGACCGACGTGGTCACGCCTTCAGAACGCCTGCGGCGCGTCAGCAAAGGATAGGCGGTCTTATGTCACTGGCATGGGTGTCGATTTCGCTGCTGGTGCTGGTGTTGGCTCTGATTCCACTGGCGCTGAAGTGGCTGCAACGCCGCGTCGGTGGTGCTGGGGCCGGGTTGCCGATGGCCATGCGGGTTGTCTCTGCGGTTGGTGTTGGCCCGCATCAGCGGGTGGTCACGGTCGAGATCGGCCCCGAGGGTGCCCGCACCTGGCTGACTTTGGGCGTGACTGGGCAGTCCATCACCTGCCTTCATACTGCAGATGCGGTGAAGGTGCCGACAACTGCGCCCTTGGTGGAGCCCGCTGCGCCGGCTGAACTGCCATGAAAACTCCGTCTGTCAAGACCAAAATGCCAGTGTCAGCTTGTGGGTGGGGTGGCAAAGCAAATGGCTTTCGGTCTGCTGCTACTGCCATCGGTCGTGATGGCTCAGAGCGGCGCTCAGTTGCCGCTGCTGATTGGCACAGGAAGCTCCGGGGTGAGTTATTCGGTGCCCGTGCAGACCTTGCTGTTTTTTACCGCCTTGTCTTTTTTGCCAGCGGTATTGCTCATGATGACGGGCTTTACGCGCATAGTGATCGTGCTGTCATTGCTCAGGCAGGCCTTAGGCACGCAGTCAGCACCACCCAATCAGGTGGTCGTTGGTTTGTCTTTGTTCTTAACCATGTTTGTCATGGGGCCAACCCTGGACAAGGTGTACAACGATGCCTATTTGCCTTACAGCAATAACAGCATGCCGTTTGACCAAGCCTTGGTGAAAGCAGAAGCGCCGATGCGCGATTTCATGAGCAAGCAGACGAGGCAGTCAGACTTGGCATTGTTTGTCAAACTGGGCAAACTCGATTTGGGCACCACCGCCGCTACAGCCCCGATGCGTGTGCTGGTGCCGGCTTTTGTCACCAGCGAGTTGAAGTCTGCCTTTCAGATTGGTTTCATGATCTTCATCCCATTTCTGGTCATTGACATTGTGGTGGCCAGTGTGCTGATGTCGTTGGGCATGATGATGTTGTCACCGGTATTGGTGGCTTTGCCTTTTAAATTGATGATTTTTGTGTTGGCAGATGGCTGGAACCTGCTGGTGGGTTCGCTGGCAGCCAGTTTTGTGACCTGAGGACTGTTCATGAATGCACAAATGGTGTTGACCATGGGCCAGGAGGCGTTGCTGATGCTGCTGATGGTGTCTGCACCAGTGCTGATGGTGGTTCTGGTGGTGGGCCTGGTGGTCAGCCTGTTTCAGGCGGTAACCCAGATCAACGAGGCGACACTCGCTTTTGTTCCTAAATTGATAGCCGCCGTGGCCGTTTTTGCGCTGACTGGGCCCTGGATGTTGTCAACGTTGGTGGACTATATCCGGCGCACTTTTGAGGCCATTCCCGCCTCTGTGCTGTGATGTTCAACGGCTCGTGATTACATTTTCAGAAGCCCAACTGGTGGCTTGGCTGTCTCCGCTGATCTGGCCATTTTTGCGAGTATTGGCGTTATTTACCGCTGCACCAGTGCTCTCCTCACGGGCTTTCCCAGTGCGGGCACGTGTGGCGCTTGCTTTTTTTGTCGCTTTGGCGGCGCAACCGGCATTGGGTGATCAGTCCGTCATCAGCCTCAACGGCCCTGACGCCATGGGTGCCGTGGTGCAGCAAGTGGGCGTGGGCCTGGCCATTGGCTTTGCGATCCGGCTGGTATTTGCGGCAGTTGAGCTGGCGGGCGAGTTGATCGGCTTTCAGATGGGACTAAGTTTTGCGTCTTTCTTTGACCCGACCCTGAACATGCAATCCAGCGCAGTCGCCAGTTTTTTTGGACGCATCGCGGCTTTTTTGTTTGTCGTGATGAATGGCCACCTGCTGGTTTTGATGGCAGTGATCAAAAGTTTCAATTCTTTTCCGGTTGATCAAAATTTTCTGGAAGCCATCAAACATATGAAGGTGCTGGACATGGGTGCTGACCTGTTTGCCAGCGGCCTCTGGATTGCGTTGCCCTTGATCGGTATTTTGATGTTTGCCAATCTGGCTTTGGGCATCGTTTCCCGGGTGGCTCCACAGATGAATATTTATGCCATTGGGTTTCCCATTACCCTGTCGGTTGGAATGATCGGCATCGCCGCCACATTGCCCATGCTCGATCAACCTTTTCTGGCTTTGATGACGCGGGCCATCGATATTTTTGCGGTGATCTAAAGGCTTTAAACCAAGCCGTTTCGTATGGCGTAAACGGTTAACTCAGCGTTGTTGGACAGTTTGAGCTTTTCAAGCACCCGGGCGCGGTAGACGCTGACGGTCTTGGGGCTGAGCATCAGATCCTGGGCGATGTCGGAGAGCCGTTTGCCAGACGCAATTTTCAGCAAGGTTTGAAGCTCACGCTCTGACAGACTGGCATGCAGACTGGTGTTCTCGGGTGTGCTGAGGTTTTCAACCAGCATTTGCGCCACGCTGGGTGTCACGTATTTTTTTCCCTGAGCAACGGTGCGAACAGCGGTGATCAGCTCGGCGGGGTCTCCAGCCTTGTTCAGGTAACCTTGCGCGCCAGCTTTAAGGCAGCGTATGGCGTACTGGTCTTCGGGAAACATCGACACCATCAATACCTTGATGGGGGAGTCTGACTCGCGCAGGCTGGCCAATACTTCTAGGCCACTGCGCCCGGGCAAATTGATGTCGAGCACAAGCACATCGCATGGGTGCTGCCTAAACGCTTCTCGAACTTCAGAATAGCTGCCAGCTTCAGCCATGACCTGAATGTCCACGGCTTCGCTCAGCGTGTCACGAATGCCACGTCGGATCATGGCATGGTCGTCACACAAAATGACTCGGATCATCGGGCAGTGTCTCCTTGGTTGCTTTTTCCGGTGTTGATAACGGCACAGTCAGCGTAATGGCCATTCCTGCCCCAAGTATTGTGCTGATGTCGATCCAGCCACCAATGGCTTTGGCACGCTCAGTCATGCCCCGAATTCCAAAGCTTGCAGGTTTGACCAGCTCGGCATCTGAGACCCCTTGGCCGTTGTCGGCAATTTCCAGCGTCAGTACACCTTCAGCATCTGACAAATCAATCTTTACCTTCGAGCAATGCGCGTATTTTCCGATGTTGGTCAAGGCCTCCTGCGCTATTCTGTAGGCAACCAGCTGAACGGCTTTGGGTAAATGGTCAATCTGTTGCGGTGATCGCATGATAGTTTCAATCCGGGTCCGCTTCATAAAGTTGTTCACCAGCCACTGCAGCGCTGCTGGCAAACCCTGATCCAGCACGGCCGGACGCAGGTTCATCATGATGCGTTGGCTGGCCTCGACGGCGTGCTGCAGCATCTCGGTGGCGGCACTGACGTGCGACAGGGTCGCTGAATCTTCGGTGTGGCGTTCAATCCAGGACAGGTCAAACCGGATTGCCGCCAGCGAGCCGCCAATGTCGTCATGAATCTCGCGCGCAATCGAGGCCCTTTCCTGCTCAATGGTGGCTTGCAGATGCTCGGCAAAGCCGGCCAACCTTTTCTCGGACTCGAGCAGTTCGGCGTCAGCACGCTCTTTGGCAATAATCACTCTTTGCACTTCGATGGCGCGCTGGATGACGTGCCTGAGCTTGCTCAAGTCAGCTTTGGGCAAATAGTCACTGATGCCTGCCTTGATGGCCGAAACAGCCGCCGCCTCGCCAATGGCTCCTGAAAGCAGAATAAACGGAATACGTTTTTTTTTGTTCACTACCACTTGCCAGGCGTCCAGTGCCGTAAAACCTGCCAGTTTGTAATCGGCCAGAATCACGCTGAATAGTCGCTCATCAAGTGCCTGCGCAAAGCTTTCAAGTGTTTCAACGCGATGGATTTCCATGGGGTCACTGAGCCGACTGAGCTCACGTTTGACCAGCAGATGGTCTTGATCCGAGTCTTCTAGATGCAAAATGCACAAAGGCGCGGGAGATTCGTCGTTGTTTGTCATGATTGGCGCTATGATTGTTTGTCAAATTAAAAAGGGTTGCTTTGCAATGCCACCAGCAGAGAGTTGAATGCACATGCCTTCCGAACCAGCATTTTCAGCGCCAACAGTCCAGTTGCCGGTCATGTTAGTCGCCGAAGTACAAGACTCCTTGCTGGTCGTTGTGCATGATTTGAATCGACTCGATGCCCTGCTTGCGAATGCCATGGAGAAGTTGATGCGGCGGTTCACAGTGGCCAGCCAGAATCTCGCTGATCCAGCATTGTCTGATCTGGATGAGTTGCGTGGTGTGCGGTCGGCTTTGCGCTCTGCAGTCACGGAGCTACAGTTTCAAGATATGGCGTCCCAACTGATTGGACACACATCCAAGGTTCTTCAGGGTTGTGCCTATCGACTGGCCGCAGATGCGATGGGTTCTGAGGACGGAGAAGCAGTTCCTTTTGTCGAAGAGGTTCCCGAGCGTCCCAATCCTGTGACACAAGACGAGATGGAAGCAGGTTCCATTGAACTTTTTTGAGTTTTCGAAAATGTCTTTTTGTTGAAATAGTCGGAGTTGTGCATGCCCGTAATACTTACTGTCGATGACTCGCCGTCTATGCGCAAGATGGTGTCGTTTACGTTGGTTGGTGCTGGCTATCAGGTGGTTGAGGCAGTCGATGGCATAGACGCCATCGAGAAAAGCAGGGTGCAAAATTTTGACCTTGTGTTAACTGATCAAAATATGCCACGACTCGATGGGTTGGGGTTAACGCGAAAATTACGTGAAAGCCCTCAGTTCAAAACAGTTCCCATTTTGATGTTGACGACCGAGTCCAGTGATCTGATGAAGCAAGCAGGGCGAGCCGCTGGGGCGACTGGCTGGCTAGTCAAGCCGTTCGACCCAGCCCGACTGATTGAAGTCATCAAAAAGGTAATCAAGTAGCAGGTGTTGTTCTGACACAAGCACCAGAATTGAATTCAGGAGATTTTCATGGCTGACGTACATCATGAGACCGGCGGGTCGGGCGCAGACTTTGACCTAAGCCAGTTTTACCAGATTTTTTTCGAAGAGGCTGGAGAAAATCTTGATTTGATGGAGCAAATGCTGCTCAATCTAAATCTTGAAACTGCTGATGATGAGGAACTCAATGGTGTGTTTCGCTGCGCCCATTCGGTAAAAGGCGGAGCCGCCACCTTTGGCTTCTCTGATGTCGCTGAGTTGACCCATCAAATGGAGTCGCTGTTGGACCGGTTGCGCCGGCATGAGCTGCAACCCACCTCTGCCATGGTTGATGTACTGCTGGAGTCAGCTGACGCGTCGCGCAGTTTGCTGGCGCGGCATCAGTCGGGCGACGAGGGTGTGGCGCCCCCCACAGGGGAGCTTGTGCGCCGAATCCGGTCGCTTGTGACCGGTGAGGCAGTGCAAGCGACCGCAGCCCCGGCCCCTGCCCCGGCAAAGCCTGCACCTGTCGCGGCCAGGCCCGAGCCAATGGCGGCACCTGCCGCAACACCTGCACCTGCAGCGCCAGCGGCACAACCAACCGCGATAGCCGAGCGACGTTCACTGAAGATAACTATCAGCCAGTTGGAGCATGCCAATCAAGCTGACGCTGTAGAAGAGCTGTTTCGGGACATTCCAGGCTTGGGCGAGATCAAGGTGGTACCTACGACGGACACAAATTCTCGGGTTTTTGCAGTGGAAACCACCTCTACCGATGATGATTTGCTTGATTTGTTTGCGTTTCACGTTGCTCGCGAGCAAGTTCTGATCAAGGACGTCGCCGAAGAAAGCACGCCTACTGA
Source organism: Candidatus Rhodoferax mariagerensis (assembly GCA_016719055.1). Classification (GTDB taxonomy): domain Bacteria; phylum Pseudomonadota; class Gammaproteobacteria; order Burkholderiales; family Burkholderiaceae_C; genus Rhodoferax; species Rhodoferax mariagerensis. The sequence continues at coordinate 17,237 of JADKAW010000039.1, read as the reverse complement.
GAGCACCTCGGCCCCAGCGGCAGCAACTCAACCCGCAGGTTTTGGCTTCTTTGACGGCGCACCAGGGGCACCAGATACGCTGGTTGCAGTGACGCCTGTCGCCGCGGTGCAGGCCATGGATGATGCGGGCAACAAGTCCGCAAAAGGCACTCCCAAACCGGCTGCCTCGGCGAGCGCCCAGCCAGAGGCTGCAACCATCCGGGTGGCCATCAGCAAGGTAGATCAGTTGATTAATCTGGTCGGCGAACTGGTCATTACCCAGGCCATGCTGGCCCAAAACAGTCGGGCATTAGACCCAGCGGTTTACCAGCAACTGCTCACAGGCTTGACAGACCTGGATCGAAACACCCGGGATTTGCAGGAATCGGTCATGTCGATTCGAATGATCCCAATGTCCATTGTGTTTAGCCGATTCCCGAGAATGCTCAGAGACCTGGCCGGAAAGCTGGGCAAAAAAGTCGATTTTGTGACACAAGGTGAAGCCACAGAACTGGACAAGGGACTGGTTGAAAAAATCACCGACCCTCTGACCCATCTGGTGCGAAACAGCTGTGACCACGGCGTTGAAATGCCTGATGAGCGGATACGCTTGGGTAAACCAGAAACCGGCACGATTACCTTGTCTGCCGCCCATCAGGGTGGCTCGATTGTGATTGAGGTGCGCGACGACGGGCGCGGTATGTCGCGCCAAAAAATACTGGCCAAAGCTCGCGAGCGCGGCATCGACGTGTCAGATCAAATGCCTGACTCAGAGGTGTGGCAGCTTATTTTTGCGCCGGGCTTCTCAACCGCCGAAGTGGTGACTGACGTGTCTGGCCGTGGTGTTGGCATGGATGTCGTTAAGCGAAATATTGCATCCCTGAACGGCACGGTGGATATTGATTCGTCCGAGGGCTACGGCATGAAGGTGTCGGTGCGTTTGCCATTGACGCTGGCCATCATGGACGGCATGTCGGTGGGCGTGGGGAGCGAGGTCTATATTTTGCCACTGTCGTCTGTGGTGGAGTCTTTTCAGGTCAAGGCGGACGCTGTCAGCACCGTCGGACAAGGTGCGCAATTGGTCAAGGTTCGTGATGAATATATGCCAGTGATCGAATTGGAGAAGGTTTTTCAGGTACCCAGATTCGATACTGAAAAAACCAGTGACATCATGGTCGTCATTGAAGCCGAAGGTAGTCGCGTTGTTTTATTGGTCGATGAGTTATTGGGGCAACAACAGGTGGTTGTCAAGAACCTGGAGTCAAACTACAGAAAAGTCCCCAACGTCTCAGGCGCTACCATACTTGGTGACGGGAAAGTAGCTTTGATCCTGGATACCGGGGCCTTGGTGCGTCGCTCGCGTCACTGAGTTTCATTTGACCTGACTACATCTAAGGTGAATGCCATGGAAAAAATTAACGACACAACCAGCGCGGCGGCCAGAGAATATTTGACCTTTCGGCTGGACCGTGAGGAATATGGCATTGATATTCTGAAGGTGCAAGAAATTCGCGGCTATGAGCCACCAACCCGAATTGCCAATGCGCCTTCGTTTATCAAGGGCGTTGTCAATCTGCGCGGTACGATTGTGCCAATCGTCGACATGCGCTTGAAATTTAACTGCAACAAAGCAGACTATGATTCATTTACTGTCGTTATTATTCTGAATCTGCGTCAACGCATTGTTGGAATAGTGGTTGACTCTGTCAGTGACGTGATGGGTCTTGAACCTGAAAACCTGCGGGCCGCACCAGATATTGAAAGTATTATCGACTCGGAAGCTGTTATTGGTTTGGGGTCTCTTGAGAATCGAATGCTTATTCTGCTTGATATTGAAAAATTGATGTCGGGCTCTGATATGGGATTGGCCTCTGATACGGACTAATTGTTATCGATTAAAAAAATCCAGCCTTTCTTTCATGGACGGCGCCTTTAATTTCGACAAGTGTCCTTAATAGTGCCTAATTTATTTGTATAGTTTTATATGAATAAATATGGACATGAAACTAACCCAGTTGGAATCAACAGCCGGGAATTTATCTGGACCGACTCCGATTTCACCAAAGTTCAGTCCCTTATTTATCAGCGAGCAGGTATTAATTTGCATGATGGCAAGCATGCGATGGTTTACAGTCGCTTATCTCGCCGTTTGCGTGAAACAGGTTATAAAAGCTTCAAAGATTATTTGATCTGGCTCGAAGGTAATAATGATGGCCGCGAGTGGCAAGAATTTATCAATGCATTAACCACAAATCTCACATCGTTTTTTCGTGAGCGTCACCACTTTGAAATTCTGGAAGACTATTTAAGATCAGGACATCACAAAGGCAATTTGCAAATTTGGTGCAGTGCGTCCTCAACCGGCGAAGAACCCTACTCCATCTTAATGACAGCCCTGGATGCCTTGAATCATCAAAGCAAGTTGAAATTGATTGCCAGTGACATTGACTCCAATGTTCTGGCAACGGCGGCGCAGGGTATTTATCATGTGGATGATTTGGGAAATGTCGCGCCAGAGCAGATGAAGGTGTATTTTCTTCGGGGCAAGGACTCCAATAAAGGCATGGCTCGTGTTAAATCAGAATACAGAAATATGATCCAATTCATGACTGTAAATCTAGTTGAAGATAACTGGTCGTTTCAAGGTTTGTTTGATGTGGTGTTTTGTCGCAATGTCATGATTTATTTCGATGGTGCAACTCAGCGCAAGGTGCTTGAGCGGATCCATCGAGTGATGGCTCCCGGCGGCTTGCTGTTTGTCGGGCATGCAGAAAACTTTACCGAGTCACGCGATCTTTTTGTACTGAAAGGCAAAACTGTTTATGAGCACAGATAAACCTGTGGTTCTCTGAGGCTTTGATTTGGCAATGAATTTGCTCCCAACCGTGTCGATGCTGCAGCCAGCCGCCAGCGAGCTGGCTGCGCCCAAGCGCAAGGCCCAGGACGACCCACTGATCAAGCTTGACCGGCTGAAGGCGGCACCGCGTGCTCCCGGCGAGGCTTCTTTCTTTTATTTTGACCATCAGTTTCAGTACCACACCGTCAAGGTGCTGCCGGGTGAGTACTTTGTTTCAACCGATGAACTGATGATCATGACCGTGCTGGGCTCTTGTATTGCCGCCTGTATCTGGGATTCGCGGGCGCGTTCTGGCGGCATGAATCATTTCATGTTGCCAGAAGGGGATGGTATTGAGGGCGGGGGCCGCTATGGCTCCTACGCCATGGAACTGCTGATCAATCAATTGCTGAAAACCGGTGCGCGCCGGGAGTCGATGCAGGCCAAAATTTTCGGTGGGGCGCAAGTGATGGCGGGATTTACATCCATGAACGTTGGTGAAAGAAATACCAAATTCGTGCTTGATTATTTGTCAACCGAGAGAATTCCGGTGGTTTCCCAGGACGTACTGGATATTCATCCGCGAAAAGTCTGCTTTTTCCCGACCTCAGGCAAAGCGCTGGTCAAACGACTGGCGCATGCCCATCCGGAGACGCTAGCCGTTGAGGAGCGCAAGGGCAATGTGATGTCAGTCGTCAAGTCGACTTCTGGTGGCTCGATCGATTTGTTTTGAGTGGGTTGCACGTGAGGAAAATCCGTGTTTTGGTGATCGATGACTCGGCGCTTGTGCGCAGTCTTCTGACAGAAATCATTAACCGCGAAGATGATCTGGCGTGTGTGGGTACTGCCGGTGACCCGTTGATTGCGCGTGGCATGATCAGAGAGCTCAATCCTGACGTCATCACGCTGGATGTAGAGATGCCGCGCATGGATGGCCTCGATTTTCTGGCGCGATTGATGCGTCTTAGGCCAACGCCAGTTGTCATGATTTCTGCCCTGACAGATCATGGGGCCGAGGTAACACTCAAGGCGCTTGAATTGGGCGCGGTCGAATTTGTCGCAAAACCCAGGGCCGATGTGCTGGGCGGGTTGGACATTCTGGCCAGCCAAATTGCTGAAAAAATTCGCATTGCTGCCAGTGCTCATATCACCCGACGCCTGTCGTCCCCGCTGAGTCCTAATCCTGTTCCAAAAGTTGCCACAATACTGCCCCCAACACGTGGCGCACTGAAGTTCGGGCCCGAAGTCTTGGTTTTTATTGGCGCATCCACGGGAGGCACAGAGGCGATCAAAGCGATTCTCGAGCGCATTCCGGTCGAGTTTCCGGGCATCGCCATCACCCAGCACATGCCAGCCGGGTTCACAGCGTCTTTTGCTGCCCGCCTGAACAATGCTTGCAAAATCACGGTCAAAGAGGCTGCTGATGGTGAGCGAATTTTACCGGGACATGCTTATCTGGCACCGGGTGGGCGCCAGTTCAGTGTGCGCCGGCTAGACCGGGGCTATGCAGCGGTGGTGCGGGAGGGTGACCTGGTCAATCGCCATCGGCCATCGGTCGAGGTGTTGTTCCAATCGGCCGCCCTTGAAGCTGGTAAAAGTGCATACGGCATCATGCTCTCAGGCATGGGCGCAGACGGTGCCCGCGCCATGCGCGCCATGCGCGACGCTGGCAGTTACAACTTTGTGCAAGACGAAAACTCTTGCGTGGTGTTTGGCATGCCCCGGGAAGCCATCAAGTGCGGTGCCGCGAACGAAGTGCTGCCGCTGGGCGAGATTGCCGACGCGCTGATTGCCAGGGTCATGCAGGACCATGAGCGCAAGTTAAAAGCACAGTCAAAAGCGCAGCCGTCGAACCCGTTAAACTAAAAACCATGCTAGCCAAACGAATCATCCCATGCCTTGATGTGACCGGTGGCCGTGTGGTCAAAGGTGTCAATTTTGTCGAACTGCGCGATGCCGGTGACCCGGTCGAAATCGCCGCGCGCTACAACGAGCAGGGTGCTGACGAGCTCACTTTTCTCGACATCACTGCCACCAGTGATGGTCGCGACCTGATTCTGCACATCATTGAGGCCGTGGCCAGCCAGGTGTTTATTCCGCTGACGGTCGGTGGCGGGGTGCGCACGGTCGATGATGTGCGCCGTCTGCTCAATGCAGGTGCTGACAAGACCAGTTTTAATTCGGCGGCCATTGCCAACCCGCAAGTCATTCAGGACGCCTCGCGCAAATACGGCGCGCAATGTATTGTGGTGGCCATCGACGCCAAACGCCGCAGCACTGCCGATGCCCAGCGCCCCGCTGCCAATGGTCAGCCGATGGGTGAAGGTTGGGACGTCTACAGCCACGGCGGGCGCAAGAACACCGGTCTGGACGCTGTCACCTGGGCTACCCAAATGGCCGAGTTTGGTGCCGGCGAAATCTTGCTCACCAGCATGGACCGCGATGGCACCAAGGCCGGATTTGACCTGACGCTGACCCGCGCTGTGAGCGACGCGGTCAGTGTGCCAGTGATCGCCTCGGGCGGCGTTGGCACACTCGACCACCTGGCCGATGGCATCCAGCTAGGCGGTGCCGACGCCGTGCTGGCCGCCAGTATTTTCCACTACGGTGAATTTACGGTGGCCCAAGCCAAGGCCCGCATGGCTGAGCGCGGCATCCCGATGCGGATGTAGTCAACTGACCATGCCGCGCCCAACGCAACTGCTGCACCCGCCGCGTCCACCAGCCACGGCCCGGGCGGCGGCGACGGTGTTGTTGCTGCGTGAAGCACCCTGCGGCTTTGAGGTGCTGATGACGCGGCGCTCTGCCAATGCCAGTTTTTTACCGGGTGCCTATGTTTTCCCGGGGGGGGGCATTGATGCGGCCGACGCGCTGAGTCACGCGCTGGCGCAGCGCCGCCCAACCCAAAGTGACCTGCACCTGACGCAGGCCATTGCAGCGATTCGCGAGAGTTTTGAAGAGCTCGGGGTGCTGCTGGCGCATCGGGGTGATGGCACGGCAGTTGACCAGACTGACATTGCCCAGTTGCAACGCAGCGCACCGTTTGCAGCGCAGTGTCAGGCGCTGGGGCTGACATTGGCCGCACATGATGTGTTTGTGCTGGCGCACTGGATCGGGGACCGCGACCTTCCCAAGCGTTTTGACGTGCCTTTTCTGGTGGCGCGCATGCCAGTGGGGCAAACCCCAGTGGCCGACGAGTCCGAGCAGTTTGAGCCGGTCTGGGTGCGCCCGGTGGATGCCCTGGCCCGGCACAAGGCAGGTAACTTTTTCCTGATCTACCCGACCATTCGCACGCTTGAGCGCTTGCAGGTTTACGCCAATGTTGATGCTGTGTTGCAGGCCTGTGCCGTGTCCGAGGAACCGCTGTGGACGTGCTGCCCGCGCTCCGGACTGCTGGCAGGGCGCGAGGTGCGCTACATGGAGCACGAAGCGCCGTTTGGTGAACTGGCGCTGGTTTGCCCGGACGGCCAGATCGTGCACCCGCTGGAATGGCAAAGCCAGCAGGTGGTGCCGCTGCTCAAAAATGTGCTGCGCCTTACCGCACCCAACCCGGGCGTCATGACTGGCCCTGGCACCAACAGCTACCTGGTGGGTGAGCCGGCCACCGGGTTCATAGCCATCGACCCCGGACCACTGGACCACGAGCATCTGGAAAAGCTCTGGCGCGCTGCTGGCGGCGACATCCGCCTGATCGTCTGCACCCACTCGCACCCCGACCATTCGCCGGGCGCGCGCGTGCTGCAGGCCATGTGCCGGGCACCGGCCGATGCGCCTTCATGGCAGGCACCGCCCATTCTGGGTTTGCCCAGCGCCCCCACTGCGCGCGCAGCAAGTGCCTTTGTGCCTGACAGGGTGCTACAAAATCTAGAGCGGCTAGCGCTTAATCAACAAGGGCTAGAGGGTGATTTGGCTTATAACTCTGGTCACAGCCTGCTGGTGCTGCACACGCCAGGCCACGCGGCCAACCATGTCTGTCTGGTGCTGTTGCAAGACGGCTTGCTGTTTTCGGGTGACCATATTTTGAATGGCAGCACCACCGTGGTTGACCCCCCCGATGGTGACATGAATGATTACCTGAACTCGCTCGATGTGCTCTCACAAGCCTGCGCCGAGCACCACATCAATTACATCCTGCCAGCGCATGGCTATGTGATCGGTGGGCCGGGTGACGAGGCTTTGGCGGCGATTGCCCGGCTCAAACAGCACCGCCTGCTGCGCGAGGCGTGTGTCATGCAGGCCATGCAAAACCAGCCGCAGGGCTCGCTCGATGACTGGATGGCTGCCGTTTACAGCGACGTGCCAGAGCGCATGTGGCCGGTGGCCAAGCGGACCCTGATGGCCCACGTGGCACGCATTGAATCGATGATGTCTTGAGCTGGGCTACCGGCCCAGTTCAATCCAACAGCAACAAGTTCAGGATCGGCATCAGGTTAATGGCCGAGGGGCTCATGAAGCCCAGGTTGACCGGATAACCGGCAGCCCCAAAGTGGCTGATGTTCGGCAAAATGCCAGCCAGTTCGGCGTCTGCTACACCAAACCAGCGCGCCAGTGTGGCGGCGTACTGGTCGACCGAGGTGCTGGGCAGCAGGCGACCTTGCCCCACATGCCACTGGTCGGTGGGTGCGTAATTGCCAGCGCCGTCCTTGGTGTCGCCCACACTCACCGGCGGTGGTGTGCCGTAAAACGCCTGCCCCTTGACCGCGCCGCCTACGATCAGGTGGTGGCCCCCCCAGCCGTGGTCGGAGCCATCGCCGTTAGACGCCAGGGTGCGGCCAAAATCTGACGCGGTAAACGCGGTCACCTGCTTGGCAATGCCCAACTCGAGCGTGGCGTTGTAAAACGCCGTCATGGCGGCGCTGACCTTGCCGAGCAGGCCGCCATGGTCGCGGATCAGGTTGTCATGCAGGTCAAAGCCGCCCATCGATACCAGAAAAACCTGGCGCCGCGCACCCAGCGTGGCACGACCCTTGATCAGGCGCGCCACCATTTTCATTTGTGGTCCCAGGCCATCGGTTGGAAAAATGGTGCTGGGAGCGGGTTCGGTCAAGGCTGCCGTCACCAGTCCTTCGGCGGCCAGGGCGCGCCAGGTCACGGTGTTGTAGTCGTTCTCAAGCAGGTGGCTGCGCGGTTGTTGAATCAGGGCGTTGATGGCGTTGCGGACGGCGCTGGAGCCGTAGACGTTGGAAGTGGCCGGGTTGATCTTGATGGCACCATTGGTGCTGAGCTGGTATTGCAGCGCCGTATCGCCCGACAGAAAAACAGCGTTGCCGGTGATGGACATGCATGAAAAAGTAGCATGGCTGTTGACACCGCTCTGGATCGCCAGGTCGCCGATGTTGCCGCCCCAGCCCACCTTGGAGCCCTCAGGCGAGGACGACTGCCAGATCGACTGCTGGTCGTTGTGTGAAAACAGCTGTGGTGGCCGTGGGTAGCTGACCCGGTCTGAGCTGTTGTACTGTGGGCGCGTCAGTGGCAGCACCAGTGGCCCGACGTTGAGCTGCACGGCCGCCTGGCCGGCATTGAACAAACTCGCCAGGCCGGTCATTTCCGGATGCAGGGCAAATTGACGTGCGACCCCTAGCACATCCACCGGTGCCACCCTGGGATTTAGCAAGGTGCCTGCCAGCGCAGACTGGGCCAGCGCAATACCGCCGGCGCTGCGACCAGCACCGCCGCCGCGGATGGTGCTGTACTTGTCGTAGCTGGCGTCGTCATAGGTCACCACGGTGTTGGCATAGTCGTTGCCACCGTACAAAAACACACACACCAGTGCCTTGTAGTCGTTGGCTGGTGCGTTAAAGGCCGCTGCCTCACCCATGGCTGCTAGATTCAGGGCCATCGGCAGCGCAGCGCCAGTCATGGCCAGTTGGCCAGAGCGGCGCAAGAATGCGCGGCGCGTATGCAAATCAGGTTGGAGCAGATACACCATGGGCCTCTTATTTCTGAATCAGGTATTCGGCACTGGCCATCACCATCAGCACCGCAGCACAGATGCGGTTGCGCTTGGCGGCATCACTGCTACCGGCGGTGACCGCGGTGGCATTCAGGGCGGTCACCATCAGCGACTGCGTGGCTGGCGACAGCTGGCCGGCGCACATCAGCAGGTTGAGCTGTTGCACCAGGGTGCTGGCATCGGTCACCCAGGCCAGTTCCCGGTTGTAATCCGCCCTGATGTCACCTGAACTGATGCCGTTGGAAATTACTCCCATCATGTAGTTGAGATAGCCGCCGACGCTGCTTTCATTGACCAGCTGAAACTCAGGTGCCACCGAACCCGCACTCAGGGAGGTGCCAGGCGGCACGTAACCCGGGCGGAAAAAATTGAAGACCGACGGCGAACGCAGCGCACTTTGCCCCAGTTGTGTGGCCGCATTGCTCAGGTCGCCAACCTTCCACAAACCATTTTTAGAGACGAGGAAAAAAGTGCGTGCCCACTGCACCAGCCGGACCATGGGTTCGCGCAGCTTGCCAAAGGCGGGCTGGGTCAGACCGTCCGGTCCCCGTGCCTCGTCGTCCAGCAAGATCGCCTGCCAGACAGCTGCCAGATCACCCCGCACACCCTGGCCGTTGTTGACAAAGGCTGACGCCACGCGCGCCACATAAGCCGGGCTCGGGTTGCTGGTAACCAGTCGCTGGATCATCTGTTTGCCAAAGAACGGTGCGGTGTTGGGGTGGTTGAACAGGGTGTCAAGCGCGGTTTTGAGCGCCGCGCTGGCAGAAGTGTTGGCCGGGATCGTGACCCCCAAAAACGTGGCCGCCAAAAAGGAATGGTTGTTGCCGGTTTGCACCATCGGCAGCCGGGCAAAGGCGGTGTTGCCCACTTTTCGAGTACCACCGCCGGTTTGCGGGATCAGGGTGATCACGTTCTGGCTCTGGTCCACGTCATAACCGGTAAACACCTGGGCCAGATTGCTGATATCACCGGCCGTGTAGCTGTCGGTGGTGCTACCGTTGGTGAGCTGTGGCGTGCCATCGGCGTTGAGCAACACCAGCCCAATGCTGAACAGCTGCATGACCTCGCGGGCATAGTTTTCGTCGGGCTGGCTGCCTTTGCCATCGGCTTTTTTGTTGCCTTTGGTGTTGAGGTAATAGCCCATGGCCACATTCAGCGTGATGGCCTCAAGCAGATTGCGGTAGTTGCCAAAGGCATGCGTGTTGAGGGTGTCCCAGTAGTACGCCGCAGCGTGGCTGCGCCAGCTGAAATCCAAGCCGCTGGACGACACCACAAAAAACTCTGACAGCGCCAGGGCGCAGCGTTTACGCACGGCGTCGGGCGACGCCATGAGCTGGTTCCAGATCATGTAGTCGGCCGGTGCCGTGCTGTCGTAGTAGTTGGCAGGATTTTGCACATTGCCATAACCCTGACTGTCCAGCCAGGTCCAGCCCGATGTCGACACGGGTTGGGCCATTTGCTGCTGCAACCAGCTGGCGTAGCCTGCGGCTCTGACGGAGGAAATTTCGGTTTGGTTCGCAGAAAACTGCGCCTGCAGCAAAAAGCGTGCGGCCTCTGCATCAGTCGTGGCATTGGGGTAATAACTGGCACTAGCCGGCGTTGGATCGACCGGCGTCGCAGCGTTAGCCCCGCCGGCACCGCCAGCCAGCAACGCGCCAGCAGCTGTAGCCAGTGACGCGCTCAAGGCAGCATCGCAATGAACGTCAGTAGCTGGCGCAGGGCGGCTGGCCTGTGGGAAATCCATGGTTTCGGTGGTCATCAAAACGGCCCGATTAAATAACGTCACTGGAATGGTAGCGGACAAGTGGGTTACCGCTGGCGACTGTTGCAATAAGTTACAGGTGTACATCATTGTTACCAACAGCGTGTGATCATGCACCTGCCGAAACAGGGGTGCATGCCAGCGCTATTGAAAATCCACCACGGGTGCCCAGCTAACAGCCTGTTTGACAATTTTGAAACATCACCCACCATGCCCGCCTTCATCATTCTTTGTCTCGGCGTGCTGCTGGTGTTGTGGTTTGCCGGCCAGCCGTGGTGGCTTGAACGCAGGCGCCAGGCCTTGCGGCAGCAGCCTTTTCCGGCCGCCTGGCGTGTGATATTGCGCCAACACGTGCCGCTGTACCAGCGGCTGCCGGCAGATTTGCAGCGCCAGATCAGACAGCAGATGCAGGTGTTTCTGGCAGAAAAAGTGTTTATCGGTTGCCAGGGCTTGCTGGTGACCGACGAGATGCGGGTGACCGTGGCGGCCCATGCCTGTTTGCTGATTTTGAACCGGCCCGCCGGTTGTTACCCCAATTTGCGGCAAATTCTGCTGTATCCGGGCAGCTTTGTGGTTGAGCGCGACCACACCGATCACATTGGTGTGGCGCACCGGGCACGCCAGGTGCTGGCCGGTGAATCGTGGTCGCAGGGCCAGGTGGTGTTGTCATGGCAGGACACCTTGGAGGGCGCTGCCGTGGTCGACGACGGGCAAAACGTGGCGATCCATGAGTTTGCCCACCAGCTTGATCAGGAAACCGGCCACGCCAATGGTGCGCCCCGGCTGACCCGGCGCGCGCAGCGCCAAAGCTGGTCGGCGGTGCTGGGCACCGAATTTGCCACCTTGCAGGCGCGGGTCACACGCGGCGCCCCCAGCCTGTTTTGTGACTATGCTGCCACCGATCCCGCCGAGTTTTTTGCCGTGGTGTCCGAGGTGTTTTTTGAACAAAGCAGCCAGATGGCCCAGGAGCACCCGGACTTGTACCGGGAGTTTTGCCAGTTTTACCAGCTCGATCCGCTGAACTGGTCGTGAATACCGCCTTGTGTGGCCGGGTGCTTCAACGTGAGCTTTTAGCCCCCTGCCGGCAGCCGCCGGATCAAGCCCTTGTCTGCTTCGACCAGCGGTTAACATGCCCTTCATGTCCAAGCCACCCCTTCAGCGCCACCCGCCAAAAGCCCCGGTAACGCCTGCATCACCGGCACCCGACGGCGAGCGCCTGTCCAAGCGGGTGATGCAGCTCAAGGCTTGCTCGCGCCGTGAGGCTGAACAGTACATTGAAGGCGGCTGGGTGCGGGTCAACGGCCAGGTGGTCGAGGTGCCGATGGCGCGGGTGGCCGAGCACACCGTTCAGGTGGACCCCCAGGCCAGCCTGATGGCGCTGACCGATGTCACGTTGCTGCTGCACAAACCGCCGGGTTTTGATGCCATGGCCGCGCCGGGGCAGGCCAATCAGCGAGTCAAGCCGGCGCAACAGTTGCTGCAAGTAGCCAACCATGCGGCCGACGACGAGTCCGGCCTGCGCGTGCTGCAACACCACTTTGCCAAACTGAGCGCCTGTGTGCCGCTGGAGACCGGGGCCAGCGGGCTGGTGGTGTTCACGCAAGACTGGCGGGTGTTGCGCAAGCTGACCGAAGACGCGGCTTTTCTGGAGCGCGAACTGCTGGTGGAGGTCCAAGGCACCGTCACACCCGAAATGCTGCATCGTTTGAACACACCGCCGGCCAGCGACCGGCAGACTGTGCCCGAGGTCAAGGTCAGCATCAACAGCACGGGTGACAACAGCACCCGGTTGCGTTTTGCTTTCAAGGGCGCCCACCCGGGGCTGATCGCCTGGCTGTGCGAACGCGTCGGGCTACACATCAGCAGCATGAAACGCTTGCGTGTGGGGCGCGTCGGGTTGGCGCATTTGCCGGTAGGCCAGTGGCGCTACCTGCTGCCGCACGAGCGGTTTTGATCAAAAGTTATAGCTTCTAGCGCAGCTACTATAAGGGCTAGAAGGCTTTTTTCTTTAAAAATTTAACCAGCCGCCAGCCCAGCAAGGTGCCCAAAAGGGCGGCATAAACAGCCACCTCGGCAAAGTCATTTTTGCCCGCCCGCATCCAGAAAAAATGCAGCACGGCCAGCCCAGCCACCAGGTACACCGTTTGATGCAGGCGCTTCCACAGCTTGCCACCGAGCCAGCGCACCAGCCGGTTGTGGGAGGTCACCGCCAGCGCGGTCAACAGCACAAAAGCTGCAAAGCCCACCAAAATGAACGGCCGCTTGGCAATGTCGCGCACCACATCGGCCAGCTCAAACCCCATGTCAAACCACAGGTAACTCAGCAGATGCAGGGCCGCATAAAAATACACAAACAAGCCCAGCATGCGCCTAAAACGTGCCAACCCGCTCCAGCCCAGGCTGACCCGCAGCGGTGTCAGCGCCAGCACCAGGCATAACGCGCGCAAGGTCCAGTCACCACTGCTGCGCACCAGCGCCTCGGCCGGGTTGGCACCGAGCTGGTCAAACACCAGCGCCCAGACCAGTGCCCCAAAAGGCAGCAGCGCCAGTGCAAAAACCCAGGCTTTGGCCCACGGGTGCAACAGCAGTCGCCCCCACTGCAGGCTGCCCGGATGTGTGGCCGCCATCATCAGAACAACTTTTTCAGGTCCATGCCGGCGTACAACTGGCCCACTTGCGCCTCGTAGCCGTTGAACATGAGTGTTTTGCGCTTTTTGGCAAACAGACCATCCTCACCAATGCGCCGCTCGGTCGCCTGACTCCAGCGCGGGTGATCGACGTCGGGGTTGACGTTGGAGAAAAAGCCATATTCACCCGGCGCCGTCCGGTTCCAGGCGGTGGCAGGTTGCTTTTCAGTAAACCGAATCTTGACCAGGCTTTTGCCGCTTTTAAAGCCATATTTCCAGGGCACCACCAAACGCACCGGCGCGCCATTTTGTTTGGGCAGCACCTCGCCATACATGCCAAAACTCAGCAAGGTCAGCGGGTGCATGGCCTCGTCCATGCGCAGGCCCTCCACATAAGGCCAGTCGAGTACTTTTGAGCCGATGCCGGGCATGGTCCTGGGGTCGGCCTGGGTGACAAATTCCACATACTTGGCACTGCCCAGGGGCTCCACCTTCTTGATCAGTTCTGACAGCGAATAACCCACCCACGGAATCACCATCGACCAGCCTTCCACGCAGCGCAGGCGATAAATGCGCTCTTCCTGGGCGCTGAGTTTGAGCAGGTCTTCCAGCGCATAACGCGCCGGTTTTTTAACCAGGCCTTCCACCTCGACCGTCCACGGGCTGGTTTTCAGGGTATGTGCGGCTTTGGCCGGGTCTGCCTTGTCGGTGCCAAACTCGTAAAAGTTGTTGTAACTGCTGGCCAGCTTGTACTCGGTCAGCTTGTCCAGGGTCATGGCCCCGGCAACGCCTGATTTGGCACCGCGCAGCGCCGCCGCGCCACTTTGCGCAAAGGCCTCGCGTGATGCCCAACTGGCCAGGGCCGCGCCGGCCACGCCGGTGGCCAGGTGTTTGAGCAGGTCACGCCGTGACTGGTAAAGCGCCTGCGGCGTGATGTCGCTGGCGTGCGGGTGGTAAAAGCCGTTCTGGCTGGATTTGATCAACATGTAAAAAGCCCTCGTTTTAGCTTGGTCGGGCAAGCATAGGCGTTCTTACAAAAACTTGTGCTGGCCACGAAAATTTGCCAGACAAGCCCCCCTTGTTAGCGACCTGTCATGACGACCGACGAAAAAAAGGCCGCAAACGCGGCCCTGTTGGCAAGCCTCAAGAATGCGCCTGGGTTAGCGCAGGCCCGCCACGTAGTCGGCCACGGCCTTGATCTCGCGGTCGTTGAGCTTGGCGGCAATTTGTGTCATCTGTATGCTGTTTTGGCGCACACCATCGCGAAACGCGACGAGTTGTGCCGCAGCGTAGTCGGCATGCTGGCCACTCAGGCGGGGATACTGGGCAGGAACACCGGCACCGTTGGGGCTGTGGCAGCCGGCGCAGGCCGGGATCTTGCGGTCAGCAATGCCGCCGCGGTAGATGCGCTCGCCCAGCGCCAGGGTTTCCTTGTTGGCGGCTGCACCGGGTGTGGCTTTTTTGGCGCCGACAAAATAGGCAATGTTGCGCATGTCGTCATCACTCAGGGCGGCCGACATGCCGTTCATGATGGCGTTGGCCCGTTTGCCAGCTTTGAACTCTTGCAACTGCTTGAGCAGGTACTCAGGGTGTTGCTGGGCCAGTTTGGGGTTGACCGGTATCAGCGAGTTGCCGTCAGGCGCGTGGCAGGCGGCACACACCGCTGCAAAACTTGCCTCGCCCTTGGCCAGATCAGGTTTGGCTGGCGCGGCGGTCTCTGCTGCAGAGCAAACAAAAGCCGTCGCAGCTGTTGTTGCTGCGAACACGAGAGTGGCAAGGAGCTTCATAGTGGGTATCGGGTCAGGTCTGAGATGCAAAACGAGCCGATTCTACAATGCGTCAATTCTTTGTAGCTTACTTAATGACTATTCATTCCAGCCCGGTTGATTCAAACCCCGGCAACGCCAGCAGCGTGGCGGCCCAGACGCTCACACCGGCCGTGGCCCTGGGCTGGCTGCATACTGCCAGGTTTCTGACCACCGCCCCGCAACTGCATTTTTTGCCGCCCTTGAGCGTGCCCGAGATCGCTTTTGTGGGCCGCTCCAACGCGGGCAAGTCCACCTGCATCAACACCCTGACGCAGCAAAAACAACTGGCCTTTGCCTCCAAAAAGCCAGGCCGCACCCAGCACATCAACCTGTTTTCAGTCGGCAAGCAGGGCGTGACAGACGCGGTTTTGGCCGATCTGCCGGGTTATGGCTACGCCGCCGTGCCCAGGCAGGACAAGATTCGCTGGCAGCAGGTGATGGCCAACTATCTGGTCACGCGCGAAAACCTCAAAGCCATTGTGCTGATGTGCGACCCGCGCCACGGCCTGACTGATCTGGACGAAATCTTGCTGGACGTGGTGCGCCCACGGGTTGAAGAAGGCCTCAAATTTCTGGTGGTGCTAACCAAGGCCGACAAGCTGACCCGCTCCGAGCAAACCAAGGCGCTGTCGATCATGAAGCTGCAAGCCGGGGGCGGCGAAGTGCGGCTGTTTTCAGCCACCAAACGCCAGGGCATCGATGAAGTGGCCACGCTACTGTGGCAATGGGCCCATCCGGTGCTGCCAGTGCCAGCGGAGCCAGTATTAATTTAATAGCGTGCTACGCAGTGGCGGTAAGGGCTAAGAGCCATTTTTAGCCAAACCAAGCGCCAGCCGGTTGGCAAGTTGCATTTGTAGTTGCAGTTGCATGTGCCCCTTCCCCCACTGGGGCAATCCACCGAAGTTAAGGTAAAATATTCCTCGTAAGCTGTTGATTTAGTTGAATTTATTTTAAATTGCCCCAAAAAATTGGAACTGAATATGTCAACAAAATATAGGGTTAACCCTTAGTTCTCTTTTCTCCAAACTCACCGATCGCATCAATTCGGCGGAATTTTCGCCGATGCCCGCCACCCTGACTCCCCCAATGCCTTCACGCGCACTGGCAAGTTGCCTTTGCCCAAGCTGATTGGCGCTTTGCTTTCCATGCGAGCGTCTTCACAGCAGGTCATGCTCGACTCCTTCTTTGGTAGCTTGTCTGTTGACGGCGACTGGCAGCGTGGCATAACTGATCGTGGTTTTGCTCAAGCACGAGACAAGTTGTCCTGGACTTGTTTGGAGCACTTGAACACCTTTGTGGTCAAAACCGCCGACGCGTTGGGCTTGGTCCCTCGTTGGCACGGTCTGCGTTTGGTGGCAGGCGATGCCTCGGTGCTGATGCCTGCGATTCGCCCCTGTTTCACCACAAGGTTCCATGCCCAAGCTGATCAACGCTTGTTTGTCTTGTATCTGCCGGGCGCTGAATTGACGCTGCACGCCAGCGTGCATGGTGCCGATGGCGCTGAGCGGCAGATGCTGTTTGAGTCGCTGTTGTGCCTGGGGCCTGATGATGTTTGATCCTTGATCGGGGCTATCCGGCAGCTTGGCTGGTGGCGTATTTGACTGAGCACTATATTCGGTTTTGCATGCGCTGCGAGAAGTCCAGTGGTGGTTGGGCAGAGGTACGCACCTTTGAGCGCAGCGATCAGGTGGATGCCACGGTCACGCTCAATAAGCCCAACCAGTGGGACTGCGAAGATTATGGCTGTTCTGGTGCTGCACCGCGGGTCCGGCTGGTCAAGTGTGTGACGCCCAATGGGCTTGTGCGGGTGATGGCGACCAATTTGCCAGACAGCCAAGTCCCGACAGCAGCTTTTGGTGAGCTTTACCATGAGCGCTGGCGTATTGAGGAGGCCTTTAAACGCCTCAAGCATCGCTGCAAACTCGAGAGCGTCTCAGGGGCTGACGCAGCATGCGCTGATGGTCGATGTGCACCAAGGTGTTGGCTGACATTTGGCTTCTTTGGTGTGCATGGGCGCGTCAGCGGCAGCGGGTTTACAGGACAAGCAGCGTACATGTAACCGCGCCTACGCCGCACCATGTTTGCAGCGCCTGCTGCCGCGTATGGTGTTGGGGTTGGGCTGTCTGGTGACTCTTTGGGAAAGGCGTTTGAACTGTTGGGGGCAAACTCCCATAGACAACTGTCTGATCGCAAGCACACGACCGAAAAATCATGTGAAACCATCCAAATCTGGCTTACAAGGGGTGACACGGTAACTTCGGTGGATTGCCCA
>JADKAW010000038.1 GCA_016719055.1 Candidatus Rhodoferax mariagerensis | reverse complement strand
CGAGACAAGTTGTCCTGGACTTGTTTGGAGCACTTGAACACTTGGTGGTCAAAACCGCCGAACGCGTTGGGCTTGGTCCCTCGTTGGCACGGTCTGCGTTTGGTGGCAGGCGATGCCTCGGTGCTGATGCCTGCGATTCGCCCTTGTTTCACCACAAGGTTCCATGCCCCAAGCTGATCAACGCTTGTTTGTCTTGTATCTGCCGGGCGCTGAATTGACGCTGCACGCCAGCGTGCATGGTGCCGATGGCGCTGGGCGGCGATGCTGTTTGAGTCGCTGTTGTGCCTGGGGCCTGATGATGTGTTGATTCTTGATCGCGGCTATCCGGCGGCTTGGCTGGTGGCGTATTTGACTGAGCACAATATCCGCTTTTGCATGCGCTGCGAGAAGTCCAGTGGTGGCTGGGCAGCGGTGCGCTCTTTTGAGCGCAGTGATCAGGTGGATGCCACGGTCACGCTCAATAAGCCCAACCAGTGGGACTGCGAAGATTATGGCTGTTCTGGTGCTGCACCGCGGGTCCGGCTGGTCAAGTGTGTGACGCCCAATGGGCTTGTGCGGGTGATGGCGACCAATTTGCCAGACAGCCAAGTCCCGACAGCAGCTTTTGGTGAGCTTTACCATGAGCGCTGGCGTATTGAGAGGGCCGTTAAACGCCTCAAGCATCGCTGCAAACTCGAGAGCGTCTCAGGGCTGACGCAGCATGCGCTGATGGTCGATGTGCACGCAAAGGTGTTGGCTGACAATTTGGCTTCTTTGGTGTGCATGGGCGCGTCAGCGGCGCAGCGGGTTTACAGGACAAGCAGCGTACATGTAACCGCGCCTACGCCGCACCATGTTTTTTGCAGCGCCTGCTGCCGCGTATGGTGTTGGGGTTGGGCTGTCTGGTGACTCTTTTTGGGAAAGGCGTTTGAACTGTTGGGGGCAAACTCCCATAGACAACTGTCTGATCGCAAGCAGCCACGACCGAAAAATCATGTGAAACCGCATCCGAGCATGGCTTACAAGGGGTGACATGGCTTAACTTCGGTGGATTGGGTCGCTGCCGCGGACAGTGCCGCGCTGTATGCCTTGCTTTGATAACTTGCTGTCCCACGCGAGAAGCGACACTCAATTGGGGGATTTTCTAGCTGAGCAGCCTCCAACTTAGCTTCCTCCCGATATAACTCTTCTTGCGTACGCGTACTTACATTACCTCCTGAAAGGTTTACTGAACCCGTCATTTGTCCAACAGGGCACGTTGTCCCTTGCGTGTAAGTTACTCTGCCACTTTGATCTTTACACTTTAGAACTTGCGCATCAGCGACGCTACAGATTAGCGCAGGTATGACGATCAATACAAAATCCTGGAAATAAACCTTATTCACACCACCACCCATTCAATTGAGACCCGATTGCACATGCCAGTAGAATTGCGGCAAGAGGTTTCTTCATTATTAAGTTCTCCATTTTTCATGCCACTGGCTGAGTGGCGGCAGTTCCCAACGACTGCTTTATTTTGGATTGATTGGACTAAAGTTCTTCGATGATTTCATTGACTCAAGTCAAAACAACACCATACGGACTCAACCGATGAAGATCGGTTTTGTTCGGCGGTTTACTGGTGTAGCCCTTCCGCTTGGTGTCGCCCAAGGCTTTTCGCCTCAAAGTCTTGACGCGCCAAGCCTTTTTCGATGGTCTGTGTGCCCCGCATCCGCATCAAGGCCATGCCCCTTCGGGGTGGGCTTCGCCCAGCCTTGACCCGGCTGCAGGGCGGCAGAACGCCCTTCACCTCCAGCGCTGGCTTTGGAACTTCCACTCGAAGCGGCGAATGCGCATGATTTGCTGCCACCTATTCAAACGGCATGAGGTGTCGATCAGAGTGCCTTTGAAAAAATTGACGATTCCAGTACGGCATTCAAAAATGAGTCACGGATTTTTTGATATTTTTTGAGAAAGTCCTGTCAAAAACACCCCGAGGAGTCGCGCGTAGGGATAGGTATGCTGTGCAAAAAGGGGGGGTGACTTTGCTTTGACTTTCGTTCTGTCCCAGGGGGACCCAAGCACGGGTGGCAGTCAAGCAGTTTTTGAAATCAAAAATCTTTGCATTGAGTCCGTCACCCGCATCGACGCAACGCCCCTGTGGCATTGATTGCTCTGTCACCAACGCTCAGCCACGCAAGCCCCCGTGCCAGCGGCGGCGGTGTGACGTCAACATCAGCGTGCCATGCGATCAAAGGGAAGCATGGGGTTGATGGCTGACACGCTGGGCGCTAAAGTATCCATCATGTGCAGCCACTATCAAGGTATCAAGGAGCGTGAACGCTACCGCCGACACTTCGGCGTGGAGCCGCCTGCCGACCTCGGTAAACACGACCTGTGGCCGGGTTACCGGGCACCTTCATTCGCCGACACCCCCAAGCTGACGTGGGAGATGAGTCGGTACCCGAGGTTGAGGCGCTGAACGACTTGTTTGGTCTGGTACCGCACTGGTCCGTTGACACAAAGATCACCAAGGCTACCTACAACGCCCGCAGCGAGACGGTGGCGAGCAAACCGAGCTTTCGGGATGCCTGGCGCAAGGCACAGCACTGCATCATCCCAGCGGACGTGATATTCGAGCCCGACTGGCGCAGTGGACGAGCTGTGCCAACGTGCATCAGCCGCCAGGACGGTGCGCCGATCGGACTTGCCGGGCTGTGGTCAACCTGGCGCGCACCCCAGGGCGAAATGCTGCACAGTTACACCATGCTGACCATCAATGCTACCGACCACCCGCTGATGCGCCTGATGCACAAACCCGCTGATGAAAAACGTATGGTGGTGATCCTGCCCGAGGGTAGTTACGGTGCTTGGCTAAGTGCCGATGCCCACCAGAGCAGACACTTACTGCGACCCTACCCAGCAGATTTATTGGAGGCGAGCGTGCCGCGGGTGGAGGGAGGCTTGTTCTGACGCACACCTTGTGCCTGGTGGACACAGCGTGGTCATGCCGGGCCGGCAGTCGTTCCTTGGTGCCAACCCGGCATCACCACTTTGCCTGATCGACGTTCCGGGTCTTTCAGTCAGTGCAAGCAGCTGCGCTCCTTGCAGGTCATCAGAGCAATCGAAGCATGTTGCTCCGCAAAGATGGCAGCATGAGCGCTGTAGCGCTGGGTGTGTGCCACGACTCGCTGACGCATCGTGGCTGGCGGCCCGATGGACACAGCGTGGTCATGCTGGGCCGGCAGTCGTTCCTTGGTGCCAGCCCAGCATCACCACTTATGCCTGATCGACGTCCTGGGTCTGTTAGTCAGTGGCAACGGCTGAGTACAGCCCTTGCCAGAGTCATGGTTCACGGCTCGCTGACGCATCGTGCTGGCTTCCCCGTATCGAGCAGCGTGACCATGCACCTGGCTGCAGGTCGTTCCTTTGTTGCAGTCAAGCGCATCGTCACTTTCACCAGATCGACGGTCTGTCGGGCCGGTCAGTGGCAAAGGCGGAGTACCGCCATTGCCAGCATGCACCAGTTCAACGTCAGTGCTTCGCAAGTGTCAGCCAGTGCGCTGGAACGCAGATATGGATTGACACGGCTCGCTTGCGCATCGTGGCTGGCGGAACGGTGGACGCAGCGCAGTCGCGCCGGTTCCCCTGCCAGCAGAAGGGCGCTTTGCGCCAGTGGCAGGGCAACCGACACCACTGCTTATTGGTGTGCGACGGTCTGGGTTGTCAATCAGTTGGCAAGGCGGTGTACCGCCATGCCAAAGCATTGGGCTGCGGCTCGCTGACGCATCGTGCTGGCGGCACGGTAGCCAGCAGCGTGACCATGTGCCCCCGTGAGTCGCTTCGCTTTGTCACAGAGGCACATCGTCACTTGTCGCTAGTTTGTGAGGCCAGTCGTGCCAGTCAGCCGCAAAGGCGGAGTACCGCCCTTGCAGAGTCACACCAAATGAAAGCATGTGCTTCGCAAGATGGCAGTCAGAGCGCTGTGGCGCTGGGTGTGGGTCTCGGCTCGCTGGCGCATCGTGGCTGGCATCCCAGTTCGACCACCGTCAGTGATCTGCAGCTACGGCAAAGTTACATAATGCCCCATTGCCCTCAGTGTCCGCCAGTCAGTCGCATGCTCCTTTGGTGGCGGCCACCGCTAAAGCGCCCTGCGGGTGAAGGCAACAGGCATTATGCAAAATTGCCTACGCTGAAGCGGGCGCGTCAGCCGCCTGCACTCCCCAGCCGCTTCGCGTCTTACGTACAGGCGCCTGTCGCCCTTGTGGTGTGCTGGCACTCGGGGCTCAGTCAGGCGCTGCGCGCATGGTTCTGGTCAGCGGCTTCGCCGTGCATCACGTGTGTGCCCCGCCCACCCACTGGCCTCGCCTGCTTCGCGGCTTCGGCGCGCGGCTGCCCGTCCGCCCCCAAGGGGCTCCCTGCAGTGCCGCGCTGGGGGCAGGGTGTCAGTCAGGCGCTTCGCGCCTGACCAACACCACTGAGTGGCATTGAGTTTGCCGCCAGGACCCTGGCACACATAGTTTGGCCCTATCAGACTGCGACCCGGCAAGCGTCGTAAACATCCGCTCAAGCAAATTCATAACCGCCAATGTGGAATATGTTTGTCGTCTGGCTTGTGCTTATAGTGTGTCCACAGATCGAAAGTTAGCTTCATTTGGGCAACAAAAAAGGACTTAGATTTCTCGTAAGTCCTTGATTTGGTTCAACTTATTTTGGTGGGCGGTGCAGGCTTCGAACCTGCGACCCCAGCAGTGTGAATGCTGTGCTCTACCCCTGAGCTAACCGCCCTACTAGCAAAATTGCATGTTACCTCAAATAGAGACCGCCGCCGCAGTCACACGCCCGGGATTGAGCAAATTATGCGGGTCGAGGGCGGCCTTGATGGCACGCATGGCCGAAAGTGCGACCTGCGACTTGTAATGTGCGAGGTGATCGACTTTCAAGCTGCCCACACCATGCTCAGCGGAAATTGAACCACCAAACTGCGTCACCGAGTCAAACACAATGCGGTTTACTAGCGCTTCTTGCTGGCTTAAAAACAGGTTGGCTGGCATGGCCAGTGGTGCCTGCACGTTGTAATGCAGGTTGCCATCGCCCAGATGGCCAAAATTCACCAGACGCACTCTAGGTATCGCGGTTTGCAGCAGGGCATCCGTGGTGGTGACAAATTCTGGAATCGCCGACACCGGCACCGAAATATCGTGTTTGATGTTCAGACCTTCCTCAGCCTGGGCCAACGGAATGCTTTCACGGATGTGCCAGAGGGTTTTGGCCTGCGTCAGGTTTTCAGCCACCACGGCATCGGTCACACAGCTACTTGCCATAGCGGCCTCCAGCAAACCTTCAAATCGCGTGCGTGCATGGTTTTCAGACTCATGGTCGGAGTTTTCCAGCAGCACGCAAAACGGCGCATCGAGGTATAGCGGCACACGCAGCTTGGAAAAATGCCTGGCCACCAGGCTCAGCGCAAACTGGCCCATGACTTCAAAGCCGGTCAGCCCAGCACCCAAATGGCGGTGTGCCAGACCCAACAGTTCAACCGCTGCCTGCATGGATGGTACGGCTGCCCAGGCGGTCAACTGTGTAGCTGGCAGTGGGTAGAGCTTCATGGTGGCCGCCGTGATGATACCCAGCGTGCCTTCAGATCCAATGTAGAGGTTGCGCAGGTCATAACCGGTGTTGTCTTTGCGCAAACCACTCAGGCCGTGCCAGACGTCGCCGCTGGCGGTAACCACTTCCAGCCCCAGACACAAATCGCGGGCGTTACCAAAACGTACCACCTGAGTGCCGCCAGCGTTGCTGCCGAGGTTACCGCCCAGTGTGCATGAGCCTTCGGCGGCAAGACTCAAGGGAAACAAAAAGCCTGCAGTCTCGGCCGCCTCCTGTACCGTTTGCAAAATGCAGCCGGCCTCAGCCGTGATCGTCAGGTTGGCTGCGTCTAGGGCGCGCACGGTGCGCATGCGTTGCAGGCTCAGCACAATCTGCCGGCCGGTGCTATCGGGCGTTGAGCCCACGACCAGGCCTGTGTTACCACCTTGCGGCACGATACTGACGCCACTGGCCGGATATTGGGCGCGGTAGCTGGCGCATGCTTTGACCACACGGGAGACTTCATCGGTGCAGGCGGGGCGCACGACTGCCAGCGCCTTGCCATGGGTGCGTTTGCGCCAGTCCTGTTCCCAGGCGCTGAGATCACCGTCGGTCAGGACATGGTCAGTGCCAACAATGACGCAAAGTTCATCAAGCAGGGTTTGCATGGCTGGAATCTTCTTCGGCAGGTGGGTGTTGATGGCGCAGCCGCAGGCGCACATGCAGGGCGCATGCCACAAAAAGCAGCAAACACAGCGCAACTTCGACCATACCCAGCCAGTTGCCTGGTGGCCTGTCGCTGAAGCCGCGCACCACGCCCTCGGAGAAATATAGCCACACCATCAGACTGACCCAGCGGTAGGTGTACATGCGGTTTTTCAGCAGTCCCGCCAGTGGCAGGCAAAGCGGCAACACCTTCAAGGCCAGCCACGACCCGCCCGGGCGAATCGGTGCCAGCCAGAGTTCCCAAGCCAGCCCCAGCACAATCAGCCCCAGCAAGCTGCTGACCGCCAGAACACGAGTGGCGGCAACGGAAGCAGTAGGCGTCTTTGAATGGGGGAAGGTAGATGTCTGCATCAGGATGGCATCATAGCGGCCATGACTCAAATTTCTGATGAATCGCAAAGCTGGTCGCAGCGCCTGGATGTGTTGCTGCAAAACCTGTCGCGTTTTCCGTGGCGCAACACCGCGCACACCCTGCGTGAGCGCTTTCGCGAAGACCGTCTCGGGTTGACGGCCGGCAGCCTGACGTTCACTACCACCATTGCCCTGGTACCGCTGTTTACGGTGGTGCTGGCGGTGTTTACCGCGTTCCCGATGTTTGCCAAATTTCAGGATATTTTGCAAAAATGGCTGATCGAGAGCCTGGTTCCAGACAGCATTTCACGTCAAGTGCTGGGTTATCTGACGCAGTTTGCAGGCAAAGCCAGCCGCTTGGGAGGCGCTGGTGTGGCGGTTCTGTTCATTACCGCGCTAGCGCTGATTTTGACCATTGACCGCACCCTCAACAGCATCTGGCGGGTGCGCAAGCCACGGCCACTGGGGCAACGCGTGCTGGTTTATTGGGCAGCAGTTACCCTGGGTCCGTTGCTGTTGGCCGTTAGCCTGTCGCTGACGTCTTACGCCTTGTCGGCATCCAAAGGCGTGGTTAGTGTGATGCCAGGTGGCGTGCAGTTGTTGCTGGATAGCTTGCAGTTTGGCTTGCTGGCGTGGGGTGTGGCGGCGCTGTACCACTTTGTTCCCAATACCCAGGTGCGCTGGGCCCATGCCTGGGTTGGTGGTTTGTTTGTCTCGGCGGGGTTTGAGCTGGCCAAGCGGGTGCTGGTGTTTTACTTGGGCAAGGTGCCCACCTATTCGGTGCTGTATGGTGCCTTTGCCACGGTGCCGATCTTGCTGGTCTGGATTTATGTGGCCTGGGTGATCGTGCTGTTAGGGGCGGTGATTGCGGCCTACCTGCCGAGTTTGCTCTCTGGTGTGCAGCGCCGTGCCCGGGCCCACGGCTGGCAGTTTTTGCTGGCGATTGAAACCTTGCAGCAATTGGAGCGGGTGCGCTGGACCGACGAGAAGGGTTTGACCATGGCGCAGCTGGGGGAGCGGCTGCAGGTGGATGCGCTGCAGCTTGAGCCGGTGATCGAGACCCTGACCGCGCTGGATTGGCTTGGCCGGCTGCAAGAGGACCGGCCAGACGGCGTTGCGCGGCTGCTGTTGCTGGTTGACCCGGACCAGACGGCGCTCGCACCTTTGTTCAATGCCTTGCTGCTGCAACACGAGTCCAGCACTGAAAATTTATGGAAAAACGGCGGCTGGCCCTTATTGAATATGCGTGATGCGCTATGAAAAATCTAGCGTTTCTGCTCGTCTAGACGATGACCAGCCGGCAAAATGCAACGACCCCATTGATTCAAGCTCATGCTGTCAGCGCGTGGCAGGCGCGGTGTGGCCTTGCTCAATGACATAATGATTTTTGACAAACCTGTCGTCAGGGTTTCCACCCCCTGGCTTTCTTTTATTCGGTACTTCTCATGGCAATCAAACTCTGTCTGGCTCAGCTTAATCTGGTGGTCGGCGATCTGGCAGGCAACTCGAAAAAGATCATAGAAGCAGCGACCCAGGCCTACGACAGCGGTGCACTGCTTGTGTTGACGCCTGAACTGTCGATTTGCGGGTATGCGGCCGAAGACCTTTTTTTGCGCCCGGCGTTTATCGCGGCCTGTGACGATGCTGTCATCGCCCTGGCGGGCGCGCTGGCGCATCTCAAAGGTTTGTGTGTGGTAGTGGGGCATCCCACAGGTGGCGACAGCCGCACCCGGTCGGTGGCGGTTTCTGCGCGCTTTAATGCCGCCAGTGTGCTGCGCAACGGGCAGGTGGTGGCCCGTTATGCCAAGCGCGAGCTGCCCAATTACCAGGTGTTTGATGAGCGCCGTTATTTCACGCCAGGGCAGGACGTGTGTGTATTTGAGGTTAGCACACCGCAAGAAACCGTCAGGGTGGGTTTGCTGATTTGTGAAGACGCGTGGTTTGAAGCTCCTGCGCGACTGACGCGCCAGGCTGGGGCTCAATTGCTGGCTGTCATCAATGCGTCACCCTTTCATGTGGGCAAGGGCAATGAGCGTGAGCAGATGATGATGACGCGGGTGCGCGACTGCGGCCTGCCGCTGGTGTATGCCCATTTGGTGGGCGGGCAGGATGAAGTGGTGTTTGAGGGCCACTCGTTTGCGCTCAACGCCGATGGCTCATTGGCCGGGCGTGCCCCAAGTTTTATAGAGAATAACCTTCTGGTCCAGGTGCATCAAACGCAACAAGCTATAACTTTGGTAGCAGATATGGCACCTGACCGTATGCCCGACGCTGATTTGTGGGACGCGCTGGTGCTGGGTGTACGTGACTACATTGGCAAAAACGGATTTCCTTCGGTGCTGTTGGGTTTGTCGGGTGGCATAGATTCAGCCTTGGTGCTGGCCATCGCGGTAGATGCTTTGGGCAAAGACCGAGTGCGCGCGCTGATGATGCCCTCACCCTACACCGCCGACATCAGCTGGATCGATGCGCGCGACATGGCTGCGCGGCTGGGGGTGCGCTACGACGAGTTATCCATCGTGCCCGAGTTTGAGGCGTTCAAAGCCACACTGAGCCAGGATTTCAAAGGTTTGGCCGAAGACACCACCGAAGAGAACATTCAAGCCCGCATTCGCGGCACCCTGTTGATGGCCCTGAGCAACAAGTTTGGCAGCATCGTCCTGACCACGGGAAACAAGTCAGAAATGGCTACCGGCTACTGCACGCTTTATGGTGACATGGCCGGAGGTTTTGCCGTCATCAAAGACCTGGCAAAATCCACTGTGTTTCGTTTGGCGCGCTGGCGCAATGCCAACGATCCCTACCGCTCGGGGGAGCAGCCGATACCTGAACGCATCATCACTCGGCCACCCAGTGCTGAGCTGCGACCCGATCAGAAGGATCAGGACAGCCTGCCACCCTACGAGGTGCTGGACGCGATTCTTGAGCGCTACATGGAAAACGATGAAAGTATTGAAGACATCATTGCGGCTGGCTTTGCGCCGGCAGATGTGGAGCGGGTCACGCGGCTGATCAAGATCAATGAATACAAACGTCGGCAGTCGCCGGTGGGCATTCGTGTAACACACCGGAGCTTTGGCAAAGATTGGCGCTACCCGATTACCAACCGTTTCCGGGCCTGATGGGGCGGCAACTTCATGCACAATCGTGGTGCAGTCTTGCAGGCATCAATATCTACTGATTTAGACAAGGAATCTCATGAAACAAATCACCGCCATCGTCAAACCGTTCAAGCTTGAGGAAGTGCGTGAAGCACTCGCCGAATGTGGGGTGACTGGTTTGACGGTTACCGAGGTCAAGGGGTTTGGCCGCCAGAAAGGGCACACCGAGTTGTACCGGGGTGCCGAGTATGTGGTCGACTTTTTGCCCAAGGTCAAGGTTGAAGTTGTGGTCAAGACCGACGATGTTGATGCCTGTGTGGACGCCATCGTCAAGGCAGCTCACACCGGAAAGATTGGCGATGGCAAGATTTTTGTGACCAGTGTTGAACGCGTGATCCGCATTCGCACAGGCGAAGTGGACGAATCTGCCATTTAAACGGGACTTGCGGTCGAAGTCAGCGTTTGACGGCTGGCGCACAAACTAGCTGCGTGCCTGCCAGTGCGTCGTGCCAGAACTGCCGGCGGGGGTGAAAGCGGCTCAATACCGCCCAAACCACCACCCATCCTGCAGTGATCACCATGGCTTCAGCGCCGGGCAACGCAAACCACCAGGATGCCAACAGGGGCGGGATCACCCACAACCAAGACCAAAAATAGCGGATCAGTGCCTGGCCTTGGGTCAGCTTGTTGCCTGCGCGGTCAAGCACCCAAATGTGCCAGGTCTTCATGGCCAGCGTTTGTCCTTTGGACCAGAGCCAGCCAAAATAAATGCCAAACACAACAAACAGGAAAGCTTGCAGGGCGTGGCGGTTGTCCATGGCATTTTTGGTTTGGCTCAGCGTTCCAAACAGGTAGCCAGCAATAAAAACCACGCCGAACAGCAGCATGCCCTCATAAAGCCAGCAGGCCATGCGCCGCATCAGGCTGGGCGTTTGCGTCAGCACACCAACATCAGTAATCATGGTCTGGCGAGGTCGCTGCTGCTGGCGGCCGGCTCGGGCGCACTGGGCAAGGCTTGGCGGGGCGCAGAGGCCTTGATGCCAGGTTGTGAGACGCCAGCTGCTGGTATCTCTACAGCCCCAACGCCTTTTCTCAAAGTCAGTTGGCTGAGTTTGCCGGCAGGCACCGGTTGAGGTGCCAGTGCTGTCCTGGGTGGCGTGGGTCTGGTTGAGGTGGCCAGTTTTTGTTTTTCTTCAGGGCTTAAGGCCTGATAGGCTTGCCATTTTTCATTTTTTTGTTCAGGTGCTATTTTTTGCGCCTCCGCAAAATTGAGCCGCGCCTGCTCGCGTTGCTTGGGGCTCAGAGCGGCCCACTGTGCCATGCGGGCATGGAGTTTTGTCTGGTCTGCGATGGGTATGGTAGAAAAATTGGCGCTGAGCGAAATCCATTTTCTCTTTTGCAGGTCACTTAAATGCGTCCAGGTGCTTGCCAATGGCTTGAGTGCCGCTTGCTGGACAGGCGTCAGTGTGCTCCAGCCCAGGCCAGAAAAGGGAACGGTCAGTGACAGAGGTGCTTGTGCTGAGCTGGCTGGCGGCCTGGACTTGGAGGCTGCGGCTGCGGGCGCAACGGGCTGTGAGTTGGCGGGCGGCAACGACAACAAAACAACCGAGACGATGGCACTCAACGCGGGTGCCCAGTTTTTTGGGTACTTCGAAAACAAAGCCGTTTGATTGATCGGGCTGGCGGAGGGTGTCGACAAGTTCAAGCCGGGGTTCCTAGCGGTTGCTGGATTTCAAAAATTGTGCAAAACCTGCATCAATGTACGCTGCCGGCGGCAGATCATCGGTCAGGAGCGCTGCGTCGATGTCGGCAAGTTCACGGGCCCCGAGCTCATCTTGAATTTCATTGATGACGAAAAGACCAAGCACCAGTGTCAACAACAAACCGACCACGCCCGCATGACTCCACCAATTCGAATGATGGCCTGAACCATGACCCGCGGTTAGCGTCCCGGTATGACCATGTGCAAACACATTGCTTAAAGACTGCATCAAAACCGCCTTGCGTTTTTCGACCGCTTGAACTCGGGCGGCGCGCAAACGCTCAGAAATGTCGTAAGGCATATCGTGGGTGGACTCCGACAATCTGTGGCCAATACGCGCTCCGCATTGGTCAGTCGTGATTTGCTTCAGGTTTAAATTAGACTGATTCATAGTTTGATACCTTTTGACCTGAGGGCATCGGACAAGGTGCGCACAGCACGAAAACAATGGGTTTTGACACTACCTTCAGAGCAACCCATGGCGGCGGCGGTTTCTGTGACATCCATATCCTCCCAATAACGCATGAGAAAAGCTTCCCGTTGACGGTCCGGGAGCAATAAAAGTTCCCCTTCGATGACAATTAAGGTCTGGCGGCGCTCAGAACTGGTCTCAGGGTTGTCAAATTCTGCAATTTGCACACCGTTCGCCAAACTCTCCAGCACATCAAACTCGTCGTCATCTGTGTCCGACTGAAAGTCACTGAAAGAGGAAAACAACGAATTCTTCACTTTTTGCCGCCTAAACCAATCCAGGGTGCTGTTGGACAGTATCCGTTGAAACAGCATCGGGAGCTCTTCAACTGGCTTATGACCGTAATGCTCAGCGAGCTTCATCATGCTGTCCTGCACAATGTCCAGAGCATATTCATCATTGCGAACGTGATAAGTCGTTCGTTTGAAGGCGCGCTTTTCAACACCTTTCAGAAAATCAGAGAGTTCTGCGGGAGTAGCCAATGACTGTCTCTTGGGGTCATGAGTGGGTGGCTAAGGGAATTGGGCACCCGAGCCGCATGTTTGCAGTGGATTATTGCACTGTCATACAACGGTTCTCTCTTTTTAAGACGGTCGGAGGGTGCGATAATACAGACTGCAAATTAACGCAAACGGGTCAAAGTCTGGCGACAACATCACTACGTCTATGGCTTTGGTCTCAAGTTTCGCTGCAACGCCACAAGTGTTTGCAAAGAAGCACCCAAGGTCTTTCGTCAGAGAAATTCACAAAGGTTCACCATGGAAATATCAAATGCCGAAGCCATTTCGGCTAATTCTTCTTTACTGCAAGCAGCTGAAGCCAAATCTGGGTCAACGCATGTCGCGCAGGACCTCAGAGGCGCTGAAATTCTCGTCAAGGCGCTACAGGCGGAAAACGTCAAGTTTGTCTGGGGTTACCCAGGCGGGGCCGTCTTGCACATTTACGACGCAGTCTTTAAGCAGGATTCCTTCAAACATATTCTGGTGCGCCATGAGCAGGCAGCGGTCCACGCAGCCGATGGGTATGCCCGCGCCACCGGCGATGTGGGCGTGGCGTTGGTGACATCCGGTCCCGGGGCAACGAATGCCGTTACAGGTATTGCCACGGCTTACATGGACAGCATACCCATGGTCATCATCAGCGGCCAGGTTCCTACACACGCCATCGGAATGGATGCTTTTCAGGAGTGCGATACCGTTGGCATTACACGCCCTGTTGTCAAGCACAACTTCCTCGTCAAAGATGCCCGCGACCTAGCGATAACCCTGAAAAAGGCGTTTCATATCGCTCGAAGCGGACGTCCAGGCCCGGTAGTGGTGGACATTCCTAAAGACGTGTCCTTCAAAAAGGTGCCGTACCACGGATACCCCGAAACGGTGGAAATGCGCTCTTATAACCCGGTTCGCAAAGGCCATGGCGGGCAAATTCGCAAGGCTTTGCAACTGCTGCTGGCAGCAAAGCGACCCTATATTTACAGTGGTGGCGGGGTGTTGTTGAGCAATGCTTCGGGGGAATTGCGCCAGTTGGTCAACATGTTGGGCTACCCCTGCACCAACACGCTGATGGGGCTGGGTGCGTTCCCGGCCAGTGACCGCAAATTCTTGGGCATGTTGGGGATGCACGGAACGTTCGAAGCCAACAACGCCATGCAAAACTGTGATGTGCTGGTAGCTATTGGTGCCCGGTTTGATGATCGCGTGATTGGCAACCCGAAACACTTTGCGCAAAACGAGCGCAAGATCATCCATATTGACATTGACCCGTCAAGCATTTCCAAGCGCGTCAAGGTGGACATTCCTATTGTTGGCGATGTCAAGGACGTACTGACCGAGATGATCGCCATGATCAAGGAGGGTAGTGTCAAGCCCGATACCAACGCTTTGGCAGCCTGGTGGAGCACGATCGAGGGCTGGCGCAGCACGCATTGCCTCAGATATGACCCTGGTCAAAATGGCATCATCAAGCCGCAGTATGTGGTGGAAACGCTGTGGAACATGACCAAGGACGCCGACGCCTACATAGCCTCTGATGTGGGACAGCACCAGATGTGGGCGGCGCAGTACTACCGGTTTGACGAGCCACGCCGCTGGATCAATTCGGGTGGCCTAGGCACCATGGGCGTGGGCATTCCTTACGCCATGGGCATCAAACTGGCCAAGCCCGACAGCGAGGTGTTCTGCATTACCGGCGACGGCTCGGTACAAATGTGCATTCAGGAACTGTCAACCTGTCTGCAATACAAGACACCCATCAAGATTTGCTCGTTGAACAACCGCTATCTCGGCATGGTGCGACAGTGGCAAGAGATTGAATACGAAGGCCGCTACAGCAACAGCTACATGGACGCGCTACCCGATTTTGTCAAACTTGCTGAAGCCTATGGCCATGTGGGCATGCTGATCGAGCGAGCAGAGGATGTAGAGCCAGCGCTGCGCGAAGCACGCAGGCTCAAGGACCGTACGGTTTTAATGGACTTCCGTACCGACCCTACCGAGAACGTGTTTCCGATGGTGCAGGCAGGCAAGGGCATCAGCGAAATGCTGCTGAGCAGCGTAGACCTTTAATCTCAATCTTTAACTGGATCAATCTATTGTTTGCCAAGCCCAGCAGTTACCGCTGCCTGGGGATGGCAACGAAATGACGAATCTCATCATCATGAAACATATCATTGCTGTATTGTTGGAAAACGAAGCGGGTGCCTTGTCGCGCGTGGTTGGCCTTTTTTCGGCCCGTGGCTACAACATCGAGTCGCTGACGGTGGCTCCCACGGAAGACCCTAGTCTGTCGCGCATGACCATTCAAACCACCGGTTCTGCTGAAGTCATAGAACAAATCACCAAGCACCTGAATCGCCTGATTGAAGTGGTGAAGGTGGTTGATTTGACCGAGGGTGCCTACACTGAACGCGAGTTGATGATGGTCAAGGTGCGCGCGGTGGGTAAAGAGCGCGAAGAGATGAAACGCATGGCCGACATATTCCGGGGCCGTATCATTGATGTGACCGAGCGTAGCTACACCATTGAGCTGACCGGTGACCAGTCGAAAAACGATGCATTTCTGGATGCGATCGAGCGCGGCGCGATTCTGGAAACGGTACGAACAGGCTCCAGCGGCATAGGCCGCGGCGAGCGAATTTTGCGCATCTAGTCAGTTGGAGACAGAGCCATAGGTTTGTCCGGCAAGATTTTTTATTTTTACAGCGGAGCGACAGATGAAAGTTTTTTACGACAAGGATTGTGACCTGAGCCTGATCAAGGGCAAGACCGTGGCCATCATTGGTTATGGTAGTCAGGGTCATGCGCACGCTCAAAACCTGAATGATAGTGGTGTCAAGGTGGTGGTTGGCCTGCGCAAGGGGGGGGCATCCTGGGCCAAAGTTGGAAAAGCAGGCCTGAACGTGCTTGAAGTCAATGACGCGGTAAAGGCTGCCGATGTGGTCATGATCCTGCTGCCTGACGAGCAAATTGCCGAGGTTTACAACAACAATGTGGCACCCAACATGAAGCAGGGTGCTTCGCTGGTGTTTGCACACGGCTTTAACGTGCATTACAATCAGGTGGTGCCGCGGGCGGATCTGGATGTCTGGATGGTTGCTCCCAAGGCACCTGGTCACACAGTGCGCAATACCTACACCCAAGGCGGTGGCGTGCCACACCTAATTGCCATTCACCAGGACAAGAGCGGCAAAGCTCGTGATTTGGCATTGTCTTACGCGATGGCCAATGGTGGCGGTAAAGCCGGCATTATTGAGACCAACTTTAAGGAAGAAACTGAAACGGACCTGTTTGGAGAGCAAGCGGTCCTGTGCGGTGGGGCAGTCGAATTGATCAAGATGGGTTACGAAACCTTGGTGGAAGCCGGTTATGCCCCTGAGATGGCCTACTTCGAGTGTCTGCACGAACTCAAACTTATTGTCGATTTGATTTATGAAGGCGGCATCGCCAACATGAACTATTCAATCTCGAATAATGCCGAGTACGGTGAATACGTCACTGGCCCTGAAGTGATAAATGCTCAAAGCCGGGAAGCCATGCGCACGGCGCTTAAACGAATTCAAAACGGTGACTATGCGAAGATGTTTATTCTGGAAGGCAAAACCAATTATCCCAGTATGACAGCGCGTCGCCGCAACACGGCCGATCACAGCATAGAAGTGGTGGGCGCGCAGTTGCGGGCCATGATGCCTTGGATCGCCAAAAACAAACTGGTGGATCAAACCCGCAATTGAACATTGCCGACCATAACAAAAGGCCACCGTGGTGGCCTTTTGTTATTATGAAAATCAATAAAGGCTGCATGAATGGATGATTTAAAAAACCCAGGTATTCAAGAACAAGGCGACGTTGCCATCAAAAAGCGTCGCAAGGGTATTTACATACTGCCCAACTTGTTTACTTTGGCAGCATTGTTTGGGGGTTTTTATGCGGTTGTCATGGCCATTGACGGGCGATTTGACTTGGCTGCAGTAGGCGTTTTTTGTGCCATGGTTTTGGACAGTCTGGATGGTCGTGTTGCCCGCATGACCAATACCCAAAGCGCTTTTGGCGAGCAAATGGATTCGCTGTCTGACATGGTTTCATTTGGGGCGGCACCTGCATTGATTGCATATGTCTGGGCGCTCAAAGGTCTGGGGCGCTGGGGTTGGATTGCGGCGTTTGTATATTGCGCGTGCGCTGCACTGCGGCTAGCTCGTTTTAATGTCAATACCGCTGTTGTCGACAAACGGTATTTTCAGGGTTTGCCGTCCCCTGCAGCAGCAGCTCTGGTCGCTGGTTTTATTTGGGTCGCAAACGACCTGAATCGTACTGGCGTGAGCTTGGCTTGGCCGATGTTTGCTGTGGCTTTGTATTCCGGACTGACGATGGTGACCAATGTTCCCTTTTACAGTTTTAAGGACATTCAGGTCAAGCGCAGTGTGCCTTTTGTTGTCATTGTCTTGATTGCGATAGGGATTGCGGTGATCAACATCGATCCGCCCATCGTGATGTTCAGCGTTTTTGTCGTTTATGGTCTGAGTGGCTACATTGTTTATTTTTGGCGCAAAGCCAAAGGAATCCCAACTAGCGTCATCAGCACGTCCAAAGATGAGCCCGATGAAATGGGCCTTCATAAATAAGTGCGGGTTGAATTCAATAGCGGTCGAAATGCGTAGCGTTGTTGAAATTTCTTTCTTTGGCCAGCCAATGTAAAACCGGCACCGTTCCTGGCAGAACCGGAGTCACGCTCACCGGTAGGTGCTGCCAGGCATACGACTGGGCCTCGCGCATCACCAGTTCTTTCCTCCATTCCCGTACCTTGCAAAAATGCAAGCGCACCAGGGCATGGGGGTAGTCCACCAGTTCTTCTCGCCATCGTTCCACCGGCCCGATATCGATGCCCAACTCTTCATGGAGCTCTCGTTGGAGGGCTTGTTCTACGGTCTCGCCAACTTCCAGTTTGCCTCCTGGAAACTCCCAAAAACCAGCATAAACCTTACCAACTGGTCGCGACGTGAGCAAAAAATCGCCATTGGCGCGAATCAGCACACCAACAGCCACATCAACAGCCGAACGATCTGCCCCGCCACTACGCGCCTGGTTGGCATCAGCAACCAGAGCTGCAGCGCTGGCGGCACAGGCTTGACTCATGCGCCTATCGCGTGTTGACCGGCATAGTCGCGCGCGAACTGGTAGGCCACACGCCCGCTGCGGGATCCGCGCTCTAGTGCCCAAATCAATGCCTGAGGCCGAGCTGTCTCAATGGCGCTGGCGTTGACCCCAAAGGAACTTAGCCATTGCGCCACAATGGACAGGTACTCGTCCTGCGCAAAGGGATAAAAGCTGACCCATAAGCCAAAGCGTTCAGAAAGCGAGATCTTTTCTTCGAGGCCCTCGCCTGGATGCACTTCACCGTCGTCGGTATGGGTGCAACTCAGGTTTTCCTTCATGTACTCGGGCAGCAGATGACGACGGTTACTGGTGGCGTAAATCAGCACATTGGGGGTTGTGGCAGCCACCGAGCCGTCGAGAATGGATTTGAGCGCCTTGTAGCCGGGCTCACCATCTTCAAAGCTTAAATCGTCGCAATACACGATGAATTTTTCAGGCCGATCTGACACCAGATCGACGATGTCTGGCAAATCGGTGAGGTCGGCTTTTTCCACCTCAATCAGGCGCAAGCCCTGCGCCGCGTATTCGTTCAGGCAAGCCCGAATCAAGGACGACTTGCCTGTGCCGCGAGCACCGGTCAGCAGCACATTGTTAGCCAACTGGCCGCGCACAAATTGCAGGGTGTTGCGCTGGATTTTTTCTATTTGTGCGTCAATTTCCCGTAGATCACACAGCTGCATGGCTCCAATGTGTCGTACTGGCTCTAGGCTACTGCGCCCGGCGCTACGTTTTCGGTAGCGAAAGGCATGTGATGCTGACCAGTCGGGTTGCGCCAGTGGCTGCGGCAATACCTGTTCAATTTGCAATATCAATTGCTCGGCACGCGCCAGCAGGTGCTTGAAACCCTGCGTCATGAGCGGTAGTCAGCGTTGATGGACACGTAATCATGGCTCAGGTCACACGTCCAGACGGTATCCGATGAGGTGCCACGCCCCAGCACTACACGCACGGTAATTTCACTTTGCTTCATGACGCGCTGGCCATCTTCTTCCCGGTACGCTGGATTACGCCCACCTTGAATGGCCACCAGCACATCGTCTAGGTACAGGTCAATACCTGTCTGGTTCAGGTCCGCGATACCTGCATATCCAACCGCCGCCAGAATGCGGCCAAGATTGGGGTCGCTGGCAAAAAAAGCGGTCTTGACCAGTGGCGAATGCGCAATCGCATAAGCCACCTGACGGCATTCGGCCTGGGTGTGCCCGCCTTCGACCTGAATTGTTATAAATTTGGTAGCGCCTTCGCCATCCCTAACTATGGCTTGAGCCAGTTTTTGCGCCACGTCCAACATGGCGGCGTACAAGGCTTGACCCGCGCTGCTTTCGAGTGATTCAATTGGGGAGTGGGCGGCGCGGTTGGTGGTGATCACCACAAAAGAGTCGTTGGTGGAGGTGTCGCCATCGACGGTGACGCGGTTGAAAGAACCCTCCGCCAGCCGTGTGGCTAACTGCTTCACCAAGGCCGGACTAACGCAGGCGTCGGTGCCCATAAAGCCCAGCATGGTCGCCATATTGGGGCGAATCATGCCGGCGCCCTTGCTGATGCCCGTGATGCTGACCAGCACGCCGTCGATCATCACCTGCGCACCAAAAGCTTTGGCCACGGTATCGGTGGTCATGATGGCTTCAGCGGCGCGTGACCAGTTATCTATGCGCGCATCTGCAATGGCTGAATCCATTGCGGCTATTATGCTGTCAATGGGCAGGGTCTCCATGATCACACCGGTGGAAAACGGCAAGATCTGCGCTTGCGCAACACCCAGTCTGCTGGCCAGCGCCTGGCAAGTACAGTTTGCGCGCGCCAATCCATCCGCACCCGTGCCTGCATTCGCATTACCGGTGTTGATCAACATGGCACGGATGCCAACACCCTCAGCGCCACCGAGCGCGAGGTGCTCACGGCAAATTTGTACCGGGGCCGCGCAAAAACGATTCTGGGTAAAAACGCCGGAGACTGATGAATTGTCATCGATCAGCACCACCGTCAGGTCTTTGCGATTGGCTTTGCGAATGCCGGCCTCAGTGACACCAATGCGCACACCGGCGATCGGGAAAAGGCGGGCCAGGTCAGGGGCAATAAGGTTGACAGACATAGGGCGCTTTCAGAATCAAGCCAATTTGCCGTGACACTGCTTGTACTTCTTGCCGCTACCACAGGGGCAGGGTTCGTTCCGTCCAACACGTGGCACGGCCTTGGCAACGGTTGCTTCATCCACTGAGGTTTGTGCTTCACCAGTTTCTGTCGGTGCGCTGTAGGTGACGTTGGTGATACGCTCAGCGCGACTCTCCATGTCGGCCGCAGCCTGGCCGGCTTCTTCATTGGACTGAATACGAACCGTCATCAAAATCTTGGTGACCTCGTTTTTGACGGCGTCAAGCATTTGACCGAACAGCTCGAACGCCTCGCGCTTGTACTCCTGCTTAGGTTGTTTTTGTGCATAGCCGCGCAAGTGGATGCCCTGGCGTAAATAGTCGAGCGAACTCAAGTGGTCACGCCAATTGGTGTCAATGCTTTGCAGCAGAACCATGCGTTCGAACTGGGTGAAGTTTTCGTTGCCCACCTGTGCCACCTTGGCATCAAACATCTGGTTGGTATGCGTACGAACGGTCTCCAGCAGATCGTGGTCAGTGATGGCGCTGGCCGCGTTGACCTGATGTTGCAAGGGTAGGGTAATTTGCCACTCATCTTGCAGAACTTTTTCAAGTGCTGGCAGGTTCCATTGTTCTTCGACAGACTCAGCCGGGACATACTGGCGGACGATGTCTTCAAAGCAGCCTTCACGCAGCCCCTGAATTTGTGCCGACAGATCACTGGCATCCAGAATTTCGTTGCGCTGCTGGTAAATGACTTTGCGTTGGTCATTGGCCACATCGTCGTATTCCAGCAGTTGTTTGCGCATGTCGAAATTGCGCGCTTCGACCTTGCGCTGTGCGCTTTCAATCGAGCGCGTCACGATGCCGGCCTCAATGGCTTCACCTTCAGGCATTTTGAGGCGGTCCATGATGGCCTTGACCCGGTCGCCGGCAAAAATGCGCATCAATGAGTCGTCCAGACTCAAATAAAAACGCGACGAACCGGGGTCGCCCTGACGTCCTGAGCGACCGCGTAGCTGGTTGTCGATACGGCGTGACTCATGGCGCTCGGTGGCAATGATGCGCAAACCACCCAGCCCTGTGACCAGTTCATGGTCTATAGACCATTGGCTGCGCAGCGCCGCGAGTTGTTGCTGCTTCTGTACCTCGTCCAGCGAAGCATCGGTCTCGATGTTGTCAAGCAGTTTGCTGATGTTGCCACCCAGCACAATATCGGTACCTCGTCCGGCCATATTGGTGGCAATGGTGATCATTTTGGTGCGGCCAGCCTGCGCCACGATATCGGCTTCACGGGCATGCTGTTTGGCGTTGAGAACCTGATGAGGCAGCTTCTCTTTTTCCAGCAAATCAGCAATGATTTCAGAATTTTCAATCGAGGTTGTGCCCACCAGCACTGGCTGACCACGCTCATAGCACTCGCGAATATCCTGGATGGCCGCGTTGTATTTTTCGCGGGTGGTTTTGTAGACGCGATCAAGTTGGTCATCGCGACGGCTTGGCTTATTGGGTGGCATCACCACCGTTTCAAGCCCGTAAATTTCCTGGAATTCGTAGGCTTCGGTGTCTGCGGTGCCAGTCATGCCAGCCAGCTTGCCATAAAGACGGAAATAGTTCTGGAAAGTGATCGACGCCATGGTTTGGTTCTCGGGCTGAATCGCCACACCTTCCTTTGCCTCGACTGCCTGGTGCAGGCCCTCACTCCAGCGCCGCCCGGTCATCAACCGACCGGTG
This sequence comes from Candidatus Rhodoferax mariagerensis, assembly GCA_016719055.1. Classification (GTDB taxonomy): domain Bacteria; phylum Pseudomonadota; class Gammaproteobacteria; order Burkholderiales; family Burkholderiaceae_C; genus Rhodoferax; species Rhodoferax mariagerensis. The sequence continues at coordinate 381,116 of JADKAW010000038.1, read as the reverse complement.
AATTCGTCCACAATGATGATTTCACCAGCTTGCACCACATAGTGCTGGTCGCGGTGGTACAGGTGTTGAGCCCGTAGTGCCGCATAAAGGTGGTGCATCAGTGTGATGTTGGCCGGGTCATACAGGCTGGCACCCTCCGGGATCAGGCCCATTTCAAACAGCACCAGTTCAGCGTTTTCGTGGCCGCGCTCGGTCAGAAAAACCTGGTGGCTTTTTTCGTCCAGTGTGAAGTCGCCTGGTTTGGTGATGCCCTCACCGGTATGCGGGTCCGCCTCACCCTCTTGCTTCTCAAGCCTTGGGACGATCAGCTTGATAGCCTGGTACAAATTGGTCTGGTCTTCTGCCTGCCCGCTGATGATCAGTGGGGTACGTGCCTCGTCGATCAAGATCGAATCCACCTCATCAACAATGGCGTAGTTCAAGCCACGCTGCACCCGGTCGGCAGCTTCGTAAACCATGTTGTCGCGCAAATAATCAAAACCGTACTCGTTGTTGGTGCCGTAGGTGATGTCGGCCCGGTAAGCGGCCTGCTTTTCTTCACGCGGCATGTTGGGTAAATTGATGCCAACCGACAGGCCTAAAAAGTTATACAGCTTGCCCATCCACTGGGCATCGCGATTGGCCAGGTAATCGTTGACCGTCACCACATGAACACCTTTGCCGCTCAAGGCGTTCAGATAGACCGGCAGTGTTGCCGTCAGCGTTTTGCCCTCGCCTGTGCCCATTTCCGAAATTTTGCCGTTGTGCAGCGACATGCCGCCAAGTAACTGCACATCAAAATGCCGCATTTTCATGACACGTTTAGAGCCTTCACGCACCACGGCAAAGGCTTCAGGCAGCAATGCGTCCAGGGTTTCGCCCTGTGTCAGGCGCTGTTTCAACTCCTCAGTCTTGCCACGAATGGCTTCGTCGGACAGTTTTTCATAGTCTGGTTCCAGCGCATTGATTCTGGCAACCGAATGCCGGTATTTTTTGAGCAGGCGGTCATTACGACTGCCGAAAATTTTGGTGAGGAAATTGGTAGCCATTGATGCAGGGCACGCATTGTGGGCCCGTAAAGGCAACACAGCGGCACAGTCCTTTTTACGATCTAACTGAAATGGGGATGACGGGCGATAACGCAAGCTCAGGCGCGATTAACCCGCACCCGCTGAACCGTGTCATTTTACCTTTGCGAGCGAGGCCTTGAAAAAAATCAACGAACCGGTGCGTTTGCAGCAGAAAGCTTGCGGTTTTCAGCGTGGTTTGTCGTCACCGCCACCTTGGCGGGGGCAGACTGATGCCCGCCAAGCAAAAACTTCTGCGGGTCCTGTGGAACACCCTGAACCAGTACCTCAAAGTGCAAATGCGACCCGGTTGAGCGGCCACTTGTCCCGACCTCAGCGATTTTCTGCCCCCGTTTGATCAAGTCACCTTTTTTGATCAAAACCCGCGAAGAATGCGCGTAACGGGTGATCAAGTCGTTACCGTGATCGATTTCAACCATGTGCCCATATTCAGGATGCGTCTCCTGAGTTACTACCACCCCCCCCGCTGCGGCCAGAACTGGTGTGCCGACTGAGGCGGGAAAATCAAGCCCGGTATGAAGCGCAGAACGCCCTGTGATGGGATCAAGTCGCCAGCCAAACGCCGATCCAACGTCTCCAGCGTCGACCGGTGGCTGCGTTGGTACCATCATGTTTTTCATTTTTTGTTCAAACAGTCGTGACTCCAGCACGGTCAGTAAATCAGTTCGCTGGTGCGTCAGGGCTTCTAGTGAATCCATCGCGGATTTGACTTCAGGCAAGGTCAGTGCGCGCGCGGCGATCTCGCTGCCACCCTGGCCGGGAGCGCCCCTGATGTGAGAGGGATTCAGGCCAGCCAAGCCCGAGACGCGCTCGCCGAGCGATTCAAGCTGTGTCAGCTTGGCCTGAATTTCGCCTAACTGACGAGCCATCAGATCGAGGTTTTCGCGCAAAAAGCGGTCGCGCTGTTCAAACTCGTCCTTGGCAACGAGTTTGACCAAAGACCCGATAATGGGCCAACCTTCACGCGCACCCTTGAGAAAAACCCAGTGGTACAGACCCAGCGACGACAGCATCAGGGCAAAGGCCAGCAACACAAAAATCAGCCCCAACTGAGGCCCTGTGAAGTGCATGGCCCTCGATTTGGCCAGCCATGAATCTGTAACGATCAACTGCATCTGTAAATTCCTTCGAACACATGACCCGCTCTCAACCATCGTTTACGTTGCTTCAAGCCAGTCAAAACAACCCGGGCCTGGCAAAGTTGATGGCCATGCAAAAAGACTCCCTTGATCGGTTGCAAGCCATCAAGCCGCTGGTTCCACCAGCCTTGTATGACAACGTGCAGTGTGGCCCACTAGAAGAGGGTGTATGGTGTCTTCTGATTTCAAACAACACCACAGCTGCCAAACTGCGCCAACTGCTCCCTGCCTTCGAAGCCCACTTGGGTAGCAAAAATCTCGGCGTCAAGTCAATTCGCCTTAAAGTCCGCCGCGAAAAGTAGTGTTCTGAGCCTTACTCAGTAACCAAACCAGACTTCTGCTCAGTGCCCCGCTTCAGCCGGGTGGGCATCATAGCCTGTGGCATTGCCAGCGGCAACAACAAATCAGTCTCACGCTTGCGAGACAATCCGGTTCATGTTGATCCATCCTCAAATTAATCCTGTCGCGCTGCAACTCGGACCGATTGCCGTGCATTGGTATGGCCTGACCTATCTGGCGGCATTTGGTTTGTTCATTTTGCTCGGCAACTTGCGCTTGCGGCATCAGCCCTATGCCGCCATGACCGGGTCGCAGGCCTGGGCGCGGCGCGATATTGAAGACTTTTTGTTCATGGGGGTGATGGGTGTGGTTTTGGGAGGGCGTATCGGCTATTGTCTATTTTATAAGCCCCTTTACTACGCACAGCATCCATTGGAAGTGTTGGCGGTGTGGCAGGGTGGGATGAGTTTTCATGGGGGTATGCTGGGTGTGATCGTTGCCATGGTGTGGTTTGCCAGGTCGCGTCAGCGGCCTTTGTTGCAGGTCGCCGACTTTGTAGCACCCTGCGTGCCCACCGGATTGGCGGCTGGTCGTGTCGGCAATTTCATCAATGGCGAGTTGTGGGGCCGGGTGTCCAGCCCTGATTTGCCGTGGGGCATGGTGTTCAGGGGCGCAGGGGACCTGCCACGCCACCCTTCGCAGATTTACCAGTTTCTGCTTGAAGGCCTGTTGCTGTTTGTTCTGCTGTGGCTATACGCACGCAAACCGCGCGCCGCGGGTCAGGTGGCTGCAGCGTTTTTGATGGGATATGGCCTGTTGCGCTTTACGGCCGAATTTTTCAGGGAGCCTGATGCACACCTGGGGTTGCTGAGCCTGGGCATGAGCATGGGTCAGTGGCTTTGTGTTCCGATGGTGCTGGGTGGCGCTGGCTTGTGGTGGTGGGCACATAGGTGCCAAAAAGTGGCCCGGTAATTTTGGAATAACCATCAAAAAACCAGCAAAAGCTGGCTTTTTGAAGTTATTCGTAAGAGCTTATTTAGCCATGTCCACGCCATAGAAGCTGTGGCGGCCAAACGGGCTCAGCTTGAAGCCAATGACTTCCTTGCGCACTGGCTTGAGTTGCACGGCGTGAGCGATGGTGAACCAGGGCGCTTGCTGCTTGAAGATGACCTGGGCCTGTTCATAGAGTTTGGCGCGCTCGGCGGGGTTGGACACCACCTTGGCCTTTTGCACCAGATCTTCAAACGGCTGATAGCAGAACTTGGCCACGTTAGAGCCGTTGTTCTTGGCAGCACTGCAGCCCAGCAGCGTGTTCAGGAAGTTGTCCGGGTCACCGTTGTCACCGGTCCAGCCCAACATGCCCATCTGGTGTTCACCCGCTTGCATGCGCTTGCGGTACTCACCCCACTCAAAGCTCTTGATCTCAGCCTTGATGCCCACTTTGGCCAGGTCGGCCTGCATCAGTTCGGCAATCCGTTTGGCATTCGGGTTGTAGGGGCGCTGCACAGGCATGGCCCATAGGTCGGTACTAAAGCCGTCTTTCAGACCAGCCTCGGCCAGCAGTTTTTTGGCTGCTGCTGGGTCAAACGCATCGTCCTTGATGGACTTGTTGTAAGACCACTGGGTCGGTGGAATCGGGTTGGTGGCTGGAACACCCGTGCTTAGGTAAACCGCCGACACAATGGCTTTCTTGTCAATGGCCATGTTGACCGCTTTGCGCACGCGCACGTCATCAAATGGTTTTTTGGTGGTGTTGTAAGCAAGGTAGCCGATGTTCAGCCCAGGTTGCTCTAGCACCGTCACATTGGGGTCTTTGCGGATGGCGTCCAGATCCGCCGGGTTGGGGTAGGGCATGACATGGCATTCACCCTTTTGCAGCTTGGCCCAGCGCACCGAAGCGTCGGGGGTGATCGAGAAAATCAGGTCGTCAATCTTGGCTTTGCCGGCCCAGTACTGTGGGTTGGCCTTGTAGCGGATGATGGCGTCTTTCTGGTATTGCACCAGCATGAACGGGCCGGTGCCGACCGGTTCCTGGTCAATCTTCTCAGGCGTACCCGCCTTGAGCATGGCAATGGCGTATTCCTTGGACTGAACCCCGGCGTATTGCATGGCCAGGTTCGACAGGAAGGGTGCCTCAGGCGAGTTCAGCACAATCTTGATGGTGTAGTCATCGAGCTTGTCCACCGATTTCAGCAGCTTGGGCATGCCCATGTCGCCAAAGTATGCGTGGTTGGAACTGGTGACCTTGAAGTATGGGTCGTTTTCTTTCCACTGGCGTTCAAACATGAACAGAATATCGTCCGCGTTGAAGTCGCGGCTAGGTTTGAAGTTCTTGTTGGACTGCCATTTCACGCCTTTGCGCAGGTGAAAGGTATATTCCATGCCGTCTTTGGAGACTTCCCATTTTTCAGCCAAACCCGGCACCACCTTGGTGCCGCCACGCTCAAAGTCCACCAGGTTGTCATAAATCTGTTCACTCGCGTCAAACGAGGTGCCGGTGGTGTTGATGCTAGGGGCAAAGTTTTCCGGGCTGCCTTCAGAGCAGTACACCAGTGTCTTGGCGGATGCCGTTGACAAGGCCAGTAGCGCCGGCAATGCCAGCACGCACACAGCAGTGCGTTTCAGCGGAAATTTGGATATCGTCATCTTTGGGACTCCTGACAGGTTAATGCTGCAACGCAGCGGGTTGGATAAATTGTTCAGCCAGATGACAGGCCACTTGCCTGCCAGCGAGCTCTCTGAGTTCCGGGCGCTCAGACTGACACTGCGCCGTCACATGTGGGCAACGGGTTGAGAATACGCAGCCGCTGGGCGGATTCAGCGGCGAGGGCAGTTCACCTTTGAGCACAATGCGCTGCTTGGAAGTGCCGGTGCCAACAATCCCTGGCGTGGAGGCCAGCAAGGCCTGGGTGTAAGGGTGCAAGGGTTGGGCAAACAAGACCTTTTTGTCACCCTGTTCCACTGCGTGCCCTAAGTACATTACCAGCACGTCATGGGCAATGTGGCGCACCACGCCCAGATCATGGGAGATAAACAGGTAGGCCAGCCCCAGCTCCTGCTGCAGGTCAGCCAGCAAGTTCAGCACCTGCGCCTGAATCGACACGTCCAGTGCCGACACCGGTTCATCTGCCACGATCAAGCCAGGCCTGAGCATGAGTGCCCGGGCAATTGCAATACGCTGTCGTTGCCCGCCCGAGAACATGTGCGGGTAGCGGTCATAGTGCTCGGGACGCAACCCCACCAGCGCCAGCATGGCACGGGCTTTTTCAGCCCGTTCTGCGGCGCTCAGATCGGTGTTGATCTCCAGCGGCGACTCCAGGATGGCGCCAATTTTTTTACGTGGGTTGAGTGAGCCAAACGGGTTCTGAAACACCAGCTGCACGCTGCGGCGCAGCGCGTGACGTTCTTTGGTACTGGCCTTGACCACGTCCACCTTGCCTAGCTGCAGTTCGCCCGCAGTGGGGATCTCGATCAGCGACACCATGCGCGCCAGGGTTGATTTTCCACAGCCCGATTCACCCACCACCGCCAGTGTCTTGCCAGGGTTGACCGTGAACGAAACACCGCTGACCGCCTGTAAGTGATCGGCGGGGTGAAACATGCCACGGCTGATGCGGTAAACCTGTCTCAGGTTCTTTGCCACCACCACCGGCTCGATGGCTGGGCTGACGACAGTTGAGTGGGCGCTCATGCAGCAATCTCCTGGCTGAGCGGTACCGCTTCAAGCGGATGATGGCAGCGCACCATACCGCTTTGCCATTCACGCAGAAGCGGGCGCTGCGCCCGGCAATGGTTCGACGCATAAGTACAGCGAGGCGCAAACAGGCAACCGGTGGGCCGGTCAAACAAGCCCGGAACCATGCCGGGAATGGTGGCCAAGCGGGTCTGGCCGTCGCTGCGCTCGGGCATGGCCGCCATCAGGGCTTCGGTGTAAGGGTGCTGGGGCAATTCAAAAATGTCATGGGCACTGCGCTCTTCCATGATTTGCCCGGCATACATCACGGCCACGCGCTGCGCCATTTCTGACACCACGCCCATGTTGTGGGTGATCAGCACCAGCGCCATGTTGCGCTCTTTCTGCAGGTTGCGCAGCAGATCGAGAATTTGCGCCTGAATCGTCACATCCAGCGCTGTGGTTGGCTCATCCGCTATCAAAAGTTTGGGGTTGCAGGCAATCGCCATGGCAATCATCACGCGCTGGTTCATGCCACCCGACATCTGGTGCGGATAAACCTTCAGGCGACTCTCTGGTGCCGGAATGCCAACCTGTTCCAGCAGCTCAACCGAGCGCTTCTGGGCTGCCCGGTTGTCCATGCCCATGTGAAGCTTGAGCGTTTCTGCCAGCTGAAAACCCACGGTGAAACATGGGTTCAGGCTGGTCGTGGGGTCCTGAAAAATCATCGCCACATCTTTGCCGATGAGCTTGCTGCGCTCACTGGGGCTCAGGTTGAGCAAATCGTGTCCGTCAAAACGGAGTTTGTCGGCCGAAACACGCCCCGGAAAAGACACCAGACCCATCAGAGCCATCATGGTCACGCTTTTGCCAGAGCCGGATTCACCCACAATGCCAAGCACATCGCCGGCTTCGAGTGACAGCGACACGCCGTCTACAGCGTGCATCACACCGGCTTTGGACGGAAACTGTACCGACAGGTTTTCGATTTCTAAAAGAGCCATACAGAAGTCTTTCAGCGCTTGAGTTTGGGGTCAAACGCGTCGCGCAGACCGTCACCGAGCAAGTTGAAGGCCAGCACGGTGATCAGAATCGCCAAGCCCGGAAACGTCACCACCCACCAGGCACGCAAAACAAACTCACGGGCATCGGCCAGCATGGTGCCCCATTCGGGTGACGGTGGTTGTGCCCCCAGACCCAAAAAGCCCAGGGCTGCGGCATCCAGAATCGCGGTTGAAATACCCAGTGACGCCTGCACGATCAGGGGTGCGGTGCAGTTGGGTAGCACCTCGGTGAACATCAGGCGCAAATGGCCGGCGCCATTCATACGCGCCGCCGTCACATAGTCCTTGGACATCTCGGAAATCACCGCTGCGCGGGTAATCCGCACGTAATGCGGGAGCACCACCACTGCCACGGCCAGCATGGCATTCATCAGGCCCGGGCCCAGAATGGCCACGATCACAATCGCCAGCAGCAGGCTGGGCAAGGTCAGGATGATGTCCATCAGGCGCATCGCGCCGATCTCAAACAGACCCCTGAAATATCCTGCCGTCAGCCCCAGCACCGTACCCACCACCACAGAAATCGCCACCACGGCCAGCCCGATGGTCAGGGACAGACGCGCACCAAAAATCAGCCGCGACAGGATGTCCCGGCCAATCGCATCGGTGCCCAGCAGATGAGCACTGGAGCCGCCAGCCTGCCAGGCCGGTGGTGTCAGAAACACGCTGGAATCGGTGGCATCGGGCGGGTAGGGCGCTATCCAGGGCGCAAATGCCGCCATCAGCAGCACCAGCACCACGATCAGCAAGCCGCCCACGGCACCCTTGTTGGTCGAAAAATAGTCCCAGAATTCGCGCAGAGGATGCCGCGGCGCGTGCACAGTGGAGTCGGTCAAGGTGGTCAAGGTGAATGCCTGAATCAGTGACGAATGCGGGGGTTGATGATGCCGTAGGTCACATCGACCAGCAGGTTGACCAGCATCACCATACCGCCCAGCAGCAGCATGCCGCCCTGCAACACCGGGTAATCACGCCGGCCAATGGCTTCAATCATCCATTTGCCCACACCTGGCCACGAAAAATGGTTTCCGTCAGAATGGCGCCGGTAAATAACACGCCGACCTGCAGCCCAATGACGGTCACCACCGGAATCAGCGCGTTGCGCAGGGCGTGCAGCGCCACCACCCGAAAACTTGACAAACCCTTAGCGCGCGCTGTGCGTATGTAGTCCTCGCCCAGCACTTCCAGCATGGCTGAGCGCGTCATGCGCGCAATCACCGCCAGTGGATTGGTGCCCAGCACAATCATCGGCAAAATCAGATGCGCGGCGGCCGACCAGAAGGCATCCATGTCCCCGGCCATCCAGGTGTCAATCATCAGAAAGCCGGTGACTGGCTCGATGAAATACTGCACTGATATGCGCCCAGACACTGGCGTCAGGTCAAGTTGCACTGAAAACAGCAAAATCAGCAGCAGGCCCCACCAGAAAATGGGCATCGAATAACCAGTGAGCGACACACCCATGACGCCGTGGTCCAGAATCGTGTTGCGCTTGACCGCCGCCAAAATGCCGGCCGGAATCCCGATGATCAGCGCAAACAGAATGGCGCACAGCGCCAGCTCGATGGTGGCCGGAAACAGTGCCAAAAATTCCTTGAGCACCGGTTCATGAGTAATGATGGACTTGCCTAGGTCACCCTGCAGCACCCGGCCAATGTAAATGCCATATTGCACCAGCACCGGGCGGTCCAGACCATAGGCCTTGAGCAGTTCGGCATGGCGCACCGGGTCGATGCCGCGCTCGCCCGCCAGTGTCTCAATCGGGTCACCCGGCACCATCCGGATCAGAAAAAACGCCACCAAGGTCATGCCGATGAAGGTCGGAATGATCAAGCTGAAACGGGTGAGTAGAAAACGCAGCATTGACAGAAGGCTTGGCCTTTTTTTGAATGTGCAGGATCATGCCACAAAGAAAAAGCCGACTTGCGCCGGCCTTTTGGGCTTTATCCCTAGAGAAAAGTTTATTTCAGGTGCTTGCCGATGAGGCCGGCAATCTCGAACATGGTGACCTGCGCCTTGCCAAATACTTCCTTGAGCTTGGCATCGGCGTTGACCAGGCGCTTGTTGACGTCGTCTTGCAGCTTGTTCTTCTTGATGTAGTCCCACAGTTTTTTGACGACTTCGGTGCGCGGCAAGGCTTTGGCACCGACCACCGCCGCCAGTGCACCGCTGGGTGTCAGGGTCTTCATGAAGGCGGCGTTCACGCTGCGTTTGGCAGCGGGTGCTTTTTTGGCAGCGGCTTTTTTGGCGGGTGCAGCCGCTTTGGCAACTACCTTTTTGGCGGACTCAGCTGCTTTTGCAGGTGCTGCCTTTTTGGCTGGGGCGGCCTTGGGCGCTGGTTCAGCTTTGGTGACAGGAGCAGCTTTTTTAGCTGGCGCTTTTTTTGCAGTTGCCATGTGTGTTGTCCTATGAGTTGTTAATCAAACACCAGCAAGATCAGCCAATTTGCTGGTAGACGCGAATGCTACTGGAGAAACCAAGGCTTTCCAAGAGCGCACAGGGCTTTTTCACAGGGAAAAGGCATCTTTTCGTGACAGTTTTGCGTACAACCTACAATTTTTTGCATTTGAAGGAAATTTGAAATGAATAAACCCATTGCCACCAGCGATTTATGCGATGCCCACAAGAACGACTCACCCAGGGTCTTTAGGGTGCTGCCGCCAGTTTTTCGGGACTATGGCGCACGCCAAGTGTTCTGTGGGCCGGTGAGCACAGTCAAGTGTTTTGAAGACAATTCGCTCGTCAAAGCCGCTGTCGATTCGTGTGGCTTTGAAGATACCGCTGACGGCCGGGTAGGTAAAGTGCTGGTCGTGGCAGGTGCGGGTTCGCTGCAGCGGGCCCTGCTGGGTGGCAACCTGGGTGCCGCAGCTGCCAAAAATGGGTGGGCGGGGGTGCTGATTGATGGCTGTGTGCGCGACGTTGTAGAGTTGGCCGCGCAGGACGTGGGCATTCGCGCCCTTGCCAGCATGCCCATGCCCACCGAAAAGAGGAACCAGGGTTTGAAAGACTTGCCGGTGCAGATTCAGGGTGTCTGGGTGAATCCGGGTGACTGGCTGTATGCCGATGCGGATGGCATGGTGGTGAGCGACCGAAAACTAGGCTAGTGGCAAGAACAAAAGCCCCTGTTTTTGCTTTACGAGCCCTCAGGGGCCAAGCGAGAATATTTTCGACAATGGGGCCATTGCTTTGTGCATGCCGACATCTCGTCCGTGGTGGACAACTGTTGCTAAACGGGTTGCTGTTGCATGGGCATGGCGGCGTTGAGCAGCGATACCGCCTTGCTTTTCTCACGCGCAAAGTCCCACCAGGGCAACACCTTGCGCATGGACAAAACCTGGCCACACTGCTCAGGCGAATAGCCTGCGATGTTTGTCATGCTGCTTTGCCAGTGCGGCGTTTGCAGCAGTTGCAGCAGGTTTAGAACGCCCGGCTGACCAAGTGCAGATTTCAGACACACCAAATGGTAGCGCTCGTTGGCAAAAGGCACAAAGTCCAGTCCGGCCTGTAGCGCTGCCGCCGCAATGCCCAGGCCAGCATCACACTGACCCGATGCCACCGCCTGTGCCACGGCCGCGTGTGAGGGCTCCAGATTGGCAAGACTGTTGATGTCTGTGGCGGCCAGGCCAGCCTGAGCCAGCAGTTCGTCCAACACCAGGCGCGTGCCCGAGCCCAGCACCCGGTTGGCAAAACGGGCCTGACTACGCGCTACATCGTGCAATGTCTGCAACGCCAGGGGGTTGCCGGGTGCCACCATCAGCCCCTGGGTGCGTTGGGCAAATCCGATGATTTTGTGGCGTCCGGGTTGCAGCAGCGGCTTGTAGCTGCGCTCACTGAGCGTTTTTCGACCCGTTTGGGCCAGCGTGTGAAAACCCGCCATGATGCAACGGCCCTCATTGAGAGCACGGATGGCATCGACACTGCCGGTAAAACGAACGTCCAGATGCAGCCGCGTGCCGCTTTCCGGGCCTCGCAGGGCGTACTCGCGCAGACGCGAGATCGCCTCGTCGTGGCTGGCGTAGAGTGTCAGCACCTGCACACTGTCGTCAAATGCCAGTGCAAAACTGCGTTCGAGCTCACTGCGCAAGGCCTCGATCTGCGGTGCCAGGCGGGCCTGCGCCTGGCGTTCGGCCCACATCAGCTTGCTGGCAAAGTCTGTCAGGCGCGCGTTTTGGCCTTTTTCCCAGACCAGCAGTTCGTTGCCCAGCTCTTGCTCCCAGCGCTTGAGCTCGCCCCAGACGTGGCGGTAGCTCAGGTTCAGAGCACGCGCACCGCCCGAGATCGAGCCCCTTATGCTGACTGCTTGCAGCAGGTCGATCAGAGGGTTGCGCACCTGGGCCGGGCTGTTGTCGCGCGACAGGGTGTAGTGGAGTTGTAGCCTATGCACAGTGGTTCATATCGTCAGGTTGTGATTCGGTAGCTACGATACCCGATCTTTTCTTTCTGCCTGCATGACCACCTTTACTGACAGTGCGCAAACGGCGCTGCAACTCATCACATCGCTGGACGCCGGCTTGCTCACCATCGTGGGCAGGTCACTGTCCGTCAGCGCCACGGCCTGCGCCTTGGCCTGCGGTTTGGGCCTGGTGCTGGGCGCCTGGCTGGGTGTAGCGCGTTTTGCCGGGCGCGATGGGGTGTTGACCCTGCTCAACACCTTGCTGGCTGTACCGTCGGTGGTGGTGGGGCTGGTGGTGTACCTGCTGCTGTCGCGCAGCGGGCCATTGGGTTTTTTGGGCTGGCTGTTCAGCTTCAAGGCCATGGTGCTGGCGCAAACCGTGCTGGTGCTGCCGGTGGTCACGGCCCTGACCCGCCAGGTGGTGGAAGACGCCCAGAATCTGCATGGTGAACAACTGCAGTCGCTCGGCGCTCTACCATTAATGCGCAGCCTGCTGCTGGCCTGGGACGAGCGTTATGCCTTGTTGACGGTGGTGATCGCGTCATTTGGGCGAGCCATTTCCGAGGTTGGCGCAGTGATGATTGTGGGCGGCAATGTGGATGGCTTCACCCGTGTCATGACCACAGCCATCGCGCTGGAGACCAGCAAGGGGGATTTGCCGCTGGCCCTGGGCCTGGGGCTGATATTGCTGGGCGTGGTACTGTTATTGAACCTGCTGATCGGCCTGTTGCGGCGTTGGCGAGAGGCCAGTGAGTCGGGTGGCACAGCGTCGTCGGCGCTGGTTGGGGCATCGGTATGACGCACCATGCCGCTTAAGGCCTTATTTAATCTGAGCGGCATTGCGGTGCAGTTTGGCTCTGCGAAACGCGGCGTTCGGGCGCTGTCGGATGTGAATCTGTGCATCTTGCCCGGTGAGCGCGTGGCCCTGGTTGGCTCCAATGGCTGTGGCAAAAGCACGCTGTTGCGCATGTTGCACCAGTTGATCACACCGACGGCGGGCCTTTTCAGCGTTGATGCAGCGGCATCCCAGGCCATGTTGTTTCAACGGCCCCATCTGATGCGCCTGACGGTGCAAGCCAATGTGGCGCTGGGATTGTGGCTGCGCGGTGTGCACTGGGCGCAAGCCAAAACCGGGGCCTTGGTGGCGTTGCAGCGGGTAGGACTGGCCGATCTGGCGCAGCGCAACGGGCGCAAGCTCTCAGGCGGCCAGCAGCAGCGGGTGGCCATGGCGCGGGCCTGGGCACTTGAGCCCCAGGTGCTGCTGCTGGATGAGCCCACCGCCAGCCTGGACCCGCATGCCAAGCGCGAGGTAGAGGCGCTGATTGAAGAGTTTGCCCACCAGAACCAGGCCGCCACCCTGGTTTTTGCCAGCCACAACCTAGGCCAGGTCAAGCGACTGGCGAGCCGGGTGATTTACCTGGAACAGGGCAGGGTGCTGGCCGACCTGCCGGTGAAAGATTTTTTCGAAGGGACACTGTTGCAAACACAGTACCCGGCAGCCCATTTTTTTGTCAAAGGAGAAACTCTGTGAACACCATGAAAACTGCGCTTAACTTTAAGTCATTTTGGCCTCTAGCCCTTATGCAATATGTGCCAGAAGCTATATTTACTGTAGTGCTTTGTAGTGCCGCCCTAAGCGCCGCAGCGCAGTCGATAGTGGTGGCGTCAACCACTTCAACCGAACAGTCGGGCCTGTTTGGCTACTTGCTGCCCGAGTTCAAAAAGGCCAGCGGCATTGATGTGAAAGTGGTCGCCGTGGGCACCGGCCAGGCCATTGACATGGGACGCCGGGGTGACGCGGACGTGCTGTTTGTGCATGACCCCGTGGCTGAAGAAAAAGTGGTAGCCGAAGGTTTTGCCGTGAAGCGTTTTGAGGTGATGTACAACGACTTTGTGCTGATTGGCCCCAAGGCGGACCCTGCCAAAACAAAAGGCCCTGACATTGTTGAAGCTCTGAAAAAAGTGGCAGCCATCAATGGTGAGTTCATTTCACGCGGTGACAAGAGCGGCACCCACGCGGCCGAACTGCGCTACTGGAAGCAGGCTGGCCTGGAAGACAAGATGGGCAGCGGCTACAAGTCGTGTGGCTGCGGCATGGGCCCGGCGCTGAACATGGCCTCCAGCAGCAATGCCTATGTGCTGGCAGACCGTGGCACCTGGCTCAATTTCAAAAACCGGGGTGATCTGGCGGTGCTGGTGGAGGGCGACAAACGCCTGTTCAACCAGTACGGCGTGATGCTGGTCAACCCGGCCAGACACACGCATGTGAAGGTAGCCGATGGCCAGAAGTTTGTCGACTGGCTGATTTCCGGGGCCGGGCAGGGTGTGATTGCCGGCTACAAGATTGGTGGCGAACAGTTGTTTTTTCCGAACGCGGCCAAGTGAGTCGTCTCTGGGGGCTGATCAAGTCAGTCTGGGTACTATTGCCTGCCAGAAGTTTTTGATAGCGGTCTGCCCAATAGATTCGGGGGCTAGAGGCCAATTTGTTCATATAGCCTGGTTTTCAGGCGCAACCAGGTCATGGTAGTCATCAGGGGTGATCGTGACACGTTCCAGCACGTTGAAGTTGGTCAGCATGGGTGCCAGCGGGTAAAAGGCATGCGGTTGCGGCGTCAGTGGCAGGGCACCAAGCACCCCGCTCAAGCAAAAATTGAGCAACTCGGCGCAGCTGAAGCGGTTGAACCTAGATTCAGTTGACAGCTTGTGTTCTTTTGTAAGTTCGCCTGATTGTTGGCTTTGATGGCGCTCACCGGTTGGGTGATAGCGCTACGCTCCCGATTGAGCCAACGGCAACGCGCCTGGGGTCGTTACGCCTCCTTGCGGGCAGAAGCCCGCTGCGTGTGCGCCTACCCATCAGTGCCCAGGCCACTAAGTGCAGCGACGGTTAGCGCTCCTCGTCACAAAAAAAAAGCGCACCTGCCGAAGCCACCAGCGCCATTGCAAACTACAGGAACCAGAAGGAGCAAGCCAGGTAAAACGTACTAGGGTTCCATCGCGTCCCAAGCGCTCAGTGCGTCCGCGGCTGTCATCAGCCCTGGCCCACCGGCCATGTAGACACAGACTGCCAGCGTTTCTTCCAGTTCGGCGCGGGTGCAGCCCAGTCGGCGCAGCGCTTTGACGTGAAAGGCAATACAGCCATGGCAATGCTGGGTAATGCCGATGGCCAGTGCGATCAGCTCTTTGTGCTTGGCACTGACCGCGCCCTCTGCCATCGAGGCCTTGGCCAGCTGGCCAAAGCCCAGCATGGCTTCACCCTGAGATTTGCGAAAAGGCCCCAGATTTTCATTGATGCCTTTCATCAGGCCAATGGCGTCAAACGTACTCATCTCATATTCCTTTTAAAAAAAGATTAACCAAATTTGGCAAACAGCTTGCTGTAGGGGCCCTTCAGCTTGCTGATGGCCTCTTTGACAGCGGCCATGTCCTGATTCATCAGCGCGGTGTCCAGGGCAGCAACCGACTTGTTGACGGCATCGACCAGGCTGGTGAAATCGGCATTTTTGCTGTGGCTCTCAGGGGCCTGGCTGGTCAGGCGCTTGGCCAGGTAGCTCAGCGCGCCGGCCTGGCTGGTCATCAGCAACAGGCCCTTGGGTTGGGCCAGCGTGGCATTGCCGTCCACAATGATGTGCTCCATGACCGAGTGGTAGGCGTTCATGTGGTCGCTGAACACCACCACGTTGTTGCGCGCACGCATATCGGCCATGATCTCACGCGCTTCTTCCAGGGTGTTGTGAGCGGCTTTGAGGTCATTGGCAGCAATTTCCGCCATGGCCTTGGTGTAAACCTTGGTTACGCCGGCCACCGAGCTGGCAAATGCCGGGTCACGGTCGTAGGGCACGGTGGGCTTGGCAACCTGGGTGTTGAGTTTGTCCCAGGCCTGTTGTGCCTGCGTCAGGGCCTGCTGCGCCTCGGCCTGCGAGGTGCCATTGGTTTTGAAGAGCGCCATGCGGTACGGTGCATTGGCTGCCTGCATGGCTTCTGTCACCGGGTCGGCGGCTAGGGCCAGTGTGCCGGTGCACAGAGCCACAGCCAGGCTGAGTGCCTTGAGCGCCAGAAAGCTAGGTTTGGACATGATGAGTTCCTCGGGTTGATTGCAAAATGCTCAGTGTGCGCCGGGTCTGTGAAGACGGCGTGGCGCAAGGTGTCGGCATTGTAAAGATCAACGCTGGCTGATATTTGATCTGTGCATTGGTCGCCAATGGCTGCAGGGCCTTTGTGGTGATATTGACGCTGCCTAAAGGAGCACCGGCTGTCAGACCGCTAAAGAGAGGCGCTTAAAAAGGCGCTGCGGGCTCGGTGTCAAGGTCTGACGTGGACGCCGCAGGCGGCTCGGCATGACGGGCATGCGCCAGGTCAGCGACTGCTGCACGCACAGCAGCTTTTTCGCCGGCGCTGGCAAATTTGCTGTATTTGCCAAGTATTGACACCATCTGGCCATAAATACGCGGGTTGGCGGCCAGGCATTCGCGCTGTTCCAAAAAGTCTGCGTCGCCTGACAGGTTGCCCACCAGGCCACCGGCTTCAGTGACCAGCAGGGAGCCGGCAGCCACGTCCCAGGGGTGCAGGCCGGACTCGAAAAAGCCGTCGGTGAAGCCGGCTGCCACATACGCCAGGTCAAGGGCAGCGGCACCTGGGCGGCGCAGGCCGGCGGTGCGCTGCATGATGTCGCCCATCATGCGCAGGTAGCTGTTGAAATCGTCGCCCTGGCGAAACGGGAAACCGGTGGACACCAGGCATTCCTGCAGGCGGGTGCGCTTGGCCACGCGCATGCGGCGGTTGTTCATGTAGGCGCCGCGCCCTTTGGTGGCGGTAAACAGGTCGTTGCGGCTGGGATCGTAAATAACGGCTTGTTCAACCTTGCCTTTGACGGCCAGCGCAATGCTCACGCAATAAATCGGCAGGCCATGGATGAAGTTGGTGGTGCCGTCGAGCGGGTCGATGATCCAGACATATTCAGAATCTTGCGCGCCGTGCTCACGGCCTGACTCTTCGGCCCAGATGGCGTGGCCCGGGTAGGCGCCCAGCAAGGTTTCGATGATGATCTGCTCAGAAGCCTGGTCGACTTCAGTCACAAAGTCGTTGACCTGCTTTTGCGACACCCGCACCGACTCCACGTCAAGCGCCGCACGATTGATGATGGCCCCCGCTGCGCGGGCGGCCTTGACGGCCACGTTGATCATGGGGTGCAAATTGGTGGAAGGGTTCATGGCGGAATCACGGTTGGCCAGGCAGCGCAGCGGGTCTGTTTCGGGCGGATGTTGGGGCACGGCCCGTTACAGCAGGCAGCGACAATAGCGCGATTTTAACGGCCCACCATGCAGACGCGATTCATCCTTATCAACACCAGCCATGCCGGCAATGTCGGGGCTGTGGCGCGCGCCATGAAAACCATGGGCTTTGATGATCTGGTGCTGGTGGCACCGCGCTGGCCCAATGTGCTGCGGCGCGAGGAAACCATCCAGCGTGCCAGCGGTGCACTCGACGTCTTGGCGAATGCACGCATCGTCGCCACACTTGATGAAGCCCTGGACAGCATGACACACCTGTGCGCCACGGCCATGACGCCACGTGACTTTGGGCCGCCCACCGTGGCACCCCGCCAGCATTTTGAAGCGCTCCTGAAAATAGAGCTATTAGCGCAAGCAGGACGGGGGCTAGAGCCAGAAAATCCTTGTAACTCTGGCGTGGCGTTCCTGTTTGGCTCGGAGCGCTTTGGCATGCGCAATGAAGACGTTTATCGCTGCCACGTGTGCCTGAGCATTCCCAGCAACCCGCAGTTTGGCTCACTCAATCTGGCTTCAGCCTTGCAGGTGATTGCGTACGACTGGCGCGTGGCCTTGGGGGCATATCCCTTACCAGAAGCCAGTGCGGTGCCGGTGCAAGCCGACGCAGCCCAAATAGCGGGCATGCTGGCACACCTGGAGCAAGCGCTGGTGCACATTGGTTTTCTGGACCCGCTGGCACCCAAAAAACTCATGCCCCGGCTCAACCAGATGTTTAACCGCGCGGCACTCACGCAGGAAGAAATCCATATTCTGCGGGGTGTGGCCAAGATGATGCTCAAAGCCGACTGAGCCCACATTGGCCTAGATGCTGTTCAATTCAAATTAGACTTCCACGATGTTTTCCAGACTCCGATCCGACCTTCAATGCATTCTTGACCGCGACCCGGCGGCCCGTAGCCGCTGGGAGGTGCTGACCTGTTACCCAGGTTTGCACGCGGTGATGCTGCACCGGGTGGCGCACGCCTGCTGGACGCATGGTTTCAAATGGCTGGGTCGCTACATCTCGCACACCACCCGGTTCCTGACCGGTATCGAGATTCACCCCGGCGCAAAAATTGGCAATCGCGTATTTTTTGACCATGCGATGGGTGTGGTGGTGGGTGAAACTGCCGAAATTGGCGACGACTGCACCATTTACCAGGGCGTGACACTGGGCGGCACATCCCTGTACAAAGGGGCCAAGCGCCACCCCACCCTGGGCCGCGGTGTGGTGGTGGGCGCTGGCGCTCAGGTGTTGGGTGGGTTTACGGTGGGTGATGGCGCCAAGGTGGGATCCAACGCCGTGGTGACCAAACCGGTACCACCCGGTGCCACGGCAGTGGGCAACCCGGCACGCATCATCCAGGCCGAACTCGATGTGAGGCGCGAGGAAGCGGCCTCCAAAATGGGGTTTTCAGCCTATGGTGTGACGCAAAGCGATGACCCGCTGAGCCAGGCCATGCGTGGCCTGATCGACAACGCCTCAGGCCATGAGCATCAGATTGCCATGTTGTGGAAGGCCATTGAGACCCTGCAAGGCAACCGCAGCGGCACCGACTGCGTGCCTGGCGACGCCACCTTGAATGAGCATTTTGAGGCGGAGAAGCTCAACGAGCTGATTGGCAAATAGCCGGGAGAATCGAATACTCACCACTTACCGGAAGCGTTGTTGATCGAGAGTAGCTATCCATTTGAGAGCTTCTAGCGCTTATTGAATAAGGGCTAGAAGGCGATTTACTGATGAAATCAGGCTTCAACCACGGCCACGGCGGTCTGGCTGACACCGCAGTCCACATACGAAATCTGCCCGGTCATGCCGGACGCCAGGTCGCTGAGCAAAAACGCCGCCACGTTGCCAACCTCGTCAATCGTCACGTTGCGCTTGAGCGGTGATGCGGCGGCAGAAATACCCAGCAGCTTGCCAAAGTCTTTGATGCCGCTGGCTGCCAGTGTCTTGATGGCACCCGCGCTCAGACCATTGACGCGAATGCCCTTGGCACCCACGGCGTCAGCCAGGTAACGCACCGACGATTCGAGCGAGGCCTTGGCCAGGCCCATGGTGTTGTAGCTGGGCACCACGCGCACACCACCCAGGTACGTCAGGGTCAGCAACGACGCGGTGTTGTTCAGGTAGGGCAGGGCGGCCTTAGCCATGGCCGGAAAACTGTAGGCGCTGATGTCGTGGGCAATACGGAAGTTTTCACGCGTCAGGCCATCGAGAAAATTGCCAGCAATGGCTTCACGCGGCGCAAAGCCGATGCTGTGCACAAAACCGTCAAACTTGGGCCAATGGGCTGACAAATCAGTAAACAGCTTCTCGATCTGGGCATCGTCACCCACATCACAGTCAAAAATCAGCTTGGAATTGAAATCAGCGGCAAATTCGGTGATGCGGTCCTTGAAACGCTCGCCCACATAGCTGAAAGCCAGCTCTGCCCCCTGCGCATGGCAGGCCCTGGCAATGCCGTAGGCAATCGAGCGGTTGGACAATACGCCGGTGATCAGTAATTTTTTACCTGTCAGGAATCCCATTTTGACCTCTTCAAATTTATTAGCTGCTGGCAAACCACTGCGAACCGGCCTTCACCCCGCAAGATGACACCGCAGTGACAGATGATGGAGAATTGTCGCATGCGTTGTCTTCTGTTTTTTGTGCTTCAGTGCTGGCTGGCATCAGCCTGGGCAACGCATGGCTACGCGCTTTGGGGCGATTTGAAGTACCCGCCGGGGTTTTCACAGTTTGAGTATGTCAACCCAGCCGCTCCCAAGGGTGGCGAACTGCGTCTGGTCAGCAACCTGCGCGTCTCCACCTTTGACAAATACAACCCGTTCACCATCAAGGGCTCGGCGCCGGCTTATCTAGCTGACCTGATGTTTGATTCGCTGCTGACCGGTGCGCTGGACGAGACCGGGTCGGGTTATGGCCTGCTGGCGCAAGACGTGGTGGTGTCGCACGACGGGCTCTCGGCCACCTTCAGGCTGCGTCCCGAGGCGCGTTTTCACAATGGCGAGCCGGTGCTGGCGCTGGACGTCAAACAAAGTTTTGATGCATTGATGGGACCCTACACGTCACCGGCTTACAAGACCGTGCTGGAAGACGTGGCGGCGCTGGAGGTGGTGGACAGCCTGACCGTGCGTTACCGCTTCAAAAAACCCAACCGGGAACTACCGCTGACGGTGGGTGGCCTGCCAGTGTTCAGCCACAACTGGGGTGTTGACAACGGCAAGCCCAAGCGTTTTGATGCCATCGTGACTGACATCCCCATTGGCAGCGGCCCGTACAAGATCGGGCCGGTGCGTTTTGGCAAGGACATCACCTATGTGCGTGACGCCAGCTACTGGGCCAAGGACCTGAATGTGCGCCGTGGCACGGCCAATTTCGACCGCATCACCGTCAAGATCTACAAAGACGGCACGGCCCGGTTGGAAGCGCTAAAAGCGGGTGAATTTGACTTGATGCGGTTTTTTTCGGCCGGCGATTGGGCTCGGCGTGTCAACGGCAAGCGCTTCGATTCGGGTGAGCTGGTCAAACGCGAATACCGGCATCGCCTGCCCACCGGGTTTCAAAGTTATGTGCTTAACACCCGGCGCGAACTGTTTCAGGACGTGCGGGTGCGCCAGGCGCTGGGCCTGGCCATGGACTACGAGTGGATGAACCGGCAACTGTTTTACAACGCCTACCAGCGTGTGAACGGCCTGTTTGGCAATACCGACTGCGCCGCCAGCGGCTTGCCCAGCCCAGAGGAACTGGCCTTGCTGGCGCCGTGGCGCAGTGTGTTGTCAACAGACGTGTTTGGCCCGATGACGGTGCCGCCCCGCACTGACGCGCCATCCTCGCTGCGCGCCAATCTGCGCCAAGCCCAGGCCTTGCTCAAATCTGCGGGCTGGGAAGTGCAGGGTGGTGTGCTGCGCAACGCCAAGGGGCAGGCACTGGAAGTGGAGTTTTTGGACAGCAACGAAGGCAGCGCCCGGGTCATCACGCCCTGGGCACGTAATCTTGAAAAACTCGGCATCACGCTGAAATTCAGGCCGGTGGACTTTGCCCTGTACCAGCAGCGACTGCAAAAATTTGAGTTTGACATGACCTCGCTGGCTTACGGTGGCACACACAACCCGGGTCAGGAATATGCGGACCTGTTTGGCTCCAAGTCGGCGGATCAGGAGGACTCGGGCAACATGTCGGGCATGAAGAACCCGGCGGTGGACGCACTGGTCAGCCAGATGACAAGTGCCAAGACCAAGGCTGCGCTGGTGCCCGCCTGCCGCGCCCTGGAGCGCGTGATTGCTCACAGTCATGTGCTGATTCCACAATGGTCGGCGCCAACGCATCGCATGGTGTACAACGGTTGGCGGCTGGAGCAACCTGCCGCGATGCCGCCTTATGCCCAAGGGGAATCCTGGGCCATCGACACCTGGTGGGCCCGGCCAAAAACACCCTGAAGACCATGAAACCATGCTGAGTTACATCCTTAAGCGCCTGCTGCTGATGATTCCGACGCTGTTTGGCGTGCTGCTGATCACCTTTGTGGTGATTCAGTTTGTGCCCGGTGGCCCGGTCGAGCAGTACTTGGCCGAAGCCAAGGCTGGCGCTGGCAAGGGCGCGGTCGCTGAAGGGGGCGGTCTGAGCTACCGTGGTGCCCAAGGGGTGGACCCGAAACGCATCGAGCAGATCAAGGCCTTGTACGGCTTTGACAAACCACCGCATGAACGCTTTTGGCAGATGCTGGGCCAGTTTGCCCGGTTTGACCTGGGCAAGAGTTTTTTCCAGAACAAGAGTGTGTCTGACCTGATCTGGGAAAAGCTGCCGGTGTCGATCAGCCTGGGCTTGTGGACATTTTTTATCAGTTATCTGATTGCGGTGCCGCTGGGCGTGGCCAAGGCAGTGCGGGCTGGTTCGCGTTTTGATCTGGTAACCACGCTGCTGGTGCTGGTGGGTTATGCCATTCCGGGGTTTGTGTTGGGGGTGGCCTTGCTGGTGATTTTTGGTGGTCAGTTGCAGTGGTTTCCGCTGCGCGGGCTGACCTCAAGCAACTGGGACGAGTTGGGCTGGGGAGCGCGGGTGGCGGATTACCTTTGGCACATTGCCATGCCGGTTACCGCGATGGTGCTGGGCAGTTTTGCCGTGACCACCATGCTGACCAAAAACGCTTTTCTGGAAGAAATCCGAAAGCAATATGTGATCACCGCGCGGGCCAAAGGCCTGAGCGAGCGCCAGGTGCTGTGGAAACATGTGTTTCGCAATGCACTGATTCCGATCGTGACCGGATTTCCGGCAGCTTTCATTGGCGCTTTTTTTACCGGGTCGCTGCTGATCGAGACGCTGTTCTCTCTGGACGGCCTGGGGCTGCTGAGCTACGAAAGCGTGATCCGGCGGGACTATCCGGTGGTGCTGGGCACGCTGTATTTCTTTACGCTGATTGGGTTGGTGACCAAACTGATCAGCGATTTGTCCTATGTTTGGGTCGATCCTCGTGTTAAGTTCGACTAAGCCCCCTCAAATGACACACGGACTCAGCCCGGGCAGACGCGCCTGGCAGCGTTTCAGGCGCAACCGGCTGGGTTACTGGAGTTTGCTGCTTTTTTGCGCGCTGGTGCTGGTCAGCCTGTTGGCTGAAGTGGTCAGCAACGACCGCCCGCTGCTGGTGCGCTACCAGGGTGAGTTGTATGTACCGGTGTTCAAAGACTATTCCGAAAAAACCTTTGGCGGCGATTTTGAGGCCAGCACCGACTACCTCGACCCCTTCATTCGTCAAAGACTGAGCACCGAGGGCAACTGGGCGCTGTTTGCCCCCAACCCGTATGGGCCAAAAACCCTGAACTACTTTGCCAAGGCGCCCAACCCGTCCGGGCCGTCGTCTGACAACTGGCTGGGTACCGACGACCGGGGGCGGGATTTACTGGCCCAACTGATTTACGGTTTTCGCGTCAGCGTGTTGTTTGCGCTGGCGCTGACCTCTATCGGAACGCTGCTGGGCATCATCACCGGGGCGCTGCAGGGCTTTTTCGGCGGCAAAACCGACCTGGCGTTTCAGCGTTTCATCGAAATCTGGGGTTCCATGCCCGAGTTGTACCTGCTGATCATTTTCAGCGCGGTGTTTGCGCCCAGCCTGGCCTTGCTGCTGGTGTTGCTGAGCCTGTTTGGCTGGATGGGCCTGTCGGATTATGTGCGTGCCGAGTTTTTGCGCAATCGCCAGCTTGACTATGTGCGCGCCGCGCGTTCGCTGGGGGTGAGCAACTGGCAGATCATCACGCGTCATTTGCTGCCCAACAGTCTGACACCGGTGGTGACCTTTCTGCCGTTTCGCATGAGCGGCGCCATTCTGGCGCTGACCTCGCTCGACTTTCTGGGCCTGGGTGTGCCGCCAGGCACGCCGTCGCTGGGTGAGCTGCTGTCGCAGGGCAAAAACAACATCGACGCCTGGTGGATTTCGCTGTTCACGTTTGCCGTGCTGGTGATCACCTTGCTGCTGCTGACGTTTATGGGAGATGCGTTGCGTGATGCCTTGGACCCCCGAAAGGCTGACCAATGAGCGCTGTGCCCGCTGGGTTCGCTGCAGTGGGAGCTGGCTCGCCGCTATTATCAGTGCGTGACCTGACGATCAGTTTTGACGGCCGGCCTGTGGTGCATGGCATCAACTTTTTGATCGCATCCGGCGAAAAACTGGCCATGGTGGGTGAGTCAGGTTCTGGCAAAACGATTTCGGCCTTGAGCCTGCTGCGCCTTGTCACCAATGCACAAATTACCGGTCAGGCGACATTTGACGGGCGTGACCTGCTCTCATTCCCGGAGCGTGAACTGCAAGCCGTGCGGGGTCAGGATATTGCGATGATTTTTCAGGAGCCGATGACGGCCCTGAACCCGCTGATGAGCGTGGGTCAGCAAATTGCTGAAGTAATTCAGTTAAAAACGGCTGTAGCCCCCGTCCAGTGTGCGCAAGAAGCTATTGATTTGTTAGCGGAGACGGGCATTGACGAGCCACAGCGTCGATTTGCGGCGTTTCCGCATCAGCTCAGCGGAGGGCAGCGCCAGCGTGCCATGATTGCCATGGCGTTGGCGGGCAAACCTAAACTGCTGCTGGCCGATGAGCCCACCACGGCGCTGGACGTGAGCCTGCGCGGCCAGATTCTGGACCTGCTGGACCGGTTGCAACAGCAGCGTGGCATGGCGGTGCTGATGATTACCCACGACCTCAACCTGGTGCGCCGCTTTGCCAGCCGGGTCATTGTCATGGAGCAAGGGCGCATCGTGGAGCAGGGCAACACCCCGGCGCTGTTTGCGCAGCCGCAACACCCCTATACGCAACGCCTGATTGCCAGCAAGCCTGAACGTGATCCTTCTTCGGACAGTGCTTTGAGCAGCACTTTGCCTGCCGCGATGGTGGCAAAAGGTTTGCGAGTCACCTATCCCACGCCGTTGCCGGGCGTGCTCGGCTGGTTCAAACGCGGCGAATTTGTCGCCGTGCAAGGCGCAGATTTCAGCTTGCCGGCAGGACAGACCCTGGGCATCATGGGGGAGTCTGGCTCAGGCAAGTCGACCCTGGCGCTGGCCGCCTTGGGGCTGTTACCGTTTTCGGGTGACTTTCGAGTTGCGGATCAGGCCTGGGGCCTGAACGCAGCCCGAAACAAAGCCCTGCGCCGGCAAGTGCAGGTGGTGTTTCAGGACCCTTTCTCATCGTTATCGCCGCGCATGACAGTGGAAGAAATTGTCGGTGAGGGGCTGGGCGTGCATGAACCAACGCTGGGCTTGGCAGAGCGACGTCAGAGAGTGATTGAGGCGCTTAAGGACGTTGGGCTGGCCGATGGCGACGCTAAGGAATTGTCGAGGTTGCTGGGGCGTTATCCCCACGAGTTCTCGGGTGGGCAACGCCAGCGCCTAGCGGTGGCCCGGGCGCTGATCATCAACCCTAAAATTTTGCTGCTGGACGAGCCAACCAGTGCACTGGATGTGACAGTACAAAAGCAGGTCTTGAGCCTGTTGCAACGACTTCAGCGGCAACGGGCCTTGAGTTACCTCCTGATCACCCACGATGTGGACGTGATTCGCGCCATGGCGCACCAGGTGCTGGTGATGAAACAGGGCGTCGTCGTCGAGTCTGGCAGCGTGGACGATGTGCTGAACCATCCCCGTCATCCGTACACCCGGGTTTTGGTCAGTTCTGCTGGATAAATCCTTCAAAATCAAGGGTGATCGCCAGGTTTTTTGGCGTACAATCCTGCCTTCACGACCAAACGGGCGAGTCACTTCCGCCCGTTTTTTTTGGTCGTTTGTTTTTGCACGGATTGACTATTTACAGCAGGGGATGCGGTGGCGTTGAAGGAAATTGTCGAACAAACGGTAGCGGGCTTGGGTTATGACCTGGTGGAGATTGAGCGTTCCGCCGGAGGTCTGTTGCGCATCACCATCGATTTGCCCTGGGTGCCCACACCACGTCTTGCGCCTGCGGCCGAACAATTTGTGACCGTGGAAGACTGTGAAAAAGTGACGCGGCAGTTGCAGTTTGCCTTGGAGGTGGATGCAGTGGATTATCGCCGGCTGGAGGTCTCCTCACCCGGCATCGACCGGCCCCTGCGGCACCAGCAGGATTTTGAGCGCTTTGTCGGGCAGGTGATTGACATCACCCTGAAAGCCCCTCTAGGTGCGGCAGCAGTTGGCCAGGTCAGTGCCAACCGCAAAAAATTTCGGGGTGTGCTGGAGCAAGTTGGGCCAGCCACAGAGCTTGATTTAGCCGTGCAATCGCCAGGCTGGCAAATTGTCTGGCGCGATGAACCGGAGGTGAAGCCCGGCGCAAAAATCAGTAAAAAGCGCCCGCCAGCACCGGTGCAAGCCCTGGGCTTTGCCTTGAGTGAACTTAAGGAGGCACGTCTGGCACCGATCGTGAGCTTCAAGGGTCGAGGCCATAGTGGTCTCGCCAGCGAAGCTTCGAACGACACATTTGAATTGAATTGAAACAGGAGAGTCATGGCATGAATCGCGAAATGTTAATGTTGGTGGACGCCATCTCACGCGAGAAAAACGTCGAGCGTGACGTGGTGTTTGGTGCGGTTGAAGCAGCCCTGGCTCAAGCAACCAAAAAGTTTTACCCAGGCGATGTGGACATCCGGGTGTCGTTGAATCGCGACACAGGTGTCTACGAAACTTTCCGCCGCTGGCACGTCGTGCCCGATGAGGCCGGCTTGCAGTTGCCCGACCAGGAAATCTTGCTGTTTGAAGCGCTGGAGCAGATTCCTGACATTGAGGTCGACGAGTACATCGAGGAAACCATCGAGTCGCTGCCGATTGGCCGTATCGGTGCCATGGCGGCCAAGCAGGTCATTTTGCAAAAAATTCGTGACGCTGAGCGCGAAATGCTGCTCAATGACTTCATGTCGCGTGGCGACAAGATTTTTGTAGGCACCGTCAAGCGCATGGACAAAGGCGATCTGATCGTCGAGTCGGGGCGCGTGGAAGGCCGCCTGCGACGCGGCGAAATGATTCCCAAGGAAAATTTCCGAACCGGTGACCGGGTTCGCGCCATGATCATGGAGGTGGACCTGACCCTGCGCGGTGCACCCATTGTGCTGTCGCGTTCGGCCCCTGAGTTCATGGTCGAACTGTTCCGCAATGAGGTGCCTGAGATTGAGCAGGGCCTGCTGGAGATCAAATCCTGTGCCCGTGATGCGGGTTCGCGTGCCAAAATCGCGGTGCTGTCGCACGACAAGCGCGTTGACCCGATCGGCACCTGTGTCGGTGTGCGCGGAACCCGTGTCAACGGTGTCACCAACGAGCTCGCCGGTGAACGGGTCGACATTGTGCTGTGGAGCGAGGACCCGGCCCAGTTTGTGATTGGAGCCCTGGCACCCGCCAATGTCAGCAGCATCGTGGTGGACGAAGAACGTCACGCCATGGATGTCGTGGTGGACGAGGAAAACCTGGCGATTGCCATTGGCCGAGGTGGCCAGAATGTGCGTCTTGCAGCCGAGTTGACCGGCTGGAAGATCAACATTCTGGATGCCGCCGAATCCGCCGAAAAGCAGGCCGGTGAAGTCGATGCCAGCCGAGCGTTGTTCATGGAAAAACTTGATGTTGATGAGGAAATCGCCGACCTGCTGATTGCCGAAGGTTTCATCAGCCTGGAGCAGGTTGCCTATGTGCCGCTGGAGGAAATGCTCGAAATTGAGAGCTTTGACGAAGAAACGGTCAATGAACTGCGCACCCGCGCCAAAGACGCGCTGTTGACCATGGAAATCGCCAATGAAGAAAGCGTCGTAGAGATCGCCCTGGAGTTGCGTGACGTCGAGGGAATGACTGCCGAGTTGATCAGCCAGCTTGCCGACAACGGCATCAACACCCTCGACGATCTGGCCGATCTGGCCGTCGATGAACTCACCGAGATCACAGGCCAGTCTGCAGACGATGCAACATCCTTGATCATGAAGGCGCGTGCTCACTGGTTTGCCGGTGACGCTGCTGTACAAGCGTAAAGTTAATGTTATGAATTCGAAGATTCAGTAAAGGTTGGGAACAGCCCTGCGGGCTTGCCCAGCCGAAACTAAAGGTTACTCAAAAATGTCCAGTATGACCGTCGCCGAGTTTGCCAGTGAACTCAAAAAATCAACCGACACGTTGTTAGAGCAACTGAAGTCGGCCGGTGTTGCCAAATCTGCCGCTGGCGACACCTTGACAGATTCCGACAAGCAGCATCTGCTGAGCTATTTGCAAAATGCACACGGTACTTTTTCGGCTGAGCGTAGGAAGATTACGCTGATGAAGAAATCCACCACTGAAATCAAGCAGGCGGATGCCACTGGCAAAGCGCGAACAATACAGGTTGAAGTGCGCAAGAAGCGAACGTTTGTGCGTCGTGATGACGGGCAGGATGTTGGTGCGCCTGCGCCTTCCGAAGGGCATGAGCATGATGTTGACTCTACACCGGTCATCGATCACGCTGAATTGGCGCGTCGCGAAGAAGATGCACGTCGTCAGGCAGAGCTGATTCGTCGGCAGGAAGAAGAACTGGCAGAGCGCCGGCGTCAGCGCGAGGTACAGGATGAGGCCCGAAAGGCGACCGAAATCGCAGCGACTGAAGCGGCGGCCCAGGCGCATGCCATGGCCGCGCAGCAGCAAGCCCGAGCCGCCGCGCATCATGAAAGCCTGCCCAAAGAATTGCCAGATGCTAAAAGTCAAAGCGATGCGCTGGCTGCCAAGCGACTTGCTGAGAAAGAAGCGGCTGACAAGGTTGCGGCTGAACTGAAGGCACGGGCCCAGGCCCAGGAAAAAGCGGCAGCGGAATCAAAATCGCGTGGTGAAGAAGAACAGGCGCGGGCCGTTGACCTGACCGAGCGCCGGCGCAAGGCCGAGGCCGAGGCAGCGGCCATTCGGTTGATGATGTCACAGCCGGGCAAAAAAGTGGCACCCAAAAAAGTCGAGGAACCTAAACCCGAGGCGACTGATGCAGCCAAGGCCGGCATCAAGGGAACCTTGCATAAACCTGCGGGCAGTCCGGCGGCGAAGCCGACTGCTGCAGCGGCTGCCACAGGCGCAGCAGCCGGGGCCGGTAAAGAAGTCAAATCAGCCAAATTGTCCAGCAGTTGGGCTGGTGATCCGGCCAAAAAGAAAGGCATTCCAACCCGTGGTGACACCGGCGCTGGTGCCGGGCGAGGCAGCAACTGGCGTGGCGGACCGCGCGGCAAACGCGGCAGCAACGACCGTGATCGCGATGATCACCATGCACAGCCGGCGCCGGTGGAAGCACGCGTGCTTGAAGTGCACGTGCCAGAAACCATCACGGTGGCCGAACTGGCCCACAAGATGGCGGTCAAGGCGTCAGAAGTGATCAAACACCTGATGAAACTGGGCCAGATGGTCACCATCAACCAGCCGCTGGACCAGGACACCGCCATGATTTTGGTGGAAGAAATGGGACACAAAGCCATTGTGGCGGCGCTGGATGATCCAGAAGCCTTTACCGACGATGAAGTGCAACAGCAGCAATCTGAATCCCTGCCACGTGCACCGGTGGTCACCGTTATGGGTCACGTGGATCACGGCAAGACCTCGCTGCTGGATTACATTCGCCGCACTAAGGTGGCTTCGGGCGAGGCGGGAGGCATCACCCAGCATATTGGTGCCTACCACGTCAAAACAGAACGCGGTGTGGTGTCTTTTCTGGACACTCCCGGCCACGAGGCTTTCACCGCGATGCGTGCGCGGGGTGCGCAGGCCACCGACATCGTGATTCTTGTGGTGGCGGCTGATGACGGCGTTATGCCGCAAACCCGGGAAGCCATCAAACACGCCAAGGCTGCTGGGGTGCCGATTGTGGTGGCCATTACCAAGATTGACAAACCCGATGCCAACGCTGAACGCGTTAAAAACGAGTTGGTGGTTGAAGAGGTGATTCCTGAAGAATTTGGCGGAAGCTCGCCTTTTGTGTCGGTTTCATCCAAATCCGGTAAAGGCATTGATGAACTGTTGGAGCAGGTGCTGCTGCAAGCCGAGGTGCTGGAGCTCAAGGCACCGGTTGATGCCATGGCCAAGGGCCTGGTGATCGAAGCTCAGCTTGACAAGGGTCGAGGCCCAGTCGCTACCGTGCTGGTGCAAAGCGGTACGCTGAAAGCCGGTGACGTGGTGCTGGCCGGCCAGACCTTTGGCCGGGTACGCGCCATGCTGGACGAAAACGGCAAGACCATCAAGACCGCCGGTCCGTCAATTCCGGTCGAGATTCAGGGTCTGACCGAGGTGCCACAGGCTGGCGACGAGTTCATGGTGTTGGCCGACGAGCGTCGCGCCCGTGAAATTGCCACTTACCGCGCCGGCAAGTTCCGCCATACCAAGCTGGCCAAACAGCAGGCGGCCAAGCTGGAGAACATGTTCACGGACATGACGGCTGGTGAAGTCAAGATGGTGCCGATCATCGTCAAGGCCGACGTGCAGGGTTCGCAGGAAGCGCTGGCGCAGTCCCTGCTCAAGCTGTCGACCGACGAAGTCAAGGTTCAGATGGTTTACACCGCCGTGGGCGGTATCAGCGAGTCGGATGTGAATCTGGCCATTGCTGCCAAGGCGGTCATCATCGGCTTCAACACCCGGGCTGATGCGGGTGCGCGCAAGCTGGCTGAAAACAACGGCGTCGATATTCGTTACTACGACATTATTTATGACGCGGTGGACGATCTCAAACTGGCCATGTCAGGCATGCTGACCCCCGACAAGAAAGAAGAAATTATTGGCACGGCCGAAATCCGCCAAATTTTCAAGGTCTCCAAGATTGGCTCGATTGCCGGTTGTATGGTCACCTCGGGCGTTGTCCGCCGCACCGCCCGCTTGCGTTTGTTGCGTCAGAACACAGTGGTGTACACCGGCGAGCTCGATTCGCTCAAGCGTTTCAAGGATGATGCCAAGGAAGTGCGCGAAGGCTTTGATTGCGGCCTGAACATCAAGAATTACAACGACATCCAAGAGGGTGACGTGCTGGAATTCTTTGAAATCCGCGAAGTGGCCCGCACCCTTTGATGCTCGTTGACGCCATTGCATGTCCCAGGACTTTAGCCCGTGCCTAAGAAATCTGCCACACCCAACCGTGCCTTCAAGGTCGCCGATCAGATCCAGCGTGATCTGACCGAGTTGATCGCGCGAGAGCTGAAAGACCCGCGTGTGGGCATGGTGACGATTCAGGGGGTCGAGGTCACGCCTGATTACGCACACGCCAAGGTTTTTTTCAGCTTGCTGGTGGGCGATGTGAAAGCCTGCACCGAGGGTCTGAATCAGGCCGCCGGGTTTTTACGGGCTGGGATGTTCAAGCGGCTGCACATTCACACCGTGCCCACCCTGCATTTTGTTTACGACCAGACCCCGGAGCGCGCGGCCGACATGAACGCGCTGATTGCGCGTGCCGTGGCCTCCCGAGCCAAAGAAGACTAAACGTGAGCAACGCCGGGCCGCCCCAAGGTGCGAAGGCCCCCTTGGGGCTGAGTGCCGCGTCTCTTGATCTGCCTGCGCAGATCAAGACGGCAGGAAGAGTCGCCAGCTCAGATGGAGGCCTGTCCAGCGACGACCACGAAGTGATCAAGCTTAGGGGCAAGGTCCCCAGGCGCCCCGTGCATGGGGTGTTGTTGCTCGACAAGCCACTGGGCTGGTCAAGCAATGACGTGTTGCAAAAGGTCAAATGGTTGCTGCGCGCCGAAAAAGCCGGCCACACGGGCACACTCGACCCCCTGGCCAGTGGCGTTTTGCCCCTGTGTTTCGGCGCTGCCACCAAGTTCAGCCAGTTGCAACTTGATGCCGACAAGACTTATGAAGCAACGCTGCGGCTCGGTCAGAAAACCAGCACTGGTGATGCCGAAGGTGAGGTGATTCAGACAAGGCCAGTCGTGGTATCGCCCGACGATGTGGCGCGTGTTACGGGCCAGTTCACCGGCCCCATCCGTCAATTGCCCCCGATGCACAGCGCGCTGAAAAAGGGTGGCAAGGCCCTTTATGAATACGCTCGGGCCGGTATTGAAGTCGCCCGAGACACCCGTCAGGTCACCATTTATGAGCTAAATATGCGCTTAGCCCAGACTGATATTGCGTGGACAGCTATCGATATGATAGTAAAATGCAGCAAAGGCACTTACATCCGAACTTTGGGTGAAGATGTTGGCGAGGCGTTGGGTTGTGGCGCTCACTTGAGCGCATTGCGCCGCATTGAAACTGGCGGCTTTACAGCATCACAGTGTGTCACTCTGGGAGCTTTGGAAGCCATGTCGGAGGAAGAACGACTGGCGCTTCTATTGCCTGTGGCGTCTCTTTTGGCGGGTCACACGGTCATCACACTTGACGGCGACAATGCAGCACGTTTTATGAGCGGCTTGCGTCGTCGGGGTTCCTGGCCAGATGCGTCGCAAGTGGCCGTTTATGGGTCACAAGGGCAGACCTTGTTAGGAACAGCCCATGTGACAGCCACAGAGTTAATACCTGGACGACTGCTGAGCCCGATCGAAATTGAACAGATGAATCATCTTACCGTGCAAAGTACCAAGCCAAGACGGGACCCGAGCGAGCCAACAAGTCCTGTCCAAATCCATTTAGAAAGTGAACCATGAGCAGTAATCAAATCAGAAACATCGCCATCATCGCCCACGTTGACCATGGCAAAACCACCATGGTTGACCAACTGCTGCGCCAGTCTGGCACCTTTGCCCAGCATGAAAAAGTGGTGGACACCGTGATGGACAACAACGCGATTGAAAAAGAGCGTGGCATCACGATTCTGGCCAAAAACTGCGCTGTGACCTGGGAAGGCACCCACATCAACATTGTTGACACGCCCGGCCACGCCGACTTTGGCGGCGAAGTGGAACGCGCCTTGAGCATGGTGGACGGTGTGGTGCTGCTGATTGATGCGCAGGAAGGCCCCATGCCGCAGACCCGTTTTGTCACTAAAAAGGCGCTGGCGCTGGGTCTCAAACCCATTTTGGTGGTGAACAAGGTGGACAAACCCGGTGCACGGCCTGACTACGTGGTCAACGCTGCCTTTGATTTGTTTGACAAGCTGGGTGCCACCGATGACCAGCTGGATTTCCCGGTGGTTTATGCCTCGGGCATCAACGGCTGGTCGTCGATGGAAGAAGGCGCGCCGGGTGAGCAGTGGGGCTCCGACATGTCAGCACTGTTCAACACCATCCTGCAGCATGTGCCGCATCAGCAGGGTGACCCTGCAGCACCCCTGCAATTGCAAATTTCGGCGCTTGACTTCTCTACTTTTGTTGGCCGTATTGGTGTGGGCCGCATCAGCCAGGGCACGATCAGGCCGATGATGGATGTGGTGGTGATGGAAGGCCCGGACGGCAAGGCGGTCAAAGGGCGTATCAATCAGGTGCTGACGTTTGAGGGACTGGAGCGCGTGCAAACCACCGAAGCCGGCCCAGGCGAAATTGTGTTGATCAATGGCTTGGCCGATATCGGCATTGGCGTGACCATCACCGACCCAATCACCCCGACACCTTTGCCCATGCTCAAGGTCGATGAACCAACACTGACCATGAACTTTTGTGTCAATACCAGCCCCCTGGCGGGTCGTGATGGCAAATATGTGACCAGTCGCCAAATTTGGGACCGCTTGCAAAAAGAGCTGCAACATAACGTGGCACTGCGTGTTGCAGAAACTGGTGAAGAAGGTATTTTTGAGGTCATGGGCCGGGGTGAATTGCACCTGACCATTTTGCTGGAAAACATGCGCCGTGAGGGTTTTGAGCTGGCGGTCAGCAAGCCCCGCGTGGTGTTCAAAGACATTGATGGCGTGCGCCACGAGCCCATTGAAATGGTTACTGCCGACATCGAAGAGCAGCACCAGGGTGGCGTGATGCAAGCCTTGGGCGAGCGCAAGGGTGAACTGTTCAATATGGACCCCGATGGCCGTGGCCGGGTTCGCCTTGAATACCGCATCCCCGCGCGGGGCCTGATCGGTTTCACCAATGAGTTTATGAACCTGACTCGCGGCACTGGACTGATCTCCAATATCTTTGACCGTTATGAAGAACACAAAGGCGAGATTGGCGGCCGTAAAAATGGCGTGCTGATTTCGATGGACGATGGTGAAATATTCACCTACGCGCTGGGCAAGCTCGACGACCGCGGGCGCATGTTTGTGCGCGCCAACGACCCCGTCTATGAAGGCATGATTGTCGGCATTCACAGCCGTGACAACGACCTGGTGGTCAACGCCACCCGCACCAAGCAACTGACCAACTTTCGCGTGTCTGGCAAAGAAGACGCGATCAAGATCACTCCGCCCATCGAGCTGACGCTGGAATACGGCGTGGAATTTATTGAAGAAGACGAGTTGGTCGAAATCACCCCCAAGAGTGTGCGCCTGCGCAAGCGACACTTGAAGGAACACGAACGCAAGCGTGCCAGTCGTGAATAAGGGGTGACCATGCCAATGACGATTGGCCAGGTATTTGCTTGTGCCAGCGCCCTTGCAATGGTCGTTCAATCATGAAGCTCAGTCACAACCAGGCCGTTTTGACGATGGTTGCTGTGACCCTGATGTGGTCAACCGCTGGCGTGGTGACGCGCCATCTGGAACATGCGCAGCGTTTTGAAGTCACTTTCTGGCGCAGCTTTTTCACCGTGCTGTGCCTGATGGTGATCTTGCCGCTGGTGCGGGGCAAGGATGTGTTCAGCCGCATGCGCCATGGTGGGGTGGCCTTGTGGGTATCTGGCTTGTGTTGGTCAGGCATGTTCACTTTTTTCATGCTGGCGATCATGCTGACCACGGTGGCCAATGTGCTGGTGACACTGGCGCTGTCGCCTTTGTTCACGGCAATCGCGGCACGCGTCTTTATTGGCCACCGAATTGCGCTTCGCACCTGGATGGCTATTGGGGTGGCCGGTTTTGGTATCGCGTACATGTACGCCAGCCAGCTTGGGCAAGGCATCAGCCTGGCAGGCACGCTGATTGCGCTGTGTGTACCCATTTCTGGTGCTGCGAACTGGACCGTGACGCAACACGCGCATGCTCAAGGCCGCGATGTCGACCTGATGCCGGCGGTGTTGATTGGTGGGGTGCTGTCGTCGATGATGACCCTGCCCTTGGCCTGGCCGTTTCAGGCCTCCGGCCATGATGTGGCGTTGCTGTTTGGCCTGGGTTTGGTGCAACTGGCCATTCCATGTGTGCTGGTGGTCATGTGCACCAGGGTGCTTAAAGCCCCAGAGGTGGCGCTGCTGGGTTTGCTGGAGGTGATTTTTGGCATTTTGCTGGCCTGGTTTGGTGCGGGCGAGGTGCCGGGCCAGGATGTTTTTGTGGGTGGGGCGCTGGTAATTGGTGCCCTGGTTGCCAATGAACTTGTCGCGTGGAGGGGTAGGGCATGAGTGTTTTGAATGAGGTGTTGACTGAAGTCAAAGGACAGGTGGGGTTTATTACCTTGAACCGGCCATCAGCGCTGAATGCGCTGACTTTGTCCATGATCAGGCAACTGACCATCACGCTGCTTGCCTGGCGACAGGATGATCAAGTGCAAGCGGTGGGGATTCGTGGCAGCAACAAAGCCGGGCCATTTGGGGCTTTTTGTGCCGGGGGGGATATCCGATTTTTTCACCAGGCGCTGCTTGCGGGTGATCCGGCACCGGAAGACTTTTTTACCGAGGAATACACCCTCAACCACCTGATCCATAGTTACCCCAAGCCCTACATTGCCTTCATGGACGGCATTGTGATGGGAGGCGGCATGGGCATCAGCCAGGGTGCGTCGCACCGGCTGGTGACAACACGCACCAGGATGGCCATGCCAGAGACCACCATTGGTCTGTTTCCGGACGTTGGCGGAGGCTATTTTTTGAGCCGTTGTCCGGGTCATACCGGCGAATGGTTGGCACTGACTGGTACCACCCTGGGGGCGGCCGAGGCCATTGAACTGGGGCTTGCGGATTTTTGTGCCGAGGTTGATCAGCTTCAGCCAGCCTGGGAGGCACTGGCTGGCATCAACCCATTGGAACCGGCTCAGCTAGACAACTGGATTACTATGTTTTCAGTAGCTGTTAGTGCTGGTAGCATAAGGGCTAGAGTCCAAATAGACCAATATTTCTCGTTGGAAAACGTCGGTCAGGTGTTGGCGGCCTTGCAGACCGACATGAGCGACTGGGCCAGTCAGACGGTGGCCCTGCTGCGACAGCGCTCACCGCTGATGCTGCATGTGGCGTTTGAGCAGGTTCGCCGCGCCCGCCACTTGAGCTTGGCAGCCGAACTGCGCATGGAGCGCGACATGATGCGCCATTGCTTTTTTCCAGCGCATCTTTTGCGACGTGGCGCCCAAACCGAGACCGCTGAAGGTATTCGTGCGCTGGCGATTGACAAGGACAATGCACCACGCTGGAGTCCAGAGTGCCTGGAAGAGGTTAGCCCGGAGATGGTCGCGCCATTTTTCGTCAGTCCCTGGGCCGATCACTGTCATCCTCTGCGAGAAATGTCCTGAAGAGATCTTTTTTGTTGCTATAGCTGGCGATACACCAGGTCAGCCAGTTTCATGAGGGATTCGCGAGACAGTTGGCCAGCCAGTGCGTAACCAAAGCCCTGATCGATCCAGTAGAAGCTTGGGATACCCGCTTGTGAGTCAAATCGGAATCCGGTTTCTTTGTCTGACAAGTTCGTAGCTTGGGCATCAACTGCGCCTAGGTAAAGCGTCACCCGGTTGCCAGCCGTGTTTTGAAACATGAACAAAGCCCGTGCACCGGCCTCGCCTGGCAACAATCGGCCGCCCACCAGTTCGAAGCCGTAGGTGCTGAGGTCGGGTACCTTGAGTGGCTTGCCGAGTCTCTTGGACAGCCATTGCACCAGATGTGCTTGTTCGGTGGCCGTGACTTCAACCGGGTGGCGAACCTCCGGCACATACACGCGATGCGCCAGTCCAGCCTGGCGTAAAAAATCCCTCTCAAGCTGGACGTACGCCATGCTGGGCGCATTGTTATGCCAAGGGCTGCCCGGCCATTGCGCGTTGGCAAACCAGCCCGCCCAAAACGCCATCAGCACTGTGGCTGCCAGGCCACCATAGCGCCACCGCGCGTAACTCGGCGTCGTTGAGGTAGCCAGCCCGACCGCCTGCGATAGCATTGTGGGTACGGCTTCCTGAAGCACCTGCGTGTACAGGCCGCGCAGCGCATCGCGTTGACGCTGCCATTGCAGCAGGCGCTGCTTTGCTTGGGGGTCGTCAGCCAGTCTGCTCCGAAGTGCCTCCAGCGTCTCGGGCGAGCCTTGGGCATCTGCCAAAGCATGGAGCTCATCGTCAGTCAACGGGGGGCCGGGCAGGGGTTTCATGGCTTTGGGCTGTCTATTTCAGGCGGCGCAGGGTTTTGACCGGGGATGGGAGAGGCAGGTCGTTCAGCTGATCGCTGGCGCTGCTGGCTGGCGCATCGAGCAAATCCTGCAAACGGACCCTGGCACGCGAAAGACGCGACATCACCGTGCCCAACGGCGCTCCGATAACCCGCGCCACATCGGCGTAGCTCATGTCTTCCAGGCTGACCAGCAGCAACACCTCGCGCTGCTCAGGTGGCAGTCGTAAAAGGCAGCGCTGCAAATCAAGCGCAAGGCCCGGGTCAGCGTGAGTGGCGTGCATGTTGACCGGCACGCTATCGAGATCCACCAGCGTCAGGTTTGCCCGGGCAGGCGACTGCCGCAACTGGTTGACAAACAGGTTGTGCATCACGCTGAACAACCAGGCACGCAGGTTTGAGCCCGCCAGCCACAAACGCCATTTGCTACAGGCGCGCTCCAGCGTGTCCTGCACGAGGTCATCGGCCAGCCAGGTGTCACCGGTCAAGGCCCTCGCGTACCGGCGCAGAGCTGGAATCTGGGCCACCATCAGTTCGCGGGACATGGGGTCAGGACAGGCAACGAATGATCAACAAACGATCGTCAAGCGATTGACGCTTAGGGCTTGGCGACTTGCCAGACTTTATTAAAGCCGTCTCCGGTCTTGTCGCCAGGCTTACTGTCCTTCACCCAGAAATACACCGGTTTGCCCTTGACAGCCCATTGCTTGCTTCCGTCATCCCGGGTAATGACCGTGAAATCTCCATTGGCGGAGTCACTCGGCGCAGCGGCCAGAGGGGGCCAGTTGCTTGCGCAGGGTCCGTTGCAGGTGGATTTGCCGCTGCCAGCCACGTCCTTGTCAAAGGTGTAAAGCGTCATGCCGTTGTGGCCAGTCAAAATACCGTCAGAGACTTTGACTGGCGCATTTGCCATGGCGGCGCAACCGGCGAAAACGACCAGGGTGGCCGTGGCCAGAACCAGGGAGGGGGAAACAAACTTCATGGTGAACTCCTGTGAAAGTGAAAGCAGCGAACCGTCTGCACCCCATAAACACCCTCAAAGGTGGTTTTATTCCAAGCGTCCAAAAAAATTATCGCTGCCGCGACTTCATGGCCCGTTCCACCTCGCGTTTACCTTCTCGGTCTTTGATGGTGTCGCGTTTGTCGTGCTCGGCCTTACCTTTGGCCAAGGCGACCTCGCATTTAACCTTGCCATTTTTCCAGTGAAGGTTGATCGGTACCAGCGTATAGCCCTTTTGTTCGACCTTGCCAATCAGGCGTTTGATTTCTTCCTTGTGCATCAAGAGTTTCTTGGTGCGCTGTTTGTCCGGGCTGATGTGGGTTGATGCCGTGCCCAGCGGATTGATTTGCAGGCCAATGATGAATAGTTCGCCGTTACGGATCACGACATAACCATCAGTGAGCTGCACCTTGCCTTCGCGCAGCGACTTGACCTCCCAGCCTTCCAGCACAATGCCGGCTTCAAAGCGCTCCTCAAAAAAATAATTAAAGGCGGCTTTCTTGTTGTCTGCAATGCGGCTGGAGGTGTCGGGTTTTTTGGCCATGGGGGTGAGCTTGGGGATGATAGGGATGCGAACCAGACTTGACTACAATCCGGCGCAAACCTCCATTCTATGAAAACTGTCAAAAAGTCCGTTTTAATCTGGTACAGCCCGGCCGAGATGTACCGTTTGGTCGTCGACGTGGATCAATATCCGCAGTTTCTGCCCTGGTGTGACAAGGCGCGCGCGGTTGAACAGGAAGAAAACGGCATGTTGGCCGAAATCGGCATTTCGTTCAGTGGCGTGCATCAGACCTTTTCGACCCGGAATGTCCATATTCCTGATCAGCAGGTGATCATCAACCTGGTTAACGGCCCGTTTTCTAAACTCGAAGGTGTCTGGAATTTTCTTCCGCTTGGCAATGAGCCGCGGGCCTGCAAGGTCGAGTTGAGCTTGACCTACGGTTTTGAAAGCACCCTGGGAAAGCTCATCAGTCCAGTGTTTGACAAGATCGCCAGCAGCATGGTGGACGCGTTTGTAAAAAGGGCCAAGCAGGTCTATGGCGAATAAGCTACTGCTTCATGTCAGCCTGGTGTATTCACCCCAACCACGCACAGTGCATGAAGTCAACCTGGAGATCATCCCGCCTTGCAGCGTTCTGCAAGCGCTCAAGCAAAGTGGCTTATTGACCAAGTGCCCTGAAATCGACAATCCAGGAATTTTGTTGGGTATCTGGGGCCGTCGTGCTGAGTGGTCTGATCTGTTGCGTGATCAGGACCGCATTGAAGTTTATCGCCCGCTGCGGGTGGATCCCAAAATTGCCCGACGTGAGCGTTTTGTCAAACAGGGTGCGCGCACTGCCGGTCTTTTTCAGAAGAGGCGCTTGGGCGCAAAAGCTGGCTATTGAAGCTGGAGCGCGCCGGCCCTAATTGCAGTCTGATTCAATGATCGACTGAACGCGTTTGACCTCTGCAGCGCGTGCGACCTCGTTCATTTCCTCACGCTCGCCCTTGCTGTTGATTCTGGCGATGCGCAGGCCGGCGTTCAGACCGGCTTTCGCTGATTTGGCACGCTCACAGTTTTCGGCCTTTTCCTTCGCAACTCTCGCTTCCTCGGCCTTACGTTTGTCCGCTTCGAGTTGCTCGGCTTTCTTTTTTTGTTCAGCCAGTTCCTTGTCCACGCGCGGCAGTTTGGGGGGACTGGCGGAGTTTGGTGAAGACGCCCCTGGTACAGCCGTTGATGTGGAGGCAGGGCCTGTGTCAACCTCGGCATTGGCGACTGCAGGGGCTGCCTTGGCTTGACCAGGTCGCTTGAGGATGCTGCTTTCACTCACTGAGCTGGGCGGCGCACGATCACTGAATACTTTGCGGCCATCCTTGTCAACCCACAACCATTGCGCCGGCGCACCAATGGGCATCAGGGCAATCATCAAAGCGATCAGTGCGATATGTTTCATGAGTCAGGAGTTTATGCGACAGCGGTGTATTCACACAACCGGGCGTATTTGGGGTGTGACTGCCCAGATACAATCGATAATTTGGAGCTTACACCATGCGCCTGATTGGCAAAGCGCTCACCTTCGACGATGTTTTGTTGGTGCCTGCGTACTCCCAGGTCCTTCCCAAGGACACCTCGCTTTCCACCCTGTTTACCCGCAATATTGCCCTGAACCTGCCGCTGGTGTCTGCAGCGATGGACACAGTGACTGAGTCGCGTCTGGCCATTGCCATTGCCCAGGAGGGCGGCATTGGTGTGGTCCATAAAAACATGACGGCACAGCAGCAAGCGGCCAAGGTTGCCAAAGTCAAGCGGTACGAGTCAGGCGTGCTGCGCGACCCGGTGGTCATCACACCACAACACACAGTGCGTCAGGTCATGGCACTGTCAGAGCAGCTAGGAATTTCGGGCTTTCCGGTGATTGATGGCGGCAGGGTGGCCGGCATTGTGACCGGGCGCGACCTGCGGTTTGAATCCCGGTACGACTTGGCAGTGAGCCACATCATGACCCCGCGCGAGAAGCTCGTCACTGTGCCTGACGGCACCACACTCAATGAAGCCAAGGTGCTGCTTAACCAGTACAAGATCGAGCGCCTGCTGGTGGTCAACGAGGCTTTTGAGCTCAAGGGGCTGATCACCGTCAAGGACATCACCAAACAAACCAATTTCCCCAGTGCTGCGCGCGATGCTTTTGGCAAATTGCGCGTAGCCGCCGCTGTGGGCGTGGGCGAAGGCACCGAAGAACGGGTGGAATTGCTGGCCCGAGCTGGTGTCGATGCCATTGTGGTGGACACCGCACACGGTCACAGCAAAGGCGTGCTTGACCGGGTGCGTTGGGTCAAGCAGAACTTTCCGCAGGTAGAGGTGATTGGCGGCAATATTGCCACCGGTGCCGCTGCGCTGGCATTGGTTGAGGCCGGTGCTGACGGCGTCAAGGTGGGTATTGGGCCGGGTTCCATTTGCACCACGCGCATCGTGGCGGGAGTGGGTGTGCCTCAAATCATGGCCATTGACAATGTGGCCACAGCGCTCATGGGTACGGGTGTCCCACTGATTGCTGATGGTGGCATACGCTTCAGCGGTGACATTGCCAAAGCGATCGCAGCAGGAGCGAGCTCGGTGATGATGGGCGGCATGTTTGCCGGCACTGAAGAGGCACCTGGAGAGGTCATCTTGTTTCAGGGCCGTAGCTACAAGAGTTACCGCGGCATGGGCTCGATTGGTGCCATGCAGCAGGGCAGCGCTGACCGCTATTTTCAGGAGTCGAGCACCGGCAACCCCAATGCCGATAAATTGGTGCCTGAGGGCATTGAAGGCCGCGTTCCCTACAAAGGCTCAATGGTGGCCATCGTGTTCCAGATGGCCGGCGGATTGCGCGCCAGCATGGGTTATTGCGGTTGTGCCACCATTGACGAGATGCAGAGCAAGGCCGAGTTTGTCGAGATCACCACCGCCGGCATTCGCGAAAGCCATGTACACGACGTGCAGATCACCAAAGAAGCGCCAAATTACCGGGCTGAGTAGGCTGCTGAACAATTCGGAGCTACTTCCAAGTTTCGGCGATATGGCGCAAACATTTCATTCATGGTGACTGCAGCCTAGCAGCCGATTTCGGACAACAGCTGCTCGACTATCCAAGCGACGAAGGTTTTATGATCAACCGAGTAGATATCTGCAATTTATCTAAGCCGCACTAAAAAAACAAGCTATTTTGCAAACATCCCGGTACGGCATTTTTCATTCAGAAACAACAATCCATGCTGCTTGATCAACTTCGCCAAATGAAAGAACCCTTGAACACCCTGGCTCATCACGACGGTGCAAGTCATTTGCGGGTATTTGGCTCGGTTGCGCGAGGTGAGGAAACACCCCAGAGCGATGCCGATTTTCTGGTTGAGTTCACGCGTGGTTACGATCTTTTTTTGCAACGATTGCCCTTGACGCAACAACTTGCCGATTTGCTCGGGCGCAGGGTTGATCTGGTGCCTGAGCATGAACTGAACCCGCATATCCGCCAGCATGTTCTTCGGAAGGCCATAGCGTTATGAGCAAACCTTGGCAGTAAACGTTCGCGGCTGCCGCCGAGAATCTCGTGGCCAGCAGCTTGAATACGTCATGAATTTTAAGCATTTTTGGCTTCTAGCCCTTTATAAATAAGCGCTGACAGCTATTTAATATATAGCAAATAACAGGCACGTAAAGAACATACCAGACAGCAATGAATATCCACCATTCGGAATTTCCCCCTCTCTTTATTGGAGACTGCGTAATATCATTCCATAACTACTTGGGCGATATTGATGCCCTCGCCGTGCAAGCCGCGATAGACCGTCACATTCCAGAGTTAGCCCGATGCATACAGACCGCGCTGGCGTTGGATTCCAACTCCCTTTCCTGATTTCCACTGGTTTGTATTCCATGTCCCACCAAAAAATTCTCATCCTCGACTTTGGCTCCCAAGTCACACAACTGATCGCCCGGCGCATCCGCGACGCCCATGTGTTTTGCGAAGTGCATCCGTGCGATGTGTCAGACGACTGGCTGCGTGCCTATGCCCGGGACGGCATGCTCAAAGGCATCATTTTGTCGGGCAGCCACGCCAGCACCTACGAAGAGCACGACCTGCGCGCGCCATTGGTGGTGTATGAGCTTGGCCTGCCGGTGCTGGGCATCTGCTATGGCATGTTCACGATGGCGGTACAACTTGGTGGTCGGGTCGCGCCCAGCAACAAGCGCGAATTTGGCCATGCCGATGTGCGGGCGCATGGCCACACGGCCTTGCTTGACGGCATCCAGGACTACGCCACCGCCATGGGCCACGGCATGCTGCAGGTCTGGATGAGCCATGGCGACAAGGTGACTGAATTGCCCCAGGGTTTCAAGCTGATGGCCAGCACCGACAGTTGCCCCATTGCCGGCATGGCTGATGAGGAGCGTCTTTTTTATGGGGTGCAGTTCCACCCCGAAGTAACCCACACCCAGCGCGGCGCGGCGATTCTGGAGCGCTTTGTGCTCGATATCTGTGGCACCCGAGCTGACTGGATCATGGGCGATTACATCAGCGAGGCGGTTGAAAAAATCCGCGCACAGGTGGGGGACGAAGATGTCATTTTGGGGCTGTCTGGCGGCGTTGACTCGTCAGTGGCAGCGGCCCTGATCCACCGCGCCATTGGCGACCAGTTGACCTGCGTATTTGTTGACCACGGCTTGTTGCGTCTGAACGAAGGCGACATGGTGATGGACATGTTTGTTGGCAAACTGCACGCCAAGGTGATTCGTGTTGACGCCGCAGACCAGTTTTTGGGCCACCTGGCAGGTGTCAGTGACCCGGAAACCAAGCGCAAAATCATCGGCCGCGAGTTTGTAGAGGTTTTTAAGGCTCAAGCCCTTACCCTGACTGCGTCAGGCGCTACAAATAATGAAGCTGAAGAAGGTGGTGCGGTCAAAGGCGCAGAAGCACGTCGCACCGTCAAAGGCGCAACCTGGCTGGCCCAGGGCACCATTTACCCGGATGTGATTGAGTCGGGAGGTGCAAAAACCAAAAAAGCCGTGGTGATCAAGAGTCATCACAACGTCGGTGGCCTGCCTGAGCAACTGGGTCTGAAGCTGCTGGAGCCGCTGCGTGAGCTGTTCAAGGACGAGGTGCGCGAACTGGGTGTGGCGCTGGGTTTGCCCTACCATATGGTTTATCGACACCCGTTTCCAGGCCCGGGTCTGGGTGTGCGGATTTTGGGCGAAGTCAAAAAGAATATGCCGATTTATTGCGCCAGGCCGACGCGATTTTTGTCGAAGAGCTGCACAAGTTTATCGATGAAGCCAGTGGCAAAAGCTGGTACGACCTGACCAGTCAGGCCTTTACCGTGTTTTTACCCGTGAAAAGCGTGGGTGTGATGGGCGACGGTCGCACTTACGACTATGTGGTGGCGTTGCGCGCCGTGCAAACCAGCGACTTCATGACCGCAGATTGGGCTGAGTTGCCCTATGCCTTGCTCAAAAAAGTGTCAAGCCGCATCATCAACGAAGTGCGTGGCATCAATCGTGTAACCTACGATGTGTCGTCCAAGCCGCCGGCAACGATCGAGTGGGAATAGCTGGAGACCACGCTTGTTAACAAATGCCAGGGTGTGCCAGCAGCCTTGATCAGCCGCCGCGGCGCATCATGTCGAAAAACTCACTGTTGGTCTTGGTGGCACGCATTTGCTTTAACACCATCTCCATCGATTCGATTTCGTCCATGTTGTACAAAAACTGTCGAAGTATCCGGGTCTTTTGCAAAATCTCGGGTTGCAGCAGAAGTTCTTCACGCCGCGTACCGCTGCGGTTCAGTTGAATCGACGGAAACACCCGCTTCTCGTACAGGCGGCGGTCGAGATGGATTTCGCTGTTGCCAGTGCCTTTGAACTCTTCAAAGATCACTTCGTCCATGCGGCTACCGGTATCGATCAGAGCGGTGGCAATAATGGTCAGTGAGCCGCCTTCTTCAACGTTGCGGGCAGCGCCTAGAAAGCGCTTGGGGCGCTGTAACGCATTGGCATCAACGCCGCCGGTCAGCACTTTTCCGCTGGAGGGCACGACATTGTTGTAAGCGCGTGCCAGTCGGGTGATCGAGTCCAGCAAAATCACAACGTCTTTTTTGAGCTCGACCAAACGCTTGGCACGCTCAATCACCATTTCTGCCACATGCACATGGCGGGCGGCCGGTTCATCAAAGGTGGAGGCTATCACCTCACCCTTGACGGTTCGTTGCATTTCAGTCACTTCTTCAGGGCGCTCGTCCACCAGCAGCACCATCATGTGAATTTCAGGATAGTTGGCTGAAATGGCATGAGCGATATGCTGCATCATCACCGTTTTGCCGCTCTTGGGCGGCGCTACCAGCAGGGCACGCTGGCCTTTGCCAATGGGTGCAATGATGTCAATGATGCGCCCGGTGATGTTCTCATCACTCTTGATCTCGCGCTCCAACCGCATCTGTTTGTTGGGGAATAGCGGCGTGAGGTTTTCAAACATCACCTTGTGTTTGTTTTCTTCGGGGCCGCCGCCATTAACTTTTTCGAGTTTGTTGAGG
Source organism: Candidatus Rhodoferax mariagerensis (assembly GCA_016719055.1). GTDB lineage: Bacteria > Pseudomonadota > Gammaproteobacteria > Burkholderiales > Burkholderiaceae_C > Rhodoferax > Rhodoferax mariagerensis. The sequence continues at coordinate 336,405 of JADKAW010000038.1, read as the reverse complement.
GCAAAGTAGCGTTCGCCATCCTTGGGCGTGCGAACTTCACCTTCGATCATGTCGCCAGTGTGCAAATTAAAGCGACGCACCTGGCTCGGGCTGATGTAGATGTCGTCCGTGCTGGCGGTGTAACTGGTGTCCGGGCTGCGCAAAAAGCCAAATCCGTCTGGCAGGATTTCAAGCACACCATCAGCAAAAATCTGCTCTCCAGCACGGGCGCGCTTTTTGATGATGGCAAACATCAGCTCCTGTTTGCGCATGCGCCCGGTGTTTTCAATCTCAAGATCTTCGGCTTGCTTGAGGACTTCTGACACGTGCAGTGCCTTGAGTTCGTTTAAATGCATGGATGGACGCAGTGAATAAGAAAACTGGAAAGCGGGGAGGATGTGGCGGCCGGACTTGTCGGTGTGAAGTCGCAGGAGCCTCTGCCGGGGACTCTGGCAAACCCTTGATGGGGGCCAACGAGCCAATTGAATTATGACAGGAAAATATCTGACCTTAAAAAAGGGCGAGTGCAGGCCACCAACCCCGCGTCAACGACTCAGACCAGTTGCTGGTCGATAAAGGCCGTCAACTGGGCTTTGCTCATGGCACCCACTTTGGTTGCTGACAATTGACCGTTTTTAAACAGCATGAGAGTCGGGATGCCGCGAATGCCAAACTTGGCAGGAATGTCGCGGTTTTCATCAACATTCATTTTTGCAATTTGCAGTTTTCCTTCGTAATCGACAGACACTTCGTCCAGAATGGGGGCGATCATTTTGCAGGGACCACACCACTCTGCCCAGTAGTCAACCAATACGGGAACGCCTGCTTGCAGGACATCACCTTCAAAAGACGCATCTGACACATGTTTGATCAATTCACTGGCCATGATTTTTTCCTGTTTGATGTTTTGGATGAAAGCTTAACATTGAAATTGTGACAGAAACTTCACCCTAACATGCGACGAGTTGCCGCGGATACTGTGCCATCTGGCTCTTGGCTGTCAGTTCAGCCTTTTTTTCTGGAAAAGTGATGATTCAAAAAGTGATGGTGATTGGCGCTGGCCCCGCTGGCCTGATGGCAGCAGAGGTTTTGTCACAAGCCGGTATTCAAGTGGAGGTATACGACGCTATGCCAAGTGCGGGTCGGAAGTTTTTGCTTGCAGGAAAAGGCGGCCTCAATCTGACACATTCAGAGCCTGATGCCTTATTTGTGTCGCGCTATGGTCAGCGAAGTGCCGAAATAGCAGTGATTTTTCAAACATTTGGCGCGAAAGCCGTTCGTGCCTGGGCCAGTTCTTTGGGGGTTGACACCTTTATTGGGAGTTCGGGGCGTGTCTTTCCAGTGGACATGAAGGCAGCACCACTGCTTCGGGCCTGGTTGCACCGGCTGCGCCATCCTGCGTCCGGGCCACCCGTCAGGTTTTTCATGCGTTATCGTTGGACGGGTCAAGTCAATGACTCCGTTCGCGGCATCGGCTTGAGCTTTGACACGCCAGCCGGGATGGTGTCAGCAACCGCCGATGCTGTTGTCATGGCTTTTGGCGGGGGCAGTTGGGCCAAGTTAGGGTCAGATGGTGCCTGGGTGCCATGGTTGCAAGCGCGTGGAGTAGGGGTTGCGCCGCTGCTACCGGCCAATTGTGGGTTTGATCGGTTTGGCGGGTGGAGCGAACATTTTGTCAGTCGATTTGCTGGTCAACCTTTCAAGTCTGTGGCGGTCTCACTGACGTCGTTGTCAGGTGCGACTTTTCAGCGCAAAGGCGAGTTTGTTGCAACCGCGACGGGGGTTGAAGGAAGCCTGATATATGCCGCTTCAGGTATTTTGCGCAACGACATCCTGAAGCACGGACAGGCAAGCTTTCTGCTGGATTTGTTGCCCGATCTGTCTGCTGACCGGATTTTGGCAGAGGTAACGCACCCACGTGGCTCCAGGTCGCTGTCAAGTCACCTGAAAAGTCGCTTGCGTCTGGATGGCATCAAAATGGCCATTCTGCACGAGGTCCTGTCCACTGAACAACTGCATGACGGCGGGCAACTCGCTCGCGCCATCAAGGCACTGCCCATCACGCTGGCTGCGGCCCGACCGCTAGATGAAGCCATCAGCAGTGCGGGTGGAGTGTTGTTTGAGTCTATGAATCAACACCAAATGCTGAACGCCTGGCCGGGTGTTTTCTGCGCCGGTGAAATGCTTGACTGGGAGGCCCCGACCGGGGGCTATCTGCTGACCGCGTGTCTGGCCAGCGGGGCCAGTGCCGGGCATGGTGTTGTCCGATACATACAAGGAAAATAGTTCTTTAGCCATTATTGGGTATGTGCACATAGCTATAAATAAGATAGTGTCCAGCGACCCGATTGTGGCAGTATGATTGGCCTCGAATTCGGCTCAAAAAAATGTAGACCAAGAGGTATCTATGTCAGAACAAAGCGCTTATGCAAAAAAAAGGATGGCGGCCTGCGATGTGATTCGTTTGGTCAAAGATGGTGACATGATCGTGGTGCCTACTGGCGTCGGAGAGCCACCCACGCTGCTTGCAGCACTGTCTGAACAACGACGTGATTTTCATGACGTGAAGGTGGGTCAAATTTTGGCGATACGCAAATTCGGCTACATCGACCCGCAAACAGTGAACCATGTGCGCCCTGTCGCTTTTTTTTACGGCGGGGCTACCCGCGCTGGTGGGAAGGAAGGCTGGATTGATTTCATTCCCAATTATTTTTCTGAGCTTCCCAGTCTGATTCAGCGCGGACACTTACCGTCTGACGTGGTGTTCAGCATGGCGTCACCCATGGATGAGCACGGTTATTTTTCACTGAGCCTGGCCGCTGATTACACCATGGCAGCTGTGGCGCGCGCGCGCGCGGTGATTCTGGAAGTGAACCCGAATGTCCCTTTTGCTTTTGGCAATTGCCATGTGCATATTTCAAAGGTTGCCGCCCTGGTGGAAAGCACTGATCCGGTTCTGGAGGTCGGTCTACCCAAAATTGGTCCGGTGCAGGAAGCCATTGGCAAATATGTGGCTGACCTGATTGATGATGGATCAACCTTGCAAATTGGCTACGGTGGCATTCCAGACGCCGTTGTGATGCAACTCACAGCCAAGCATGACCTGGGCATCCACACCGAAATGATTGGTGACGGCATCCTGACGCTGCTTGAGAGTGGAGCGGTGACGAACCGACGGAAAAATTACTTGCCCGGCAAATGGTGGCCACCTTCGCTTTGGGCTCGGGCCGACTCTACAAATTTATCGATCGCAATCCGGCTTTGGAAATTCACCCGGTCGACTACACCAATACGCCAGCCCTTGCCGGGCAAAACAATAACTTGGTCGCCATCAATGCCACCTTGCAAATTGATTCGCTGGGGCAGTGTGGCTCTGAAAGTCTGGCCCATACGCCCTACTCAGGTACCGGTGGGCAGGTGGACTTTGTGCGGGCAGCCAACATTTCGAACGGTGGCAAGGCTTTCATTGTTTTGCCTTCCACGGCAAAAGGTGACAGCATTTCACGTATCGTGCCGGTCCTGTCACCCGGCACCCATGTCAGCACTGGCAAAAATGACGTCAATTACGTTGTGACAGAGTTCGGGGTGGCACAACTGCGTGGCAAGTCAGCCAAACAAAGAGCCTGCGAGCTCATTGGTATTGCACATCCAGACTTTCGCAGCGAACTGACCGAGCAGGCCAAGCGGCTGGGAATGATGTGAGGTGTGCCGTTGTTAATTTCCGATCTCAAAGGGTTTTTAGATGACTGCTGAAAATCAAACGATTTGTCTTGGCGCGGGTTGTTTTTGGTGCACCGAGGCCGTTTTTGTCAACGTAAAGGGCGTGCTCGATGTTGAGTCAGGATATTGCAATGGGCTCCTGCAAAACCCCAGCTACGAGCAGGTTTGCTCGGGGAAAACCGGACATAACGAAGTTGTCAAACTGATTTTTGACTCCAGCGCTATCAGCACCCGTGAGATTCTTGAGATTTTTTTGTGATTCATGACCCCCTGCTCAATGCCCAGGGCAATGATCGCGGTACGCAGTACCGTAGCGGCATATATTTCACGGACTCAGCCCAGAAAGCGGTGGCGCTTGAAGTTATTGCTGAACTCGCAGCAAGTGGCACCTATAGCCAGCCTGTCGTGACGGAAGTGCTGCCCATGCAGAACTACTGGTGCGCTGAAAACTACCACCAGGACTTTTTTGCCCGCAATCCGCATCAAGGCTATTGCTTGGCCGTCGCAGCCCCGAAGGTGGCCAAATTTCGCAAGACCTTTGCGAGGTTGCAAAAAGGGTTGACCTGACTCGCAAGCCAATTATTTTCGGGTTTTCAGCTGGTTGGCACCGGCTCGGGGCATCTTTGCCCGGGTGGTCATTCTGCAATGGGGTGATCAAGCCACAATACAGGGGCCAATGAATGCTCCGAAGATAACCCTGCTTCTTGCTCCCATGGAGGGTTTGCTTGACTTTGCCCTGCGCGACATTCTGACTCGGGTTGGTGGGGTTGACCATTGTGTTTCCGAATTTATTCGCATTACTGACACGTTGTTGCCCGAGCGGGTCTTTGAGCGGTTGGTGCCTGAGTTGCTGCAAGGTGGCAAATCAGCAGCTGGTGTTCCGGTGCGGCCTCAGTTGTTGGGTTCGAACCCCACTTGTTTGGCAGAAAATGCCGGCCGCCTGGCGGCCATGGGCCCGGATGGTGTTGATTTGAATTTTGGCTGTCCGTCGCGTGTTGTCAATCGCCATCGGGGTGGTGCCGCTTTGCTCGATGAGCCAGAACTGCTGTTCAAGATCGTTTCAAGTGTCCGCCGGGCTGTGCCTCAACATCAAAAGGTATCGGCAAAATGCGCCTTGGTTTCAATGATGATACACGCGCTGAAGAATGTGCGCTTGCTATTGAGGCAGGGGCGCTGGTGAACTGGTGGTTCATGCACGGACCAAGATTGAGGGTTATCGTGTACCTGCACACTGGGACCGCGTCAACGATATCCGCCAGACAGTGCGCATTCCTGTAGCTGCCAACGGCGAAATCTGGACGGTCACGGATGCCTTGGCGTGCCAGAAGGTATCTGGTTGTGATGCCTTGATGCTGGGTCGCGGTATGGTTTGCAAACCCGGCCTTGGCACTGGAAATTGTGGCTAGACACTCGGCCAATGTGAGCGATACGGGCGTTACGTACCGCACAAATGACCTGACTGATTGCGCTTTGAGCTGGCAACAGTTGCTGCCATTGATCGCTCAATTCTGGCAATGGTGTGCGCTCGCCTCGACCAACCTCAGCAAACAGGGCGTCTCAAACAATGGCTTTACCTGTTGCAGCGCCACTACCCCAAGCCCAGCTTGCCTTTACCACGGTCAGAAGCTACCACGATCCCGCTGGCGTTGACAAATGGCTAGCCGCCGAGATGTCCGGGCTTGAATCTTGATAAAAGAGCACTATTTCATTTGCGAAGGCATCGGGTAAGCGAGCCCGATAAAATCATTTGATGAGCACAAAACCCCCAACTAACATTCCGCAGCGTCCGGCTAAACCTTACGAAAACGACTCGGACGGTACGGTCGTGCTGGAGCGTCGGACCCAAAAAACGCGGCCGCCCAAGATGCACCAAGTGATCATGCTCAACGATGACTACACACCCATGGAATTTGTTGTGATCGTCATCCAAGAGTTTTTTGGCAAAGACCTGGAAACCGCAACGCAAATCATGCTGAAAATCCATCTGGACGGAAAGGGCGTTTTGCGGTGTGTATTCACGTGATGTGGCTGCGACCAAGGTCAGTCAGGTGCTTGACGCTGCCAATAAGGCAGGCCATCCCTTGCAGTGTGTTTCCGAGCCGGTGGATTCCTGAGTGGCTCAATCCTTGCATCTTCGTCCTGATTTCAAATCAGATTACATTTAGTCCTTGAAACAAGGCTATTAAAGGAACCCCATGATTGCCCAAGAACTGGAAGTCAGTCTTCATATGGCGTTTGTTGAGGCGCGGCAACAACGCCATGAATCCATCACCGTCGAGCACCTCTTGCTGGCGCTACTTGACAACCCCAGCGCGGCGGAGGTGCTCCGCGCGTGTTCGGCCAATATCGATGATTTGCGCAAATCATTGGTGACGTTCATCAAGGACAATACGCCGCAGGTGGCCGGTACCGATGATGTGGACACGCAGCCCACGCTGGGGTTCCAGCGTGTCATTCATGCGCCATCATGCACGTGCAGTCTACCGGCAGTGGAAAAAAAGAAGTCACCGGCGCCAATGTGCTGGTGGCGATATTTGGCGAGAAAGATTCACACGCGGTCTATTACCTGCATCAACAAGGCGTGACCAGGCTTGATGTGGTCAATTTCATTGCGCACGGCATTAAAAAGACCGATCCGCCAGAACCAGCCAAGTCTGGCGAGGCACCCCCAGAGTCTGAAGAAGCAGCCTCTGAGAAAAACGAAAAGTCGTCTCCGCTGGAGCAATACACCCAGAATTTGAACCAATTGGCCAAGGAGGGCAAGATTGATCCGCTGATTGGGCGCGAGTACGAGGTTGAGCGGGTGATTCAGATCTTGTGCCGCCGTCGCAAAAACAACCCGCTGTTGGTTGGTGAGGCAGGTGTGGGCAAGACAGCCATTGCCGAGGGCTTGGCTTGGCGAATCACCCAAAAAGACGTGCCAGAAATTCTGGCGGAATCTGTTGTCTATTCGCTGGACATGGGGGCCTTGCTGGCGGGTACCAAGTACCGGGGTGATTTTGAACAACGCCTGAAAGCCGTTTTGAAGTCACTGAAGGACAAACCCAACACCATACTGTTCATTGATGAAATCCATACGCTCATTGGTGCCGGCGCCGCTTCAGGCGGAACACTCGATGCCTCAAACTTGTTGAAGCCCGCTTTAAGTTCGGGCGCACTGAAGTGCATCGGTGCGACGACTTTTACAGAGTACCGGGGCATTTTTGAAAAAGATGCGGCCTTGTCGCGCCGATTCCAGAAAATTGATGTGGTCGAGCCGACGGTGGAGCAAACGGTCGAAATTCTCAAGGGCTTGAAGTCTCGTTTTGAAGAGCATCACAGCGTCAAGTATGCGTTGGCGGCGTTGCAAGCCGCTGCGGAACTGAGTGCCAAATACATCAATGATCGCCATTTGCCGGACAAGGCGATTGATGTGATTGACGAGGCGGGTGCAGCGCAGCGAATTTTGCCGCCGTCCAAGCGCAAAAAATCATCACCAAGGCGGAAGTGGAAGATATCGTGGCCAAGATTGCCCGTATCCCGCCTGCCAACGTTTCCAATGATGATCGAGGCAAGCTCAAGACCTTGGAGCGTGACTTGAAAAACGTGGTTTTTGGGCAAGACAAGGCCTTGGACATGCTTGCATCTTCCGTCAAGATGGCGCGCTCTGGTCTGGGCAAAGGTGACAAGCCCATTGGTGCCTTTTTGTTCAGTGGCCCAACCGGCGTGGGCAAAACAGAGGCCGCCAAACAGTTGGCGTACATCATGGGCATTGAGCTGATTCGTTTTGACATGAGCGAGTACATGGAGCAGCATGCCGTGAGCCGCCTGATTGGTGCACCGCCCGGTTACGTGGGATTTGATCAAGGCGGATTGCTGACTGAGGCCATTACCAAAAAGCCACATTGTGTGTTGTTGCTGGATGAGGTTGAAAAAGCGCACCCGGCCATTTTCAATGTGCTGCTTCAAGTCATGGATCACGGAACGTTGACTGACAACAATGGTCGAAAATCTGATTTTCGCAACGTCATTATTGTGATGACCACAAATGCTGGTGCTGAAACGATGAACAAAGCCAGTATCGGTTTTACCAACCCGCGTGAATCGGGTGATGAAATGGCCGATATCAAGCGCATGTTTACCCCCGAGTTCCGCAATCGCCTGGACGCCATCGTGAGCTTCAAGGCGCTGGATGAAAATGTCATCTTGCGTGTGGTGGACAAGTTTCTGTTGCAGCTGGAAGCGCAGTTGGCGGATAAAAAAGTTGAAGTTACTTTTACCGATAAGCTGCGCAAGCACTTGGCAAAGAAGGGTTTTGACCCGTTAATGGGTGCGTCCCATGCAACGTTTGATACAGGACACCATTCGTCGTGCGCTGGCCGATGAGTTACTGTTTGGACGACTGATGGATGGAGGACGGCTGAAGGTTGACTTGGATGACACGGATGAAAGCAAGACGGATGTTTTGCTGGAAATAACGCCGCTACCAAAAAAAGAGGGTAAATCACGGCCTGAAACGCAGGAACTGTCGACGAGTTAGCGCTTGGCCGTATCTTTGGCGTCGGAGCTTTGGGAAAATTCAAACGTCTATCTCAGGCAATTTGTGCTGGGTTAATCGCGGTTGTGGCGATAGGGTGTGCCCATACGCCTTCACCAGTCGCGACCTCGCTTCCTGCAGAAACCGTCCAATCGAGTGTTAAAAGGCTGCCCAGGCTAGGTCTAGCGCTTGGGGGTGGTGCCGCGCGCGGGTTTGCGCACATCGGTGTCATACAGGCCTTGGAAGAAGCCGGAATTTTCCCAGAGATCCTTGCTGGAACCTCAGCAGGTAGCATGGTGGCCGCGCTCTACGCGAGCGGCAAAAACGGTCAAGCGTTGCAAAAGATTGCTTTGTCGATGGATGAGGCGTCTTTTTCTGATTGGCAATTGCCATTTTTTAAGCCTGGGCTTCTAAAAGGCGAAGCCCTTTCGAAATTTGTCAGCGTGCAGGTCAACGCTCGCCAAATTCAGGACCTTTCCTTGACACTTGGGATCGTCGCGACAGACCTTCACAATGGCCAGGGTGTTCTGTTCAGACGTGGTGACATCGCCACCGCAGTGCGTGCGTCAAGTGCGGTACCGGCTATTTTTCAACCTGTGATCATTGCCGGCCGTGAATATGTTGATGGGGGGCTGGTGTCCCCTGTGCCCGTTGGTTATGCGCAACAAATGGGCGCTGAGTTGGTGATCGCCGTTGATGTTTCAAGCGACCCAGAGGGCAATCAAGCCAAAGACACGTTTCAAATTTTGATGCAAACATTTGCCATCATGGGCAAAAGTATCAATGCCTTTGAGTTAAAAGGGGCTGATGTGGTGGTGCGACCGGTCATGCCTAGCGTCTCTGGAACCAGCTTTGCTTCACGTCTTGACGCGATCGCGCTTGGTCGGCAGGCAATGGTTATGCAGCTACCAAAACTGCGTCATCTGTTGCAAATCAAGTCAAGGTAAAAAAAAGGGTTGGTCTTGCGACCAACCCTTAAGGGATCCCTGAACCTGAAGGTTTCGAAAGGACCCGAGGAGACAACTGGTTAAACCCGACCGGCAATTGACTTTTCTGAGCTGAGTATCTCAGGGTTTTCCCTTGAACTCTAGAGTTCTCTTGCTAATTTTTTTGTGATGGAGCCAAGACTCGGTGCTGTCGGAATCCAATCAGCGCTTTTTTGACCCTGATTTTGCAGTGGTCGTTGCGCTATTGGATACTGAAGCGAAATTTGCTTCGACAACTTCGGTAGCTTGCTTGACCGCTTTTTGCACGGATTCCAGCGCGTTGTTAGCAGCCGATACAGCACTTTTCATGGCAGCGACAGCCGTCTCGGTCCCTGCGGGTGCATTTTTGGTGGCTGAATCAATCATGTCCGTCAAGTTTTGCTGTGCCTCAGCCGCTTGGCTTTCCATCGCTTTGGTCAATTCTCCAAAGGTGCCAGTTGCAATTTCGTAAAGATGACGGCTGTAAGCAGCAGTTTTTTCAGCCAGAGGTTGCAGCAGACCGGACTGCAATGCCATCAGTTCCTGGGCGTCCTTGACGCTGAGCATGGCCTTGGCATTTTCACCAGATTCGGTTAAAGCAGCCTTGGAGGCAGTCATATTCAGTTCAACTATTTTTTCAACGCCTTCAAAAGCTTTGGTTGTCAAACCCAGTAGAGTTTCAATATTTGCTTTTTGTGCGGCCAGAACTTGTTCTACAGTCATCATCATCATTGCTCCATCGGTTAAATTTAAAAAATATCTGCCCAGTCACAGAGTTACTTAATGATCTATGTTGCAGTGCAGCATAACCAGATTATAGAAACTTCTTCGCAGGATGCAAGAGTTTTTGTTGCATTGCAACAAAAATTGCGATGGACTCACCAACTATTTGCAATCTACAAAGCCATGTCGACCGAGAAATGTAGTACTCTGAAAGTTCAACAAATCTAAAATTCCAAGGCAATCTACATCAATCACACTGGCCAAATCGGGGCATCTGCGATCCATCTCAAGTTAACGCTGTGAGCTTCCAAGCGCCCGGCCTGAGAGTTGGTTCAAGTTTTGAAGCAAGTACTGGAGAAATTTTTTTCACGATGAATACCAACACATTGTCTGAGCGTATTGCCGCCGTTGAAGTTGCGATGGTGACTCGCATGTCGGCCCGCGCATTCAGCTCTCAAGTCGTACCGCATGAAACATTGGAGCACTTGCTTGAATTGTCCAGTCGGGCTCCATCAGGTACCAACACTCAACCCTGGAAAGTGTACGTATTACAAGACCAGTGCCGAGACGATTTGGTCACCAAGGTTTGCGCTGCCCACGACGCGTTGCGTGCCGACCCGAGTCTTGCCGCCCAGTATTGCGAAGAGTATGACTACTACCCTGAGAAGTGGATCAGTCCGTACCTTGATCGCCGGCGCGAAAACGGCTGGAGTTTGTATCGGCTCGTTGGTATTGGCAAGGGGGACAAAGACAAAATGCATTTGCAGCAACAGCGCAATTACCGCTTCTTTGACGCTCCGGTTGGCATGATGTTCACCATTGACCGCGCCTTGGGACGAGGTTCGCTGCTTGATTACGGCATGTTTTTGCAGTCGCTGATGATTGCGGCGCGAGCGCACGGCTTGCATACGTGCCCACAGGCTGCGTGGAACGGGTTTTCTAGCATCGTTTTGCCCCATATCGGCGCCGGATCAGATGAAATGCTGGTGTGTGGCATGGCACTGGGTTATGCTGACGCAGATGAGGTTGTGAACTCATTCAAAACGCCGCGTGCCCCTGTGAGCGAATTCACCCGTTGGTTGACCAGGAGTTAAATATGCGTACAGATATGTTTCAACAGTCGTTGGAAGACCTGAATGGGTCTACGGCGGATATCGAGGCCTCCGCCCTGATTTCAACGGATGGGTTGATGATTGCATCGGCTTTGCCGCAAGGCATGGACGAAGACCGCATTGGTGCGATGTCTGCTGCCCTGCTGTCGTTGGGTGAGCGTACTGCCCGTGAGTTGGCGCGTGGCAAACTTGAAAGGGTCTTGATTCAGGGTGAGCGCGGTTACGTGATCATGAGCGCTGCCGGCCCCGAGGCGGTGCTGACGGTGCTGGCCAAGTCAAACGCCAAACTAGGCCTGATTTTCCTGGACATCAAGCGTGCGGCCGAGACGCTTTCCAAGCTGATCTGAGGATTTGTCATGAGGCTTACCGACATGTCACTGCCTGTGGCACCCTCTGTTGCCAGCACATTGACCTACAGCGATGGCAGCTCAAGAATGGTTTATGCCACTGACATCGAAGTCAGGTTTCCTCTGGGCCGATTGATTGTGTCGCGTACCGACCTGACAGGCGTCATTACACATGCCAATGATGCTTTCGTTGAGATGAGTGGCTACACCCGCGATGAACTGATTGGCACGCCGCATCATGTGCTACGCCATCCGGACATGCCAAGAATCGCCTTTAAAGGCTTGTGGGACGACATTGCCGCCGGCAAAAAGTGGCATGGTTATGTGAAAAACCTGCGCAAGGATGGTGCTTATTACTGGGTATATGCAACGGCGGTGCCCAATGTTCGCAATGGTGCCATCGTTGGTTACACATCAGTTCGACGCAAGCCCTCGCGCACCCGAGTCAATGAATTGATTCCCGTCTATCAACAATGGTTGGATCAGGAAAAGGCAGCGTCATGAGGCTTAATTTTTTGATAGCCCCGGATTTCTCACCTGAGCATTTTGCCGGGTGGCATTTGCTCAACACCGTTCTGCAAAGACGCTCAGGCATTCACCTGCATCTGGTCACCCCAGCCAGCGCACAAGAGCAGTTGGAGATTCTGGCCAGCGGTAAAGCTGACATTGTTTATGCCAACCCGTTTGACGCCACCGACATGATTCGCACCATGGGCTACGTGCCATTTGCGCGGCCTGCACAGCGCTACGACGAAATGGTGATTGCTACGGGTGTTGAGTCGGCTTTGAGGCAGCTTGAAGATCTTAAACCTGATTGCCGCATTGCCGTCACTGAAAACCGAGACGTTAAGTTGATCGGTTTACGCTTGCTGGAGCCCGCTGACCTTAACGAGTCGTGTATTGAATGGGTCAAAGTGGACAGCTACCAGGCCGCTGCCCGCAAGGCCATCAAGCGTGAAGTTGATGCTGCATTTTTCCTGGCCGATGCCTATGCGTCGCTGACCCGTTTGACCCGCAGCCAGTTGCGCGTCCTGGTAGAGAGCGCTATCAGCGATATTTCTCATGTTTTATTGGCCAGACCCAGCGCCGAGATTGATCTGGATGCTATAAAAAAAGTGTTTGCAAGCATAGGACAGTCGCCAGGCGATCAAGATCTACTGGATTCACTGGGTCTATCCAATGGTTTTGAGGCCATGACGCAGGAGGAAGCTGAATTCATGATCGACCTGATGGACACCTTGTTGGATTGACCCTTGAGCCTATGAGCATTGACCCCAGCCTTGATCATGCGCGCCGGGCGGTGCGTCGGCACGCGCGGGCTTTGTTGCGCGATCCAGTCAATCTGCAGACACACACGGCACGCATTGACGCAGCTACTGAGCTGCCGGGTGCTGAACCAGTTCAAGGTGTTTTGGCAGATGTGTTTACATCATTGGGGCAAGAACAGGCGGCAACCAAACTTGCGACGCTGGCCAAGGTCAAGAATCGGCTCAGCACCCATGTGGCGAGCTGGTTTGAGTCTCAGGTCGACAAACCGGCTTTGCCCAAAATCTCGCCGCTTGCCACACGCTGGAGTGTGCTGGCCATTCCTTCGGCAGATATCTCCACAAGAGCGCGACGCTGTAGCGCCGATGACTCGCGGGCTTTGGCCGTATTGGCAGTTCTGTCCATTGAGAATGCGGATGCCCAAGGTGAGCAGTTGTTTCTTCATCACTGCCTGACTTGTCATGACAACCTGGCATTCATGCTGGCCCGGCGCCAGTTGCTGAAACGCAATCCGCTCTTGCCGCCCGGGTGGGATGTGGTCAGCCGCCAGCTTGAGCAATCCAGCCCCGTTGTATGAACATCATCCTCGCCGGGTTGTCGCCCAGAGATGAAACGGCATTTGACCTGTTTCTCAAGCGCTTCATGGCCGGCTGGCATTGGCAGGGCTTGCCCGCAAAGAAGGGGGCACCTTTGCCAGGGGCTGACGTGTTGGTCGTCGACTTGGCGGCGCATGGATGGGCACAGCACTCGGCCCAGGCACAGGCGCAACTGCAGCTAGCCACCGGCCAGTCGGTTGCCGTTCTGCTGGTGTCGTCACATGATGCAAGCTGGCCCAGCGCCAAAGCCGGTTTTCAGCAACAAAAGTGGATATGGCTGGGCAAACCCTACAACGCTGAATCCATGCGAAGCGCCTTGTCGCAGGCGGCAGCACTTGTTAAAGACGACAAAAAGCCTGCTTCGTCGGTCCTGCCACCTGCTGCTGCGGGCAATCCAATGCCTGCTACAAGCTTACCCAAGGCATTTGTTTTGCCCGGTTTGTCGGTATCAACGGTTGCAACACCACCCGCCGAGAAAGTTGCGGAAGATGACCCAGCGGGAGTCTTGCACGCCCCTGATGATCACGGCCTGAGCCCGGATGACTTGGCAGCGCAGCTGTCTTTGCTGCCAGCTGAGCGATTTCTGCTGCTTCGCAAACTCTCAGCAGGCTTGCAAGCCAGGACGCCATTTGAAGTCCGGTTCACGGTGCAGCACTGTCTGGTGGTTCACCCTGCCGATGGTTGGGTTGCCAGCAACACGCCCAAACCCGTGATCTTGCGCGTCTGCAACAGCGATGCCTTGGCCGCCTCTGTGACGTTCAGAGAAATTGAAGTGGCGCAGGTTGAAGAACGCTTGCATCAGCTTGGCATGTCGCCGCATGACCTCAGCGATTTTTTACGTGAACTTGCGGTAGCGGCTATTCCTGCATCACCACCCAAACATACTCCCTCAACATGAACAATGCCTGGTTCACCTTAACTCCGGCTGGCGTTTTGCGCGCTTTTGGACATTCAAAAATGGACGACGTGGCGCAAGGCTTGCAAGTGCTGCTGACCCAAGACCGAACACTTGACGCCCCAACATGGTCAAAGAAAGGCGGCTTCAGTGAGACCGTCATTGAAGACTATGAAAAACAGGGTTGGGTTCAGCGGCTACAGCGCCCGTTGCAGGGCCCGGATGCCAAACTGGATGATTTTCTACAACACGTGATCGCGTCACTGTCTAGCGAGCGGCGTGTGGTGCTGGCGTCTGATGGTGGCTTCTGTTTAGGCCGATCCGGCTTTGAGCAGGAGGATGCAGATGTCATGAGCGCTGCAGCGGCTGACTTTGGCGAATTTGCCGTGCGCCAAGCCCGTCGTGGCTGGCATGGTGCCTCAAGCTACATCTCTTTTCACGCCGACCCGGAATTTTTGTTACCCAGTTATTCTTTTGTGCCGTTCTGGGTGGACGACGCTGGCTACTGGCTGATCATCGCCGGCGAGCCATTGCTCAACAGCCCCGCACTGGTAGAACTGTTGTGGGGCATCAAAGAGGCGGGCACCCGCTTTGCCATCAGCGGGTGAAACCCGGCTATTTCAGATCTTCGGCAAGCACCGTTGCAATGCGTTGCGCATCCGCAGCCGCAGCGGTGGAACCATCAGCGTTTTGCACCGACACCACCGTTTGGCTGCCTTGACTGGCCACCGTCACCCTGAATTTTTGGGGTGTGCTGTCAGGCTTGCTTGAGCCGAACAACTTTCCAAAAAAGCCAGGCTCAGATTTGTCGGCAACCGGGGCAACATACCGCACAAAGTAAATGCCTTTGCTGCGATCCCGGTCCTCAACGGTGAAATTGGTGCGGTCCAGCGACAGTCCCACTCGTCGCCACGCGCGGTCAAAGGCATCGTCAATTTGCACTGTTGGCTGACCATTGACGTTGGTGACACGCGAACTGTTTTTTGGAACACCCGAGGCAACCAGGGCTTTGGATTGCTCTTGCGTCACCCCCAATTTGACCATCAGCCGCCGTAAAAACTCGGCCTCCAGCTCAGGATCTGCGGCGCGCGGCTGCCAGACCGTCTGATCTTTTGACGTGGAGTTGTAGACTTCGATCATGCCCCGGTGACTAATGAAAATATCAGTGCCACCATTGGCGTTGCGTTCCAGTCGTGTGCGAAATTTGTCACGCTCGCCGGTTGAATAGAGTGAGTCGAGTACTTTGCCAAGGGTATTTCGAATGAAGTCATCAGGAATTTTGGCCCGGTTTTCAGCCCAGTCGGTTTCCATGATGCCCAGATTGGCCTGGTCCATGCTCAGCAGAAAACCGCGCTCTTGCCAGAAGTCTTTCACGGGATCCCAAAGTTTGTCAGCGGGGCGGTCAATCACCAGCCAGCGCTGCGACCCAGCTCGTTCGATACGCACATCACCCACGGTCAGCAAGCCGGTAGGCAGGCTTTGGCTGGTGGCTTGGCCAATTTGAAAACTTGAGGCTGTCACCGGGGCACCGGGCACAGCATAACGGTTGTCACGCGACAGTTGTGTCAGATCAGGAGGCACTTCAAGCGTGGGTGCCTTACCGGCACTTTTGTAGTCAACCTTGTCGCCTTGGAGTACCGAGCAGGCTCCTAAAGCCAGTGTCAGGCTCAGCAGCAAAAGTCTGGAGGAATGGTTCACAAATGTCCCTTCGGGTAAAAAAATAGGGTCTGAAACCCAAGGCCTACAGCAGGCCGACAGCGCGCAAGGCGTCTTCAACCACGCCTTCGTTCGCTGCTGTCAAAGCTGTCATGGGCAGACGCAAGGTGCCGCCACACATGTTGATGCGTGACATGGCCCATTTGACGGGGATCGGGTTGGCCTCCACAAACAGGTTCTTGTGCAGCGGCATCAGCTTGAACTGCAGTTCCATAGCGCGTTTGACGTCGCCGGCAATCGCCGCCACGCACAGCTCATGCATCAGGCGCGGTGCCACATTGGCAGTGACACTGATGTTGCCATGGCCGCCGCACAGCATCAGCGCCACGGCGGTCGGGTCGTCGCCCGAGTAGATGGCAAAGCCCTTGGGAGCTTCACGAATCAGCCACTGCGCCCGGTCAATATTGCCAGTGGCTTCCTTGATGCCAATCACACCCGGTACTTGCGCCAGCCGCAAGGCGGTGTCGACCGACATGTCGGCCACCGAGCGGCCGGGCACGTTGTACAAAATCATTGGCAGGTCAACTGCCTCAGCGATGGCCTTGAAGTGCTGGTACTGACCCTCTTGCGTGGGCTTGTTGTAGTACGGCACCACCTGCAACTGGCAGTCGGCCCCGACCTTTTTGGCAAATGTAGCCAGTTCGATGGCTTCAGAGGTGCAGTTGGAGCCGCAGCCGGCCATGATCGGCACACGCCCCGCCGCCTGCTCGACCGACACGCGAATCACCTCGCAGTTTTCGTCCATGCTCACCGTGGGGGATTCACCGGTGGTGCCGACCACACCGATGCAGTCGGTGCCCTCGGCAATGTGCCAGTCCACCAGCTTTCGCAGCGTCGGATAGTCCACGCTGCCATCGGGCAACATAGGGGTGACCATGGCAACAATGCTGCCAGTGATGGGACGCGTCAAAAAGCTCATGGTAGGGACCCAGTACAGGAAAGCTGACTATTTTAGCGAGAGTGGGTAGCGGGGCGGCGGGGTGCCATGATCCTTGACAGTGCCCTGGTTCATTGCAGCAATCCGTTGAACAAATCGGTCTGGCTGACTCAAGTAGACGTTTTCATATGCAATCACATGCAGGTCACGGCAAACCTGTAGCAATTCGCCCGGGCGCAACAAAAAATCAGGCCGTGTTGGGCGGCCCACGGTTTCGTGGCCCTTGGTAAATGTTTCGTAAAGCAGCAGCCCATCCGGCGCCAGGCTTCTCAGCAACATGGGAAACAACGGGCGCCACAGGTAGTTGGTTACCACCACCACGTCAAACAACTGGACTTCCCCACCAAACATCAATGGCCAGGGCGAGTTCTCAATGTCGGCCTGAACCACTTGGCCGTGCTGGCTGGCCAGCAACAGCGCCTGGGGGTCCCGATCCACGCCAGTAGTCTGAAACCCTTGCTGCTTGAACCAGTGCATGTGGCGGCCAGACCCACAGGCCAAGTCCAGCATACGTCCAGACTTGGTTGCCAAACAACACCAGCGTTGTACCCACTCGGTTGCTTGCGTTGTAGTGCAGGAGGCCTCAGCCGGGATGGTGATATTGCTTGACACGGCTAAAAACAAGCCCAAACCTGGTTGGCCAAGGTCATCATGAAGTCAGGCCCACCGTACATGGCAAAAGTGGCTCCCAGCCCAACGAGCAAAAACCCTCCCAGCAAGTATTTTTGTAGCGGTTTCATGTTGTCACGCAGACTTGGGGATGGCGCTGCGCACGATCGGATCTTCGCGAATCGGCAGGTTTAGCAGGGCTGCAAGCACACCAAGCGCAATGGCGATGTACCAGACGACGTTGTAGCTGCCGAAACGGTCAAACAAATAACCACCCAGCCAGACACCCAGAAAAGACCCAACCTGATGGCTGAAAAACACAAAACCACTGAGCATGGACAAATGGGCTATGCCGAAAATCTGTGCCACTGCAGCGTTGGTTGGGGGCACGGTTGACAACCACAGCAACCCTATCACGGCAGAAAAAACATAGACGCTCATGGGCGACAGTGGCACCAGCAAGAACACACTGATCACCACTGCACGGGTCAGGTAGATAAACGCCAGGATGTATTTTTTTTGCATCCGTTGCCCCAATACACCTGTTGCATAGCTGCCAAAAACATTGAACAGTCCAATGAGCGCCAGTGAGTAACTTGCCACCTGCGGCGACAAACCCTGATCTTTCAGATAGCTTGGCATGTGCACACCAATGAATACCACCTGGAAGCCGCAAACAAAATACCCTGCCATCAGCAGCTGGAAACTGGGGTACTTGAAAGCTTCGTGCAAGGCGTCCAAAATGGACTGCTCACGAGCATGCCCGGCACCACCATCGAAATTTGGTTCGCGCAGCCACCAGGCGATCGGCACCATCAACAGGGAGGCACCCGCCAGCGCCACCAACGCCTGCTGCCAACCCAGACTGTTGATTAAAAAGCCCTCTGTCGGCACCATCAAAAATTGACCGAATGACCCGGCTGCTGCCGTGATACCCATCGCTGTGGAGCGCTGGCTGGCCGGAACATTGCGGCCAATAATCCCGTACACAATGGCATAAGTGGTGCCCCCTTGGGCCAGCCCAATCAGCACCCCAGCAGTCATTGAGAACATCAGCGGGGTGCTGGCATACGCCATGCCCAGTAGTCCCAGTGCATAGAAAACCGCGCCGGCAAAAATCACCCGAAAAGCCCCGAAACGATCGGCCAGCATGCCGGCAAAAATGCCCGCAAACCCCCACACCAGGTTCTGGATGGCCAGTGCAAAAGCAAAGGTTTCGCGGCTCCAGTTTTGCTCCTGAGTGATCGGTTGCAACCAAAGCCCAAAGCCATGGCGGATACCCATGGACACCGTGACGATGGCGGCACCGCAGATGAGGACTTGTTGAATGGAGAGGTTTTGGGCAGGTTGTGACATTTGTGGAATATAACGAATCAGCCAGATTGGTGCAGGCAAGTGGTCTGGATGCGTTCGAACTTGATGCAAAAGTCTGTTTTTATATACAGTATATTGCGCGTTGCGTGATTACAATGCGCCGCTATGGCCACGAAACCCACCCCTGAATATTCCGAAAATTCGATCCGCGTCCTTAAGGGCCTGGAGCCCGTCAAGCAGCGCCCGGGCATGTACACCCGCACCGACAACCCGTTGCATATCCTGCAAGAGGTGCTGGACAACGCTGCCGACGAGGCGCTGGCCGGCCACGGCAAAAAGATCAAGGTCACGGTACATTTAGACGGCTCGGTCAGCATTGAGGACGATGGCCGGGGCATTCCGTTTGGCCTGCACCCGACTGAAAACGCGCCGGTGATCGAACTGGTATTTACTCAGTTGCACGCGGGTGGCAAGTTTGACAAGGGCAAGGGTGGTGCCTACAGCTTCTCGGGCGGTCTGCATGGTGTAGGGGTGAGCGTCACCAACGCCTTGAGCAGCCGGCTGGAAGCCACCACTTACCGCGAGCAGCAGGTGGCGCGGCTGGTGTTCTCAGGCGGTGATGTGATTGAGCCGCTGAGCGTGCGCCCGGCCGGGGACGGCGAGCGCCGCTCGGGCACCTGTGTGCGGGTCTGGCCCGATGCCAAGTATTTTGAGTCGATGGTCTTGCCGATGTCGCACTTGGAGCACTTGCTGCGCAGCAAGGCGGTGCTGATGCCGGGCGTGACGGTGAGCCTGACGCTGGAAAAGACCAAAGAGACCCAGACCTGGATTTTCAAAGGCGGTTTTCGCGACTACCTGACCCAAACCTTGGCAGGGGAGCCAGTCATCCCCTTGTTTGAGGGCGAGGGTTTTGCCGACGCCCAGCACGAGAGTTTTGCCGAAGGCGAGGGCGTGGCCTGGTGTGTGGCGTTTACCGAAGACGGCCAGCCCGTGCGCGAAAGTTATGTCAATCTGATCCCCACCACGGCAGGTGGCACACACGAGTCGGGTTTGCGCGACGGACTGTTTGCTGCGGTGAAGAGTTTTGTGGACATGCATTCATTGCTGCCCAAAGGTGTCAAGCTTTTGCCTGACGATGTGTATGCCCGTGCCAGTTATGTGTTGTCGACCAAAGTGCTCGACCCGCAGTTTCAGGGTCAGATTAAGGAGCGACTGAATTCACGCGATGCGCTGCGCCTGGTGTCAGGCTTTGTGCGGCCAGCACTGGAATTGTGGTTGAACCAGAATGTGGAATACGGCAAAAAGCTGGCCGAGATCGCCATCAAGGCCGCCCAGTCACGGCAAAAGGCCGGGCAAAAGGTCGAAAAACGCAAAGGCTCAGGCGTGGCGGTGCTGCCCGGCAAGCTGACCGACTGCGAAAGCCGCGATCTGGCGCAGAACGAGGTGTTTCTGGTGGAGGGCGACTCGGCCGGCGGTAGCGCCAAAATGGGTCGTGACAAGGAAAGCCAGGCCGTGTTGCCCTTGCGCGGTAAGGTGCTCAACACCTGGGAGGTCGAACGTGACCGGTTGTTTGCCAACACCGAAATCCATGATATCGCCGTGGCGATCGGCGTGGACCCGCATGGCGCCAACGATTCGCCCGATCTAAGTGGCCTGCGCTACGGCAAGATTTGTATTCTGAGCGATGCGGATGTGGATGGCTCGCACATCCAGGTGCTGCTGTTGACGCTTTTTTTCAAACACTTTCCCAAGCTGATCGAAACCGGGCATATTTATGTGGCGCGCCCGCCCTTGTTTCGGGTGGATGCGCCGGCGCGCGGCAAAAAGCCAGCGTCCAAAGCCTATGCGCTGGATGAGGGTGAGTTAACCGCGATTTTGGACAAGCTGCGAAAAGAGGGTGTGCGCGAAGGTGCCTGGGCCATCAGTCGCTTCAAAGGTTTGGGAGAAATGAACGCCGAGCAGTTGTGGGACACCACGCTGAACCCGGATACGCGGCGCTTGTTGCAAGTTGGTTTGGGTAATCTGGATACCACGCAGACCGCAGAACTGATGACCAAGCTGATGGGAAAGGGCGAGGCGGGGGCGCGGCGTGACCTGATGGAGTTGCATGGGGATTCGGTGGAGGTGGATGTTTAGCTATTGCTGCTGTAGCTGCTTGTGCTTTATTGATAGGGGCTGGAGGCTAAATTGCCTAATAAATCGGGGCTACTGCTGGTTTTTGGTTGCGCCCTGTACAGGAGCCCACAGGGGCGGACACCTCATACTGGAGTACCAGAAATCGGCATCCGCCCCTGTGGGCTCCTGTGCCAAGCAACTGATTTGTGAACAGCCTGAAAGTGAAGTCAAAAAGCCAATGCAGATTGTGATGGCATTTGTTGACGGATTTGCTCGCTAAACTTTGACAGACAATTTGACCATCCAGTCGTTGGGTCTCGGTCCAATATTCGGCTGTGCTGGAGAGCCGCTCCAAAGGGAAAGAAAATGTCAACGCAACGCTATTCCGTCACGCCCCACCCCGTTGAAACCCTGCTGGCATGGGTCAAATCTGGTGAGATTGCCATTCCAGAAATACAGCGGCCTTTTGTCTGGGAAGCGACCCGGGTTCGCAATTTGCTGGATTCTCTGTATCAGGGATTTCCCGTTGGTTACCTGATCGCGTGGCGCAATCCAACAGTCAAGCTCAAAGATGGCACGCATTCTGCTGGCAAAAGAATTTTGATCGATGGTCAGCAGCGCGTGACGGCGTTGATGGCCTCATTGTTGGGTGTCGAGGTATTGACTGAAGACTATGAAACGGTCCAGATTCGAATTGCCTTCAATCCGCAAGAGGAGAAATTTGAAGTATCCAATCCAGCGATCCGAAAGAACTCGGCTTGGTTGCCGGATGTGGCCCAAGTATTTAACCCGGCCAATAGCGTCTTTCAGATGGTCACTGCTTACTGTGCCGCCAATTCCGGTTGTTCTCAAGACCTGATCTTCAAGGTCATTGAGAAGCTGAGGGGCATCGTTCACAACCATGTTGGTGTGATCGAGTTAGCCGAGGATCTCGATATTGAAACCGTTACAGAAATATTCATTCGGGTGAATTCAACTGGCGCGGCGCTGTCACAAGCAGACTTTGCCATGTCCAAAATTGCCGTCAATGAAAGCTACGGTGGCAATGTTTTGCGTAAAGCAATCGACTACTTTTGTCATCTGGCGGTCGCACCCGAGTTCAAAGCCAAAATTGAAAAAGGTGACAAAGCCTTCGTGGCGTCTGAGTTTTACGGAAAAATGAAATGGATTTGTGACGTCAACGATGACATTTACGACCCCAATTACACCGACATGTTGAGGGTCGCCTTCACATCGGAATTTGGTCGGGGCAAACTTCAAGACTTAGTAGCACTGCTATCTGGGCGGAACTTCGAGACCAAACAATACGAGGACGTGATTGCGGAGGACTCTTTCAAGCGCCTGAAAAGTGGAATTCTTGCCTTCATCAATCAAACCCACTTTGATCGAATCACGATGATTTTGAGGTCTGCAGGGTTTATTACAAGTGATCTGGTCAGCAGCCAAAATGCGCTGAACTTTGCATACATTGTTTATTTGCGTGGCCGCAAGGAAAAGGTAGCACCGGCTGCACTGGAGCAACTGGTCAGACGTTGGTACGCGATGTCGGTTTTACGTGGTCGGTACAGTGGCTCACCAGAATCCCAGTTTGATTTTGATATCCGACAAATCGATGAACGTGGCGTGGCGACTTACGTTGAGTCCGTAATCCCGAACGAACTGCCTGAGAGCTTTTGGACGGGCATGTTGCCGCAGTTCATGGACACCTCCTCGATCAAGAGTCCGTATTTCCTTTGTTACAAGGCGGCTCAGGTTAAGTTGGGCGACAAAGGCTTTTTGTCGCGGGCCATTACAGTCACCGATTTGTTGCTCAACCGTGCTGACGTCCACCACGTCTATCCGCGACAGTATTTGAAAAATCTTGGGCTGTCTAGCGCCACCTACAACCAGATTGCCAACTATGTGATTGCGCAAAACGAAATCAATATTGCAGTGGGTGCCAAAGCGCCAAATGTGTATTTTGGCGAATTGGCGCAGCAGGTCAGCGGATACCCAGCTCGCTATGGCGGAATTGTCGATCGGCAGCAACTGGTGGATAACCTGCAGGCGAATTGCTTGTCGCCAAACATGCTCAACGGAGAGATCAAAGACTTTCGAGAATTTTTGGAAGAGCGGCGAAAACTGATGGCACTCAAGATCAAGTGCTGGTTTGAAACACTTTGACGGTCAAGCGAGATTTACGCTGCAAGCTTCTAGCGAAGCGGGTGGGTATGGCGGCAGGACGATTTCTGGTACTCCAGTATGAGGAGTGCCGCCATACCCACCCGCTTCGCGGGTTCAGGGCGCAAATCTCGACTCAAGCACCATTAACGCAAGCACCATTCAAGCCGCCACCAATTTATAAACCAAAGTCAAGCCCTAAACTACCCTACGCTGTCAGATCCACAGTTTGTATAACAAATCACTCTCTAGCCCCCGTATTTATTACGTAAGCAGCTATATTAGTAAGAGCACAGTACCCTAGCATTTCATGACTGACACCCTCCAGACCATTCCGCCACAACCCGATTCACCTGAGGGCGACGACGCACCCAGCCTGGCCAGTTACGCCCAACGCGCTTACCTGGAATACGCCCTGAGTGTGGTCAAGGGTCGTGCGCTGCCAGACGTTACCGACGGCCAGAAGCCGGTGCAGCGGCGCATTTTGTACGCCATGAGCCGCATGGGCTTGGGTTTTGGCGGCGCCAACGGCAATGTGGGTGCGAAGCCGGTCAAGAGCGCCCGAGTGGTGGGTGATGTGCTGGGTCGTTATCACCCACACGGCGACAGCGCCGCCTACGACGCGCTGGTGCGCATGGCGCAAGATTTCTCGCAACGATACCCCTTGATCGACGGCCACGGCAACTTTGGCAGTCGTGATGGCGACGGTGCGGCCGCCATGCGTTACACCGAGGCGCGCCTGGCCAGGATCAGCAGCCTGCTGCTCGATGAAATCGACGAAGGCACGGTCGATTTTGTGCCTAACTACGACGGATCCACCGAAGAACCGCGCCTGCTGCCCGCACGCCTGCCGTTTGCCTTGCTCAACGGTGCCAGCGGCATTGCGGTGGGCCTGGCCACCGAAATTCCCAGCCACAACCTGCGCGAGGTGGCCGATGCCTGTGTGGCACTGATCAAAACGCCTGAACTCACCGACGATGAACTGTTTGCGCTTGTTCAGGGGCCGGATTTTCCGGGCGGTGGCCAAATCATCAGCAGCGCGGGTGAAATTGCCGAGGCCTATCGCAGTGGCCGGGGCTCGCTCAAATGCCGCGCGCGCTGGAAGATTGAAGACCTGGCGCGTGGTCAGTGGCAAATGGTGGTGACCGAACTGCCGCCGGGGGTGAGCACCCAGCGTGTACTCGAAGAAATCGAAGAACTGAGCAACCCCAAGGTCAAGGGCGGCAAAAAGGCGCTGAGCCTGGAGCAAAACCAGGCCAAGGCCACGCTGCTGGCGGTTCTCGACGGTGTGCGTGACGAGTCCAGCAAAGACGCGGCGGTGCGCCTGGTTTGCGAGCCCAAAACCAGCCGCATCGGCCAGCAAGAGCTGATTAACACCTTGCTGGCGCACACTAGCCTGGAAACCACCAGCCCGATCAACCTGACGATGATTGGACTGGATGGGCGGCCCACGCAGAAGTCGCTGCGCCAGATGTTCACCGAGTGGATTGCATTCAGGCAGAACACCATCGAGCGGCGCAGTCGGCACAGGCTGGCCAAGGTGCTGGACCGCATCCACATCCTGGAGGGCAGGGCGCTGGTGCTGCTCAACATTGACGAGGTGATAGCCATCATTCGTCAAAGTGACGAGCCGAAAGCTGCGCTGATCGCCCGTTTTGCGCTCTCAGACCGACAGGCAGAAGATATTCTGGAGATCCGCTTGCGCCAACTGGCGCGGCTTGAGGCTATCAAAATCGAGCAGGAACTCAGCAGTTTGCGCTCTGAGCAGCAAAAGCTCGAAGAAATCCTGGGCAGCACCGCCACCTTGCGGCGCCTGATGATCAAGGAAATCGAGTCGGACGCCAAAACTTTCGCCGATCCGCGCCGCACCCTGATCCAGGCCGAGAAAAAAGCTGTGCTTGAGATCAAGGTGGTCGATGAACCAGTGACTGTGGTGGTCAGTCAAAAAGGCTGGGTGCGCGCGCAAAAAGGCTGGGCGAAGGACAAGGCTGCGTCAGGGGCCAGCGCTTCGACCACCGTGTCAGCGGCTGGCAGTAGCGTAGCGGACTACACCTTCAAGTCGGGCGACGCGTTGTACGGCACGTTTGAATGCCGCTCGGTTGATGTGTTGCTGGCCTTTGGCAGCAATGGCCGGGTCTATTCGGTGCCAGTGTCTTTGCTGCCGGGCGGTCGTGGCGACGGCCAACCCATCACCAGCCTGATCGAGCTTGAAGCCGGCACCCAGCTGCTGTATTACTTTGCCGGGCCGATGAATGCCAGCCTGCTGCTGTCGGGCTCGGGCGCCTACGGCTTTATGGCGTCGGTTGAGAACATGGTCAGCAAGTTTAAGGCAGGCAAGGCTTTTGTCACCATCAATGACGGTGAAACCCTGTGCGCGCCTTCGGTGGTGGTGTGTGAGTCGGGCAGCCAACCGTTCCCCATGGCCAGCCATGTGGCCTGCGCTTCGACCGGGGGGCGGATTTTGACCTTTGAACTGAGCGAACTCAAGACCATGAGCAACGGCGGGCGCGGTCTGATGTTGCTTGACTTGCAGGACAAAGATACCCTGGCGGGTGCCGCTGCCTATACCCGCAGCATTCGCATTGACGGCGCGGGCCGGGGTGGCAAGCCGCGCGACGAAACGCTGGAGATTCGCAGCCTGAACAATGCGCGTGGTCTGCGTGCACGCAAAGGCAAGCTCGCTGATCTGGGCTTCAAGCCTGTGTCGATCACACGGCTTGAGTAGGCTGCTGTTACTCCACAGGTGCGCCAGACTCAAACCACTGCGCAATGATCTGGCGCTCGGCCGCGGTGATTTGGGTGGTGTTGCTCATGGGCATGATCTTGCTCACCACCGCCTGCTGGTAGATGTTTTGGGCGTGCAACTTGACGTTTTGTGGTGAATCGAGCCGCACGTTTTTCATCTGCACCTGCGCCCCGTGGCACAGGTAGCAGCGCTGCTCTAGCACGGTTTGCAGTGTTTTATAGCTAATTTGGCTTGTAGCCCCCGTCGTACCTGCGCCGGTAGCTACTGAAGGTGTAGCGCCTTGCAACAGCGTCGCCTGTGGTTCGGGCCTGAGCCAGAGCACCAAAGCCGCAATCACGGCCATGCCCACCAGCGCATAGGGCAGTGGGTTGGCGTTGCGGCCCAGTTTGAAGCCATGGCGCATCACAAAAAACTGGCGAATGGCGGCCCCGGCGAACATAATGCAAGATCAGCACCAGCCAATTCTGCGGGTGGCTGTAAGTAAAGCTGTAGTGGCCACTGAGCATGGCAAACAGCACCGGCAGGGTGAAGTAGGTGTTGTGCCCGCTGCGCTGCTTGCCACGTTGGCCATGAATCGGGTCCACCGGCTCCCCGGCCTTGATGCTCGCCACCACCTTGCGCTGGCCGGGAATGATCCAGAAAAACACGTTGGCGCTCATGGTGGTAGCCAACATCGCACCGGTCAGCAAAAACGCTGCGCGCCCCGAAAACCAATGGCAAGTCAGCCAGCTTGCCCCACACACCAGCACCAGCACAATGGCTCCGACGATCGCGTCACCGTTCTTGCGTTGACCAAAAATGCGGCAGACCAGGTCGTACAACAGCCAGAACACCACCAGAAACAACAAGGCCACGGTGATGGCTTGCCAGGGCAGCCAGTCCATTTTCGACTTGTCGATCAGGTAAGTGCTGGCGCTGTACAAATACGACACAGTAAACAGCGAAAACCCGGTTAGCCAGGTGCTGTAGGCCTCCCAGTAAAACCAGTGCAGGTGGGCTGGCAATTGCGGCGGGCGCACCGCAAATTTGACCGGGTGGTAAAACCCGCCGCCGTGCACGGCCCATAGTTCGCCACTGACGCCCTGCTTTTTCAAGTCTTCGTCCACCGGAGGGGTGAGACTGCTGTCAAGAAACACAAAATAAAACGATGAGCCAATCCAGGCAATGGCGGTGATCACGTGCACCCAGCGCAACAGCAGGTTGGCCCAGTCAAGGTAATAACTTTCCATCATGTTTCTTTCGTCGAAGTTGCGTTGCCGCTGGGCGGCTGGGCGTCAGAGTGGGTTGCCGCAAGCACTTGCAAGACTTGTGCTGCAACGGCCACGGCGATGACTGCCGGCTGTTTACCGCCAATGCCCTGGATGCCCACCGGGCAGGTGACCTGTGTCAGTTCGGCCTCGGAAAATCCGCGCTCCTGCAAGCGGTGCTTGAAAGTAGCCCATTTGGATCGGCTGCCAATCAAGCCAATCAGGCCCAGATCAGCGTGCGCCCGCTGACGCTGCAGGCAAGCGCGCACCACCTCCAGGTCTTCTGCGTGGCTAAAACTCATGATCAGCACCTGGGTGCCGGAAGGCAGGTCATTCACAGCGGCCTGTACCGGGTCAGCGTGTTCACACACCACATTGTGTGGCAACGGGTCCGGAAAAACCTCGTCACGACTGTCAACCCAGCGCACCCGCAGGGGCAAATGGCCCAATACCCGCACCAGTGCCTTGCCAACATGCCCAGCGCCAAACAGGGCGACCAGGGGCCAGTGGCTTTGCTCGGATTCAAAGCGCTGGCGCAACCTGGGTGCATCGGCACCTGATACCGGTTCAAAGCGCAACTGCACTTCGCCGCCACAGCATTGCCCCAGCGAAGGGCCCAGCGCATAGCGCACGACCTGCACTGCCGAGGGGTGGGTGAGCTGCTTACGGGCTTCAATCAGGGCTTGCCACTCCAGGTGGCCGCCGCCGATGGTGCCCAAAGCGGTATCTGAAAACACCGCCATCCAGGCGCCCGCATCGCGCGGTACCGAGCCCCGTGACGCCTGCACGGTCACCAGCATGGCGTCATGCCGGGCCAAGTGCATCAAAAATTGTTCAGTTGCTGTCACAAACCCTTACCCTTTTGGAGAGATGGCAACTCCCAAGCCCCTGTTTTTAGGGCACAGTACGGGCTGTTGTTGCCTGATACATCATGACACGCCCCATGACCAAAACTGTCTTGACCCCGGTTCGCAAGCTTTGCGGGTTGTCGTCCGCCTCCAAAGCCATCGCATGTTTGGTGGCGTTGCTGGCCGGTTGCACCTCCACGCCCTTGCCACCTATGCCACCCTTGAAGCCTGCCGATCCCGGCCCTGCGGTGAGCCCAGCTCCCGGTACCACCCCGGTACCTGCCAAGCCTGTGCAGGCGTCCCAAGCCAGAACCGCACGCGAATACCGCAAAGACGCCGCCGCCCACCTGTACGAAAAAAACCAGGACCGCATCTATCAAGGCAAGATGCCCCCGCTGCTGTATGCCATTGGTGTATTGCAGGTTGATGTGGACGGGCGCGGGCGTGTCACCAACATCAGCTGGATGCGTGCCCCCAAACACGCGCCTGAGGTGATCGCTGAAATCGAGCGCACCGTGCGCTACGCTGCACCGTACCCGGTACCTGCCCGCCTGGGCCGGGTCACCTACACCGACACCTGGCTGTGGCATCGCAGCGGCACCTTCCAGCTCGATACTTTGACAGAAGGACAATACTGAGACATTGCGGGACAGACCTGAGCTACGCGAAGCGAGCCAGCTCTGTCCCCAACTGATCGTCGGATGTCGGCTGCCCCCATTGCGGGACAGACCTGAGCTACGCGCAGCGAGCCAGCTCTGTCCCCAACTGATCGTCGGATGTCGGCTGCCCGCATTGCGAGACAGACCTGATTTCCTTTTTAAATCATCCATGTCGTTGTTATCACACCTTGTCTTGCGTCTGCAATGTCTGCGGCTCGATGCCTAGACACGAATGATTTAAAAATGAAATGCGCTAAGCGCAGCGAACCAGCTCTGTTCCCAATTGAAGACCATCACGATCCCCGATAGGTTGAGTAGCTCCAGGGGCTCACCAGCAGCGGCACGTGGTAATGCTGCTCAGGCTGCGCCACACCAAAGTCCAGGCTCACCCGGTCCAGAAAATTGGGCTCGGGCAATGCCACACCGCGCGCCTTGAAATACGCCGCTACTTCAAACACCAGCTTGTAAGTGCCTTTTTTAAGGCTGGCAGCGTCAAGCAGCAAACCATCGGGATTGCGCCCGTCCTGGTTCAGCACAAAGGCCTTGATACAGCGCGCCTGCGGGCCATCAGTGGCCCACAGCGCCACCGACATGCCTGCGGCCGGTGTGCCGTGCATGGTGTCCAACACATGTGTACTCAATCCCATCGGTGTGTCCTTGAAATAAGGTGGAAGTGTAGTCACGATCATTCATGCAGCTATCATGCCAGCCTGCATTGGCTCTGGCCTCGGCCGGTTTAAATTGGCACCCCATGAATCATTACGACAGTACCCAGACTTACCCACGCGATTTAAAAGGTTACGGCCCGACACCGCCACACGCCCAGTGGCCCAATCAGGCGCGTGTTGCGGTGCAGTTTGTGCTGAACTACGAGGAGGGTGGCGAAAACTGCGTGCTGCATGGCGACGCCGGCAGTGAACAGTTCTTGTCGGAGATGTTCAACCCGGCCAGCTTCCCGGACCGGCACATCAGCATGGAGGGCATTTACGAATATGGCAGCCGCGCCGGCGTTTGGCGCATCCTGCGCGAGTTCGAGCAGCGCGGTCTGCCGCTTACCGTGTTTGGCGTGAGCATGGCACTGGAGCGCTACCCCGAGCTGGTGCAGGCCTGTCAGAGCATGGGACACGAGATTGCCTGTCATGGCTGGCGCTGGATTCATTATCAAAACCTGCCCGAAGCCGTGGAGCGCGAGCACATGGCACGCGGCATGGAAATTTTGACCGGGTTGATGGGCGAGCGCCCGCTAGGCTGGTACACCGGGCGTGACAGTCCCAACACGCGCCGGCTGGTGGCCGACTTTGGTGGCTTTGAGTACGACGCCGACTACTATGGCGACGACCTGCCATTCTGGATGCAGGTACAAAAAACTGACGGTGCGGTGGTGCCGCAGCTGATCGTGCCCTACACGCTTGACTGCAACGACATGCGTTTTGCCTTGCCGCAAGGCTATTCACACGCCGATCCGTTTTACCAATACTTGAAAGACACCTTTGATGCGCTGTACGCAGAAGGTGACCCGGCCGGGCTGAACGCGCCCAAAATGATGAGCGTGGGCATGCATTGCCGCCTGCTGGGTCGGCCCGGGCGCATCACCGCGCTGCAGCGCTTTCTGGACCACATTGCCCGCTTTGACAAGGTGTGGGTGTGTCGGCGCCTCGACATTGCGCGGCATTGGCGGGCAGTGCATCCGTTTGACGCGTAGGGGGTTGCGTTGATTGGCATTTTTAGTACTTTTTAAGCCTCTAGCCCTTGCTGTTATTGCGCAAGCTGCTCTTTTTTCGAGAGTAAAAGATGTTGATCGATGATTTCCGTTTTAGTCCGGACACCTCGTCTAAATCGCCTGTGGTGCAATCGGTGGTCAACAATCCTGCGTTGCCGGTGGGTTTATTGGCAGTCGCTCGGCGGGCTTTCTTAGGCATCCGGCGTGCCATTCGGTCCCGATTGGCGATTTGTAACTTAACTGCTGCTGGGCGCTACCATTGGAAGTTCTGTGAGGCCAAGCCCGGCAGGCGATCCCCGTGGAACAGCTGTGCGACTGAACCCGCCAGGCCAACCCGGTGTGCGGCCACCTCATACTGGAGTACCAGAAATCGGCGTCCCCCCACCGCGTTGGCCTGGCTGGACACTGCTGGGGCAAATGGCAAGTGCATTGCTCAACGGCAATTGGGGGTGGGTTTCGACGCGACCGATGCAGCAGATTTGGGGTCGGATCCCCATTCGGCCCAGCAGAAGGAAATTCGGCACTTAGGCGCCCCCGAATGGGGCTCTGACCCCAATTCTGCGGCCCACAACACCAAAACCACAACCCAAAAGCGACCATCCAACAGCACATCCCCAATCACCGGCCAACGTCAGCCCACCGGCCACATAGGGCTGTTAGGCTCCCTCTTCCGCCCGGCGGGGCGGGAGAGGGCGGGGGGAGTGAGTGGGGAAAAAAGCATATGACATTAACACTCAACCAACTAAACACCGTGCTGCTGCCAGAGGCCCTGCAACTGCTAGACGGCTTGTACGAACACTCCCCCTGGATCGCCGAAGCAGCCCTGAAACAACGCCCGTTCCAGTCCGTCCACCATCTCAAACACCTGATGACCCAGGTGCTGGCCGCTGCGCCGCGCGAGCAACAAGTGGCGCTGATCCGCGCCCACCCCGAGCTGGCCGGCAAAGCCATGGTCAGCCAAAACCTGACCGCCGAATCGACCAACGAGCAAAGCAAGGCCGGACTGACGAATTGCAGCGCCGACGAATTCGCCAAACTGCAACGGCTCAATGCCGACTACAACGCCAAGTTTGGCTTTCCGTTCATTCTGGCGGTGCGCGGCCCGCGAGGCACTGGCTTGAGCCGCGCCGAGATCATTGCCACCTTTGAGCGCCGCCTGCACGGCCACCCCGACTTTGAGCTGCAGGAGTGCCTGCGCAATATCCACCGCATTGCCGAAATTCGGCTGAATGACAAATTTGGCATCACGCCCGAGCTTGGCAATGTGGTGTGGGACTGGCAGGAGGCGCTGGCTGAATTTTCGGAACCAGGCTACGCCGAGCACGGCCAGCTCACGGTCACTTATCTGAGCGACGCACACCGCGCCTGCGCGCAGCGTATTCAGGGCTGGATGCTGGAGTGCGGTTTTGACAGTGCCCATATCGACGCGGTGGGTAACGTGGTGGGCCGCTACGAGGCCCTGACTTACCTCGCGCCAAATGTCGAGCTCAACCCGGCCTTGGCACCAATCAAGCCGCATTTTGACCCGGATAGCTCTGAAATCAATAGCTATCAGCGCAATCAGAACAAGGGCTACAGCCCTAAGGCGCTTGAAGGTTCCAAGACCCTTCTGACTGGCAGCCACTATGACACGGTACGCAACGCCGGCAAATACGACGGCCGCCTGGGTATTTTTGTGCCGATGGCCTGCGTGCGCGAGTTGCAGCGCGCGGGTCGACGGCTACCTTTTGCCATTGAGTTGGTGGCGTTTGCCGAGGAAGAAGGCCAGCGCTTTAAGGCCACGTTTTTGGGATCGGGTGCACTGGTGGGTGACTTTCAGCCCGACTGGCTGACGCAAACCGATGCCCAAGGGGTGTCGATGCTGGCGGCCATGCAGCAGGCGGGGCTGTGCGCGCCCGATGCCGATGCGGCTGCCGTGCTGACCCAAATCGCCACGCTCAAGCGAAACCCGGCCGATTACCTGGGTTTTGTCGAAGTGCATATCGAACAGGGCCCGGTGCTCAATGCGCTGAACTTGCCGCTGGGCGTGGTCACGTCGATCAACGCCAGCGTGCGCTACACCGGCGAGGTGATCGGCATTGCGAGCCATGCCGGCACCACGCCGATGAACCAGCGCCGCGATGCCGCCTGCGCGGTGGCAGAGTTGGCCTTGTACCTGGAGCAGCGCGCAGCACTTGACGGTGACAGTGTGGCCACCATGGGCCAGTTGAATGTGCCAGCAGGCAGTGTCAACGTGGTGCCGGGGCGCTGTACCTTCAGCCTCGATTTGCGGGCCCCCAATGACCTGCAGCGCAATACCCTTGAGCGTGACGTGCTAGCAAAACTGCAGCAAATTTGCACCCGGCGCGGTTTGGCTTTTACAGTGCAGGAAACCCTGCGCGCCAGCGCCGCCCCCAGTGCGCCAGCCTGGCAGCAGCGCTGGGAAGCTGCTGTGACGGCACTTGGCCTGCCCATTCACCGCCTGCCCAGCGGTGCCGGCCACGACGCCATGAAACTGCACGACATCATGCCGCAAGCCATGCTGTTTGTGCGCGGCCAGAATGCCGGCATCAGCCACAACCCGCTTGAATCCACCAGCAACGATGACATGCAACTGGCCGTAGATGCGTTTATGCATCTGCTGGAGCAGGTGACTGGAATGGACCGTTTGTGATGCCTGCTTGTTCAGCGTTAACCCGTGCGCTGGTTGCCCAGTCCCCCCCCCGCCCGGGCTACGCCCAAGCCTCCCATGAACAATAAAACCACCCCGAGACCCCCCCCGATGACAACCTACACCCAACTCGACGCCTGGATTGACGCCCACTTTGACGAACAAGTGGCTTTTCTGCAAGCGCTTATCCGTGTGCCCACCGACACACCACCCGGTAACAACGCGCCACACGCCGAGCGTGCCGCTGAATTGTTTGGCGCCATGGGGTTGAGCGCAGACAGGTACCCGGTGCCGCCTGAACTGGTGGCAGATGCCGGTCTGCAAAGCATCACCAACCTGATCGTGTGCCGCCAGTACGGCCCAGGCGGCAAAACCATTGCGCTCAATGCCCACGGCGACGTGGTGCCACCTGGCGAGGGCTGGACGCACGACCCTTATGGCGGCGAAATTGAAGACGGCAAGATCTATGGCCGCGCCGCTGCAGTCAGCAAATGCGACTTTTCCACCTACGCCTTTGCCATCCGCGCGCTGGAAGCCGTGGCCAGGCCGCAGCACGGTCAGATCGACCTGCTGCTGACCTATGACGAAGAATTTGGCGGCGAAGTTGGTCCGGCCTGGCTACTGGCCAAAGGTTTGACAAAGCCTGACCTGATGATTGCCGCCGGGTTTAGCTACCAGGTGATCACCGCGCACAACGGCTGCCTGCAGCTTGAGGTCACCGTGCACGGCCAGATGGCGCATGCCGCCATTCCCCAGTCAGGTGTCGACGCGCTCCAGGCTGCCGTCAAGATTCTGGGCGTGCTGTATGCGCAAAATGACCATTACCGCGCCAACATCTGCTCACAGGTTGAAGGCATCACCCATCCGTATCTGAACGTTGGCCTGATTCAGGGCGGCACCAATACCAATGTGATCCCCGGCAAGGTGACTTTCAAGCTCGACCGGCGCATGATTCCCGAAGAAGATGCTGCGCAGGTCGAAGCCACCCTGCGTGAACTGATCACGCAAACCGTGGCCACGCTGCCCGGCATCAGTGTAGATATCCGGCGCATGCTGTTGGCCCAGGCCATGAAACCACTGCCTGGCAACCTTCCGCTGGTCGATGCCATTCAGAAGCACGGAAAAGCCGTGTTTGGTGAAGACATTCCAGCGCTGGGTACCCCGCTGTATACCGATGTGCGCTTGTTTGTCGAACGTGGTATTCCTGGAGTGATCTACGGTGCCGGCCCGCGAACCGTGCTGGAGTCACACGCCAAACGCGCCGATGAGCGGCTCGACCTGGAAGACCTGCGCCGCGCCACCAAGGTCATTGCACGCAGTTTGTGTGATTTGATGGTTTGATGCTTGCGATTAGTCGTGAGCATGTTGGGCGAGTTTTATCAGCGCAGCGAATACTGGGCTTGTGCAGCAATGATCCAAGCTGAACCCGAAAAATTGGCAAAATGTCAATATCCAACAGGAGTGCTCTGAGCATCCGTCGCTGAACACGCCACCAGTATCCTCCTTCCGGTGACCAAAGAGAAGATTGGCGAAACAAACTTTCTCTTATCTGGTATCGAAAATCGTCGAAGGCCGTCGGGTGTCAATTATTGGTGGTGTGCAGGTCAAAAAAGGCAAAGACCATGCAAGCAACGACGACAAGGATCGGGATCTATTTGATGGGTGCCCAAATTCGGTCAATGGATGCAGGACAACCAACGATTGCCTTTGTAGACCTAGTCGCGTGAGTAAATTCAACTCTTGCACCGAGCCTGCCTTGGATGCCAAACACTCTGCTTGCTGGTTCTTCAGCGTCACTCAAAACAATTGTCTCTCGGTGGGGCAATAGTTCATGATGGGGAGTAGTTCAACTTGGAGTTTGGCTAAGATGATTATCACAAATAATAGCGGTAAGCGCTAGTGCTAAAAGGGCTAGAGGTCATTTTGTTCATCAATTATTTTTTGCAGCTGGGTCCCCCCATAACTGCTTGAGGCGGGCATCTCGGCCACAACTGCTACGGTAGTAGTTATAGCGCACCGGGTTGTTCTGGTGGTAGTTTTGATGCTCATCCTCAGCCGGAGAAAAGTCATCCAGCATCACGATCTGGGTTTGAATCGGTTCGGCAAACGGTTTGGACAGCGCCAGCGCCGCCAGCGACTCTTTGGCCATTTGCAACTGCGCAGGCGTGGCGGCAAATATGGCCGTGCGGTAGGGCGTGCCAATGTCGCAAAACTGGCGGTCTTTGGCGGTGGGGTCGATGCTGCGCCAAAAGTAGTCCAGCAACTGCAGGTAGCTGACCTGTTTCGGGTCAAACACCACCCGCACCGCCTCGGCATGGCCAGTGGCATGGCTGGCGACTTCGGCATAAGTGGGGTTGGCGGTTTTGCCACCGGTGTAGCCTGAGGTGGTGGACAACACACCCGGCAGCTTGTCAAAGTCAGCCTCGGTGCACCAAAAGCAGCCGCCAGCAAACACCGCCACCTCACTGCCCGCAGGCTGGGCCATGGCGACAGGCTGCATGGTTGCCACCGTTGGTGCGCGGGGTACAGCCAATTCCCACCAACCAATCAGCCCCAGAATAAAAGCCAGGGCCAGCCACAGCGCCACGCGCGGTTTTCGGGGAGGGCCAAGGCGCGAAGGTTTTGTCATGGGTCCTGCAGTTTGACGGATTTCAGGTCAACTTCAACATGGCTGCAATTTGCTGGCGCATGGGTGCAGAATTCAGATAGTCCAGTTTGATAGGACGCATCCCCAGCGGCACATGCACGACCAGACTCGGAAAACCGTTGATGGGCGCACTGTGTGCCAAGGCAATCTCTTCTTCCAGGCTTCGCTGCACCTCAGCACCGGTCAACTCAGCCGCAAAATGCGCGCGGTCAAGACCGATGTCAACGGCCAGGTCTGCCAGTGTGCTGATGTCTGAAGGGTTGCGCGCTTGCAGGTAATAGGCTTGTTGAATCGCGTGAATCATCGGATCTTCAAGCGTGGGCGCCAGCCGTGTTGCCGCCAGCACCGCGCGACAGGCGTTGTAGGTTGAGCGCCGGGGCGTGCAGACATCCCAAAAGCTAAAGTTGAAGCGGGTACCGGGCACGCGCTGCTCAATCGTTTGCCAGGTGCCTTTGAGCTTGGCGCGCATGTCAGGTGGCATGGGCACATCACTGTCTGGTGCCAGGCCGCCCACCACGCGCCGCACGGTCATGCCAACGGGCAACTGGGCGCACAAGTCCGTCCAGACCGGGCGAAAAGCCCAGCACCAGCTGCACATCGGGTCGTGAAAATAAAGCAGTTCGGGTGTCATCGGCCAATTTGAGCACACCACTGCTTCGCCGCAATCTATGCAGTGATACTGTTGCCCCAAAGTTTATAAGAAAATGGCTTGTAGCCCAATAGCTACCTGCGCTAGAAGCTATAGTTAGGGTAGCGTGTGCAGCGGAATATCATGCTGCTGCGACAAGGCTTCGAGTGCCTGACGACTCAGTTTGCTGACAAACTCGGCAATGGCTTGCCGCGTGGCGGGCACCAGCATCACGCCGAAATCAGTCCAGGCAACACCGGCCAGCAAGCACAACGACCGGGCAAAGTGTGGCTCCAGCGCGGCCAGCGCCACCCGGCCATCCAGACAGGGGTAAATGCGGTAGCCGGCGTGACCACCGCCAAGCAGGGTGTCGGCGGCCATGCTGCCCCAAATGTGCGGCTGCGCCAGGTGGGTGGCCGCGGCTGTCAGCGACACCTCATGCCAGTGGCCGCGGTTTTTCTGGCGTTGCAACAACACGGCTTGCAGGATGGCTTCGCTGGCCATGAGCGAGCCGGCCATGTCGGCGTACAGCGTGGCGGGCAGTTCAAGGCCGGTGAGCAATCCGGCCTGTGCCATGTAAGTCAGGTCGTGGCCCGGGTGTTCGGCGTGTGCGCCGCTGTCGCCAAAGATCGCCACCATCGACAGCTGCGGATAGGCACTGTGCAGGGTGCGCCAGTCGAGCCCGAGTTTGGTCAGGGCGCTTGGGCGAAACGAGGTCAGCAGCACCTGCGCTTTGGCCA
The DNA here is from genome assembly GCA_016719055.1 of Candidatus Rhodoferax mariagerensis. GTDB lineage: Bacteria > Pseudomonadota > Gammaproteobacteria > Burkholderiales > Burkholderiaceae_C > Rhodoferax > Rhodoferax mariagerensis. The sequence goes on along the minus strand of JADKAW010000038.1, from coordinate 299,550 downwards.
GCTCACGCCGCAGCATTTTTTGCCCGGCATCAGTTTTCAGGTTGGCGATCAGCACGCGGACGCCTTGGTGCAGGGCGCGGTAACCCGTGGGGCTATAGGCGCTCATGGGGTCGCCGGTCCCATCGGTCACGGGTGAACCCGATAGGCTGGTAGGTGCCGGTGGCTCAATCTTGATGCAAGTGGCGCCCATCTGGCGGCAGCGCTGCAGGGCAGCCGGCCCGGGCAGGTTGGGGCTAAGGCTGAGGATGCGCACGCCTTTGAGCGACTGCGCTGGTTTGGGTGATTTCAGGGTGACACGCATGGTGCAAGAAAGAAGTCCAAATACCTGATTACACCAGCTTCAGCGGCAAGCTACCAGCCGCGGCATGGGTATTGTTGTGACCAGGGATGGCCAGAGGGCGGCAGTTAGAATCGCGCCCCGACAAGATCATTTTGTCTTGTCGGATATGGCCCCGTCGCAGGCGCCAAATGGCTCAAGGATTTTCATGAAACGTGTGGACGATTTTCGCTTGATGTTCGGCAAAAAGGAATATGTGCCGATCATGGTGGGGGGCATGGGGGTGGATATTTCAACCGCCGAGCTGGCCCTGGAAGCGGCGCGCCTGGGCGGGATTGGACACATTTCAGACGCCATGGTCAACGACGTTTCAGACCGCCGTTTTGACACCAGTTTTGTCAAGGACAAGACAAAACTCTACAAGCACAACATCCTCAACGCCGACAAGTCCGAGGTCAAGTTTGACCTTGAAATTCTGGCAGACGCCACCCGTCGCCATGTGGGTGCCACCATGGAGGCCAAAAAAGGGGCCGGCCTGATTTTTGTCAACTGCATGGAAAAACTGACGATGAACGGCCCGCGCGAGACCCTGCAGGTGCGCATGGCCTCGGCACTGGACGCCGGCATTGACGGCATCACTCTGAGTGCAGGTTTGCATTTGGGCTCGATGGGGCTGATTGCTGACCACCCCCGTTTCCGGGATGCAAAGCTGGGCATCATTGTCTCGTCGGTGCGTGCTTTGCAACTGTTTTTGCGCAAAAACGCCCGCTTGAACCGTTTGCCCGATTTTGTGGTGGTCGAGGCCCGTTGGCTGGCGGGCACCTGGGTTTTGGGCTGGATTGGGCGCAATACGACCTTGCCACTATCACTGCTGAAGTGATCCAGTACGTTCAAGGTGAAAAGCTGGGCATACCAGTCATTGCGGCCGGCGGAATTTTTACCGGCACCGATGCGGTGTCGTTTTTGGAAACCGGGTCGGCCGCAGTGCAGGTCGCCACACGGTTTACCGTGGCCAATGAATGTGGGCTTCCGGCCGCCGTCAAGCAGGATTATTTTCGCGCCAGCGAGGCCGACATTGAAGTTAACACCATCTCGCCCACCGGTTACCCCATGCGCATGCTCAAGGGCTCGCCCGCCATTGGTGATGGCATTCGTCCCAATTGCGAGTCGTATGGCTATTTGCTGGATGGTTCTGGAAACTGTGCCTATATCACGGCCTACAACCGCGAGCTAGCCTTGCACCCGGACGGCAAAAATATATCGGTCAAGGACAAAACCTGCCTGTGCACGCAAATGCGCAACTTCAAGCTGTGGACCTGTGGGCAATACACTTATCGGCTCAAAGACACCACGCGCCTTGATGCCAGCGGCAACTACCAATGTCTGAGCGCAGAACACATTTTCAAGGACTACCAGTTCAGCGTTGACAACGAGATCGCGCTGCCAGCTTGACGCTAGTTCTGTGCAAATAGTAGGCCGCGGTGGCGCTGCTTACCCATTTAATAAGCGATTTTTGACGCTTACCAGTGCGCGAGCAGACGGCCTTTGACCACTTTGCAGTCGACGCGCGTCAAACCGGTGTTGCCCTTTTTGATGCAATCACCACTCTTGGCGTCAAACTGCCACTGGTGCTTGTGGCAGGTCAGGGTGGTGCCCTTGACCGCCAACTGGGTGATGTCGGTGCTCTGGTGCGGACAGTGGCTGTCATACATCTGGTAGGCTTTTTTCTCACGGTAAACAAACAGGCCACGCCCGTCAACATCAGTGCGGATTACCTCGCCATCGGGCACATCTTTGGCAGCCATCACATCGCGCCATTCGGCTTGAACGGGGGCCTTCTGGGTGATGACATCGGGCGCAAAGCCAGGAATGTTCATGTCCAGAATGATGTCAACGGCCCAGGTGATCTTGGCCAGGCCCAGTGCCGGAAAGGCCATCAGTAGCGCGTCAAGTACTTCCATGGGGGTACAACCTTCACGCAGCGCACGGCCCAGGTATTGGCGAAAACCGCGCTCGGTTTGTGAATAGACCTTGGTGATGACCGAAATCAGGTTGCGCGTCTTGGGGTCCAGGTGCGTCCCGGTCTGCTTCAAAAAGGCAAAGTAATGGCTGATGGTCTCGGGCCGGGTCTTGATCAGGTAGTTCAGTGCGTCACTCATCGACATTCTCCAGCGGGGTCAGGTTAAGTTGAGCGCGAGCACCGGATTGTCCGACAAGCCGATGATCTTTTGCGCCACGCCACCAATCATCGCATGACCCACATGGCTGTCGTTGCGACTTCCGATCACCAGCAAATCTGCCTGGACTGCAGTGCCTGCTGCAAGAATTTCGGAATAGGCTTTGCCATGGCGCACTTGGGTTTGCAGCGTGATCCCGGAGTTCAACGTGGTTTTTTTGGCCAGCGCCACAAAGCTATCGGTGCCCGCACTTGGCGCGTCAGTGGTCGCGACATAAACCAAATGCAGCGGCAGACCGCATTCAGCGGCAATGGCTGCGGCAGTGCTGACCAGCCGGAGTCCTTGCACGCCAGGCTCTGCTGCCACTAGGATACACCGGCTCCACATCTGCGCGCCTCGGGGCGCAAACAAGACATGACAGGGCGCGTGGGCCAGTACCTTGCTGACCATTTCGCCCATCATCAGCTTGGCCAGAAAACCGCGCTTGCCGCGGCGGCGCAGAATGATCAGCTCGGTGTTTCGGTCGCGGGCTTCGTCAACGATTTCTTGGTAGGGTTCCTCGCCGCGTCTGACATGCACATCTATCACGACGCCTTGCTCGTGCGCGCTGGCACGAATGTTGGCGATTTTTACCGCGGCCTGTGCTTCAGCACGGGCTGCGATCTCGGGGGCCAGTGCTTCGTACTCTGGGTTGCTTGCGAGTGGCAATACGGTGGCCAGCGGCAATTGGCAGCGCTTGGCCATGCTCAGGGCAACGGACTCGGCCCCGGTATCAAATTCGGTGTGTTCAGTGGCCAGCAGCAAACGGGTAAAGACCTGACCCATGATCAATGCCCCCCGGTGAGAATGCCAGACGCCGCCAGCACCAAAACCAGCGCGATCACAAGGCAGATGCCGACATAGGTGTAGTCATGGCGCTTCAGATACAGCGGGATCAGGCTAAGCAACGGTGGAATCGAACAACCCGCCAAAATTGCAATGCCCAGAAGATTGAGCATGTCACCCTTGCCCAACATGCTCAACCAGCCCCAGCCCATGGGTGTACCGGTTTTTTGCTGGAACACGGCGACCGGTTGATTCCAGAGTTGGGGTAAATCTTGCAGCGACACCAGCGGCGTGGTGAGACCCAGCATGTACGCTGCAAAGCTGGCAATCAGAACCAGCAGTCCAAGGCGTGTGCCCCAATCCAGATAGGTGGCGTAACGGCCTGCTTCAGCTTTTTGAAGCTGGGTGTTTTCTGCGGTGGGTGCAATCATGATACGGGTGTTTCCTTAAATCCAGATGCCCAGACCTTTGAGCAAGGCGCGAATGCCGGCAAACAGCAGCAGGGCAATCACCAATTTGCGAATCACAGAAGCCTTGAGCACACTTAGCAACCGGGCACCGATTTTGGCACCCGCCATCATGCCCACCACTGAGGGCACGGCAATCATGGGCAGTACCGCACCGCGATTGATGTACACCCAGGCGGCAGATGAATCCACCAGCGACAGTACCAGACTGGAGGTGCCCGCAGACACTTTCAAGGGGGCACCCATCATCAGGTTGAGTGCTGGCACGTTGGCCCATCCGGCCCCAATGCCAAACATCCCCGCCATGACACCAATCAGCAAAAACAAGAACAAGCCCATGGGGGTGCGGTGCACCTGCCAATTGATCGCGTTACCGGACGCCCCATCAATAAAAATGCCATGGATGCCCAGCGCATTGGACAAACTGTCGGGCTTAGGCACGACCGGGAATTCTGATTTTTTAGCGGTAAACATCAGCACTACGATGCCGAGCACAATCAAGCCCAGCAATATTTGCACGATCGAGGCCGGCATGGCCAGCCCCAACATGGCCCCGGCGATCGAACTCATGGCCGCCAGCAGCGCCAGCGGCAGCGCCAAGCGCAAACTGGCCAACCCGCCGCGCAGTAACAACGGTCCGGCTGCCAGCGCGCTTGCCAGTGCCACCAGCAGTCCAGCACCCCGAACAAAGTCCAGGTGAAACGGGAAAAATCCACCGATGATGGGTACAAACAAGGTGCCGCCACCAATGCCCGCTGGCACAGCAACGATGCCAATCAAAAAGCAGGTGACAAACAGGGCCAAAGGCCAAAACCACCAGGGCAGTGTTGACGATGGCACCACACTCTCGGCAACGGCGTGCGCTGGATGGTTCAGCAGCATGAACAGTGCCAGAAAAATCAGCGGGCGAGTCAACTTTGCCAGCATCTTGCATGCGGCAAGGTTGCAACACAGGTCAAAACGGTTCATGAGGCCTAAGGTGGATGTATGTCCGGCACGCAGTAAAAGGCCGGTTCAGGAAATAGTCTGGTAATACAGATTTTGCGGGTGATTGGCTTGGGCAAAAAAGAACCAGCGTTCTGCCAGAAGCCCGACATACTGCAAGACAAAAGCAGCAGTCAGCAGACCCGCAGAGGCTGAAGAGGTGCCCAAAGCCAAAAGCAGCAGGGGAATTGGAAATACCAGCAGCAAAAAGCTCAATTTGACAGAGCGCAGCATGTCAGCTGTGCGGCCATGGAAAAACTCACGCGTGTTGAATGAACCGCCCATAAAACCTTGCGACTTTTGCACAATTCGTGGGTGTTTGATGCCGATGGCGCTCTGCAGGCTTGATTTGGGTTTCAGCCGGGCGTTGCGCATTAAAGATGCAGTGCGCGTGACCCAGGCCAGCAGAGTGAGTGTTGCGGCGGCCGTGGCATACGGTGTCACCAGGCGCGGGAAACCTTTGATGGCTGCCAAGGCTGTCGCCAGGGTCAGCCCAGACGCGCAGCCAAGCAGAAAATAGTTGACCAAGGTCAGCGCGCTGGCCCACTCCTGCAAAAACCGCACTGAGGCGTAAATCATTGCAGTGCAGACAAACAAAGCTAAACAAGCTAAAACGGTGAGCGCGCCAATGGCTGGAGTTGTCGGCAAACCCAGCAGATGCGCCGCGGCGTAGATAAACAGGCCACCCATAAAGATGGGCAGCGCAATGACTTCCCGTGACAGCCAAGAGGTGCGCCACATGGCAGCCGAGCGCCAGGCACGCTCCGGATGGCCTAGATGGAAAAACGACGCAATCAGGCCCAGTACCGTCAAGACCAATGCGACCAGACTACCTGTGGCCAAAAAAGCTTGAAGCTCCTGCGGGTCCAGCGCACCGATACCCGAGAGCTCGGTGCCGTAAAGCGTCAGAAACAGGCCCTGGGCCGCACCGGCCAGAGTGGTGAGAAAAATAACTGAAAAAGCGGGTTGCATGATGGATGATGGGCTTTGGAGTTCAGGTAGCAAAGTCTTCACGCCCGGCGCCGCGGTAGCTGTCGGGCAACTTGGCGTCGATCTTCAAGGGGTTGTCCACCCGCTCAAGGTCTTCGGGGTGAATACGCATTTCGGTCTTGCGCCGTGGCAGATAGTGATTGGACGGGTTGGTGCCCCACTCGGGCATCAATTGGTAGCCGCCACGCTCAGCAATCGCCTGCGACACAACAGATTCCGGATCATGCACATCGCCAAACAGGCGTGCATTGGCCGGACAAGCAAGCACACAGGCGGGTTTGCGCTCTGTTTCTGGTAGCGTGGTGCTGGTGACGCGGTCCACGCACAGCGTGCACTTGGTCATCACCTTGCGTTGTTCGTCAAGTTCACGCACGCCGTAAGGGCAAGCCCAGGTGCAGTATTTGCAACCAATGCACTTGTCGTAGTCCACCAACACAATGCCGTCTTCGGCGCGTTTGTAGCTTGCACCCGTGGGGCACACCGGTACACAAGGGGGTTCTTCACAGTGCAGGCAGGATTTGGGGAAATGCACTGTCTGGGTGTTGGGGAACTCACCCACCTCAAAGGTTTGCACCCGGTTAAAGAAGGTGCCGTTGGGGTCAGCGCCGTAGGGATTCAAGTCGGTCAGGTAGCCCGCCGAGCCCGAGGTGTTCCACTGCTTGCAACTGGTCACGCAGGCATGGCAGCCGACGCAGACGTTCAGGTCGATGACTAAGGCGAGTTGGGTCATTTCTGCATCCCCTTGCCCGCAAACCAGGCTTGCCAGCGCGGCAAGCTGGCCTGTACCCCGGGCGCTGCAGGTACGGCCTTGAACTGTGGAAATGTTTCTGCGGGCTCACCGGCCTCGGCCTTGTAAATGCGCACTCGCACGTCGTACCAGGCGGCCTGTCCGGTGATCGGGTCGGAGTTGGAGATGTGTGCACCGTCTGCCGAAGCAGGCAATTCCTCGGAAATCAGGTGGTTGAGCAAGAAGCCGCGTTGTGACTCGTTGGCATCAGGCGTCAGATTCCAGGCCCCTTTGGATTTGCCAATGGCGTTCCAGGTCCAGACCGTGCCGGGTTCAACCGCTTCGGAATAGCGGCACATGCAGCGCACCTTGCCCCATTGCGACTCAACCCACATCCAGCCGCCATCGGTGATGCCTTCGCGACCCGCTGTTTTGGGGTTGACGAACAGGTAGTTGTGGGTGTGAATCTGGCGCAGCCAGGCGTTTTGAGAGTCCCACGAGTGGTACATTGCCATGGGTCGCTGAGTCAGGGCGTTGAGCGGGTATTTAGCTTTGTCGGTGGCTTGCTCTTCGAGCGGTGGGTAGTAAAACGGCAGCGGGTCAAAGTAGGTTTCGACGCGTTTGCGCAGCGCGTCTGGCGGCTGTTTGCCAGCACGTTTGCCCTGCGCTGCGCGGCGAAAGCCCTGCAAGAATTCAGAGTAAATGTGGATCACGATGGGATCTTTATCGCGGCGAATACCAATGCTCTGAGCCCACTCCATATAGCCCTTGTTCCAGTTGCGCATGTACTGGTGTTCAAGCGGCATCTCATAGTGAAAGAAGCAGTTGTTCTTGGCGTACATCTCCCATTGGTTTGGGTTGGGTTCGCCGCGCATGGACTTTTCGCCACTCTTGCCTCGCCAACCCGACAGGAATCCGATGCCAGAACCTGGCGCTGTTTCGTAGTTGACAACAAAGTCAGGATAACTTTTGAACTTGCGTGCCCCGTCGGCCTGCGTGAACGCGGGAAACTGCAGGCGGCTGGCCAATTCGATCAGCACTTCCTGGAACGGTTTGCAGTCGCCCTTGGGCGGCAAAATGGGCACACGCACCGCATCGACCGGGCCGTCAAATTCGGAGATCGGACGATCGAGCATCGACATGCAGTCGTTGCGCTCCAAGTAAGTGGTATCGGGCAAGATCAAGTCGGCAAATGCCGTCATTTCAGACTGATAGGCGTCACACACCACCAGGAATGGAATTTTGAATTCGCCTTGTTTGTCGCCGTCAACGTGTTTGGCGTTGAGCATCTTGCGTACTTCAGAGGTGTTCATGGTGGAGTTCCACGCCATGTTTGCCATGAAAATCAGCAATGTGTCGATGTGGTAGGGGTCACCACGCACTGCGTTGGTGATCACGTTGTGCATCAAACCGTGGGCGGACAGCGGGTGCTCCCAGGAGAAGCCTTTGTCGATACGCACCGGTTGGCCTTGGTCATCCACAAACAGGTCGTCCGGACTCTCTGGCCAGCCTAGGGGCGCTCCGCCAAGCGGGGTGTTGGGTTTGACATCCTGCGGGCCCTTGGGTGGGCGGGCATTGGGTGGCACGGCACGCGGGTAGGGCGCTTTGTGCCGGAAGCCGCCCGGCCTGTCAATGGTGCCTAGCAACGACATCAGGATTGCAAGCGTGCGGATGCTGCGAAACCCGTTGGAGTGCGCTGCCAAACCACGCATCGAGTGGAACGCCACCGGGTTGCCGGTGACGGTTTCGTGGCGTTTGCCCCAGCAGTCGGTCCAGGCAATGGGCAACTCGATCTTCTGATCGCGCGCTGTAATGCCCATTTCGTGCGCCAAGCGACGAATGGTCGCTGCCGAGATGCCGGTGATGCCTTCAGCCCACTCTGGTGTGTAGGCTTTGACGCGGTCTTGCAAGAGCTGGAATGCTGGCACGGCGGTGGTGCCATCAGGCATCTTGAAACGGCCCAGCAGCGCTGGGTCAGCGCCCTCAGTGTGGTCGGCCACGGCACTGTCGGTGTGCCGGTCCCACCACTGGAAATTGGCGGGTCGCAGCGGGTTGACGATGTCGCCGTCAGCCTTGCGCAAAAACATGCCAAAGTTGTCGCTGCTCGTGTCCTGATTCACCAATTGCCCAGAATTGGTATATCGGGTCAGGAACTCGCGGTCGTACAGCCCTTGTTTCAGCAGTTCGTGAATGAACGCCAGCAGCAGTGCACCATCCGTACCAGGCTTGATCGGTACCCATTCATCTGCAATGGCTGAATAACCCGTGCGCACCGGGTTGATGGAGACAAAACGGCCGCCATTGCGCTTGAACTTGGACAGTTCACGTTTCATGGGGTTGGAGTGATGGTCTTCGGCTGTGCCGATCATTACGAACAACTTGGCACGTTCCAGATCAGGGCCACCAAACTCCCAGAACGAGCCACCAATGGTGTAGATCATGCCGGCGGCCATGTTGACCGAGCAGAAGCCACCGTGGGCTGCGTAGTTGGGGGTGCCAAACTGGCGTGCGAACAGCCCGGTCAGGGCCTGCATCTGGTCGCGTCCGGTAAACAGGGCAAACTGCTTGGGGTCGGTGGCACGTAGGTGGCGCAGGCGCTGCTCTAGCGTTGCAAACGCTTCGTCCCATGTGATTTCCTCAAACTGGCCTTCACCACGCTCAGTGCCGGGCTTGCGCTTTAAGGGCTTGGTCAGGCGTGCCGGGGAGTACTGTTTCATGATCCCCGACGAACCTTTGGCGCAAATGATGCCTTGGTTCAAAGGGTGTTCGGGGTTACCCTCGATGTAGCGCACTTCGCCATCGCGCAAATGCACACGAATGCCGCAGCGGCAGGCACACATGTAGCAGGTGGTAGTGCGTATGTCGGTGCTGGCACCGTTGAGTACGGGTTGGGTGGGATCGTGGAGTGGTACGGCAGACATGCAGTGGGCACAAAATAGAGGACTGGCAGAGCTTGCGAATTGCCTCTATTACATGTAAGGCACTCCAAATCGTCTATAGCCGCCACGGGTAATTTAATCTAGACCAAATGGGTAGCCTTTGCACCAAAGTGGTGCAACTTCGGGTTTTTACGCTACATGCGACGGCGCTAATGTATTAGCATACCCAAGACTATGAGAAAACCTCAAAAACCAGTAAGCCAGATCATGCACCCCACACCTGCGGCGCATGATTTGCCCATGATGGCAGCGCTGAGCCATATTGACGGGGGTGATCTGGAATTGCTGTTGGAGCGATTTTTAGTGTCCATTGTTGAGATGTCGGGTGCCAAAGCGGGCGCAGTTCGAGTTTTAACCGATGAAGGCGACAAGATGCGTCTTGTCGGGCAGTTGGGCTTGCCAGACCACGTGGTGGCAGCCGAGCGCCAGGTGGCCCGTGACTGTGGCATGTGTGGTGTGGCTTCAGGCCGCGATATGTTGGTATGGATGGATGACATGGGTTCCTGCGCAAGACATAGCAGGCAAACCTATTTTGGTGTGCAGTGTCAACGGGTGTTGGTGATATCACTGCCACATGGCCAGCAAATAATGGGTATTTACAACCTGTTTTTTCAAGAGCCGGTGGAATTGTCGGTACAAACAGAGACCATGCTGAGACTGATTGGCCAACTTCTCGGTCTGGCGCTGCACAACGCGCGAGTTGAGAGAGAGCGTTTGCGTGTCACGGTCATGAAAGAACGGCAAGACATGGTCAACGAGGTTCATGACGTGATTGCGCAAACGCTGGCATACGTGAAGATGAGATTGCCACTGCTCAATGCAGCCATGTTGGCGCACGATGACCTCAATTCAGCCAAGTACTTTGAAGATGTTAAGAAAGCTGTGGGTGAAGTGCATCATAATTTGCGGGAAGTCATGACTTTTTTCCGTGCCCGCATGGATCCTTTGGGATTGCTGAATGCCCTCAACGGGATTGCTAGCGGATTTTTTGATCGGACCGGCATTCGTCTGGAGATTAAAAATTCGGTCCGGAATCTGGGCTTGAGTGATGAACAGGAGATTCAGGTGTTTCATATAGTTCAAGAAGCCTTGGCCAACACTGCCAAACATTCAAGGGCCAGGGCTGCGTTGGTCACTATTGATACATCCCGGCATGGTCTGGAATTTGTCGTTGAAGACGACGGCCTTGGCATGGCTGTGCCCTCAGCTTCGACAATTGTGACGATGGCGAAAGAGTCGACCACGAATGCGCATTTCGGATTGGAAATCATGAAAAGCCGCGCACAACGCTTGGGTGGGACAATTGAAGTCTGCACCAGTGAGGGGGGTGGAACCCGAGTTCATTTGTCGATTCCTTCCAGCGTCTTGTCAGCTTTCAAGTGTCACTGAGCATGAGTATTCGGGTGATGCTGGTTGATGACCATGCCTTGTGCCGAAGTGGTCTTGCAGAATTGTTGGTTCATCGCGGCAATATGGAGGTGGTCGGTGCCACCGGCAATCCTGATCTGGTTTTGCCGATGTTGCGTGAGCATCAACCTGATTTGGCCGTGTTTGATCTCCGCTTGGTTACGTCGGATGGTTTGAGCCTATTGCGGCAGGTGCGATCCCAGGGGTGCGATACTCCGGTGGTCATCCTCACCATGAGTGACAGCGAAGCGGATTTGTCTGCCGCCCTAAGGGCCGGCGCACGAGGCTATCTTCTCAAAGACATGGAGCCGGAGGAAATGATCGATGCCATTGGCCGCGCAGCCCGCGGCGAAATGGTCGTTGCCTCTGCCATGACACTCAAGTTGGCGCAGTTACTGCAGTCTGGCCCAAAGGTGTCGGTCAGGGGGGATCTGGTGGCGTCATTGACCGAGCGCGAGCGCGAGGTGTTGAACCATGTGGCGCATGGTCAAAGCAACAAAGTGATTGCCAAAGCGCTCGACATTAGTCATAACACGGTCAAACTGCACGTCCATCACATCATGGATAAGCTCAAACTGAAGTCTCGGGTGGAAGCAGCCGTATTTGCTTTTGAATTTCGCAGCGAAACAGACGGTGGCAAGCCAAATGCGGAAGTCAGCCTGAGAATCAGAAGCTGAGCTGAACCACAAGACACTTTTTGCCTACGCGGATGATGCTACGGTCTTGAACCAGGCAAGTTCTGCGTGAAGTTTGACGACGTTCCCAATGATTGTCAGACTAGGTGACTTAAGCTTCTGTGCCGATACCCGCTCAGCAATCGTACTCAACGTGCCGGTTACCACTTTTTGTGTTTTAGTACTGCCATCCTGGACAACTGCAACCGGCAAATCGGTGGGTGCACCATGGTGAACCATGCGCTGGCAAATATCCGGGAGTCCGCTCAAACCCATATAAATCACAACGGTTTGATTGGGTCTTACCAAGCTGTGCCAATCCAAATCGGCAGTGCCGTCTTTCAGATGTCCGGTGACAAATAGACAGGTTTGGGCATAGTTCCGGTGGGTCAGCGGAATTCCCGCATAACTCGATACGCCAGAAGCAGCCGTGACGCCAGGTATTACCTCAAAACTCACGCCATGCGCCGCCAGGGTTTGGAGTTCTTCGCCCCCGCGTCCAAAGATAAACGGATCGCCGCCTTTTAGGCGAACCACCCGCTTGCCTTCGCCGGCAAGCTTGACCAACAGCGCATTGATCTGTTCTTGTCGCATGGTGTGCTCATTGCGGCGCTTGCCCGCGTAAATGCGCTCAGCACCAGCTGGCAGAAAATCCAGCACGTCAGCAGAAACCAGGTTGTCGTACACCACGACATCAGCGCGCTGCAGCAAACGCGCCGCCCGAAGTGTCAATAATTCAGGATCGCCAGGACCGGCCCCGATCAAGTAAACGCAGCCACTGGAAGTGGCCTTAACTTCTTTCGCACTCAATGACAACCCCCACCCTTACTACTACTACTACCACAACCACCGCTACTGCAGCCACCCGTTGAGCAACCACCGGTAGTCACACCACCGGTTTGGCGACCATCAACAAAGATGAAATTAAACTCACCAGGTTCGAGTTCGACGAAATCGAGGATTGTTTCTTCCAGCAGCGGTTGATGCTCAGCGCCAATAACAATGTTCACGCCCTCTATATCGAGTTTGAGGTCCTCGTCATCAGGGTCATCAAAACCCATGCCATATTGAAGGCTGCCGTCGCTGTCGATTTTGACTGCCAGCCTCAGGGCCATATGTTCGGCGCTGCTGGACTGGGCTGCCAACTGAATTTGCTGCGCTGCAGCGCTTGTGAGTGAAAACATAGTGGTCTCCTAAAAAGATTAATGCTCGCCTTTGGTTTTCCATAAGCCAGCGAGACGATTGCCTTGTTTTTGCGGTCCGCCGACGGGGAACATGGCGTGCAAGTTGTGATTGCTGGCGCGCTCAGGCCCCCAAGTTTCCGCGAAATGTGTAATCATAGAACGCACCTGTGCCTGAACCTGATGCGCAGCGTAATAGTCCCTGAGGAAATAGATGACCTCCCAATGGGCGTCAGTCAGTTCAAGCCCTTCGAGCTGCGCGCGCGCCAGGGCGAAGTCTTCTGACCATTGGTTGACATGAATAAGGTAACCTTCTGAATCGGTGGCAATCGACTGATCCATGACACGCACATGAAACTGCTCAACGGTGGGACTATGGGTTTGCTTGGACAGTTTGACTGAGCGCACAAAAGCGGCAAAGGCCGGCACCCAATTGGAACCTGCCCGAGTGCGCAGGTGCGTGTACGAGGCGAGCACATTGCGATAAACCAGTCCATCGTGTTGTCCATCTACACCGTGACCACGGGTTACCTCATAGGCGAACTTGACATCCGGCGCCACATTCTCCAAGCTGGAGTAATGAAACTCATGCCCACGGACCGCGCCTGAACCATCACCTGATTGCCATGGCGCATCGGCGGTGAGCTTAAGCGATACATAACCTCTGCCGATGGGCTTTTGGTGCATCACCACGTCAGCCGGCAACGCACCCACCATGTTGTATTTCTGATTTTTCCAACTCAAGCTGCGCGCCAGATACATCAGCCCGCCACATTCAGCGTAGACCGGCAGTCCGGCTTCGACGGCGTTGCGAATGCTGTCACGCATGGGGGCGTTGGCAGAAAGCTCGGCCATAAAAACTTCTGGGAAGCCTCCGCCGATAAACAAGCCGTCAAGCTCGGGAAGATGGGCCGCCGTCATAGCATCAAAATGCACAATGTCAGCACCTGCATCGCTGAGTGCCTGAAGATCATCCGGGTAGTAAAAGCCGAAAGCCTTGTCACAGGCGACACCGATTCGCAGGCGATCTTTGTCAGCGTAGATCGGTGCTGCCGCAAGCGTGGTAGCAGAGACAGATGGTGCAGACTGAGCCACTTGAAGAAATGCCGTGAGATTGACCTGCTCAGCGATGCGCTTGCCGATGGACTGTACCAGCGCCTGCGCGTCAGCGAGCTCACGGCTTGGCATCAAGCCAAGATGTCTTTCCAGAACACCAAGCAATGGATCATGTGCCACGGCACCGAGTACCTTGACGTCGGTGAAATGCTCAATGACTGCCCTGAGTTTGGATTCATGCCGTGCGCCACCGAGTTGGTTGAGAATCACACCCGCAATCCGAATGCGTGGGTCAAACGCCTGGTAGCCCAGAATCAGTGGCGCGATGCCGCGTGTCATGCCACGCGCATCCAGAACCAAGACCACAGGCAGGTCCAACAAGTGCGCCAAAGCAGCGTTGCTGTTGCTTCCGTCCAGGGCCAGACCGTCGTAAAGGCCTTTGTTGCCTTCCACGATGTTGATGTCGCTGGTTGCGGCATATTTGCCAAACAGCGCTCTGATCTGTTCGTCGCTCGACAAATAGGGGTCGAGATTCAGGCAACCGCGTCCACTGGCCTGCGACAACCACATGGGATCGATGTAGTCGGGCCCCTTTTTGAAAGGCTGGACTATCAAACCGCTGGCACTCAGCGCAGCGCACAGTCCAACGGTGATGGTTGTTTTTCCAGACGACTTGTGGGCCGCTGAAATCAGGACGCGTGCCATGTTCTGGCAAGATCAATGTGCAGTTGCGGGCGACGTGCTGTTTGTTGTAGGTATATCTTCCTCTGCCAAGTCAGCAGGCAAAAAGCCCAGGACTTTTAGAGAAAGAAGAACAATAATCCCAACAATTGCAATGCCACCAAAGCCTAGCAACCACTCTGGCAAGGTTGGTGAATAACTGTTGATGACACCATCCGAAAAACTGCTGCTGACCTCTTTGCCAGGAAAGAGAACCAGCGGGAAAGCCTGCCCACCGATGATGGTGACATACATCTGGGCAAAGCCACCCGCGACAACCAAGCTGGCACAGGCAACGATACGCCGGCGCATCTGCCCGATCCGAGGGTGCAACAGCAATGCCAAAGGAAGCACACCACCGAGTGTGACCGGCCCCAGCCAAAACAGGTAGGTGTACACACTGCCACTGAGCAAAATGAAGTGGTCAAATGCATGATGGCGGGTGAAATAGAGATTGGTCAGGTAATAAATGGTGACAAAGTACAGTCCGGCGGAGATAAAGATCACCTGCAAGCGGGCGAACCGCGCCATCATGGCGTCTCCTATAGGCCGACCACTGCCAACACTTGCAGCCATCAAAACCAGCAAGAACACCGCCAGGCCGTAGCTGAACGACAGGGCAATAAAAAGTGGCGCCAGCAGAGCCGAGTCATAGGCTTGACGGGCAACCAGAAACCCGAAAATCGACCCTGTGCCAGTGGTCAAAGCCATTCGCCATATGAAAGCAAACAAGCCAGCCAATGGTGTAAACCGATTCATCCGATGTTCCATCATGGTCCAGAGGTAGACAATGACAAATCCGGTGAAACCCGAATACAAGAATATATTCAGCGCAAAGATGGACTTGAAGTTGTAATAGGTCATTGCCACGATCAGGCGGTCTGGACGACCCAGATCGAGCATCAAAACTGCCAGCCCACCAATCAGCAATGAGATCGCCAACATGCCTGACAAGGGAGCCAGGGGTTTGAACTCAGTCTTTCCAAACACGGAGGCCATCGAAGCCACGTTCAATGCGCCCGACGCAGCCACTACCAGGAAGACAGCGAAAACGTGAGGTAAACCCCAGACGATCTCATTGTTCATACCGGTGACGATGTGGCCGTTATGCTCCATGTACCAGACAGAGGCCAAGCCAATCAAAGCCACCAAGGCTAGCCCCCCCAGAAGCGTGTAGTACCCGGGGCTGCTGCCCTTGAGTTCCCGCAAGGTAATTTTCATGCTTCAGACTCCCAAATAGCGAACGCCAGTATTGAGGTTCAGGTTTTCGCGGATTTGACGAGAAGGGTATCTGGCAACACGCTTTGATATCTCGCTGTCGGGATCGTTCAGATCACCAAACACGATCGCTACGTGCCCGGCTTGCGCGCATGCGCTGACACAGGCGGGTTGTCCCCCTTTGTCCACCTTATGGACACACATGGTGCAGGACTCCACTGTTCCCATGCCCCTGGGTACGTTTGGATTCTGGTTGGTTTGCGGCGAGTGCACAAATGAGCGTGCTTTATAGGGGCAGGCCATCATGCAATAGCGGCACCCGATACAAATATGCTTGTCAACCAAGACAATTCCGTCTGCACGCTTGAATGAGGCACCGGTCGGACAAACGTCAACACAGGGCGGTTCGGCACAATGCTGGCACATCATGGGCAAGGATTGAACCTTGCCAGAGTGCACGTCCTTGATTTCAATCTTGCGAATCCACTGCGAATCAGTCGGTAAAGTGCCTCCTGAGAGGCCATTCTCGGTGTTACAGGCGGTGACACAGTCGGTACACCCATTGGCGCATTTTGAACTGTCAATCAACATACCCCAACGAACCTTGCTGGTAGCACCCGTACTGGCGGGCGCAGCTTGGGCGATCTCGATCAGGCGAACACCTGGCGCAATCAGAACGCCAGCCAAGCCGGCCGCAGCCACGCCTAGAAAGCCACGCCGACTGGCGGTTGGCGCGTGGGGGTCTTTAACGGATTGAGATGTATCTGAATTCATGGCTTGACCTGCTGCGCAGTGGGTACTGTCTGCGTCTTCGCCACCTGCGCTGACGCCCCGGCCGGCTTGTTGGCATGACAACCAAAACAGTCCAGCGAGACGGCTGCATAGCTGTGGCAGCTCTGGCAGAAATTGGTGTCGGCGGCGCTCACACTGTTGGTCTTCTGGCTCGCGTGACATTCAATACAAGCTTGAAGACTGTATTTTCCAGTACGGATTCCTCCGCGCAAGGTATCCACCCGCTGGTGTTTTAACAACAACATATGATTGCGGCGCATAATGTCGGGGCTTTCGACACACTGACCGCCGCGCGCTGGTTCGATGATTGGCTTTGGAACACGCCCATTGCCAGCGCTTTGTGCCTGCACGCCCATACTTGAGACCAGCAAAACCGCCGCGCAGACCCATAGCCGAAGCACGCCTGTTGAAAAGACAGTGCAAAGCGACATGGGCTTAGTCCCCCAAACCCATCTGGATATAGCCAGTGGGGCAAACATCCGCGCAAATATGGCAGCCGATGCACTTGCTGTAATTGGTATCCACATAACGCCCGGTGGTTGATTTGGCCTTGGGTACTTTGAACACAGCGACTTGTGGGCAGTAAACCACGCAGTTGTCGCATTCAAAACATTGGCCACAACTCATGCAGCGCTTGGCCTCTGCCATCGCCTGCGCCTCAAGCAGCGGTTGCAGGCGTTCCTGGAAGTTGTTCAGGGCCTCGGCCGCCGTCAGAGATGTGATACCTCGGCGATTGCGGGCTGTGTAGGAGAAATGGCCAAGAAAAAGTTCCTTGTGCGAAATCACGTAACGGTCTGAGCGGTCATCAAAATTGTGAATCGCCACATTGCTGTTGCATGTACCTCGCATGGGCTCGGGCGCTTCAGCAAAGGTATAGCCCTTTTCCAACATCTTGCGCTTGAGATCAAAGGCGTGGACATCGATTTTTGGCCGCTTTTCAAGCGCTTCATTTTGCAAAAAGCGATCAATACCGTCGGCTGCAATGGCGCCATGACCAATGGCAGTGGTCAAGAGGTGCGGGCGAATTACGTCACCACCTACAAATACACCCGGTTGGCCCTGCACCTGGTAATTCTTGTCGCTGTTGATGGCACCTTTGCCGTTGTTGAATTCCTCCAAACCAGAGAAGTCAACGGCCTGCCCGATGGCCGACACAATCAGGTCGGCTTCAATGTCTTCCTCGGTGCCTGGGATGTTCTTGATGTCCAAACGGCCATTGACCATCTTGGCTTCGCATTGAATCAAGCGCAGTGCGATGGCGCGCCCACTTGCATCGCGCACCACACCAATGGGTGCCATTCCGCCGCGAATAGTGATGCCTTCAGACTGGGCGTGCTCCACCTCATGGCGACTGGCCTGCATCTTTTCCACTGCAAAAATGGAAGTCAGAGTCACTTCAGCGCCCTGACGCACGGAAGCTTCTGCAACGTCATGCGCCATGTTGCCACCGATCACATTTTCAGGTCGATCAGACTCATGAATCTTGTCAATGTGGCCCAGACGACGCGCAACTGTTGCGACGTCAATCGAGGTGTCACCACCACCAACTACCACCACACGTTTGCCGACATGACGCAGACGGCCATCGTTAAAAGCCTTCAGAAATGCGGTTGCGGTCACAACGTTAGGTGCATCAGACCCGTCAACCGGCAACGCGCGGCCAGCCTGAGCACCCAGGCCCAGAAATACCGCGTTAAAGTCGGTGCGGATCTGGGCCATCGTGATGTCAGTGCCAATACGGCAGTTCAGCCGGGCAGTCACACCCAAATCCAGAATGCGCTGGATTTCTGCATCCAGCACATCACGTGGTGTGCGGAACCCAGGAATGCCATATCGCATCATGCCGCCGAGTTCAGCGCGTTCGTCGAAGAGGGTCACCGAATGGCCCTTCAATGCAAGTTGGTAAGCAGCCGACAAGCCAGCGGGTCCACCACCGATCACCGCGACCGTCTTGCCAGTCTGGTTGGTGGGTTTGTTGTAGGCTAGCTTGTTGTGGACAGCGTAGTCACCTAAAAAATGCTCAACGCTATTGATGCCGACAAAATCTTCAAGTTGGTTTCGGTTGCAACCTGATTCACAGGGTGCCGGGCAAACGCGGCCCATGACCGAGGGAAACGGGTTGGCTTCCGTCAGACGGCGAAATGCATACTCTTGCCACTTCATGCCTGTTGGCGGTTTTTCGACCCCACGCACGATGTTCAGGTAGCCACGGATATCTTCACCGGCTGGGCAACTGCCCTGGCAAGGGGGAGTACTCTGGATGTAGGTGGGGCATTTGTGTGAGTGACCCGCATCAAAAATGTCTTTTTGGAGTGACTTCACCTTGCTATCGCCGTCTTTAAAACGGCGAAAGTTCAGTGCCTGAACGGCAGGGGCTTCTGTGGTTGCTGACATGTCGGAATCTCCTGAAATATTTTTACGGACTGCCTGTAGGACGGATTACTTGTCACCCAGGCGAATTGCCTTGCTGACCAACTGATGAACGCCGCCGACCATGCTCATATTGAAGCCGTAGTAGGGCAGTACCTTGGTGAACTGCGCTTTGCAGATAGCGCAGATGGTGGCCATGAAATTGACACCGTGGTCGTCAACAACGTGTTTGAGCGCTTCCATGCGTGGCAAGGCTCCCTTGACGCGCAACTCCATCAGGTCGTCGGTCAACAGGCCACCGCCACCGCCGCAGCAAAACGTGCTTTCGTGAATCGTCTCGGGGGCCATGTCGTGGAAATTGTTGGCGACCGAGGTGATGATGCGACGCGGGATAACAAATTGGCCACCGGGCATCGTGCCCATCCGTGACGCCCGCGCCACGTTGCATGAGTCATGGAACGTGATGATGCGGTTGTCATTGGCTTCCTTGTCGAAGCTAAGCGCACCTTTTTGAATCAGGTCATCGGTGACTTCGCAGATATGCTGCGGTACTGGGTAACGTTGGTCCAGAAAATCGAAAGGCCCAATCAAGGTATTCCAAAAACTGTAGGCCACACGCCATGCGTGCCCACATTCGCCCACCACGATCCGTTTGGCACCCAATTCGAGCGCCGCCTCGCGCACACGCATTGAAATATTTCGCATCTGTTCATAGTTACCAATGAACATGCCAAAGTTGCCTGCCTCAGAGGCATGGGAACTCAAGGTCCAACTGATACCTGCGGCATGAAAAACCTTCGCATAACCAATCAGACTTTCGACGTGTGGCTCGGAAAAGAAGTCAGCTGACGGTGTAATCAGCAGCACTTCTGCACCTTTGACATCCAGCGGAAACTTTACATCCAGGCCGGTATCGTCCTTGGTGTCCTCTTCAAGGCCTTCCAATGTGTTGATCAGCGCCGGCCCTGGAATGCCCAGGTTATTGCCTATACGGTGTACCTTGCCAATAATTTCGTTCGAGTACTTTTGCCCCATGCCGATCGAGTCCATGATCTCGCGGGCGGCCATGGTGACTTCGGCGGTGTCGATACCGTAGGGGCAGAATACCGAGCAGCGGCGGCATTCTGAGCATTGGTGGTAATAGCTGAACCATTCGTCGAGTATTTCGCGGGTCAGGTCAACCGCACCGACCAGTTTCGGAAAATACTTGCCGGCCACAGTGAAATATCGCCGGTAAACCTTGCGCATCAGGTCTTGCCGCGCTACCGGCATGTTCTTCGGGTCGCCGGTGCCCAGAAAGTAATGACACTTGTCAGAGCAGGCACCGCAGTGGACGCACGCATCCATGTAAACCTGAAGTGAG
The DNA here is from genome assembly GCA_016719055.1 of Candidatus Rhodoferax mariagerensis. Taxonomy (GTDB): domain Bacteria; phylum Pseudomonadota; class Gammaproteobacteria; order Burkholderiales; family Burkholderiaceae_C; genus Rhodoferax; species Rhodoferax mariagerensis. Next base: position 279,383 of record JADKAW010000038.1, on the reverse strand, counting down.
CGGTACTTGCCCAACAACTCCCCCATTTTGGCAATCGCCTTGGCCTGCCAATCGTCAACCAGTTGTTCGGGGAAATTCAGAGGTTTTTGAATCGGCCCTGGTGCCACGAAAGGTTTGAGGTGGGACGTCGCCCCTGCCTGCACCAGTGGAATGACGGGGTAGCTCTTGAGCTTGGGCGTTTCAAATGCAGCGGTAGCCATGATCGTGCGGTTCTCAGGGACGTTTGTCGAGCGCGGCAGCCCAAGCCGACACATGGCGGACTTCCCGGGCATTGTCTGTCTGATTGCGCGTAGGGCTGAAAAACAGGCCTGGCGCATGCAGCAATTTGCTCAGCGGGAAAATAATCATCAGTACGGCCACCAGACCAAGGTGAACCAGCAATATTGGGTCAGCAGGCAAAGGCTGCCAGTCAAAACGCATCAGTCCGAGCGCAAATGCCTTGACAGCGACGATGTCGGTGTGCGTCACGAAACGCATCGTCAGGCCCGAGATGCCAATCAGCATCAACAAAACCAAATGCAAGTGGTCAGATGGCGTAGAGATGTAGCGCACTCGATCAACCAGCCAACGCCTGGCCCACAACCCGCCCAAGGCTGCCACCATGATGAATCCACCATAGGTTCCAAACGGCTGCACCATGACGACTGGCAACCAGACCGGCTCCTGAAAATAGCGCAGGTGCCGCAGAGTGACCAACAACAACGTGAAGTGAAAGGCCCAGCCAAAAATCCAGGTCCATTTGCTGGACTTGAACAGGCTCTCAAAATAGACAACTTCCCGAACCAGGCGCCAGTAAACCCCGCTCTGGGTAGTGGGTGCTGGGGTGGTGGCGATTTTCAAAGGTGCCGGGCTGCCGGCATAGCGGCGAATCCTGTTTGCTAAACCCGCAATCAAGACAACGGCCGCTACATTGAAGAGCACAGCATAGAAAATCGACAGCATCGACATGGCCAGACCCGAGGTTAATCAGCGTTCGGTTGGAGAAGTGACATCCGCAAACTGTGCTTTAGATACAGCCGGTGGGCTTGGGCAAGCCAGCGATTTTGCAAGCTTGCTTGGCTGGGCCATAGGGGAACAGGTCGTAAAGGTACTTGCTGTTGCCTTTTTCTTCGCCAAACTGCTTGCCAATCGCCTTGGTCAACACGCGGACGGCTGGCGCAATCTGGTATTCGTTGTAATACTCGCGCAGGAAGTTGATCACCTCCCAGTGGTTGTCGGTCAGAACCACTTTCTCTTCTTCAGCCAGGTGCCCGGCCGCTTCAGCGGTCCACTCTGCCAGGTTCAGCAGGTAGCCTTCTTCGTCGGTTTCGTAGGATTTGCCGTTGATTTCGAAGCTCATGTGTTTCTCCAGAAAGTAAAATAAAAAAGCGCTGATTAAAGCCAGGAATGCGAGGTGCTGTATTCCAGCGTCAGATCAACAAAGCCACTGTAATCGACCAAGGTAATGCCGTCCATGACTTTGGCCGAGGTGCCTCGGGCGTCAACATCAGGTTGCAGTGCAAAGAACTTGAGGGCTCCGGCAGCCTGACGCACCATCGCTTCAGCGCTGGTACCGACCGTGGCACCGTACACCCCGTCTTCAATCAGAAGCACGGCGCTACCGGGTTTTGCCATCCGCAAGCAGGTTTGCAAGCTAGTGGAATGGAACGGTGATTTGTTAACAATGTGCAGCATGGGAGGGGTCCTATTTCATGAAATGTGGGTCAGAAACTCAGGATCACGTCCTGCTCGGCCATGAGTTGCCCCATCTCCTCGGTGTCCAGAACTTCCACCGGAACCAGTAAGTCTTTTTCTGTCAGACCGCGCTGCTCAAGCGATGCACGATCCACATAAAGTTTTTCGACGTCGTAGCCATCCAGCGCCCGGTAGGTCTTGGAGTGGTTTTTGATACCGATGGCCTTGGTTTCCTGGCCCTTGAGTAGTTCATAGACGCCATCATCAATGAAAACCAGGCTGACGTCCTGATCAAAGGTGGCGGTAATCAGGACCACTTCCAGGCTTTCGAGCGCGTAGATGGTGCCGTAAGGAGCCTTGCGGTTGACAAACATGAATTTCTTCACTTTGGGGCCGCTGGCGGGGGTTGCTTGCTGTTCACTCATTTGCTGTCTCTCTATGCGTTAATCACCAAAGGTGATCAGGCGATCCGCCTTGATACCGCTGTCCACCAGCTGACCCAGACCCGAGATGCGAAACCCAGGAGCCAGGTTCTCGTCACGGATACCGCGGCGCAGGGCTGCAGCCACGCACACCACCAGATCCACTTTGTGGTCTGCCGCCAATGCTGACCAGCGGTTGACAATGTGGCGGTCGTCTTGTGGCGGATCTGTCAACCGGGTGGCGTTGTTGACGCCATCGTGGTAGAAAAAGATGCGCTGAATCTCGTGCCCTTTGGCGATAGCGGCTACCACAAACTGGTAGGCGCTATCGGATGCCTGATGCGTGTAAGGGCCTTCACTGACAAGTAAGCCAAATTTCATGGTAAAAAGTTTTCCGTGATGGATCAGAAGCGAATGTGGGTTGAAGCATTCAAGCTCGAACGCGAACCGCGCCAATCGTCAATCAGGTATTTGGTAAAAGGCAGATCACATTTCTCGAAGAACTGTGGCCAGCCAATACGCTCAATCCAGTCCGACACACGCTCCCAAGACCGGGCGTCTTCCTTGTAGGTATAAAGAATCTTCTTCACCATGGCCGACACTTCGGGCCAGCGCGGTGGGTTGTTGGGCAGACCCGATGCCACCATCTTCATGAAGGTCGGCTTACCTCGCGCGTTGGAGTTCTTGCCGCCGACCCAGATTGCCAGCTTGCTGTGCTCAGGGTCGTTGATTTGCATGGGAGGGCAGGGTGGGTAGCAGGCGCCGCAGCACATGCACTTGGACTCATCAATTTCGAGCGACGGTTTGCCGTTGACCATGGCCGGGCGAATGGCTGCCACCGGGCAGCGTGCCACCACGGTGGGCCGCTCGCACATGTTGGCCACCAGATCATGGTTGATCTTGGGCGGTTTGGTGTGCTGAATGATGATGGCAATATCAGCCTGGCCGCCGCAATTGATTTCGCAGCAGGAAGTTGACAGGTGCACCCGGTTGGGCATTTCTTCCTTGATGAACTCGGCGTGCAGGTCATCCATCAGGGCCTTGACGGCACCCGAGGCATCAGTGCCGGGAATATCGCAGTGCAGCCAGCCTTGGGTGTGGGCGATGGCCGATACGGAGTTGCCGGTGCCGCCAACCGGGAAGCCGTTGCTGGTGAGCGCTTCAATCAGGGGGGCCACCCGGGACTCATCGGACACCATGTATTCGATGTTGCTGCGAATGGTAAAACGAACATGGCCATCGGCGTGCTGGTCGGCGATGTCACAAAGCTTGCGGATGGTGAACAAATCCATTTGCCGCTGCGTACCAGCGCGAACGGTCCAGATCTGGTCTCCAGAATGAGCCACATGGTGCAGCACGCCCGGACGCGGCCGGTCGTGGTATTTCCAGTTGCCGTAGTTCTTCTTCATCAGTGGGTGCAGAAACTGCTTGTTGTCTGGAACGCCGCTCTCGATGGGGGTGCGCATGGTTGCCATATTTGTCTTCCTTTGATCGTGAAGGTTGAATTTCAGGCCGCTGCTTTGCGAGCGTTGAGCTTGGCCACCTCATCGTCCCAGCCATCGGTGCGGACGTAAGGATTGGTGCGGGGGGTGGACACCATATTGGGGTCAATTTCCAGGCCAATGCCTTCCAGGAAGTTGATCAGGCCAATGCGTTCGATCATTTCGCCGGTACGCTCATGCTCCAGCGCGTTTTCAGCAAAGAAGTCGATTGATTTTTGCGCATGTTCGACCAGGGCTTGGTAATCCTCGTCGGTTTCCATCTTCATGAACGGAATCACCACGGTGCCCATCAGGTCTCCGATCTTCAGGGTACGTTTGCCACCCATCAGCACTGTCACGCCCTTGTCGGTACCGGTGGCCAGCGCGCCGGTCATCACGTTGATGCAGTGCATGCAACGCACGCAGTTGCCGTTGTCGATTTCAAGCGCCTGCGTGTCATTGACTGCGACGCTGGAGATCTTGGCACCAGAGGCGACATCTTTAATTTCTTTTAGCATGATGGCTTTGGTCGGGCAACGGCTGACCACGTCATTGACCAGTTCGGTCATGCCGTGTTTCGCAAACCACTTCTTGGCCATGGCTTCGTCCGTGCGGATGTTGTCGCGCCAGGTGCCAATGACGGCCATGTCGGCGCGCTGAATCGAATTCATGCAGTCGTTGGGGCAGCCTGAGAACTTGAACTTGAACTTGTAAGGCAGGGCGGGGCGGTGCATGTCGTCCAGGAAGCTATTGACGACCTCGCGATGGGCGCGAGCCTCATCAAAACATGACTGCTCACAGCGTGCCGCACCAACACAGGACATTGAGGTACGTACAGCCGGGCCGGCACCACCCAGATCAAAGCCCAGCTCGTTGAGTTCGTCAAACGCCCCTTGCACGTTGGCTGTGCTGGCCCCCTGGAACATGATGTCGCCGGATTGTCCATGGAACGCGATCAGCCCAGAACCATGCTTTTCCCAGATGTCACACATCTTGCGCAGCACAGCAGTGTTGTAGTGCATGCCAGCCGGTGGCTGTACGCGCAGCGTGTGGAATTCTTTGGAGGCCGGAAACATGTCAGCCACTTCAGAGAAACGCGGAATCACACCGCCACCGTACCCAAACACACCCACTGTGCCGCCCTTCCAATAGCCCTTACGGGTCTTGTAAGAATGCTCAAGCTGACCCATCAGGTCGGTCATGTAATCATTGTCTTTGGCAAGGCGCTTCAGGCCAGTCACGAAACTCGGCCATGGACCGCTTTCGAGCTGATCGAGCATTGGGGTGTCATGGGGTTGTTTGCTCATGGCGAATCTCCAGTCAGGGGCGAAAATTGGGCGTAATTTGAACAGTGGTGGATCGCTGCGGACCGTTAAGAGCGCTCAGCAACAGAATCTGGAGGAATATTAAGGTCCACCATGCCATCGCAACCATTACCCTCGTTGAGTAGATCAGGCTACCCATTCGGTATATGGGCGCTTACCCGACTTGGGTATGGACGGTTTGCTCTTGATTGCGCCAAATATGGTTTGTGGTGCCAAAAGCATGTTTTTGCTTTATTCGGCAGTGGAGCACATTTTGTGCAGTCTCATTAGTTGAGAAAAAGGCCTTATGTACAGTGTCATACCGCTAGACAAATTCGTCAATCCGTTGGGTGGGCAGGTGATCGAGCTTCAGCAACTTGATTACGATGCGGGTGGCATGAGTTTGCTGCGTACGCGCATTCGCGAAAAAAGCCGTTTTACCGTATTTGAGGTTGATCCGCTGCTGGCCCGCCAATGGGGCGAAGCACTTTTGCGTTGGGCGCATGCGCAGGCACCTTTGCCCGTTGAAGAGCAGGCTGCCTTGCAGGTGCCTGAATTGCCGTGATTGTTTCCGCTGCCGATTCTGATCGCGCTGTTGAGGTGAGCTTTGCCGCTCAGGGGCAAAGGCTTCTGCGCGACCATGCTGACGCGCTGCGCCACGCGCTTTGTGACCTGTTTTCCTGGTTGGAAACCGATGACATTGCAGCGGTTTTGCCATTGAAACTGGTGGGCGGCACGGGTGAACACGGTCTGTTGTCAAAGCGCACGCGTCTGAGTTTGCGGGTCAGCCCTAGCCGAGTGCCAGAGTTGATCGCATCCACGGGCGCTGAACTCTCTTTGGCCGACTGCCATCTGCGGCTTGAAGAACCTCATGTGCGCGAGTTGAATCCGCATGCCACCCTTTATGCCTACAAAGTTGCTTCAAGCGTCAATTCAGAGGTCGCATTCATGGAATCGGTGACCAATGAATTGCGTGCGTTGGCCATCGGCGGCGAGCGGGTTTGTGGCAAGCTTGGACGGATGTCGATTGCCGGTCAACATCTTGATACTTACAGCCTGATGCTGCACGCCTTGCCGGCCGAGCAATCCTTGCGACTGCAACAAAAGGGTTTGGGGCGCTACCAGCTGTTGGGTTGTGGGGTTTTTGTGCCACACAAGTCTGCTGCAGCGGTTTGATTTATTTTGTTCATTGAAATGGAGAGGAAACTATGAGCTACAACATTGGTGGAGTGGAGCACGAGGCTGATGATCAAGGTTATCTGGTCGAGCCAGTGCTTGAAGATGAAGCGGTGCGGGTCATTGCCGCTGCTGAAAGCATTGAATTGACAGATGCGCATTGGGAGGTAGTGAACTACCTGCGCGATCAGTACCGCGAGAACGGTCATACCCCGAATTTCCGTGCCATGCTCAAGGGCATGGCCGAAATTCGTCCTGAAGTTGACAGTAGGTATCTCTATGACCTGTTCCCCGTCGGACCTGCCAAACAGGGTCCCAAGGTGGCGGGCTTGCCGCAGCCCTTGGGCAAAGGCGGCTACTGATTCAACAAGCCAAGCAAAGTGGCCAAAATCCGCATCAAAAGTCAATGGTTTCGCGCAGGTGTTGCCAAGACACCTGAGCAAACTGCCAGTGCCATGGCATTTATTGCTTGGCGTGTGGCGCAAAACATGCTCAAACAGATGCGCAGCGCCCGATTTGACATTGAAATTGGTGCGCAGTACTTTGCCTTCACACGCGAGGTGCTGGTTTTTCTCACCCAACTGCTTGATCGCATGGCTTTTGAGCGACTGGAGCCGGAAGAGCGTGCCGCATTCATGAACGCACTGGTCAAACGGATTGGCGAAATTTTGCAGGACAACGAGGACGGATTGCTGGGTAAACCACCTGCGGGTCAGCTGGGTTATTACGATCAGTTCGTTGACCTTTTTAATGAGCTGGCTGATCACTACGCAGATTTCGGATTTGACGCCCAGGGCCCTGATTTTGCATTTGTGCGCTACTTGGGCCATCGTATTGCCCTGTTGATGCCCCAGAAAGACCAGCGTTGGGTGCTTGACCAGGTCATGGCAAGCGAAGTCCCTGATGCTTTTGCCTATCTGCAAAAAGCCCTTGAAGGAGTGCTTTCAACCGATGAGCGTTCACCACGCGCGGCTCGTGCTGGTGTGTCTGGTGATTGAACAAGCATGAAGCCGTCACCATTCAATCTTCAAGCCGACGCTGACTACCGACGTTGGCGCGATGTCAAGTTGGCGATGCACCCAACGACAGCGCAAGCGCTCGTGGTGGATGTGGCCGATCCACGCGCTTTGAGCCCGAGCGAGAAGCAGGCATTGTTGCAGCGTTGTGCGCAGGCAAACATGGTGATTTATCGCAGTTCCGTGTTTGATGAAGACAAGAACATTGTGCGCGCCCTAGGTCAGCAGGTCGGGCTGAACCACCTGGATGGCAACTGGTTGGCTGATGACGACGGCATCTCACCGATTGCTGTGTCGCCGTCCCCTGGTGATCGAACCGCATATATTCCCTACACGAACCGACCTATCAAGTGGCACACCGATGGCTACTATCAGCCGCCTGAACGCAATATTCGGGGCATGATTTTGCATTGTGTGCGCGCCGCGTCTGAGGGCGGGCACAGTGCCCTGATGGACACCGACATGGCCTATATTGCCCTGCGGGATGCCAATCCTGAATGGGTTCGGGCACTCATGTTGCCCGACGCCATGACTATTCCGGAGCGACTGGATGACGACGGTATTGCCCGTGCGGCGCAAAGTGGCCCCGTATTTTCAGTTGATCCAGTCACTGGCGCGCTGCATATGCGCTACACGGCTCGAACCCGCAGCGTGATTTGGCGCGATGACCCCGTCACCAGGGTTGCGGTGGCGTATATCGAGCAGCTTCTGGCTAGCGACAGTCCGCATGTCTTTCACCTGTCTTTACAACCGGGTATGGGTCTGCTGTGCAACAACGTGTTGCATGACCGGTCTGGCTTTGTCGACGAGCCCACCCAGCCACGACTGCTTTATCGAGCCCGCTTTTTGGACCGGGTGCAGAACCCAAATCTTGATAAAAATGGCATCTAGCCCTTTTAACTAGTCACTTGTATGCTATTTATAATATAGTAAGTTAAAGTATGTCTCATCAAGTCAGCGTTTGGCGTGCGGCCCAGTTGGTGGGGGTGGCGCGTGGCGTGTTGCAGCAGCAGGTGCGCGAAGGTGTGCTGGAGCTCAATGACAGCATGGTGTCCACCGAGGCTTTACTGCGCCTGTACCCAAAAGCCCAGCTTGAAGAATCGGGTATGTTGGAGCGGGTCGTTCAAATCCGCGATGAGGCCTTTGGCAAACGCGTGCGAGAGCGTATGCTGCCTAGCCAGGAAGTCCTGTCGCAGCGCCTGTTTTCTCAAAGCCAAGACTTGGGCAATGTACGCCGTCACCTGCAGCGGTACCACGAACTGGTCGTGAGCTTGCAAAAAGCAATACGTCAGCAGGTGATTGGGCATCCGCATGACACCGCCTGGACGGCGCTGGAACAGCAAGCGACCCAGGGGTTGGCGAAGGTGCTGGCAACTGATTCAGTGGATATTCTGGAAGTGATGGACGATATGTTGAATGTCATGACGGCGCAGGTAACTGTGCATCCCAGTGGCCATCAGTTTGCCGTGGAAGGTCACTCCAGCCTGCTGCAGTCTGGGTTGCATGCCGGTTTGCGGCTCAACTATGGCTGCGGCAATGGCAGTTGTGGCATGTGCAAAGTCCGGGTGATTTCTGATGAGGTGGCCAAAACGCAGCATTATGACTATCCCTTGTCTGAAACCGAAAAGGCGCAAGGCTACACCTTGATGTGCTGCCACACAGCTGCCAGCAGCGATCTGACGCTCGAAATGCTGGAGGCGATGGGCCCGCAGGATATCCCTCAGCAAGAGATTGTGGCCAAAGTGCGTGCCTTGACCGAGCTGGCACCCAATACCCGTTTGTTGCAGTTGCAAACTCCACGCACGCACCGCTTGCGATTTTTGGCGGGTCAATCCGTTTCTTTGGGTTATGCCTCGCCAGATCAAGGCGACGCCCAAGCGAGCTATCCTGTTGCCAGTTGCCCCTGTGATGATCGCAATTTGCTGTTTTTTGTGGCCCGCGATGGTACTGACAGTTTGGCGCAGCAGGTGTTTTCAGGCAACCTGCGTTGCGGTGCGGCTGTGACTGTGCGCGGTCCGAGCGGGAGCTTTGTTCTTTCCGAGGGGCATCGTCCACTGGTTTTTGCGGCCTGCGATCTGGGCTTTGCACCTATCAAAAGTCTGATTGAGCATGCGTTGGCGCTGGATGCCGTGCCCTCGATTTCGTTGTTTTGGTTGGCCATGCGCGCCGATGGGCACTTTCAAACTAACCTGTGCCGAGCCTGGTCTGAAGCACTCGACAATTTTGAGTACGAACTGGTCACTGATCCAGACGTGGTGATCGGCGCCAAACAGATTGTGCAGGCCATGCGGGCTGATCTGTTTGACATCGACTGCGATTTTTACCTTTGTGGGCCGGCCATGTTTGTCAACACGCTTCATGACGATTTGCGCACAGCTGGGGTTCCTGCAGCACAGATATTGATGCAGGAGCAATGATGGACCTCGGACCCAATGATCTCGAAATGGCCGCCTCCGACTGCTCAGGCGCGGAGTCCTTCGCGCTCATGGTGATCGGCCACAGCATGAGCCCCGAATTTCTTGAAGGTGAGATCATCATCATTGAGCCCGACGGTCTGTCGCGTGACGGCTCGTATGTCCTGGCCTGGCATCAACAAGAGTGGACTTTCAGGCAACTGCAGCAAAAGGGCGATCAATGGCTATTGCATGCGCTCAATCCAGCGTTTCCTGATTCTGTCCTGAGCAGTCTGAGCGATGTTCGGGGAGTCATCATCCAAAAAGCTTTGCCGGGCCGTCGCCGCGCCTCCAAACATTACATTTGAACACTGCAAAGCATCCCACCATGCCTTAAATGCGCCCAGCAGCCACCCAATTCACTCGAAAGAATCAAAGTCTTGTTTGCAGTATTGAACTGCAGGCACAAAACCTCCTCTGCCAGGCGCATGCTTGCCCCAAAGGCATCGACTGACCCTGATTGACAATGGACGAGTCCGCCTACCACGGTGCCCGCCAGTTGATCAATCCGACCCCATGTGTTCTTGAGCGCGCCATTTTGGCGGGTTACGCAAATTGTGAGCTGTCGCGTCGCAAGGCACTGGCAGAACGCGAGGTGATCACCTGTTCAAGTCAGGTAGCTCGCATCAACTGCAGCACACTGCAAAGTCTCTTTGTTGAGCGCGCCAAGTTTGCGCTGCGTTTGCCACGCCAGGGTGCACCACTGGCTTACGCCAAAGCCATGAAATTGCAGTGTGGTGGCTTACGTGGTTTGCAAACAGCATTGGCCGCACCCGAGCTAAATGTGCATGCCATGGTCCAAGAAGCCATGCACGATCAAGCCAGTTTGCTAGACTTGCCCTGGGATGCCATTGTTGCCAGCATCGCTGCCTGGCAGTTACGAAAGCGGGCGACATCGCCCTGATAGCGGTCAAGCTGTCAGTTGCTGCCGCCGGCGACGCGTTGGAAAGAATTTTGGGGCGAAAAAAACAGAAACCTGCGAAATATCCGCACGGCTCCTACAACTGACAGACGGATCAGGAAAACGATGGCTAAATAAACAGGCAAACGTCGGATTCGCCTGCAAACTTCATGAAGGTGGCAGCGCCGCCGTACTCCACGTCTTTGATGAACTCGCTGGTCTCGAACTCGAACAGGTCAACGGTCATTTGGCAGGCAACAAACTTGACGTCAGACTCCAGACAAATGTCGCGAAGTTCTTCCAGCGTGGCAACACCCTTGGACTTCATCTTGTTTTTCATCATCATCGTTGCCATTGACTCCATCCCCGGCAACATCTGAACGAACACAGGCATTGGCACCGGCATCGGCATGGCTGGGTTGGCCAATGGGCTGATCTTGACGTCATCCAGGCTTTTGCGCAGCAATTGCAATCCATAGAACGTAAAGAAAATCTGAACATCCCACCCCAGCGCTGCTGCGGTGGACGCCAAGATGAAAGGGGGGTACGCCATGTCCAGAGTACCCTTGGTCGCGATCAGCGCCATTTTTTTTGTAGCCATGCAGTTTGTGCTCCGAAAAGTGAAAAGTGACGCTGTCTGACTCAGGCTTTCTTGAGGTAAAACACAAACTTACTGGCTTCGGTGCCTTGTTCCAGCAGCGCATTGCCAGTCTGCTCTGCAAAAGCGGCCATGTCGCACACTGAACCGGGGTCGGTTGAGATCACGCGCAGCACTTGCCCGGTCGTCATGTCGGCCAAGGCTTTTTTGGTCTTGACGATGGGTAGAGGGCATGACAGACCTGATGCATCAAATTCTTTGTTAAATTCCAATTTTGTTCTCCGATGGGACTGACGAATTGCAGTCGGTTAATGGATGGGGTAGCTTAGCAAGTTCAGTGGACCAGCCAGGCTGGAATAGCCTTTCGTTGCACAGGGTGATTTTTGGATAGCCGTACCAATACGTCCATCACCTCAAAGGGTAATCCGGGGTAGCCCATATGGGTAATGGGGCGGGGCAATGTTGGTGCAACATGCAGGGGTGGCGTGAGCGCTTGTGGCGCGCTGTCCAGTTACCATGCATGCATGACTATGCAACGTTCATCCACCATTTCCCCTGCTGACAAGCCTGCCCTTGCACTTGCAATCAGTGATGTTTGTGAACTGCCGCGCACCGGTAACTTTGTTAGGTTTCCGGATTCCCCGTTTGAGTTGTACCAGCCCTATCCCCCCGCTGGCGACCAGCCCGAGGCTATTAACCAATTGGTTGATGGGGTGAATGACGGCGAAGTGTTTCAGATTTTGCTCGGTGTGACAGGCTCCGGCAAGACATTCACCATGGCCAACACCATTGCCAGGCTTGGACGACCCGCTATTGTTTTTGCACCCAACAAAACGCTGGCAGCGCAGCTGTACAGCGAGTTTCGCGAATTTTTTCCAAAAAATGCGGTGGAATATTTTGTCAGTTACTACGATTACTACCAGCCTGAGGCCTATGTGCCGCAGCGCGATCTGTTCATTGAAAAAGACTCCGCCATCAATGAGCACATTGAGCAAATGCGTCTGAGTTGCACCAAAAGTGTGCTTGAGCGGCGTGATGTGGTGATTGTGGCCACGGTGTCGGCGATCTATGGCATTGGTCAGCCGGAGGCATACCACAAGATGGTGATGACGCTGCGCACGGGCGACAAAATGGGCCAGCGCGACATGATTGCTCAACTGGTGCGCATGCAGTACCAGCGCAACGACGTCGATTTTTCTCGCGGGGCCTTCAGGGTGCGGGGCGATACCATCGACGTGTTTCCCGCTGAGCATTCCGAAATGGCGATTCGCGTTGAGCTGTTTGACGACGAAATCGAGAGCCTGCAGCTGTTTGACCCGATGACCGGTCGCATCCGCCAAAAAATTCCGCGCTTTACCGTTTACCCCAGCAGCCATTACGTCACTCCCAGAGAGCAGGTGCTGTCTGCGGTGGAAGCTATCAAAATTGAACTGGCTGAGCGCATCAAGGAACTTGTCAGTCAGGGCAAACTGGTCGAGGCCCAGCGCATTGAGCAGCGCACCCGCTTTGACCTGGAAATGCTCAGCGAGGTGGGACACTGCAAGGGCATTGAAAACTACAGCCGTCATCTGAGCGGCTCGGCCCCCGGTGATCCACCGGCCACACTGACAGACTACCTCCCCAAAGACGCCGTGATGTTTCTGGATGAGTCGCATGTGTTGATTGGCCAATTTGGCGGCATGTACAACGGGGACCGCTCGCGCAAGCAAACCCTGGTTGACTACGGTTTTCGGCTGCCTAGCGCACTGGACAACCGGCCGCTCAAGTTTGAGGAGTTCGAAATCCGCATGCGCCAAGCCATTTTTGTCTCGGCCACACCGGCCCAATGGGAAAAAGACCGTGCCGGCCGGGTGGTGGAGCAGCTGGTGCGTCCCACTGGCCTGGTGGACCCCGAAGTCGAGGTACGACCAGCCGTCAGCCAGGTGGATGATGTGCTGCAAGAAATCCGCATCCGTGTTGACAAGAGCGAGCGGGTGTTGATCACCACCCTGACCAAGCGCATGGCCGAGCAACTTACCGACTATTTAAGCGACAACGGTGTCAAGGTGCGCTACCTGCACAGTGACATCGACACCGTGGAGCGGGTCGAGATCATCCGAGACCTGCGACTTGGTGTTTTTGATGTGCTGGTGGGAATCAACCTGCTGCGCGAAGGGCTGGATATTCCTGAAGTGTCATTGGTGGCCATTCTGGATGCCGACAAAGAGGGCTTTTTGCGGTCCGAGCGATCATTGATCCAGACCATTGGCCGGGCTGCCCGCAATGTGGAGGGTAGGGCGATTCTCTATGCCGACAAAATCACCGACTCCATGAAACGCGCCATGCACGAGACCCATCGCCGTCGGGTCAAGCAGGTGGCGCACAACCTGGCGCTGGGCATCACACCGCGCAGCATCGTCAAGCAGGTGCGCGACCTGATTGATGGGGTGTACAGCGAAAAAGCTGGCAAAGAGGCCGAGAAACTTGAGCGTGATGCAATGCAGCGGGCTCAAGTCGAAGAAATGAGTGAAAAAGACATCTCGCGCGAGATCAAACGGCTGGAAAAACTCATGATGGAGCACGCTCGGAACCTGGAGTTTGAAATAGCGGCCCGGGTGCGCGACCAACTGGCCATATTGAAAGAGCAGGCGTTTGGCGCCGCTGGCAGCGACAACCTAGCGGTGCTTGCGCCGGGGCCAATTGAATTAGCCTTGAAAAAATAGTGACCAAGCGGTTTACCCGACAAAATTGCTAGGTTTCTTTGCTATACTTGAGCGCGTTAGTCAACATCACATTTAATTTCTAACGTATCAACTGAATGTCAGGAGTCTATTTCATGCGTCTCACCACCAAAGGCCGTTTTGCTGTTACTGCGATGATTGACCTCGGGCTGCGCCAGTCCTGTGGACCTGTGACACTGGCTGCCATCAGTCAGCGACAGGAAATATCACTTTCCTATTTAGAACAACTGTTTGGCAAGCTGCGCCGCCATTCGCTGGTGGAATCCACTCGTGGACCCGGAGGCGGCTACACCCTGGCGCGCTCACCCGCTGACATCACCGTGGCCGAGATCATCACCTCGGTCGATGAGCCCATCGACGCCACCCAGTGTGGTGGCAAGGAAAATTGCCTGGGTGAAGGTGCACGCTGCATGACACACGACCTTTGGGCATCACTGAACTTCAAGATGGTTGAGTTCCTGGAATCCATCAGCCTGCAAAAGTTGGTGGACGAACAATTGGCCAAAGGCTTCCAGGCCGAGGAAAAGCCGGCGCTCAAGCGCGCCATCTCGAGCACGCCGGTGGTCAAGCCGATTCGGGTCAATGCGCCCAACTCGGTGTTTGCGCTGGGCAATGTTTATTCCAAAATGTGAATTGAATCTCGCTTCACTTATCCAAGAAACCACCATGGACAGCACGCCCCATTTTCCGATTTACATGGACTACAGCGCCACCAACCCCTGCGATGACCGGGTGGTGGATGCCATGATTCCCTGGCTGCGTCAGCATTTTGGCAACCCGGCCTCGCGCAGCCACGCCTGGGGTTGGGAGGCTGAAGCCGCGGTAGAAAAGGCCAGGGGCCAGGTTGCGACTCTGATTGGTGCCGACCCGCGCGAGATTGTCTGGACTTCTGGTGCTACGGAGTCCAACAACCTGGCCATCAAGGGCGCGGCCCATTTTTACCAGTCCAAGGGCAAGCACCTGATCACCGTCAAGACCGAACACAAAGCGGTGCTTGACACCTGCCGCGAGCTGGAGCGCCAGGGTTTCGAGGTGACTTATCTTGACGTGCAGCCCGACGGGTTGGTGAATCTGGAGGTGTTCAAGGCAGCGATTCGCCCCGACACCATCCTGGCCAGTGTGATGTTTGTCAACAACGAAATTGGTGTGATTCAGGACATTGCCGCGCTGGGGGTCATCTGCCGCGCCAAAGGCGTGGTGTTTCATGTGGACGCGGCGCAGGCAACCGGGCGTGTGGATATTGACCTGGCCACGCTACCGGTGGATCTGATGAGCCTGACCTCGCACAAAACCTATGGCCCCAAAGGCATTGGCGCGCTGTTTGTGCGCCGCAAGCCGCGCATTCGCCTGGAGGCCCAAATGCATGGTGGCGGACATGAGCGCGGCATGCGCTCGGGCACGCTGCCAACGCATCAGATTGTTGGCATGGGGATGGCTTATGCCATTGCCAAAGACGAGATGGCGGCTGAAAACATCCGGATTTGTGCCTTGCACGACCGTATGTTAGAGGGTCTTAAAGACGTCGAGCAGGTGTTCATCAACGGCCACCTGGACAAACGAGTGCCGCACAACCTGAACATGAGCTTTAACTATGTGGAGGGCGAATCGCTCATCATGGGCATCAAGGGACTGGCGGTGTCAAGCGGCTCTGCCTGCACCTCGGCCAGTCTGGAGCCCAGTTATGTGCTGCGCGCTCTGGGCCGCAGTGACGAACTGGCGCACAGCAGTCTGCGCATGACGATCGGGCGCTGGACCACCGAGGCTGAAATCGACTACGCCATCGACACCATCAAGCTCAATGTGGCCAAACTGCGTGACCTTAGCCCGCTTTGGGACATGTACAAAGAAGGCATTGATATCTCCACGATTCAGTGGGCGGCACACTAGAGTTGCACCCCTGTGTCGGCTGTCGCCGCCTCCCCCTCAAGGGGGCGATGCCAGTGGCCCGGCAAAGCCGGTTCCACGGCATCTCTAGCTTGGAGTAGTATTTTTGTGGCTTATTTGAAGGAGAGTAATCATGGCATATTCTGAAAAAGTGGTGGATCACTACGAAAACCCGCGTAATGTGGGCTCGTTTGACAAGGGCGATGAGTCGGTTGGCACCGGTATGGTCGGCGCACCGGCCTGTGGCGATGTGATGAAGCTGCAGATCAGGGTCAACCCCGAAACTGGGGTGATTGAGGACGCGCGTTTCAAGACCTACGGTTGTGGCTCTGCCATTGCATCAAGTTCGCTGGTCACTGAATGGGTGAAAGGCAAGACGCTGGATCAGGCGGCGGCGCTGAAAAATAGTGAAATTGCCGAAGAATTGGCTCTTCCACCTGTCAAAATTCATTGCTCAATTCTGGCCGAGGATGCCATCAAGGCAGCGGTCAACGACTACCGGCAAAAGCACACCGAAGCACAGGTTCACTAACTTTCATTGACTCTGACAAATCCCGGACATGAAAGTTATTTCACGTTAGCAATCTTCCTGACAGCCCGGCCGTAATGGGCTGGTTTTGTCGGTCACCGACCCACCATTCATTTATCTATCATGGCTGTTACGCTGACTCAAGCCGCTGCCCGGCATGTCAACCGCTACCTCACCAAACGGGGTCAAGGCGTTGGCGTGCGACTGGGTGTCAAAACCACCGGATGCTCAGGGCTGGCGTACAAGCTGGAATATGTCGATGAAATTGGTCCGGAAGACATGGTGTTTGAAGGCCATGGCGTCAAGGTATTGATCGACCCCAAGAGCTTTGCCTACCTGGACGGCACCGAACTTGACTTTGTCCGAGAAGGCCTCAACGAAGGCTTCAAGTTCAACAACCCCAGAGAACGGGACCGCTGCGGTTGCGGTGAGTCGTTTCGCGTGTGAATCTGCAGTCTGACGATTTCGAGCTGTTTGGGCTGGTAAAGCGGTTTGCGCAGGACAAAGCGCTGCTTGACAGCCGCTGGAAAGACCTGCAACGCGAAGCTCACCCTGACAAATTTGCGGCCCAAGGCAGCGCCGCCCAGCGTATCGCCATGCAGTGGTCGGTGCGCATCAACGAGGCTTATCAGCGCCTGAAAGACCCGCTCAAACGCGCCGCCTATCTGTGTGAGTTGCACGGCGTTCCCGTCAACGCGGACAACAACACCGCCATGCCACCAGCATTCTTGATGCAGCAAATGCAGTGGCGCGAAGACCTGGACGACGCCAAAGGTGTTGATGCGTTGGAGCAAATTCGCCTGCAGGTCAAGCAGGCCGGGCGTGATGTGCTTCAAAAAATAGAGCAATTGATTGATCAGCAAAGCGCTTACCCAGACGCGGTCGGGCAGGTTCGGGCCCTGATGTTCATTGAGCGCTTTGCGCGTGACGTTGATAGCCGCCTGGACCAACTTGAATCTTGACCCTTCTCATCATGGCTTTACTCCAAATTTCCGAACCCGGCCAGTCGCCCAACCCCCATCAGCGACGCATTGCCGTGGGGATTGACCTGGGTACCACCCATTCACTGGTGGCAGCGGTTCGCAACGGCGTGAGCGAGTGTCTGCCGGATGCGCAGGGACGGGTGATCTTGCCGTCGGTGGTGCGATACCTGACCGGCGGTGGCCGGCATGTTGGTTTTCAGGCCCTTGAAACCGGCGTGGGTGACCCCGAAAACACCATTGCCTCGGTCAAGCGTTTCATGGGGCGCTGCCTGAACGATGTGGCGCTGGTGGGCAAACTGCCTTACCAGTTTGTCGACCACCCCGGCATGCTGGGCCTGCAGACGGTGCAAGGTGAAAAGTCGCCGGTGGAGGTCAGTGCGGATATTCTGGCCACCTTGCGTTACCGGGCTGAAGACACTTTTGATGAAGACCTTTACGGGGCCGTGATCACCGTGCCGGCGTATTTTGACGATGCCCAGCGCCAGGCTACCAAAGATGCGGCCCAACTGGCCGGTTTGACCGTATTGCGCCTGATCAACGAGCCCACGGCTGCGGCCATCGCCTACGGGCTGGACAACGCGGCTGAAGGCGTGTATGCCATTTACGATCTGGGCGGTGGCACCTTTGACATCTCCATTCTGCGTCTGACCCAGGGCGTGTTTGAGGTGGTGGCCACCGGCGGCGACTCGGCTCTGGGCGGTGATGACTACGACCATGCGCTGGCAGATTGGGTCTTGGCGCAGACCGGCCAGGGGTCGATGGACAGCGCCAGTCCGATTGACAAGGCCGCCCTGAAAGCGGCGGCGCGCCAATGCAAAGAAGCCTTGTCTGCGATAGATTCAGTAGCTTTTAGCGCAACAATGACGGGGGCTAGCATCACTTTTGATGTTAAGCGTTCAGACTTTGACCATGCCACCCAGCCCCTGACTGCGCGCACCCTGACAGCGGTGAAAAAAGCCTTGCGCGATGCATCATTGAGTGTTGAAGACGTCAAGGGGGTGGTGATGGTCGGCGGCTCTACCCGCATGCCGCAGATTCAAAAGGCGGTGGGTGACTATTTTGGCCAGACACCGTTGAACAACCTCAACCCCGACGAGGTGGTGGCGCTGGGCGCTGCCATCCAGGCCAATCAACTCGCGGGCAACAACCCCGGTGGCGACCTGTTGCTGCTGGACGTGATTCCGCTGTCCCTGGGTGTTGAGACCATGGGCGGCCTGGTTGAGCGCATTGTGCTGCGCAACGAGACCATCCCCACCGCCAAGGCACAAGACTTCACCACCTATATTGACGGCCAGACCGCGCTGGCCTTGCATGTGGTGCAAGGTGAGCGCGACCTGGTGGCGGATTGCCGCAGCCTGGCGCGTTTTGAGTTGCGAGGCATCCCGCCCATGGCAGCCGGTGCAGCGCGTATTCGGGTCACGTTTACGGTGGATGCTGATGGCTTGCTGAGCGTTTCAGCCCTGGAGCAGGGCAGTGGCGTGGAGGCGCGTATTGCCGTCAAACCCTCGTACGGCCTGGCGGATGACCAGGTGGCCCGCATGCTGGCGGAGAGTTTTGCCACCGCTGAGGCCGACATGCTGGCCCGCGCCGTGACCGAAGCTCGGGTGGATGCCGACCGTATGGTGCTTGCCACCCAAAGCGCCTTGATGGCGGACGGCGATTTACTCAGTGACGAGCAGCGTGACGAGGTTGATCAGCTGATGCAAGCCACCCAGGCCGCCAAAAACCTGGCCGATGCCGCTGCCATTGAGGCAGTGACCAAAGCGCTGGCCAACGGCACCGAGGCCTTTGCCGCTTTGCGCATGAACCGGGGCATACAAAAGGCGCTGTCAGGCAAAAACATCCAATCGCTTTAACTTCTACATTGCCATGCCCATCATCAAAATACTGCCACACGCTGAATATTGCCCCAATGGCGCTGAAATCTCGGCACCGGCGGGCACCTCGATTTGCGAGGCGCTGCTCGATGAGCACATCAACATCGAGCACGCTTGCGACATGAGCTGCGCCTGCACCACCTGCCATGTCATCGTGCGCGAGGGGTTGGCGTCGCTCAACCCGTCTGAAGAAGAAGAGGATGACCTGCTTGACCGTGCCTGGGGCCTGCAGCCCAACTCGCGCTTGAGTTGTCAGGCCATTTTGGCGCAAACAAGCCTGGTCATTGAGATCCCCAAATACTCCATCAACCACGCCAAAGAAAACCACTGAGCCGGCGAGAAACCTGGTCTGCCACGGTTTTTGCGGGTCAGCTGAAAATATTCAAATAGCTAAACCATCATGCGACAAATTTTTCTCGATACCGAAACCACCGGCCTGTCGGCAGACAACGGCGACCGGGTAATTGAGATTGGCTGTGTTGAACTGGTCAACCGCAAGCTCACCGGCAACAACCGTCACTTTTACCTGAACCCCGGGCGCGACAGCCACGAGGAAGCGCTCAAGGTCCACGGCATCACCAGCGAGTTTCTGAAAGGCAAGCCCAAATTTGAGGCGGTGGTCTCCGAGCTGCTCGACTACCTGAAAGATGCCGAGCTGGTGATTCACAACGCACCGTTTGACCTGGGTTTTCTGAACATGGAACTGGCGCTGATTGGCCAGCCAGCCCTGAAAAGCGTCGTGGCCAACGTAATCGACACGCTGGTCATGGCCAAAGAGATGTTTCCGGGCAAGCGCAATTCGCTCGATGCCCTGTGTGACCGGCTTGAAGTGGACAACTCGGGCCGCGCCCTGCACGGTGCTTTGCTAGACGCCGAACTGCTGGCCGACGTGTTCATCAACCTGACGCGGGGTCAGGACGCCCTGCTGATGGATGACAGCGCAGCCAACAGCCATCCGGGCCATGCAGCGGTCATCATGGATTTGACAGGCTTCAAGCTGCCAGTGTTGCTGGCCAGCGAGCAGGAATCAGCGGCCCATGAAGACGTGCTCAAGCAGATCGACAAGTCCAGTGCGGGAAAAACCGTCTGGCGCAAGCTCGAATCGCTGGCCGCGTAAGACAGAAGTTAGCTGAAGCCCCTTGCGGTCATGCCATGCGCTGTGGGCTTGGCAGACGTCGCAGCCAAGCCTGGCATTTAATGTGTTGACACCGAGCAGCAGGATGCCAAGTGAGGGTGCCCACAACTTTGCGCCAGCAATTGCGCCGCGCAATCACAGACCGCTCCTGAACCGCTGGCCTGCGCCAGCGCCAGCAGGTGGGTAGCATAGCTGGCATCGGTGTGCAGACGCTCGGCGTTGACCCACCAGCCCAGGCCTGCCATCAGCCACTTGAAGTCAACCTCTTCCAGCAGCAGCGCGTCGTCATCGACGACTGGGGTGCTTGAATAAACCGGGGATGCAAGTTGCGAACAGGTGGTCATGATGACAAACTCCTTGCTGATGGGCGGCACATGTTTGGCGGGTATTGAAGACAGTATGCACAGAACAGCGCAGCGCGATGCTGCAAAAAGCCCCACAAAAATCGGGCATTTACGGGGTTGACGTCGCAGCTTGGATTGATCCGCTCAGTGACGACGCAGCTTGAATAAATCGACCGACAGGGCGGTACCCAGAAATATGATGCTGCCACACACCAGCATCCAGGGTGTGACCGATTCGCCCAGAAAAATAGCGCCGTAAAAGACAGCAAACACCGGAATCAGAAAGGTCACGGTCAGTGATCCGGCCGCGCCAATTTTTTCAATCAGGCGGAAATACAGCACATAAGCAATGCCGGTGCACAGCACCCCCACCGCCAGCAGCGCCAGCCAGGCGGTGGCGCTGGGCATTTTGGCCGGCCAAAGCCACAAGGTAGGCAGACATAGCCCGATGGCAGCACCGATCTGGCTGCCGGTGGCAATCACCAGCGAGGGCACACCGCTGAGGTAGCGCCGCGTAAAACTGGCTGACAGGCCATAACACAGGCAGGCCAACAGGCAGGCCAGCACGGCCCAGCCGCTCGACAGTCCGCTGGCATCAGGCTTGAAACTGGCTTTTCCCCAGGCCAGCATCGCCACTCCGACAAAACCGATCAGCAGGCCCAAAATTTTGAGGCCATGCGGCCGGTCTTTTAGCCAGATCCAGGCCACCACCGCGCCAAACAGCGGCACTGTGGCATTGATCAGGGAAGACAAACCGGTGCTGATCGACAACAGGGCAAACGCGAAGCAGGCAAAGGGAATGCCAGAATTGAACATGCCCAGCAACAGCAGCTTGTTGCGCTGGCGCTTTAACTCAGGCCACAAGTCCCGCGCCAGCAGCAACGGCAGCAGAAACAAGGCGGCAATGATTACCCGCACACCCGCCGTGGGCAGCGGGCCAAATTCGGCAGCGCTCAGGCGGGTGAACAAAAACGACGCGCCCCACAGCGCCGACAGCAGGATGAACTCGGCAAGCCAGGGTTTGTGCGCGGCGGTGGATTTCAAAGAACTCCTTCAAGTTGCAGTAGCGCAGTTTTGCGGTGCAGACCGCCAGCGTAGCCGGTCAGACCGCCGCCAGCGCCAATCACACGGTGGCAGGGCACGATGATGCTCAAAGGGTTGCGGCCAATGGCAGCACCCACAGCGCGCATCGCCTTGGGTCTGCCAATTTGTGCACTGACAAAGCCATAGGTGCAGGTGGTGCCAAAGTCAATGGCCCGCAGCGCCTGCCACACCACGTTTTGAAATGGGGTTCCGGTGCCCAGGTTCAGCGGCAAATCAAACCGGTTTCGGCGCCCCGCAAAGTATTCGTCTAGCTGTTTGGCTGCCCTCTGCAACAGTGGGTGATGGGCTTGTTGCTGGCAAACTGTCAGGTCGGGCAAATGCGCCTCGTCGGTAAACCAGGCGCCTACCAGTGCCCGGTCGGTGGCCGCCAGTGTCATGGGGCCCAGCGGGCTGGCGTAGGTGGTTTGCACGGTATGGTCTGGAATCTTCATGACTTTTGGCCTCTAGCCCTTTTAGGTAAAGCGTTATTAACTATCAATTAAGGAGCGTTCTGGACAGGTTGACTGACGCTTGTCAGTGCGCTCATGCCGGACCAGGCGCGAATCACGGCGTAGCTGCGCCAGGGCTGCCAGGCGCGTGACGCAGCCAGCGCCATCTGTGCTGACTGCGTCGTGCCTTGCAGGCCCAGTGCTTTGTGCAAAGCTAGGTCACCGGCTGGAAAGGCGTCGGGCCATGCCAGCGCCCGCATGGCGATGTACTGCGCGGTCCAGTCACCAATGCCGGGCAAGGCCTGCAGCGCCGCCAGGGTGGATGGCAGGTCGGCTGCCGGACTGAGCCACAGCTGCTTGCGGCTGACCGCCTGGGCTAGCGCCAGAATCGCGCGCTGCCGTTGCCGCACGATGCCCAGTTGCCCCAGCACGTCACCGCTCACATCGGCCAGCCGCTGCGGGCTCGGAAACAGACGGTTCAGCCTGGGAACAGGCGTGGCAATGGGTTCGCCCAATGCTGTCACCAGACGCTGGCCCAAGGTGCGCGCGGCGGCTACAGACACCTGCTGTCCGAGCACGGCACGCACGGCCAGCTCAAAACCATCCAGTGCGCCCGGTAGCCGCAAGCCCTCTGCCAACGGGAAAGAGGCTTGCAGTACGTTATGGATGGCCTGCGGGTCGGCGTCCAGGTCGAGCAGCGTGCGCACTTTGGCCAGCACCGCTGGCAAGGCGTCGGCCAGACTGTCACTGACCGTCAGTCCCACTCGGTAGCGGGCGGTGTCAAACCGTGCCAGCAGCCAGCCGCAAAGGGTATGGCTGCCCTGTTGAACACGCAAAGTGGCTGCCAGGCTTGGATGCGGTGCCAGTGGTGAGACGACTTCGGTACCTGCGAGTGAGCGCTTGTCAAAAAACTGCAGTATGGCCTGGGCGTCATAAGGGGGGCGGTAGGCCAGTTGCACCTCGGTGCCTTGCGGCCAGTTGCCCGGCGATACTCGCCTGTGCTGTTGCCGCAACTCGGTGGGGTTGAGCTTGTACTGGTTGGCAAACACCGTGTTGAAGCGCCGCACGCTGGCAAATCCGCTGATGGTGGCCACCTGTATCATGCTCAATTCGGTATCGGTCAGCAACTGTTTGGCGCACAACAGGCGCCGTGTTTGCAGGTAGTGCAGTGGTGCCATGCCAAACTGGGTGTCGAAAATGCGGCGTAAGTGCCGGTCACTGATGCCCAGGCGCAGGGCCAGCGAGGTTATGTTCAGCGGCTGATCGTTGGCCAGGTGCAGCCCATCCATCAGCCGGGCGGCCTGCTGGGCCAGAATGCTGCTTGCATCCTGCATGGACCAACCGACAAGCGTGGCGCTCGGGCCAACCTTACCGGGTGCCAGCTCGGGCCGGCAGCGCAGGCAAGGGCGAAATCCCGCTTGTTCGGCCTGAGCGGCCTGCGCAAAAAAGCGGCAGTTCTCACGCTTGGGCGTCCGCACCCGACAAACCGGGCGGCAGTAGATGCCGGTGGAGGTCACACCCGTGAAAAAGTTGCCGTCAAATCGCGCGTCGCGGGCTTTTAGGGCCAGATAACAACTGTCGTCAAAGGTGCGGAGTTCGGCCGGGTTCATGCACTCAATGATATGCGCCAAGGGCCGGACAAGGCGCACGCCGGTCGCCGTTTTCGGACATGTGATTGATGGCGGGGCATCCTACAATCCCTGCGGTGAATCGCACCGGGCTGTCAGGGCAAAAGAACAATGATGGACCGGTAAACCGCCAGAAACATCACTTAACGCCATTTCAAGGGAACCACCATGCAGCTGCCAGCGTCCATTTTTAAAGCCTACGACATTCGAGGCGTGGTGCCTAGCACCGTCAACGAGGCCATGGCCGAGGCCCTGGGCCGGGCGTTTGGCACAGTGGCGCTGCGTGAAGGGCAAAAAACGGTGGCCGTCGGGCGTGATGGCCGCCTGAGCGGCGCGATGCTCAGCGGCGCGCTGATTCGGGGCTTGGTGACGGCGGGTATTGAGGTCATCGACATCGGCATGGCCACTACACCCATGTTGTACTTTGCTGCCAACACCCTATGCGCCAGCGGCATCCAGGTCACCGGCAGCCACAACCCCAAGGACTACAACGGCTTCAAGATGGTGCTGGACGGCCGCGCCATTTACGGTGACGAAATCCAGACCCTGCGCCACCTGATGGAAGATGAAAGCTGGGTGGCACAAGCCGGTGGCTCGGTGCGCCAGGTTGATGTGCTGGCAGATTACCGGGCGCGAATTGTGGGTGGCATCCAGCTGGCGAGGCCCATGAAAATAGTGGTCGATTCAGGCAACGGTATTGCGGGTGCCTCGGCCCCCGGCATCTTGCGTGCGATCGGATGTGAGGTGAATGAACTGTTCAGTGAGGTCGATGGCAACTTTCCCAACCACCACCCCGACCCCAGCAAGCCTGAAAACCTGCGCGACGTGGTTGCAGCGCTTCAAGCCGGAGATGCTGAAATCGGCCTGGCTTTTGATGGTGATGGCGACCGTTTGGGGATTGTCACCAAAGAGGGTCACACCATCTATCCCGACCGCCAAATGATGCTGTTTGCCCGCGACGTTCTCAAGCGCGCCCCAGGCGGCACCATTATTTTTGACGTCAAGTGCTCCCAGCGCCTGGCGCCCACCATTGCTCAGGCCGGTGGCGTGCCGATGATGTTCAAGACAGGACACTCGCTGATCAAAGCTAAGATGAAAGAAATCGGCTCGCCGCTCGGTGGCGAGATGAGCGGCCATATCTTTTTCAAAGAGCGCTGGTATGGCTTTGACGATGGCACCTACGCCGGCTGCCGCCTGCTGGAAATTTTGAGCCAGTCGCCCGATGGCAACGCCATGCTCAACGCCTTGCCAACCAGTTTTTCAACACCAGAACTCAACGTGAAATGTGCCGAAGGTGAGCCGCACGGGCTGGTCGAGCAGCTGGTCAACATAGCGACGACAGCCCATTCGGGGGGCAGCGCAGCACACAACGTGGTGGGTGCTCCGTTCGTAGCACCCGCCACGGTGACTACCATTGATGGATTGCGGGTCGATTGGCCCGACGGGTTTGGCCTGATCCGTGCCTCTAACACCACGCCGGTGCTCGTACTTCGTTTTGAAGGCCATACACCCGAGGCTCTGGCACGTATTCAGGCCGACATGCTGGCGCTGTTGCACACGGTCAAGCCCGAGGCCCAGTTTGACGAGGCCGCGCATTGAAAATCCTGATCGTCAAGCTGTCATCGCTTGGCGACGTGGTGCACGCCATGCCCGCCGTGCAGGACATCCGGCTGGCTTTTCCGCAGGCCCGCATTGACTGGGTGGTCGAGCGCGGCTTTGCGGCCTTGGTGCGTCGCTGCAAAGGTGTGCACCGGGTGGTTCCGTGTGAGCTGCGGCGCTGGCGCAAAGACCTGTTCAGCCCGCAAACCCGCCAGGCCTGGCAGGCCTTCAAGACTGATCTGCAAGAGGACGAGTACGACGCGGTGATCGATTTACAAGGCCTGGCCAAGTCGGCTTTGGTGAGCTGGCTGGCGCGCCTGGCAACAAGTGGCAAGCGTTATGGCCTGGCCAACCAGACCGACGGGTCGAGTTTTGAGGCCCCGGCGCGCTGGGTGGCCGACGTGGCCATCACGCTGCCTGCGCGCATCCACGCTGTGACGCGGGGGCGCCAGCTGTGCGCCCAGGCGCTCGGCTACAAGATTCCGACTTTGATATCTTTTGGCCTTCTAGCCCATACAAATAAAGCGCTGCCAGCTACTAAAAATATAGCTTTCCGAACCGGCCTGAAAGGCATCGTGGCGCTGGTGCATGGTACCTCCCGGGCTGACAAGCAGTGGCCTTTGGCGCACTGGCGCGAGCTGGCCCAGCGTCTGAACGCCGCGGGTTTTGGCGTGGCTTTGCCGCATGGTGGTGCGGCTGAAGAGGCCAGCGCCCACCAGATCGCGCTTGACTTGCCACACGCCCAAGTCTGGCCGCTGCTCACGCTTGATGCGCTGACTGACACGCTGGGCAACTGTGCCGGTGTGATTGGCGTGGACAGTGGCCTGAGTCACATCGCGGTGGCCTTGAACCTGCCACACGTGCAGATTTACAACTTTGACACTGCCTGGCGCACTGGGCCGCTGGCGCAATGGCAGACCGATGGTTTGCCAGGGATGCGAACAGGCACTGCTGACGCACTGGCAGCGCGTCAGTGCAGTGTGTTTGCACAACCTGCACCCAGTGTTGATGCTGTCTGGCGGGCCTGGCTGACGGTGTCGGCTGGTGCACCAACACTGTGACGCGCTGGCTCTATTCGTGGCTGATGTGGCTGGTGCAGCCACTGCTCAGGCACAAGCTGCGTCGGCGTGCCGTGCAGGAGCCTGGCTACGGGCTGGCCATTGATGAGCGTTTTGGTCATTTCAGTAGCGCGGTGCCTGTGTTAACTGTTCCCACCGTCTGGATCCATGCGGTGTCTTTGGGTGAAACTCGGGCGGCTGCCGTGTTGGTGGCGGCATTGCGGTCGCAGTTGCCTGGCATGCGCCTGTTGCTCACGCACGGCACTGCCACCGGTCGTGCCGAGGGAGCCAAACTGTTGCAGCCGGGTGATCTGCAGGCGTGGCAACCGTGGGACACTCGCGGGGCAGTCAAGCGTTTTTTGCAACACTTCAAGCCCGCTATGGGTGTGCTGATGGAGACCGAGATCTGGCCCAACCTGGTGTCGGCGTGCCAGACCGATCGGGTGCCGCTGGTGTTGGCCAACGCCCGCCTGAGCGACAAATCTTTGCGCCAGGCGCTGCGTCTGGCATGGCTGGCGCGCCCGGCCTACGCCGGCCTGGCGGCAGTTTGGGCGCAGACATCGGCGGACGCCGACCGGCTGGCACAACTGGGCGCACCGGTGCGCGCAGTGCTGGGCAACCTCAAGTTTGATGCGGCGCCCGACCCCGGCCAGCTCAAGCTGGGCCACGACTGGCGTCAGGCCTGGGGCCGGCCGGTGCTGCTGCTGGCCAGTTCGCGCGAGGGCGAGGAACTGGCCATGTTGCAGATTATCAAGAGTTTTTGGCCTCCAGCCCTTTCTGGTAAAGCGCAAGATGCTACTGATTCAATAGCAAACCAAGTGCAGTGGCTGATTGTGCCGCGCCACCCGCAGCGCTTTGATGCGGTGGCGGGGTTGATCACAGCGCAGGGTTTTGCCGTGTCACGCCGAAGCACCTGGGGTGTGGCGGGGCCGGTGCCAGACGCAGCCACAACAGATGCCATGCACGGCACCCGGACCGATGTGCCGGGCTTGCCAAGCGTCTGGCTGGGTGACAGCTTGGGCGAGATGGCGCTGTATTACGCGCTGGCTGATGTGTGTTTGCTGGGTGGCAGCTTTGAGCCATTGGGCGGCCAAAACCTGATCGAGGCAGCAGCCTGTGGCTGCCCGGTGGTGATGGGCCCCCACACTTTTAACTTTGCCGAAGCAGCTGTTCAGGCACAGGCTGCCGGTGCAGCGCTGCGTGTGGCCGATATGATGCAGTCCGTTGCCTGTGCCAGTGAATTGGTGCTAGATTCGGCTGGCTTGTTGGCCATGCGTTCGGCCAGCCTGCAATTTGCCAAGGCGCACCAAGGCGCGACTGACAAGCTGGCACAGGCAATCACTCAGATGTACCGGGACGGGCAGGCACAGCGGGTGGTGGCAGCTTAAGAGTGCCGGCACTGAACAGGAAGGCTGAGCCAGCAAGCGCAGCATCAAGAGCGGTCAAAGGGTCTGGTACCAAACAACTGACTAGCAAGGCTGCTGCAGCTGGCGTCAAAGTCAGGCTGGTGGACATCAACAGTACTGAACGCAACGAGCTCATAACACTGCCAGGTGTGAGCAATTTGGAGGCTGACAAGATCATTGCCAATCGGCTTTTTGGCAGCAAGGTGCAACTCACCACGCGTGGCATCAGAGTTGCAGCGAGAGGTATATGAGGATATCAAGGGGCTGGTCGTGGCCCGGATGGATGCAAGCACCACGACCAAGTTGCTGGGCAAATAAGTCGCAGGTGCGACGTCGTTGATTATTTCGCCAGGGAGTTGTTCAGACCCTGAATGTCTTCGACTCTCAGTGTGCCGTTGGCTTGGCGCAGCTTCAACCCGCCCAGCAGCACGTCGTAACGCGCCTTGGCCAGCTTGGCCTTGGTGTCAAACAGAGCGCTTTGTGAATTCAACACGTCAATATTGATGCGCACACCCACCTGGTAGCCCAGTTTGGTGGCATCCAGTGCACTTTGACTGGAGGTTTCTGCTGCTTCCAGAGCCTTCACCTGCCCAAGCCCGGACTGCACACCGAAAAATGCGGTGCGCGTGGCCTGGGCCACAGCACGTTTGGCACCTTCCAGATCAGTGCGGGCTTTGTCTTCAAGCGCCATGGTTTCCCGGATGCGGTTTTGTGTGGCGTAACCAGCAAACAGTGGCAGGTTAAAAGCCAGCCCCAGAGAAGCCACATTGGTACGGTAGTCCTGCGTGGTACTGGACGAGCCATTGTTTTGGGCGATGCTGTAGCTGCCGGTCAGGTCCAGCGTTGGTTTATGGCCAGCTTGTGCCTTTTGTGTCTCCAGCTGGGCAACATCCAGCCCCAGACTGGCCTGGCGAATGCTGGGGTGCTCGGTTTCTGATTGGTTGACCCAAGCCTGCACGTCATCCGGGGCCACCGCAGCAATTAGAACTGGGACCTTGAGCGGATTGGGGCTGGCATTTGTCTTGCCAGTGAGCTGGTCAAGCGCTATCTTTTTAATCCGCAGGTCATTTTCCGCGGCTATTTCCTGTGCCAGCACCAGGTCAAACTTGGCCTGCGCTTCGCGCGTGTCGGTAATGGTCGATGTGCCCACCTCAAAGTTGCGTTTGGCAGAAGCCAGTTGTTCGGCCACGGCAGTTTGTTGGGCTTTGACAAAGTTCAGGTTGTCGCCAGATGCCAAAACGTCAAAGTAGGCCTGGCTAACACGCACGATCAGGTCCTGCTCAGCGGCCTGAAGCTGTGCTTTTGCCAACTCCACCTGCTTTTTGCCTTGCTCGGCAGTTGCCACATTGGCAGGTCGGTACAAGGGCTGCGATGCGCTCAACGTGGCGTTCTGGTTGCCGTAGCTGCCGCGGTCAAAAGCGCTTGTGTCACTGGAAATGCGAGTGCGGTTCATGCCCATGCCCAGGTTGGCACTGGGCAAAAGACCTGCCTTGGCCTGCTCAGCCTTGGCCAGGTTGGCCTCAAACAGCAATTTGGCTGACTGGTAGCTGGCATCAAAACTGCTGGCAGACTCGTACATCTCCACCAGACTCTGAGCCTGCGCCGGCAGCCCCAGCAAAGCTGCCAACGTGGCAGAAAAAGAAAGCAGGCGATAGTGGTTCATGTTGTGCCCAGTCGGGATAAGTCAGTCAGATTCAGATCAATAACGCGCAACGGTGGGGTCCAGCTCAGCCGCCCACGCATAGATGCCACCGGCGATGTTGGTGACATGGGCAAAACCACGCGCCTTTAAAAAGCCAGCCACCTGCATGCTGCGCCCGCCGTGATGACACAGGCAGGCAATCGGGCGTTTGGGGTCGAGTTCGGGTAGGCGGGGCGGTATCACGCCCATGGGAATGGCGATGAGCTCAAAACCATTGGCCTTGACACTTGACAGGCGTAGTTCGTGGGGTTCCCGCACATCCAGCACGATGGGCTCGCCATGAATCCTGACGGTGTCAAGCCAGTTTGGCAATTGAGAAGGGCGAATTTGCGTTGGCATGTTCAAAATTGAAAAGCTGAGGGTTGGGGAAAGTTCACCAGGCGCGGCGCGTTGTCGTCCCACTTTTCATCGGATTTGAAATTGGTTTCGCTGGTGCGGGTAACAACCTGGGCGTGCATGATGGGCTCCTCACCCACAATGGCCACCAGACGGCCATTGATCTTGAGCTGCTGAAGTAAAACCTGAGGCACTTCGGCCACCGAGCCTCCCAGCACAATCACGTCAAACGGTGCTTCGGCCGGCGCGCCTAGCGCGCCGTCGGCCTGGCGCACTTCGGCATTATGAATGCCCGCTTTTTGCAGGTTGGCGCGCGCCTGGTCGGCCAGTTCGGAGTTGATTTCGAGGGAGATCACGCGCTGCGCCTGATGCGCCAGCAAAGCGGTCATAAAACCAGAACCGGTGCCAATCTCAAGAACCTTGTCGCCAGACTGGACGGCTGCGTCCTGCAGTAATCGGGCTTGCAGCCGGGGTGCCAGCATGTTTTGGCCGCCGGCCAGCGGAATTGCCATGTCGGCAAAGGCCACGCCTTTGTAATGGACCGGCACAAAATCTTCACGCTTGACCAGTGATAAAAGCTGCAAAACCGCGCTGTCGGCCACGTCCCAGGGACGAATCTGCTGCTCGATCATGTTGTAGCGCGCTTGCTCAACGTTTGTCCTATTCATTTAAGTACTCCTGGGGGTATGGTAACGGAATCATTCAATTTTAGCCGGCAGGGCTGTCAATCACCTGATTTTTGCGGAGGCATTGCAGTGAAACGGTACCAAAGTTGGCGCAGCCCCTGTGCCAGATCATCCATGTAGCAATAAACCACGGGCACCACCACCAGTGTCAGCAGCGACGACGTGATCACCCCGCCAATCACGGCCTGGCCCATGGGAGCGCGCATTTCCGAGCCCTCGGACAGGGCAAAAGCCAGCGGCACCATGCCAAAGATCATGGCCAGCGTGGTCATCAGGATCGGGCGCAAGCGCACGCGGGCAGCCATCAACAGGGCTTCGTGGCGAGGCAGACCGGGCACGGTCGCACCCTGTGCATCCGTCGAGGGTTCGCGTGAGCGGATGGCAAAGTCCACCAGCAAAATGGCATTTTTTGTGACCAGGCCCATCAGCATCACAACCCCGATGACCGAAAACATGGACAGCGTCGAGTTGAACATCATCAGCGCCAGCACCACGCCGATCAGCGTCAGCGGCAATGAGGTCATGAGCGCCAGTGGCTGCAGAAAGCTCTTGAACTGGCTGGCCAGAATCATGTAAATAAACACCACCGCCAGCACCAGCGCCGACAGCGCGTAACCAAACGCCTCACCCATGTCCTTGGTCGAACCACTGAATTTGTAGCTGTAGCCTGCTGGCATGGCGATGTTGTCCATGGCAGCCTTGATGTCTGCCGATATTTCCCCCGCAGAGCGGCCTGCCACATTGCCCGACAGGGCAACTTCACGCGTCAGGTCACGCCGGTTGATCTGGTTGGACCCCGTGGCTTCGCGAACCTGCGCCACCTGGTCAAGCCGCACGATGCGGGTGCTGCCGTCCGACGCGTTGCTCAGGGCAAACGGCAAGCCGTTCAGGTCTGCGGCCTGGTTGCGCGATTGGGGTGACAGCCGCACATTGACGTCGTAGGTCTGATCGTCGGGGGCCCTCCAGTTGCCGACCGTTTGGCCAGCCACCAGCGTGCGCAGGGCGGCACCTATCTGTGCCACGCTCAAGCCCAAGTCAGACGCCGCATCGCGCCTGACCTGTACATCCAGCGTTGGCTTGTTGGGTTTCAGGGTCGAGTCCAGGTCAACCAAACCCGGGATGTTTCTGATTTTTTCCAAGGCCAGGGTGTTCAGGCGGGACAACTCACCCATGTCTGCCCCCTGGATCGAAAAAGCGATTTGTTTTTGCCCGCCCACAGGGTCGAGCAGGCCAACGTGGGTCACAGAGATGCCTGGCACCTGTCTCATGCGTTGGCGCAACACCAACGACATCTCATCCACACTGCGCTGGCGCTGTTTGCGGTCCACTAGCCGGATGTAGATGTTGGCGTAAATTTTTCCCTGGGCGTTGCCGGTGTTGATGGTCGTCAACGTGTAGCGTACCTCAGGAAACGAGCGAATGATGTCCTCCACCTGACGCGCCCGGACTTCGGTCACTTCCAGTGACGAGCCCACCGGCGTGTTGAAGGTCAGACTGGTTTCAGAAAAATCCGACTTCGGCACAAACTCGGTACCGAGCAGCGGCACCATCGCAATACTGCTTATAAAAATGCCCAGGGCAATGGCCACCGTGGCCAGTTTGTGCTGCAGAGCCCAGCGCAAGATGCCCTGATAGACATCCACCAGCACATCGGTGCCATGGTCAAAAAAGGCGGTCACGCGGCCAATGGTCTTGTCATAAACAGTGGCGGCCACATGGCGTTTGCCATGCGCCTCGATGCTTGGGTCGTGCCAGATGCTTGACAGCATCGGGTCAAGCGTGAAGCTGACAAACATCGAGATCAGCACCGCCGCCACAATCGTCAGGCCAAATTCGTGGAAAAACTTGCCAATGATGCCGCCCATGAAGCCAATCGGTAAAAACACCGCCACGATCGACAGGGTGGTGGCAAACACCGCCAGGCCAATTTCCCGGGTGCCATCCATCGACGCCTGGTACGCCCCTTTGCCCATCTGCACGTGGCGCACAATGTTTTCACGCACCACAATGGCATCGTCAATCAGCAAACCGACACACAGACTCATGGCCATCATGGTGATCATGTTGACAGTGAAACCCAGCATGTTCATGAACCAGAAGGTGCCAATCAGGGCAATCGGCAGGGTCAGCCCGGTAATGACGGTAGAGCGCCACGAGTTCAGAAACAAAAACACAATCAGCACGGTGAGCAGGGCACCTTCAAACAGCGTTTGCCGCACATTGGCCACCGACACCCGAATTGGGCGCGAGCCATCTGTAATTTGGGTCAGCTTCACGCCCGGGGGCAAAGCCTTTTGCA
Source organism: Candidatus Rhodoferax mariagerensis (assembly GCA_016719055.1). Classification (GTDB taxonomy): domain Bacteria; phylum Pseudomonadota; class Gammaproteobacteria; order Burkholderiales; family Burkholderiaceae_C; genus Rhodoferax; species Rhodoferax mariagerensis. The sequence goes on along the minus strand of JADKAW010000038.1, from coordinate 246,640 downwards.
ATTCCCCCAGCATCTTGTTAAGCCCGTCCACCACGCCAATGGTGTTTTCGTCCTGCGATTTCTGTACGTTGAGCAACAAGGTGCGCCGCCCGTTGTAAAGCGCCAGGCTTTCGACCTCTTGTGCGCCGTCGGTCACCTGGGCCACCTGTTCCACCCGCACCGCAGCGCCGTTTTTGCGGGTGATGATGATGCGTCCAAAGTCTTCGGGGCGCTGCACCCGGGCGGCGATCTGGATCACCCGGTCTTGCTCGGCAGAGCGGATGGTGCCCACCGGAAAGTCCTGGTTTTCATTGCGCACTGCACTGGCCACCTGGTCGGGCGTGATACCAAACGACTCCAGCGCCTGCGGGTTCAGGTAAATATTGATTTCGCGCTTGCTACCCCCCACCAGCGTGACCGAGCCCACACCACGCACGTTTTCCAGCCGCTTTTTCAGGGTTTGCTCGGCCCAATTGGTCAGCTCCACCGCGTTCATGGCCTGGCCGGCGGGGGCCTGATCGTCGGGCAGCACCGCCACCGACCAGATCGCGCGGCTTGACGGGTCAAAACGCATCACCCGTGGCTCCTTGACTTCGGTGCGCAGCACCGGGCGCACCGAGGCCACCTTTTCGCGCACGTCATCGGCCGCCTTGCGCCCGTCAATGTGCAGGCCAAACTCGATGATCACCACCGACTGGCCTTCGTAAGACCGCGAGGTCAGGGCGTTGATGCCGGCAATGGCGTTGACCCCTTCTTCGATTTTTTTGGTCACTTCACTCTCGACCACCTCGGGCGAGGCACCGGGGTAATCGGTGCTGACCACCACCACCGGAAAATCGATGTTGGGAAACTGGTCCACCTGCAATCGCTGCATGGAAAACAGCCCCAGCACCACCAGGGCCAGCATCACCATGGTGGCAAAGACCGGGTTATGGAGGCTGACGCGGGTAAACCACATTCAAGGATTTCCCGGCGCGGGCGCAGCAATCCTGACCTGCGTGCCCGCGCGCAGGCTGCCCATCGTGCCGCCAATCACCTGCGCGCCTTCGGCCAGACCCTTCACAGCAACCAATGTTTGCTGATTCGCTTCGCCGCGCTGGCCCAGCTCAACCGGTACATGCTGCACCAGGTTTTGCACAATCACCTGCACATAAGGCTGGGGTTTGTCGGTGCGCACTGCGGTCAGGGGCAGCGCCAGCGTGTTGAGTGAACCCGCCAGCACCACACCCTGGGCAAACAAACCCTGGCGCAGGGCGCCGTCCGGCTCGATGGCCAGGTAAACCCGCACCGCCCGACTGCCAGCGGTGGCACTGGGGTTGATGCGCACCACGCGGGCCGACAGGTTGTGCGGCATGCCATCCACGCGCAGTTGCGCGCTTTGGCCCAGCCGAATTTTGGCGGCGTCTTCAGCGCTCAGGGCGGCTTCCAGTTCGAGCCGATTCAGGTCGACTATTTCGACCACACGGGCTTCCACCGCCAGCCGTTCACCGGTTTGTGCCAGCCGTTGCGAAATCAGGCCTGAAATCGGCGCACGCAATTGGGTGTCGTCCACTGCTTTGGCAGCGACATCGGCAGCCGACTGGGCCGCCGCATGGTTGGCCTGCGCTGCGGCCAGGTTGGCCTGTGAGGTCTCAAGTGCCGTGTTGGAGATAAACCCCTGCGCCACCAGCGCCCGGCTGTTGTCAAAACTGCGTTGGGCAATGTCCACCTGCGCTCGGGCGGCTTGGGCCTGCTGGCGCGCCTGGCTCAGGCGGGCGTTGGAATCGGTCGGGTCAATGTGTGCCAGTATCTGCCCGGCCTTGACGGCGTCACCCTCGCGCAGCACCAGCCCTTGCAGTTCGCCGGCCACGCGTGCCTTGACAAACGCCGTGTTAACGGCCTTGATATCCCCTGAAATCGCGATGTTCTGCGGCACCTCGCGCACTTTCAGGCTGATCACATCCGCGGCTGTCAGGTCAATCGATACCTGGGTTTTTTGTGCCTGTTGCTGGGCTGCCAGCGCGGCTTGTTTGGCGCTGCGGGCGCTCAAGGTTCGCTGGGCACCTGCGCCCAGTAGTGCCATCAGCAGCACGGCCAGGGTCCATTTCAGCCAGGGTTTCATGGGTTTGTGGGTTCCATCGCAGTCGTGCCGGGTGCGGGGCTGGCACCAAAGCCCGAAATCAGGGTTTCAAAGTGAGTGGCCAGGTATTCCTCAGGCACCAGCGAAGCCAGGTTGTCACAGCATGCGCCCAGCGAGTGTTTGGACATGGCCAAAAACAGCAGCGGTGCCAGCACCATGAACACCCCATATTTGTAGTTCATCGGCCGAAACTCACCCCGCGCCACACCACGCTGAAGAATCCGCTCGATCAGGGCGGTGCCCGGGCGCATCACCTCGTGCTGGTAAAACGCCGCCAGCTCGGGAAAATTTTGGGCCTCGCTCATCATCAGCTTCGGGATGCCCGAGGCCTTGGTGGCGCCAATTCGGTCCCACCAACTGTTCAGGCAGTACTGCAGCATGGCTGGCGTGCTGCCGTCAAAGCGCTCAAACTCCTCATTCCACTCGGCAAATCGCCCCGAGATGTTTTCGCGCACAACGGCTTTGAACAGCTCTTCTTTGCTTGGAAAATACAAAAACAGTGTGCCTTTGGAGACACCAGCGCGGTGGGCGACTTCTTCCACCCGTGTGGCGGCAAAGCCTTTTTCAACAAACAGGTCCAGCGCCGCTGCCAGAAGTTCGCCAGGCCTTGCATCTTTGCGGCGTTCGCGGCGTGCGTGTTCGTCCTGCGCAGCGTCGGCGGTGTCGGAATGGCTATGGGTGTGCGGCATAAATTAATGACTCGTTGGTTATTAATATAACTTTTGCCTGGGGTCTTGTCAATTTGCTGAGGCCTTCCCTCAGCCCGCATTAGGCACAATCCATACCCTCAGTGTTGAAAATTCCGGTTTTGCAAAGGCGCGAAATTGGGGTTCTCGCAACCAACGATGAAGGTTTAACCATGCACACACCATTTCACCTGACACCCCTGTTGCTGGCTTTCTCGGTGGCTGGCGCACTGGCGCAGGGCGCTGAGCAGCGCAGCAACCTGGCCGACCAACAGGGCGTGGCCATCACCATCTACAACAACGACCTGGCTCTGGTCAAAGACCACCGCAAAATCCAGCTCAAACCCGGCGCATCCGCTCTGGCGTTTCGCGATGTGAGCGCCAAAATGCGCCCCGAAACCGCCATGCTGCGCAGTCTCAGCTCGCCGGCCAGCCTCAGTGTGTTTGAGCAAAATTTTGACTTTGACCTGCTAACACCGCAAAAAATGCTAGAAAAATATGTCGGTCAAACCGTCAGTGTGGTGCGCACCAACACCGCCACCGGGCAGGAGACCACCGAGCTTGCCACCGTGCTGTCGGCCAACAACGGCGTGGTGCTGCGCATCGGCCAGCGCATTGAAACTGGCTTGCCCGGGCGCCTGGTGTTTGCCGACGTGCCGCCCAATCTGCGCGACCGCCCGACACTGGTCATGAGCCTGAACAACACTGCCGAGTCAGCGCAAGACGTGGAGCTGAGCTACCTCACGGGTGGCTTGTCCTGGCGCGCCGACTATGTGGCCGAACTCAACGCCGCCGACGACAAACTTGACATTTCAGGCTGGGTCACACTCACCAACACCAGCGGCACCACCTACAGCAACGCCCGCCTGCAATTGGTTGCCGGTGATGTCAACCGTGTCGTGCAACGACCGCAGCGCGATGCACAGATCATGATGTCGATGGCTCCTGCGCCTGCGCCAAAGGCCAACATGGCCCAGGAAAGCCTGTTTGAATACCACCTCTACACCCTGGGGCGTACCACCACGCTGGCCGAGAATCAGACCAAACAGGTGGCGCTGCTGGCGGCCTCTGGGGTGTTGGCGCGCAAAGAGCTGCTGCTTAAAGGTGCTGACTACTACTACCAAAGCAGCGTGGGCAGCATTGGCCAGAAAATGAAGGTGGGCGTTTTTGTCGAGTTTGACAACAAGGAAAGTGCCCACTTGGGCATGCCCCTGCCCAAGGGGGTGGTGCGGGTCTACAAAAAAGATTCTGGCGGCAACGCTCAGTTTGTCGGTGAAGACAGCATTGACCACACCCCCAAGAACGAAAAAGTCCGCCTGAAGCTCGGCGAAGCCTTTGACGTGACCGCCGACAAAAAACAGACTGATTTCAAAAAGCTCTCAGGCGACGGCAAGTTCAATTACGTGTACGAGAGTGCCTATGAGATTGTTCTTAAAAATGCCAAAAAAGAAGCTGTTACCGTGGTGCTGCAGGAACCCATGCCGGGCGACTGGCGTGTGACATCCGAGAGCCAGGCCCATGTCAAAGGCTCCAGCAACACTGCCATCTGGCGCGTCAGCGTGCCGGCTGAAGGCAGTAGCACCCTGACTTACCGCGCATTGGTGCGGTTCTGATGCACCTTCCTTTTGAGCTCAAGCTGGGCTGGCGCTACACCCGCGCCGGCCGGGCAACCCGTCGCAACGGGTTTATCTCATTCATATCTGGTGTCTCGATGCTCGGTATTGCGCTGGGCGTGGCGGCGCTGATCATTGTGCTGAGCGTCATGAATGGCTTTCAGAAAGAGGTGCGCGACCGCATGCTGGGGGTGGTGTCGCACATCGAGATTTTTGCGCCAAATGGTGCCGCACTGCTGGATGTGGGCCGCACACTGCGCGAGGTGCAGGCCAACCCGGAAGTCATTGGTGCTGCACCTTTTATAGCTACCCAGGCATTGCTGGCAAGGGGCGAGGACATGAAAGGCACTATTGTGCGGGGCATTGACCCGGTGCGTGAGCCTGATGTGACCGACCTGGCCATTGACCCCAAGAACTCAGCCCTGATGCGGCTGGTTTCGGGCGAATTTGGCATTGTGCTGGGTTCTGAGCTGGCCCACAGCCTGGGCGTGCGCCAGGGCGACAAGGTCACGCTGGTGGCACCCAGCGGGCAGGTCACGCCCGCTGGTGTGGTGCCGCGGCTAAAGCAAATGACCGTGGTTGGCACCTTTGACTCGGGCCATTACGAATACGACGCGGGTCTGGTGCTGATGCATCTGGACGACGCTGCCCGTATCTTCCGGCTTGAAGGCCCCACCGGCGTGCGGGTGCGCCTGCGCGACCTGCACCAGGCCCGCAGCGTGGCCGCACAGCTCACCACCAGTCTTTCTGACAACCTGCTGGTGCGCGACTGGACGCGCCAAAACCGCACCTGGTTTGCCGCCGTGCAGCTGGAAAAGCGCATGATGTTCATCATCCTGACGCTGATCGTGGCCGTGGCCGCCTTTAACCTGGTCAGCACCTTGGTCATGACCGTGACCGACAAGCGCGCCGACATTGCCATTCTGCGCACCCTGGGGGCCAGCCCCGGCAGCATCATGGGCATTTTTGTGGTGCAGGGCGCCATGGTGGGCGTGCTGGGCACGCTGGCTGGGCTGGCACTGGGCCTGGGCGTGGCGTTCAATATTGATGTGATCGTGCCTGCGCTTGAGCAGCTGCTGGGCGCCAGTTTTTTACCGCGTGACGTGTACCTGATCAGCCGCATGCCGAGCGACCCGCAGCAAGCCGACATCGTGCCGATCGCGCTGATCTCGCTGCTGCTGGCGTTTGCCGCCACCCTGTACCCCAGCTGGCGCGCCAGCCGCGTTAACCCGGCCGAGGCATTGCGTTATGAGTGAAACGATGCAAAGTGCCAGAGACGTCGTGCTGCATGCGGTTGGCCTGACCAAACGCTTTACCGAGGGCCGGCTCGACGTCACCGTGCTGCAGGGCGTGGACCTCGATGTGCATGTGGGTCAGACGCTGGCCATTGTGGGCGCCTCTGGCTCGGGCAAAAGCACCTTGCTGCACCTGCTGGGTGGGCTGGACGCTCCCAGCAGCGGCTCGGTCAGCCTGCTGGGACAAGACCTGGCCCACCAAAGCGCCACGCAGCAGGGCCGTCTGCGCAACCTGCATCTGGGCTTTGTCTACCAGTTTCATCATCTGCTGCCCGAGTTCAGCGCCCTGGACAATGTCGCCATGCCACTATGGATCAGGCGTCTAGCCCCCGAAGAGGCTGCAAAAGCAGCTACTAAAATGCTAGCGAGTGTGGGTTTGAAAGATCGTCTGCAGCATCGTCCCAGCGAACTCTCGGGGGGTGAGCGCCAACGCGTGGCCATTGCCCGCGCGCTGGTGACGCAACCGGCCTGCGTGCTGGCTGACGAGCCCACCGGCAACCTGGACCGCAGCACCGCGCATGGGGTGTTTGACCTGATGCTGGAACTGGCCCAAACGCAGGGCACCGCCTTTGTGGTGGTCACCCATGACGCCGCGCTGGCGGGCCGCTGTGCCAGCCAGCTCACCCTGGTGCAAGGCCGGCTGGCGCCGGGGGTCCAGCTGCATCAGTAGCCTGAATTTATAACAAATCAGCCTCTAGCCCTTACAGCTACTGCACAAGCCGCTCTCTTTTTTAGAGTAACTGGTGTAGACTGGCGGCGCGCTAGCGCTCAAGTCAGCCGGAACACGTCGGCTGTGCGCACCAGCTCCTGGCCTTGCCCTTCCAGTGCCTGCGCCGACTGGGCGGCGTTTTCGGCCATCGGCACGTTTTGCTGGGTGGCCTCGTCGATGCTGGCAATCAACTGTGCCACCCGGCCAATTGCCTGACCTTGTTCGATCGAGGCGCCGGTGATTTCGGCCATCAGCGCCGTGACCCGGTGCACCGCTTCAATAGACGCGTCGATGGTGTGGCGCGCGTCGTTCACCTGGGCCAGGCCGCCCTCAATCTGTTGCACCGAGTCTTCGATCAGTGCCTTGATTTCTTTGGCCGCCGCCGCGCTGCGCCCGGCCAGTGAACGCACCTCGCTGGCCACCACGGCAAAGCCACGACCCTGTTCGCCCGCGCGGGCAGCTTCAACCGCAGCGTTCAGCGCCAGAATATTGGTTTGAAATGCAATGCCGTCAATCACCCCGATGATGTCGGTGATGCGCCGTGAACTGGTGGCGATGGTGTCCATGGTGCCCACCACCTTGCTGATGGCGGCACCACCCTCGGTGGCAATGGTGCCGGCCTGCTGCACCAGCTGGTTGGCCGATTGGGCGTGCTCGGTGTTTTGCTGCACGGCTGCAGACACCTGGTCCATGTTGGCGCTGGTTTCTTTCAGGGACACCGATTGCTCCTCGGTGCGCCCGGCTAGCGCGTCGTTGCTCTGGCTGATGTTGCGGGCTTCAAAACTGACCGATTCGGCGCTGACCATGATGATCTGCGCCATCGACGCCAGGCTGCGCTGCATGGCCACCATGGCGTTCATCAATTCGGCGGTCTCATCGGTGCCGTGCTGGTCAATCTTGTTGGCCAGAAAGCCGGCAGCAATTTGTTTGGAAATATCAACCGCCCGGTTGATCGGGTCAACCACCGACTTTTGCAAGCGCCAGCCCAGCCCAATCAGCAACAGCAAGCCCACCACCATGCTCGCAATGCCCATGGCCGTGACCCGCAACGACAATGCGCTGGCGTCAGCTGCCGCCTGCGCTGCGCGTTCTTCCTGTTGTGCCAACTGGGCATTCAGGTTCAGGTTGAGCAGCTCAAAATGGCGCACGGCGGTATAACGGTAGGTACGTGCCAGCAGGGGGAAATCAGCCTTGCGCAAAGCCGCCACCGAGGGTTTGAGCCCCTCATTGACGTATTGCGCCCATAACTGGCCAAACTCGTCTTGCACCGTTTTTTCGGCAGCGCCGTGGCCAATGGCCAGGTAATCCTTCCAGGCCTGGTTGATCTTGGCGATGTCGGTCTCGATCTGAGTGGCCAGGGCCTGTGCCTTGTCAGCCTGTTTGAAATCGACCTCGTCGGTGGCCAAAGCGCTTGACAACGCCAGCTGGTTACGCAGTTGCAGGCGGGCAATGGTGTCAAGGTAAATCACCGCGTGGGCACCCTCGCGGTACAGCGACTGCACCTGCTGGGTGGACTTGTTCATGCCATGCAAGCCAAGCCAGCCCACACCCACAAGCAGCAGCGCCGCCATGGCGATCAGCAGGCTCAGGCGGCGGCTGATGTTGGGCCGCAGCCAGCGCTGCAACCAGCCTGCCATACCGGTGCGCACCACCTTGCCGTGTTCGATGCGCAAACCCCGGGCCTGGCCGGTGCTGAAACGCTGGTAAACCGCCTCCACGGCAGGAATGCTGTCGCGCTCGGGTTTCATGCGCACCGAGGCATAACCAATGATCTTGCCGCCTTCAAAAACGGGTGATACGTTGGCCACCACCCAGTAATAGTCGCCGTTTTTGCGCCGGTTTTTCACCATGCCCGACCATGACTTGCCATGCCCGAGGTCGCGCCACAGGTCTGCATAGGCCTCTGGCGGCATCGTCGGGTGGCGCACTATGTTGTGCGCCTGGCCAAGCAATTCATCCGCGGCAAAACCGCTGGCCTCACAAAAATCACTGTTAACGTAGGTGATGCGACCCGTTTTGTCAGTGCGAGATATCGGCGACTGGTTGTCACGCAGAATGTATTCGTTCTGCGTGACGGGCTGGTTATTCATCATGGCTGAGAGAACCTTGGTGAGGGTTTGAGTATTTTTGTTATCCGACAGCCAGCGCTGCCTTGTCCAATGAGTGCCGAATGTTACACGGACCAGCAAGACTGAAAGCCGGCAATTGCCGGTTTTCTTTCATGTTGTGCGGTGCTGGCCAAACCCGCTGCCAGGGGCCAGAGCCCTCTCAGAAATGGTAGGCCGACGCAGTTGTCTGGGCGCTACACTCCAGCGTTCATGAATGAACCCAGCCCCACCCTCCGAGATGCCCCGATGTCATTGACCGTGATCAAGCCCAAAGTCCTGGTGGTTGAAGACGAACTGCTGGTTGCCCGCGACATCGAGCAGCAGCTGTCTGACATGGGCTACCACCCGGTGGCCATTGCCAGCCGCGGCGAGGACGCCGTTGACCTGGTGCCCTCTCTGCGACCCGACCTGATTCTGATGGACATCCAGCTTGCCGGCAGCATGGACGGCATTGCGGCGGCGCAGCTGATTCGCAACCAGTATGCGCTGCCAGTGGTGTTTTTAACCGCCTTTACTGCTGACGAGGTGCTGGCCCGGGCCAAGCTGACCGAGCCTTTTGGCTATATCCTGAAACCGTTTTCCGAGCGCGAACTGCGCACCGTGCTGGCCATGGCACTGTACAAACACCAGGCCGAAGCCCGCCTGCTGACGACCACACGCCAGCTCAAGGCGCTGTCGCGGCGGGTGCTCGAAGCGCAGGAGTCCGAGCGCCGGCGCGTTGCCATTGAGCTGCATGACGAGTTGGGCCAGTCGCTCACCGCCATCAAAATCAACCTGCAAATCAGCGAGCGACTCAAAGACAAGTCGCCCACCGACCTGAACCAGGAAAGCATCCGCATTGTGGATGACGCCCTGCGACAGGTGCGACACCTGGCCACGGCGCTGCGCCCGTCCATGCTGGACGATCTGGGCCTGGTGCCAGCGCTGAAATGGATTGCCGAGCAAACCGCCCAGCGTGGTGACTTTGAGGCGAACTTGAATTTTGAAGGGGTGCAGGCGCGCCTCGCCCCCGAGATCGAAACCGTGTGTTTTCGCATTGTCCAGGAGGCGCTCACCAACATCATCCGCCACGCCCAGGCGCGCCATGTCAACATTGACCTGCACCGTGACGGCGCCCAAGTGGTGTTAAGCGTGCAAGACGACGGCGCCGGTTTTGACATGGCCCAGATGCGCGAGCGTGCCGTCGCCGGAGGCAGCCTGGGTGTGCTGGGCATGCAAGAGCGCGCCACGCTGGTGGGCGGCACACTGGTCATCGACTCCGTGCCCGGTCAGGGCAGCACCGTGACATTAACCTGCCCTTGGCGCAGCTTGAAGGACGCCATATGAGACCGGTGCGGGTGTTGCTGGCTGATGACCACACGCTGGTGCGGGCCGGCCTGCGCAAGCTGCTCGAATCCATGCCCAACTATGAGGTGGTTGGCGAGGTCGGCGATGGACTGGCTCTGCTTGCCATGGCTGAAAAACTGCAGCCGGGCCTGGTCCTGATGGACATCGCCATGCCCGGGCTCAATGGCATTGAGGCCACGGCGCGGCTGGTCAAGGCCTGGCCGGGCATCCGGGTGCTGATTTTGTCGATGCATCAAAACGAAGAATATGTGCGCCAGGCGCTGCGCCACGGCGCGGTGGCCTATTTACTCAAAGACGCCGCGCCCATGGAGCTTGAGCTGGCCCTGACAGCGGTACTGCGCGGCGAAACCTACCTGAGCCCGGCGGTGTCCAAAGGCGTGGTGCACGACTATGTACAGCGCCTGCGCGACGAGCAGCAACCCGGCGACTCCCTGTCACCCCGCCAGCGAGAGGTGTTGCAACTGATTGCCGAGGGCCTGAGCACCAAGGACATTGCACGCCGGCTCGATCTGTCGGTCAAAACGGTTGATACCCATCGCAGCCAGCTGATGAAGCAGCTCGATATTCATGAGGTGGCGGGGTTGGTTTCTATGTAGCTTATTTGCCTTGTAGCCCTTGCTGGTTATGGGTAGCTTGCTATGTTTTCTCTAACTTTTGGTCTCATTCTTTTTTCTGGCCTCACTTTTTTTTGGCCCCACTCTCCCCCAACCCCTCCCGCCCCGCCGGGCGGAAGGGGGGCCTTAACAGCCCTATTGAATCGCGCGTTTTGCGGTGGGTGTGATCGACATCCCGCGCCAAGTTGACACGGCCTTAACCTCCAGACTTCGCTGAATGGCCTGAAACCAGGCGCTGGTCATTGTTCGCATGCCCCCGGTTTCCTCAGGGCTTGTTACAACAACAGGGAAGTCGATCACACCCATTGCAAAACGCATTCTTCAATAGGGCTGTTCGGCTCCTCTTTCCACCCCGGTGGGGGTGGAAAGAGGCGGGGGAGATAGGGGGGGGTAAGAAAGTCGATAGAGGGGAAGAAGATTGGTAAAGGGAAAGAAAAAACAATTTTTTCTAATTTTTTATTCTGGCCCCACTCTCCCCCAACCCCTCCCGCCCCGCCGGGCGGAAGGGGGGCTTAACAGCCTTATTGAAGGGCGCGTTTTGCGGTGCGGGTGATCGACATCCCGCACCCTGTTGACGCGGCCTTAACTTCCAGACTTCGCTCAATGGCCTGAAACCTGGTGATGGTCTTTGTTAATAATTCCTTGGTTTCCACCGGTTTTGTTACGACAACAGGGAAGTCGATCACGCCCATCGCAAAACGCACCCTTCAATAGGGCTGTTCGGCTCCTCTTTCCGCCCCGGTGGGGGTGGAAAGAGGCGGGGGAGATAGGGGGGGTAAGAAAGTCGATAGAGGGGAAGAAGATTGGTAAAGGGAAAGAAAAAACAATTTTTTCTAATTTTTTATTCTGGCCCCACTCTCCCCCAACCCCTCCCGCCCCGCCGGGCGGAAGGGGGGCTTAACAGCCTTATTGAAGGGCGCGTTTTGCGGTGCGGGTGATCGACATCCCGCGCCCGGTTGATACGCCTTAACTTCAAGACTTCGCAGAATGGCCTGAAACCAGGCGTTGGTCTTTGTTTGTATTCCCCCGGTTTCCAAAAGTTTTGTTACGACAACAAGGAAGTCGATCACCCCCATTGCAAAACGCACCCTTCAATAGGGCAGTTCGGCTCCTCTTTCCACCCCGGTGGGGGTGGAAAGAGGCGGGGGAGATAGGGGGGGAAACCCAAAAGTCAGGTGTTTTACCCCACCGACTCAGGTATTTGCCGTATTCCCGCCAGCGCGCGCAGGGCTTATCGTTGCGCATGCTTAAAAAGCCAGAATTTTCTGCGCCGGTGATTGCCTGCACAACCCCTCCCATGGCTGCACATCGCATCCTTGTCGTGGAAGACGAAACCATCGTCGCACGTGACATCTGCGTGCAGCTTCAAATGCTGGGCTACTTGGTGGTGGGTGAAGCACGCACCGGTGAACAGGCGGTGGCACTGGCGCGCCAGTTAAAGCCCGATCTGGTGCTGATGGACATTCAGCTTGCCTCCAACATGGACGGCATCACGGCCGCCTTGGCGATTCGCGCAGAAAAAGACCTGCCGGTGGTGTTTTTGACCGCGTTTGCCGCCGACGACGTGTTGGAGCGCGCCATGCTGGCCGAACCTTACGGCTACATCCTCAAACCTTTTTCTGACCGCGAACTGCGCACCGTGCTGCAAATGGCATTTTACAAGCACCAGGCCGAGGCCCGGGCGCACGACCTGGCACAGCAAAACCAGGCCATTCTGGACAACCTGGCCAGTGGTGTCATCACCCTGAATGTGCAGGGCCAGATCGAGTCCATCAACCAGGGTGCCTGCACCATGTTTGGCTACCGCGCCGACCAGGTGCTGGGCCAGCCAGTGTCGATGCTGATGCCCTGGCATTTGCGCGCGCGCCACGACGCCTATCTGGTGCCCCAAGCGGATGTCTCGTTGGACCGTGTGGTCTGTCGTGAGCGCGAAGTCGAAGGTCAGCGCCAGGACGGCACGCTGTTTCCGATGGCTCTCACCGTGTCACTGATCTCGCGCGGCGGCTTGCCGCTGTACCTGGGGGTGTTGACCGACATGAGCCAACGTCGCCGGGACGAGGAAAAAATTCACCACCTGGTCTTTTATGACGAGCTGACCGGTCTGCCCAACCGCCGCCGCCTGCTCGACCGCCTCAAGTTGGCCGTCCAGGCCAGTGCACAAACCGGCCAGCATGGTGCTCTGATATTTCTTGACCTCGACCACTTCAGGCATGTCAACGAAACCCTGGGCCCGGGCCATGGCGACGATTTGCTGCGCGAGGTGTCGCAGCGTCTGCCAACTTGCGTGCGCGAGGACGACACCGTGGCGCATTTGGGGGGGGACGACTTCATGGTCATGCTTGAAGAGCTGGGTCTGAACCGCGAGCTAGCGGCCTTGCACGCCGCGCAGGTGGCCGACAAGATTGCACAGGCGCTGCGCCAGCCCTACAGCCTGCGCGGTCACCACTACAGCAGTTCGGCCAGCATTGGCATTGTGATTTTTGATGCCGACAGCGGCGAGCACGACGAACTGCTCAAAATGACCGACGCCGCCATGTACCAGGCCAAGGAAGCCGGTCGCAATGCGGTGCGGTTTTATGACCCTGCCATCCAGGCGCAGGCGCTGGCCCGCACCCAGCTTGAAAAAGACCTGCAGCGCGGCTTGCTGGCGCAAGAATTTGTGCTGCATTTTCAGGTTCAGGTCAATGCCAGAGGGGACGTGCTGGGCTCCGAGGCGCTGGTGCGCTGGATGCATCCAACGCTGGGCCTGGTGCCACCGGCCAAGTTCATCCCGCTGGCAGAGCAAACCGGTCTGATTTTGCAGCTGGGTCAAATGGTGCTGGTGCAGGCCTGCCAGCAACTGGCACTCTGGCAGCAGCAGCCCGGGCGCATGCATTGGGTGATGGCCGTCAACGTCAGCTCGCTGCAGTTTGCCCAGACCGATTTTGTCGACACCGTAGCCGATGCGCTGGTACTGACGGGCGCCAACCCGAAACAGCTCAAACTAGAGTTGACCGAGAGCATGCTGGTGGTCGACGTGCCCGCTGTGATTGCCAAAATGAGCAGCCTGAAGGCGCTGGGCGTTAGCTTTTCACTCGATGATTTTGGCACCGGTTACTCGTCACTGTCCTATCTCAAACGCCTGCCGATGGACCAGCTCAAGATCGACCAGTCATTTGTACGTGATTTGCTCACCGACAACGACGACGCCGTGCTGGCCCGGGCCATCGTGGCGCTTGGCCACAATCTGGGCATGACGGTAATTGCCGAGGGGGTTGAAAGCGCGGGCCAGCGCGACTTTTTGGCCAGCATCGGTTGTGATGCTTTCCAGGGCTATTATTTTGGCCGACCTGTACCATCAGATATGCTTGTAGCCCCTACTGAAATTGAAATGGTCGCTACGTAAAAATGAGCGTTTTGATTTTTCTACGGGTCTTGCTGCTGTGCGTTGTTGCCAACCTGGCCTCAGCGCAGTCGGCCCCTGCGCCAGTGGCATCTGCCGGGGCGGCACCCGTGTCCATCACCGTGGTGTCAGATGACAACTACCCGCCTTACATATTCAGGGACGACCAGGGCGAGTTGCAGGGTATTTTGGTAGACATCTGGGCGCTGTGGCAACAGCACACCGGTATCCGCGTCAAGCTGCTGGCCACCGATTGGGCCGCTGCCCAGGCCCAGATGCAAAGCGGGCAGGCCGATGTGATCGATACCATGTTCAAGACGCCGGCACGGCTGGCGCTGTACGACTTCAGCCAGCCTTACGCCAAACTGGATGTGCTGATCTTTTTTCACCGCAGCATCAGCGGTATCACCGGGCTTGAGTCGTTGCGTGGATTTACCGTGGGCGTCAAAAGCGGCGATGCCTGCGTGGAACAATTGCGCGCCCGTGGCGTCGACAACCTCAAGCTCTACGCCAGTTACGCCGCCGTGGTGCAGGCCGCGCAAGCCGGTGACACGCATGTGTTTTGCATGGACCAGCCGCCGGGGGTTTACCTGCTCAACCAGCGCAGCATTGACGATGATTTTCGGCATACGGTGCCAATTTCCAGGGGCGAGTTTCATCGTGCTGTGCATCGGGGCAACACGGCCATGATGGCCACCCTGGAGAGCGGGTTTGCCAGCATCACAGCGGCTCAGTACCAGCAAATCAACGACAAGTGGCTGGGTGCCTCGCTTCAAAAAGTGGGCCAGCAGTCGGTGGTGCGTTACCTGAGCTATGGCGTGCTGGTGGTGCTGCTACTGGCAACGTTCTTGCTGATTTGGAACATCACGCTGCAGCGCCGGGTGCGCGAAAAGACCCAGGTCTTGTCAGATTCGCTGGCTGAACTAGGGCAAGCCAAGCAGGATTCTGAAAAAGCCCTGACCCAGCTCAAAGCCATGCTGGACAACGACATGGTGGGCATCGTCAGGGTGATCGACCGCGTCATCCAGTGGGCCAACCCGGCCTTTCTCAAGATGTTTGGCTACCAGGCCGATGAAATCCTGGGTAAGCCAACCCTGATGTGTTACCCCAGCCTGGTGGAATACCTCAGGCTGGCCAATGTGGCCCATCCGCTGCTGGCTGCCGGGGGCATGTTTCGGGATCAGGCCGAGTTTGTGCGCAAAGATGGCACGCGTTTCTGGGTCGAGCTCAGCGGAGCCACCCTCAGCCACGATACCGGTGAACTGCTGTGGATTTTTATGGACGTCACCGAGCGCAGAAAGGCCGAGCTGGCGCGCGACGAGGCTCTGAATCGTCTGCAAAAGCTCGCCAGCCATTTGCCCGGTATGGTGTATCAGTACCTGCTGCGGCCTGACGGCAGTTCGTGCCTCCCGTTTGTCAGCGAGTCCGTTCGCCAGGTTTACCGCGTCAGCCCGGAGCAGGTCAAGGACGATGCCGCGGCCCTGTTGGAAAAGGGACACCCGGACGACGTCCCCGGCCTGATGGCATCCATTCAGGAGTCGGCCAAGCATCTGAGCTTGTGGCAGCACGAATACCGGGTCCGGTTTGACGATGGCACGGTGCACTGGTTGTTTGGCAATGCCATGCCTGAGCGCCTGGACGACGGCTCGGTGTTGTGGCACGGTTACGTCAGCGACATCACCGAGCGCAAGGCGGCCGATGAACAGCTGCGCATCATGTCGCGCTCAGCCGAGCAGGCACCCATTTCGCTGGTCATCACCGACTTGCATGGCAACATCGAGTACGTCAATCCCAGCTTCACCACCTTTACCGGCTACAGCTTGCATGAGGTGCGTGGCAACAACCCGCGTGTCCTTAAATCGGGTCTGACGCCGCCCGAGGTTTACGTCGACCTGTGGCAAACCGTCACCACTGGTGGTATCTGGCACGGTCAGTTTCAGAACCGCAAAAAAGACGGCCAGATTTTTATTGAGCAGGCGGTGATTGCGCCGGTGCTCGACGAAACTGGCCGCGCCACCCACTATGTGGCCCTGAAAGAAGACGTCACTCAGCGCATTCAGTCCGAACAGGCCTTGCAGGCGTCGTTGAAAGAAAAAGTCGCCTTGCTCAACGAGGTGCACCACCGTGTCAAAAACAACCTGCAGGTGATTACCAGCCTGCTGCGGCTGGAAGCCGGCCGCAGCGACCATGCGCAAACCCGCACCGTTCTGCAAGAGATGCAGGGCCGCATTTACGCCATGGCCCTGCTGCACGAGTCGCTCTATCGCAGCGGTATCTTTGCTGAGGTTGAACTCGGTGCCTACCTGCGCCAGTTGGCCACGCAGGCATTTCGGGCGCAAAACGGGCAGGGCATGGCCGTGCGGCTGGTGTTTGACCTGGCTCCGGTCAACATTGCGTTGGACAAGGCCACTCCGTGCGGCCTGCTTGTCAACGAGCTGCTGTCCAACTGCCTGAAACACGCTTTTCCAGAGGGGCGCTCGGGCGAGGTCCTGGTGCAGTCACAGGCCGCCGACCAGCCGGGCTTCTGGCGCGTGCGGGTGCGCGACACCGGGCTTGGCTTGCCGCCTGACTTTGAGTCTCGTGGCAAGCAATCGCTGGGCCTGCAACTGGTGTCTGACCTGGCGCGCCAGCTCGGCGGTGCCCTGGAGACCAGCCGCCAGGGTGGCACCGATTTCTCAGTCAGTTTCCCGCTGGTCTAGCTTCCGGCCTGGCTCAACTCAGGTGTTTTTCCAGGCGGACTAGGGTGTTGGCCTGATGTTGCCAAACCCGTGCAGCGCTTACAGTCACAACATGACTTTGAAGATACTTCTTGTCGATGACAACCGCACCTTTCTGACCTCGGTCAAGAACGTGTTGGCCATGCTGCCGCAGGCGCAGGTCATCGCCGAGGCCCACGACGGCGCGCAAGCGCTGGACATGGCCAAAAACCTGCAGCCCGACCTATTGTTGATGGACATCGTGATGCCCGACATGACGGGTCTTGACGTGGCCCGAATCATCAACACCTGGCCCAAGCCACCCAAGATCATTTTTCTGTCCTTGCATGACAATATTTTTTACCGCTCTGCTGTTCGCGACCTCGGTGTCATTGGACTGATTGGCAAGGCCAACTTTGTCATTGAATTGCTTCCGGTGATTGTTGGCCTGACGGCACAAGACGCGGGTGAGCAAACCTCAAATACCAGCATAGTGTCATGAAGAAAATCGACGCCTCCAAAGTTCCCCTGTTGGCTTGCTCCATGCTCGGTCTGCTGAGCGCCAGCGCCGTGCTGCTGGCTGGTGAGGCATCGCTACTGGCGATTGGGCTGGCCCTGGTGCTGCTGCTGGCAGGGGCAGGTCTTGGCAAGTACCTCAGTCACCTGCACCTGCAGCAACGGCAGCGTGTGGCCGATTACCTGGTTGGGCAGGCCGAGTTTGCCCAGGAAGTGGTGCCGGTGTGGAACGGCCACATTGAATCCTCGCGCGAACAGATGGAAGCCGCCATCAACCAGCTGTCAGACCGTTTTGGTGGCATTGTGGACAAGCTTGACGTGACCTTGCGCACCGCCACCCAGGAAACCGACACCTTCAAGGGTGAAGGCACTGACCTTGGGGCCATCTTTAACAAGAGCCAACAAGACCTGGGTGCCCTGATTGCGGTGCAAAAGTCGGCCATGGCCAACATGGAAGCCATGTTGGTCAAGGTGCAAGGGCTGGACCGCTTTATTGCCGAGCTGCAAGAAATGGCCAGCGACGTGGCCCGCATTGCCCAGCAAACCAACCTGCTGGCCCTGAACGCTGCCATTGAAGCCGCCCGCGCCGGTGACCTGGGCCGCGGCTTTGCCGTGGTGGCCAAAGAATTTCGCATGCTGTCCAACCAGTCAGGCGAAACCGGTCGCAAGATTGCCGAAAAAGTCAAGATCATCAGTGCCGCCATTGTCGACACCTGCACCGTGGTGCGCGAGTCAGTCGCGGCTGAAGACAACACCCTGGAGACCGCCCACGGCACCATTGACCAGGTACTGGCCGATTTCAAAAATATCACCGATGCTTTCCAGCGCTCAGGCACCCTGCTGCAGGACGAAAGCGTCAGCATTCAGTCAGAAATCAACAACGCGCTGGTGCAACTGCAGTTCCAGGACCGGGTCAGCCAGATCATGACCCAGGTCATCAAGAACATCCAGCGCCTGCCTGAGGTGTTGCAGCAGCAACGTGACCAGTTCACCCAAGACAGTCAGTTGCTGCCGCTGGACGCCCAAGACATGCTGGTCGAAATGAAAAAAACCTACGTCATGGCCGACCAGCACGTGATCCATGAAGGTGGCAAGGTCCAGCACAGCAACGCCACAGACATCAGTTTTTTCTAGAGGGACACCATGGCTAAAACCATCATGATTGTTGACGACTCGGCCTCCATGCGACGGGTGGTCGGCATTGCACTCAAAGGCGCAGGCTACGACGTGATCGAAGGCTGCGACGGACGCGACGCCTTATCCAAGCTCACCGGCCAGAAAGTCCACATGATCATCAGCGACGTCAACATGCCCGTCATGGACGGCATCGCCTTCTTGAAAGCCGTCAAACAAAACCCGACCTACAAATTCACCCCGGTCATCATGCTCACCACCGAGTCAGCCGAGGAGAAAAAACGCGAAGGCCAGGCCGCCGGCGCGCGCGCCTGGGTCGTCAAACCCTTCCAACCCGAACAACTCGTGAACGCCGTGCAGCGGCTGTGCCTGCCATGAACCCCACCAACACCCTGCGCATTGAAGGCGAACTCACCATCTTTCGCGCCATGGAACTCAAACCCGCCATGCTGCCCACACCGGCGCTCACCGACATCGACCTCTCAGGCGTCACCGACCTGGATACCGCCGGCCTGCAACTGCTGATGCTGGCCAAAAAAACGGCAGTCGCCGAAGGCCGCGAACTGCGCCTGCTCGGCCACAGCCCGGCCGTGCTCGAAGTCTTCGAGCTGCTCAACGTGGCCGCCTACTTTGGCGACCACCTCGTCATGGACTCGCGCAAGAGCGGCAACACCTCAAGGAACTGACATGGATCTCGATGACGCACTAGAGACATTCATTGTTGAATGCCGTGAACTGCTCGAAGACATGGAAACCGCCCTGCTGGCAGTCGAGGGCGCTGAAGAAAAAGGCGAAATGATCAACGCCGTCTTTCGCGCCGCCCACACCATCAAAGGCTCCAGCGGCCTGTTCAGCCTGGACCACATCGTGGCCTTCACCCACGTGGTCGAAAGCGTGCTTGACCGGGTGCGCGCCGGCAAGCTCGATCTATCAGACAACCTGGTGGTGGCCCTGCTGGCAGCGTGCGACCACATGGGCGCCCTGGTCGAAGGTGTCGCTGCTGGCCAACAGGCCGGCACCCCCGAGCTACAGCAACAAGGCGACCCGCTGGTGACCATGCTGCGCACCTTTCTCGAAGAACGCAAGCCCGAATCTGCCAAAGCCGAACCCACCAAAACCCACACCCTGCCCAGCGCTGACACCGAACGTGTGCAACGCATCAGCGCCGACAGCGCCAATGCCGACCACTGGCACATCTCGGTGCGCTTTGGCCCCGATGTGCTGCGCAACGGCATGGACCCGCTGTCCTTCATCCGTTACCTGGGCACCATGGGCCAGATCACCGGCATCGTCACCCTGCCTGACGCCCTGCCCGACGCTGAACGCATGGACCCCGAGCTGTGTTACCTGGGCTTTGAGATCGCCTTTCTGGGCAATGTGGACAAGGCCGCCATTGAAAAGGTCTTTGAATTTGTGCGCGACGACAGCCAGCTGCTGATCCTGCCACCGCACAGTCTGGTCTCGGAATACATCAGCCTGATCAAACAACAAGGCGACCTCAACCGCTTAGGCGACATGCTGGTGCAATGCGGCACCCTCACCACCCAAGAGCTTGACACCGCTCTGAACGCCCAGGTCGATCACCCCACCACCCCGATTGGCACGATTCTGGTTGAACAAGGCTCGGTCCAGCCCGAAGTGGTCGAAGCGGCGCTGACCAAACAAAAACAGGTCAAGGAAATCGGTGCGGTTGAGAGCCGCAGCATCCGCGTGGATGCCGACAAGCTTGACGGCCTCATCAACCTGGTGGGCGAGCTGATCATTGCCGGTGCCAGCGTCAACATGATTGCCCACCGCTCCAAAGTCATTGAACTGCAGGAAAGCACCTCAAAATTAGCCACCCTGGTTGAAGAAGTGCGCGACAGCGCCTTGCAGCTGCGCATGGTCAAGATTGGTGCCACCTTTAGCCGCTTCCAGCGCGTGGTGCACGACGTGTCACGCGACCTGGGCAAAGACATCACCCTGGTGATTGACGGCGAAGACACCGAGCTTGACAAAACCGTGGTCGAAAAGATTGGCGACCCGCTCATGCACCTGGTGCGCAACAGCATGGACCACGGCATCGAGAGTGCCGAGCTGCGCCAGCAGCGCGGCAAACCCGTTCAGGGCACCTTGAAGCTCAATGCCTTTCATGACTCGGGTGCCATTGTCATTACCGTGCAGGACGACGGCGGTGGCTTGAAGCGCGACAAGATCCTGGCCAAGGCCATTGAGCGCGGCCTGGTCGAAGCCGGCCACCACCTCAGCGATGCCGACATCTACGCCCTGGTGTTTGAGCCCGGCTTTTCCACTGCCGAGAAAGTCACCAACCTGTCTGGCCGGGGTGTCGGGCTGGACGTGGTCAAGCGCAACATTGTGGCCCTGCGTGGCACCGTGGGTATCACCAGTGAAGAGGGCGTGGGTACCACGGTGACCGTGCGCTTGCCACTGACACTGGCGATCATTGACGGTTTCCTGGTGGGTGTGGACAAATCGGTTTATGCCATTCCGCTGGACATGATTGAGGAATGCATTGCCTTCTCGGCCGAACCGGGCCACGACTACACCAACCTGCGCGGTCAGGTGTTGCCGTTCATCCGTATTCGCGAGCTGTTCTCGGTGCCGGGCAAACCGGCCAAGGGCGAAAACATTGTGGTGCTCAAACACGCCGGGCAGAAGGCCGGGCTGGTGGTGGACACCTTGTTGGGTGAGTTCCAGACCGTGATCAAGCCGCTGGGGCAGATGTTTGCGCAAAGCCGGTGCATCAGTGGCTCGACCATTCTGGGCAGTGGCGATGTGGCGCTGATTCTGGATGTGCCGCAGCTGGTGCGCCAGGCCATGGCCAAGGGTGGGCAGGGGCAGCCAGAGCATGCAGCGCTGGCCTAGCTGACAACAGACAGTAGATTGCTATGAATTCAATAACTGCCAGCCCAAGTGGATAAAGGGCTAGAGGGCTAAAAGGCTTGAAGGTGCAAGCCAACAATCGGGTTCAGATGGTTATCTAAACAGTTTCTAAAGGGGTTTGACATGTTTGCAAATATGAAGATTGGCCTGCGCTTGACGCTGGGTTTTGCCGTCGTGCTGGTGCTGATGGCGGCGCTGGCCGCGGTGGGCATCAATGGAATGAGCAAGGTACAAGAACGATTGGACACTACCGTGCAAGACCGGATGCTCAAAATCAGTCTGAACACCAAAATGGTGGAGTCGTTGGCCTCGGTGCAGCGCTTAATGCGTACCCTGATGCTGATCAAAGATCCGGCCGGCCAAGCCACGCAGCGCAAGGCGATCGACAAAGCACGAGCTGACTACAACGACGCCTTTGAGGAGCTCAGCAAGCTTTCTGGCAGCGAAAAGGGCAAGGCGATTCGCGCCAAAATCAAGGAGGCAGCGCAAGTGACTCGCCCTTTGAACGACAAGGTGGTTGAGCTTAGCCAGGCTGGCAAGACCGAAGAAGCGGTTGCATTTCTATTGGCTGAGGCACGTCCTGCTGCGTCCAAGTGGCAGGCTGCGTTAGACGAAAACACGGCTTTTCAAAATGAGAACACCAAAAACGACTACGCTGCAGCGCAGGCGGCTTATGCCTCTGCCAACACCTTGGTTTTGACTCTGGCCGGTATATCGATTGCGCTAGGTGCACTGATTGCC
The DNA here is from genome assembly GCA_016719055.1 of Candidatus Rhodoferax mariagerensis. Lineage (GTDB taxonomy): Bacteria > Pseudomonadota > Gammaproteobacteria > Burkholderiales > Burkholderiaceae_C > Rhodoferax > Rhodoferax mariagerensis. Next base: position 224,818 of record JADKAW010000038.1, on the reverse strand, counting down.
TGGTTTTTGACGCGTTCCATCACTGTCCCAGTCAACGAAGCCCTGACCGTGGCCAACCGCCTGGCCGAAGGCGACCTGACCGTGCGCATTGACAACCCGTCCAAAGACGAAACCGGCCAGATGCTGCAAGCCATGAGCAACATGATCACCAAGCTCAGCCAGGTGGTGACCGACGTGAACGGCGGAGCCCAGGCCCTGGCCAGTGCCTCTGAAGAAGTCAGCGCCACCGCTCAAAGCTTGAGCCAGGCTGCCAGCGAACAAGCCGCCGGTGTGGAAGAAACCTCTGCTTCCATCGAACAGATGACCAGCAGCATTGCGCAGAACACCGAAAACGCCAAGATCACCGACGGCATGGCCAGCAAGGCCGCCAAAGACGCCGTGGACGGTGGTGAAGCCGTCAACGCCACAGTCGACGCCATGAAACAGATCGCCAAGAAGATTGGCATCATTGACGACATCGCTGCACAAACCAACCTGCTGGCCCTGAACGCTGCCATTGAAGCCGCCCGCGCTGGCGAACATGGCAAGGGTTTTGCCGTGGTGGCAGCCGAAGTGCGCAAACTGGCTGAACGCAGCCAGGTGGCGGCCCAGGAGATTGGCGAAGTCGCTGGCAACAGCGTGGAGCTGGCTGAAAAAGCCGGCCGCCTGTTGGCCGAGATCGTGCCCAACATCCGCAAGACCAGCGACCTGGTGCAAGAGATCACTGCTGCATCGACCGAGCAGTCCAGTGGCGTGGGTCAGATCAACTCGGCAGTGAGCCAGCTCAACACCACCACCCAGCAAAACGCCAGCAGCTCCGAAGAGCTGGCCGCCACCTCAGAAGAGATGAGCAGCCAGGCTGAGCAATTGCAACAAACCATGAGCTTCTTCAAGCTCGATGGCTCAGGCCGCAGTGCCACCTCATTTGCCGTGCACAAGAGCACCGCCAGTGGCAAAAAAGCAGCACCGGCCAAAGCCGCCAAAGCCAAGCCGTCACCCAAGCCTGCAGCGCAGGCACCGGCCTCTGAGTTGGATGAGTCCCAGTTCACCAAGTTTTAAAGGAGCCGGCCATGACTGCTCTGGTGCAAACCGATAAAAAGCTGTTGCCCGCCTTGACTGCCGCTGCAGCGGCGGTCGAAGAAAAACAGTACCTGACCTTCATGTTGGGTGGCGAGATGTTCTCGATCAACATCCTGTGTATCAAGGAAATCATCTGGTACGCCAACCTGACCGAAGTGCCGATGATGCCCGAGTGCATTCGCGGCGTGATCAACCTGCGCGGTGCGGTGGTGCCGGTGATGGACCTGTCCAGCCGCTTTGGCAAGCCCTCCACCCCGGTGACCAAGAGCACCTGCATTGTCATCATCGAGGTGCAAACCCAGACCGAGGGTGAACGCCAGAACATGGGTCTGGTGGTGGACTCGGTGCAGGCGGTGCTGGAAATCGCGTCAAGCGAAATCGAACAAGCCCCCAGCTTTGGAGCCAAGATCCGGCCTGACTTTATTGAAGGCATTGGCAAGGTCAATGGCAAGTTTGTGATTTTGCTCAATGTCAACCGGGTGCTGTCCATGGAAGAAATTGGACAGATGGGGCAGGTGGCAGCCACCGCCCAGGTGACGACCGGCACCTGATCCACCCTGGCCAGCCGCAGCAAACGGCGCGAATCACCAATCAAACTGGAGAAAAAAATGGGCAAAACAATGAAATTGGGCGTCAGGCTGGGCCTGGGGTTTGCAGCCGTGCTGGCGCTGACGGTCATCATGGCGGTGGTCAGCTATGTGCGGCTTGGCTCGCTCAATACCGAAATTGAGGACATGGTCAACGACAAATTTCCAAAAACGACTCTGGCCAATGATGCAGTGGCGCAAATTAACCTCACTGCGCGCGCCATTCGCAATGCCATGCTGGTGAAGTCGCCCGAAGAGGCCAAGAAGGAACTCGACCGACTGATGGATGCGCGCAAGAAGACGGCCGAAATCTTTGACAAACTTGACAAGCTGATCACTTCAGAAGAAGGCCGCAAGGTGTTTGCCAAAGCGATGGAGGCGCGTAAGCTGGCTTTGATAGATCAGAACCAGGTGCTGGATTTGTTCAAGGCCGGGCAGAAGGATGAGGCGATTGACGTGCTGGTGACCAAAGTGCGAAAGTCGCAGGGTGACTATCTGAATGCTGTGGGCGTTTTGATTGAGTTTCAGTCTGACTTGATGACCAAGTCTGGTAAGGAGGCCGATGCCCAGGCTGAGAGCGGTCAGCGATTGATGCTGATTCTGGGCGTGTCGGCGGCTGTCCTGTCGGTAGTCATTGCCTGGTGGATCATCCATAGTGTGCTGGCACAACTCGGCGGCGAGCCTGACTACGCCCGGGATATGGTGACACGGCTGTCGCAAGGTGACCTGACCATGAAACTGGAGACACATCCCAAAGACAATTCGAGCCTGCTGTTTGCCATGAAAACCATGATTGGCAAGCTCAGCCAAGTGGTGACCGACGTGAACAGTGGGGCCCAAGCCTTAGCCAGCGCCTCTGAAGAAGTCAGCGCCACCGCACAAAGCTTGAGCCAAGCGGCCAGCGAACAAGCCGCCGGTGTGGAAGAAACCTCTGCTTCCATCGAACAGATGACCAGCAGCATTGCTCAAAACACCGAAAACGCCAAGATCACTGACGGCATGGCCAGCAAGGCCGCCAAAGACGCCGTGGACGGTGGCGAAGCCGTCAACGCCACAGTCGACGCCATGAAACAGATCGCCAAGAAGATTGGCATCATCGATGACATCGCTGCGCAAACCAACCTGCTGGCCCTGAACGCAGCCATTGAAGCCGCCCGTGCCGGTGAGCATGGCAAGGGTTTTGCCGTGGTGGCCGCCGAAGTGCGCAAACTGGCCGAACGCAGCCAGGTGGCGGCGCAAGAGATTGGCGAAGTGGCCAGCAACAGCGTGGGCCTGGCTGAAAAAGCCGGCAAATTGTTGGCAGAGATCGTGCCCAATATCCGCAAGACCTCAGACCTGGTGCAGGAAATCACCGCGGCTTCGACGGAACAATCCAGTGGCGTTGGCCAGATCAACTCGGCAGTCAGTCAGTTGAACCAGACCACCCAGCAAAACGCCAGCAGCTCCGAAGAGCTGGCTGCTACCTCAGAAGAAATGAGTGGTCAGGCCGAGCAGCTGCAGCAGACCATGATGTTCTTCAAGCTCTGACAGCTGATTAACTATCAATTAAATAGCGTCTAGCGCAATATGGGAAAGGGCTAAAGGGAAAAATCGCTCATATACAGCGGGTTCTGCCCATTTGACACTTGCCTGTGTGCAACAGTCGGTTGAGCGATGCCAAGCCAGATTGTTTGATGGCGTGCGTTATGACAATGAAAAAGACGCCATGAAAATCTTGAGTTCCATCGTCAGCCGAATGGTTCTTTTGGTGTCTTTGCCACTGCTCGCCGCCACCAGTGATGTGATGAGCAGCCAGGCTGGGCAGTTGCAGCAGACTATGGCGTTCTTTAAGCTTGCACCACGTCGATGATGGTCGCAATGGATTCAAGATACTATAGAATTGAGAGCTATCAGCGCATATTCCATAAGGGCTGAAAGCTAAAATGTCACACCTACTGATGGAGTTTCAATTGCAGGCCAAGCCGATTTCCGATGTCGAATTTGCCCAGTTCCAGCGTTTTATTTTTGAAGCCGCCGGCATCTCGATGGCCGATGCCAAAAAGGCGCTGGTGACCGGGCGTCTGGGCAAACGGCTGGCCGCGCATCAGCTCGAAAGCTTTGGCGACTATTTCAGGCTGCTGACCTCGGGCCAGTACCCCGAAGAGGTGCAAATGGCGGTCGACTTGCTGACCACCAACGAAACCTATTTTTTCAGGGAAATCAAGCACTTTGAGTTTTTGCGGGCGCAGGCGATCAAGGCACGCAACCAGTCGCAACCATTTCGCGTGTGGAGCGCGGCCAGTTCCAGCGGCGAAGAAGCCTACAGCGTGGCCATGGTGCTGGCCGACTGCATGCAAACCACGCCCTGGGACATCATGGGTACCGACATCAGCACGCGTGTGCTGGACGGTGCCCGGCGTGCCCTGTACTCGATGGAGCGCGGTCGGCATATTCCGCCAGAGTTTTTAAAGCGTTACTGCCGCAAGGGCACCGGTCAATACGATGGCATGCTGCTGGTCAACCCCGAGCTGCGCCAGCGGGTGGTGTTCAGGCATGCCAACCTGAATGCGGCGCTGCCCGAGTTTGGCAAGTTTGACATTGTGTTTTTGCGCAACGTGATGATTTACTTCAACAACGAGACCAAGCGCCAGGTGGTGGCGCGGGTCATAGCCAGCATCAAGCCGGGGGGCTATTTTTGTATTGGGCACTCTGAGAGCCTCAACGACATCAGCACGGCGGTGCAGATGGTGGCACCGTCGATTTACCTGAAGTCTTAGTGCCATGTCGCGTCTCAAGGATTTGATGGATATCTTTCTGGCACCCGGAGAGCTGTTTGTCGGAGATTCCAGTTTTCAGATTCGGACCGTTTTGGGGTCTTGCGTGTCGATCACGCTCTGGCACCCGATCCTGCGTGTAGGGGGAATGTCGCATTTTTTGCTGCCAGCGCGTGGCAATGCGCCCGGGTCAGACGAGCTTGACGGCCGGTATGGGGACGAGGCACTTGAGCTGATGTTTCGAGACCTGAAGGCAATTGGTGCCAACCCGCTGCAGTGTGAGGCCAAGATTTTTGGTGGTGGCAACATGTTTCCGGGCAATCAGCACGCCAGGGGACACCAGGAGCTGGGTATTTCTGTGGGCAAGCGCAATGGCGAGGCGGCCCGCGCGATGCTCAAGCAGCATGGGATTGATGTGGTGACCGAGAGCCTGTTTGGCGTCGGCCACCGGCAAATCATTTTTGATGTCAGCAAGGGCGATGTCTGGTCGCGTCAGGTCAGGCCGTCGTTGCTGGAAATTGACGCAGAAACTGCAGCACAAGGAAACTAACATGAGTCGAATCAAGGTGATGGTGGTGGACGATTCCGCCGTGGTGCGCCAGGTGGTGACCGGCTTGTTGTCAGCGGACCCAGACATCGAGGTGATCGCGGCTGTGGCCGACCCGATTTTGGCCATTGCCCGCATGAAGGTGCAGTGGCCCGATGTGATCGTGCTTGACATCGAGATGCCGCGCATGGATGGCATTACCTTTCTGAAAAAGGTCATGGCCGAAAAACCTACTCCGGTGGTGATTTGCTCTACCTTGGTCGAAGCCGGTGCACAAACCTCCATGGCGGCTTTGGCGGCGGGTGCCGTGGCGATTATTGCCAAACCCAAGGTCGGTCTGAAGCAGTTTTTGGAAGATGCCTCGGAAGACGTGGTGGGCGCGGTCAAGGCAGCAGCGAACGCCAATGTCAAAGTGTTGCGTGCCACCGCCAAAAACACCGCCGATGTGATCATGCCGGCGGTCGACAAACATTCAGCCATGATCCAGACCACCGAACGGGTGGTGGCGTTGGGCACGTCCACCGGTGGCACCCAGGCGTTAGAGGTGGTGCTGACCAGCCTGCCGCGCGTGACGCCGGGCATTGTGATCGTGCAGCACATGCCCGAAAAATTCACCGCGGCTTTTGCCGAGCGCCTCAACAGCCTGTGCCAGATCGAGGTCAAAGAGGCCCAAAACAACGACCGTGTCATCAACAGCCGAGCGTTGATTGCGCCGGGGGGCAAGCACATGCTGTTGCGTCGCACCGGCGCACAGTATTACGTGGAGGTGATGGACGGCCCGCTGGTGAACCGGCACCGCCCGTCGGTCGATGTGTTGTTCAGGTCAGTGGCCAAATGCGCCGGCGCCAACGCCCTGGGGGTGATCATGACCGGCATGGGCGACGACGGTGCCGCTGGTTTGCTGGAAATGCGCAACGCCGGCGCGCGCACCGTGGGTCAGGACGAAGCTACCTGTGTGGTGTATGGCATGCCCAAAGAAGCCGTCAAGCGCGGAGGTGTTGAAAAAACCGTACCGTTAACGGCCATTGGTCGCGAGATCATGCAGCAGCTCTCAGGGGTGATGGTTCGCTGAACGCTGATTTTTCACAAGTTTGACCAAGGCCACGTGGTATAAAGTGGCTGAATAATTGTTGGAGTATCGGGAATGAGTGTTGTATGGAGTGACAGCTGCAAGTTGGGTGACCCTGAGGTTGACCAGCAGCACCAGTATTTGATTGAGTTGACCAATGAATTCATTGCCGCTGATAGCTTGCGCGAGATGCGTTCGCTGATCATGCTGCTGTACAAACACACCCGCGAACATTTTGAGAAAGAAGAAGAGTTGATGCGCCGGGTTGATTTTCCGGAGCTGGCGCATCACCAGGAGCTTCACAACCGGCTGCTGAGCCGCTTGAGCGAGCTGAGCATGGATGTCGGCAAGGGCTACATGAACAAGCCGGCCATTGTGGCCCTGATGACCGATTGGGCCACCAAGCACATTGTCGAAGATGATCTGAAGGTGGTGGCCTTCATGGCCCCGAAAGCCTGACACGCGGTGCGCTGGGTTGACACCCACTGTCATCTGGATGCCACAGAATTTAGCCGTTCAGCCCAATACCAGCGCGCGCTGGCCGCTACAAATAATGTAGTTCACTGTGTGTTGCCAGCGGTGCTGCCTGGCAATTTTGACGCTGTGCGCGTGCTGGCACACGCCAGCGGCGACAGTTATTGCCTGGGCATCCATCCGCTTTATGTGGCACAGGTGGATGACTCGGCACTGGTCCAGCTGGCAGCGGCCTTGCAGCAACATCACACTGACCCGCGCCTGGTGGCGGTGGGCGAAATCGGGCTGGACTATTTTGTGCCCGAGCTGTGTGCCAGCCCGCTGCGAGAGCGCCAGCAACACTTTTTTACCGAGCAGCTCAAGCTGGCTCGTCAGCATGATCTGCCGGTGGTGCTGCATGTGCGCCGTTCGGTTGACGCCGTGTTGCAGGGCTTGCGCGCCGTGGCCGGGCGCCATGGGCGCTGGCAGGGTATGGCCCATGCGTTTAATGGCAGCGCTCAGCAGGCGCAGGCTTTGATCGGTGTGGGCCTGAAACTCGGATTTGGCGGTGCCTTTACCTTTGAGCGTGCCCAGCAGCTGCGGCGCATGGCGGTGAGCTTGCCTCTTGATGCCATCGTCCTGGAAACCGACTCGCCCGACATGCCCCCGCACTGGCTCTACAAAACCGTGGCCCAGCGCGCGCTGGGTGAAGGGCAAGCGGCTAATTCGCCTGCAGAGTTACCGCGTATTGGTGCCGCGCTGGCGGCACTGCGGGGGGTCAGTGTGCAAAGCGTGGCCGATGCCACCACCGCCAATGCACAGGCGGCGCTGCCGCGCCTGCAAGCCTTGTTATGCCCGCCCATGGTTGAGTCCGCCTAGACTAGAGCGTCAGCCCGGCGTTGCCAGTTGGGGTGAAGTTTGACTTGTTCAGCGTTGACTGGATTCACCTTTTGGGTGAAAGCGCTACACATCCGGGGGTAAATAGGGTCGATTCGAGACCATCAGCGCGTAGATAATGCTTGCCATGGCCAAATTCCCTGTGCCGCTTTGCCTACGAGAAGCTCCATGACAAACGAACAATCCGTAACCCCCAAAGACATTGCCCATTTAGAGATGTCCTTGCCTAGCGCGCTGGAGCTGACGCGTCTGGGGCTGGCCACCCTGATCGATATTCGCCAGACCTTTGAGATCGAGATGAAGGGTGCCATTCCTGACAGCCTGCACATCCCGCTGTTTGAAGTCAAGGTCATGCTGGGTCATGCTTTGTCGGAGGATGAGCAGGACATTCTGGATGCGGGCAAGCCCAAGGACATCGATGCGAAGTCGTTCTTCACCATGATCAACCAGTTGCACCATGCGCGCGACAACCTGCTGTTGTGCATTTGTAACAGTGGCCGGCGCAGTTTGTCAGCGGCCGCCCTGTTGCGCTCCATGGGTTACCCCAAGGCGCTGTCGGTAGCGGGTGGGTTTCAGGCCTGGAAAAAGCTGCAAACGGTGCCGATTGCGCCGACTGCGCCATCAACACCCTGATGCACTGCGACCGCGGGTCGGGCGGATTCAGCCGCCGAGCACCTTGCCCAGGGTGCGCATCTGTTGGCCCAGATCCGGACCGACCAAGTCCTTGACGCTTTGTGTGTCATTCTGACTAGCGACCCCAACTTGGGTAAGTTTGGTACGCAATTCTGCGGTGCTGATGCCGGCGACTTGGGCCACAGTGGACAGGGGCGCTTTGGCCAAAGCCTGCATGGGTGCCACAAAAGGCGGTTTGCCACCCACGCCCCCCAGGGGCACAAAACTGGCAGCCAGTACCAAGGCGCTGGCTCCCAAAACCCAGCGGCCAGTGGTCTGGGAGAAATAGCGTTTGAAGGCATTGACATTCATTAGAAGGTGCAGAAGCACCGCCACCACCATGGCCCAGCCGAGCCACTCGTGCGCGGTCTTGTTCAGGCCACTGTCAAGGTGAAAAAACATCAGGCTACCAGTAACAGCCATCAGGACAAACGTGCCAATGACCAGCGGGGTGATCCAGGGGCGGTGCGGATTGAGGTTCATAAATTTCCTTGGTTGACATTGATAGGGTTTACCCTTAGTTGTATTGTTGGGGCCTCATTTGAAGTTGCACAAAGCGGGTGTGAACCTCAGGTAAAGCCATGCTTCAATAATGGTCTATGGCATCATCTGGTGTGAATTCACCATGCTCAGCATCAACTGATCAAGAGCACGCGCCCTCTTGATTCCACCTTCGAAGGCGATCGTGGCGACTGATGTGATGTGGAACTTTTTCAGGGAGCAGTTGCCCTGAGCGGCGAGTCCGACGATTTACCTGGGACGTTGGCAGTATTTCAGATGCGGCTGAACACAGCCACCGACGCACTGAATGCCTTTGAAGGGGTCTGAAACGACAGCGCCTCCTCGTTTGAGTGAGCAAAGCAGCACGCCATGGTCGTTTCGAATACATTGGCCGGGGCTGCAGGCGTATTTGCCGAAAGCGTCCTTTTGCAACAAACCGCCCACGGGTGCACAGTAAACCTGACCGTAGATCTCCTTGTCACACTGCTGCATTGCAAAGGAGAGTGGCGAAAAAACCAGGGCACCCATCAAACAGCTGGCCATTAAAAGAGTTGTGCTTCGCATGTTCAGTGCTTTTCAGGTGAGTGTTGCAATCTGGCCGCTTTAGGACGTCATGGATGTGCCAGGATGTTCCGTTTGCAAGATTTGGAAATTTACCCAGATGCAGTCATCTCTGGCGTTGCCTTATTTGACAGCGTTGAGCCGCTTGACTCCGGCGACAAAACGCGCCAGGGTGTCTGACAAAACGCCGCGCGGAATCGTCACATCAATCAGTTGGAACTTGCCGCGTGTGGCCACTGCGTGATCCAGCGCCGCCTTGAGTTCAGCCCGGGTGCCCACCCGCACCCCATCGCCACCCAGGCCGCTGGCCATTTCGGCAAATCCCCAGTGGCCCAGGTCGTTAAAGCCGGATTCGGGCTGGAAGGTGCGCAGCATTTCCCAACTGGCGTTGTTGAACACCAGCACGATCGGGTCCCAGCCATAGCGCTTGCAGTTGCCCAACTCCCAGCCAGTCATCTGAAAGGCACCGTCACCCACCAGGATCAAGGGGCGCTCGTTGGTTGCCGCTTGCAGGCCCAGCCCGGCGGGCACACCAAAACCCATGGTGGCGTAATAGCCGGGAGCGACCAGTGCGGTATGCTCAATCTCCATCGCAGTAAACAGGCAGTCACCCATGTCCGAGGCAATCGGCATCTTGCCGTGTTGTGCCATCAGGTCGTTCACGGCGGTGGCAATGTCGTTGGGTGCAATGCTGGCGGCGTCATTGGGCATGTGGCGCGGAAACACCTGCCGCTTGATCTCAAACGTCTTGTCTACCGTGCCAACGCACGCCAACATGGCATCAACCAGGGCAGCCAGCGGCAGGTCGGCATAGGTGTGATAGCCGATATTGACCCGGCTATTGAGCGCCTGGATGGTCTTGCGCATGTCGATCTTGGTCTCGGACACAGCAAAGTTGGTATCACAAATGATCTCACCGAGCAAAAATAGGCCATCAGAGCTTTCCACCAGTTGGGTCACTTCCGGAAAACCAGCCACGCCCATGTAGGTGCCCACCAAGGGTGCGTCCTGCTCGGCCAGCAGACCGCGCCCCATAAAACTGGTGACCACCGGCAGCCCAAGTCGGCGCGACAGCGCAGCCACTTTGTCTTCCAGACCGTAGCGGCGCACCTCCACGCCAGCCATCAGCACCGGAGATTTTGCTCGGGCAAGCGTTTCAAGGATTTCATCCACACAGGCACTCAAGGCGTCCTGGTCCACTGTCAGGGGTGGTAGCGGCAGCACCTCTGCGCAGGGCACGGCCACCATGTCGCGCGGAATTTCGATGTAGACCGGCTCGGAATGGCGCAGGCAACTGGCCAGCACCCGGGCAATGTCGGCGGGTGCGCGTGCTGCATCGTCGAGTCGCACCTGATCGCAGGTGATTTCCTTGAAGATCTGAAATTGCGAGTCCAGCGTTTTGGCCTGATGGTGCAGCAGCAGCCCGGAGCGAGATTCCCCTTTTCCTGGCCCGCCCGAGAGCACCACCAGTGGTGATTTTTCAGCGTAGGCGGCCGCCACCGAATTGATCATGTTGAGTGCCCCGGCGCCGTAGGTAACTGCCGCCACTCCCAGTCCCGCGTTGATGCGCGCCGAGGCATCGGCCGCAAAACCCACACCTGGCTCGTGGCTCAGGGTGTAAAGCGGCAGAATCTTAGACTCTTCAATGATGCGGAAATAGGGCAGGGCGAAGTCGCCGGGGATGCCAAAAATTTGTTTCGCACCATGCTTTTTGAGTGCGTGCAACAGTTGTTCAGTAAGGTTCATGGGGTGGTCCTGGGACGGGTTGCGATATTTGCTGTTCGACGTTTTGATGGATTGACTTTAAACAACCAGCCTTTCACAGCCGCCTCATCGGGTGGGCGTAACGTGCCAAACCGTATGGGGTCGCAGCGGTGCAGGTGGCTGGGCTGATGAGATGCCGGCGTGCCGGCAATTGAATGGTCACTGACATGGGGCCATGACTCGCTGCCCCATCACGATGGTGACCACTGAACAAATAATGCCTTGACAGCTAATCCTCGAGCAAGGACAGGTCTCGCACCGCCCCCTTGTCGGCTGACATCACCAGCTTGGCGTAGGCCTTGAGGGCAGCTGATACCTTGCGCGGCCGTGGCTTGGCGGGTTTCCATCCCTTGGCATTCTGCTCAGTACGGCGTTTGGCCAATTCATCATCAGACAACAGCACATTGATGCTGCGATTTGGAATGTCGATCCGGATGCGGTCGCCATTTTTTACCAACCCAATCGCACCACCGGCAGCCGCTTCGGGCGAGGCATGGCCAATCGACAGGCCCGAGGTGCCGCCAGAAAAGCGCCCATCGGTCAGCAATGCACAGGCCTTGCCCAAGCCCTTGGACTTGATGTAACTGGTAGGGTAGAGCATCTCCTGCATGCCAGGCCCACCTTTGGGGCCTTCGTACCGGATGATCACTACATCACCGGGCTGCACCTGATCGCCCAAAATGCGATCCACCGCCTCGTCTTGCGATTCAAACACCCGTGCCGGACCTTCAAACACCATCAGCGCATCGTCGACGCCTGCCGTTTTGACGACACAACCGTTCAGTGCAATATTGCCTGCCAGCACCGCAAGCCCCCCTTCTTGCGAAAAAGCGTGCTCGCGCGAGCGAATGCAGCCCTCGGCACGGTCGATATCAAGGCTGGGCCAACGGCTGGCCTGGCTGAATGCCACCTGGGTCGGCACGCCGCCAGGGCCGGCGCTGTAAAAAAGTTGCACCTCGGCGCTGGGGCTGCGGGCAATGTCCCAATGGTCTAGCGCATCTTTCATGGTTTTGGCGTGAATGGTGGGCACATCGGTATGCAACTTGCCGGCACGGTCCAACTCGCCCAGGATGGCCATGATGCCACCGGCACGGTGCACATCTTCAATATGGTACTTTTGCGTGTTCGGTGCCACCTTGCACAACTGAGGCACACTGCGCGACAGGCGATCAATATCAGCCATGGTGAAGTCGATGCCCGCCTCTTGCGCGATCGCCAGAATGTGCAGGATGGTATTGGTCGAGCCGCCCATGGCAATATCCAGCGCAATGGCGTTCTCAAAGGCCTTGAATCCCACCGAGCGTGGCAGCACGGTTGCGTCTTCCTGTTCATAAAAGCGCTGGCACAGGGCCACAATCAGACGGCCCGCACGCTTGAACAATTTTTCGCGGTCGGCATGTGTGGCCACCACCGTGCCATTGCCTGGCAGGGCCAAGCCAAGTGCTTCGGTCAGACAATTCATGGAGTTGGCAGTGAACATGCCTGAGCAAGACCCGCAGGTGGGGCAGGCCGAGCGCTCCACCTCGGCCACGGTTTCATCCGACACACTGGCGTCGGCCGCCATCACCATGGCGTCGACCAAGTCGAGCTTTCTGATCTCGATGGTTTGTGTGGTGGGGTTCAGCAGGCGGGTTTTGCCAGCCTCCATCGGTCCACCCGAGACAAACACCACCGGAATATTGATCCGCATCGCCGCCATCAACATGCCAGGGGTGATCTTGTCGCAGTTGCTGATGCACACCATGGCATCAGCACAATGTGCGTTAACCATGTATTCCACGCTGTCGGCAATGATGTCGCGGCTGGGCAACGAATACAGCATGCCGTCGTGGCCCATGGCGATGCCATCATCCACGGCGATGGTGTTGAACTCTTTGGCTACGCCACCTGCCGCCTCAATCTCGCGCGCCACCAGTTGGCCCAGGTCTTTCAAGTGCACATGGCCAGGAACAAACTGGGTGAACGAATTGACCACCGCGATGATGGGTTTTTGAAAGTCGCCGTCTTTCATGCCAGTGGCGCGCCACAAGGAGCGTGCGCCTGCTTGATTGCGGCCAGCGGTAGAGGTTTTTGAGCGGTAAACGGGCATGGTATGGGTGTACAGGCGGGGTGTGGGAACAAAACTACAAGAAAACCGAATTATGCCCACACCTCACAGATCGGGCCATGCAACAGGGTTTTGGGCGGCCGATGCCTCCTTGGCGCACGGCCTCAGTGCGGTTTCTTTTTGTGGTAGTTGGCATCCAACGCTTCCTTGGTGCGAATTCGGCGTTCTTCACGGCGTTTGTCTTCACGTTCCATGGCCTTGCGTTTGGTGTAACCCGTGCTGTCGGCCCAGGCCCACCAGGCGGCGGCCAGGGCAAAAGGCAGCAGCACCTGCCACCATGGCCATTCGGCAACCATTCCAAATTCAAAGTACTTCATGCTTAACAGCACCAGACCCAAACCCAATAGATACATGATTGCTCCTGGCAAGATACTTCACACAACTTCACAATACCACCCGTCAACCAGCGTCCCTACAATGTCGTTAAGTGACTCTAACCCATTATTAAAGGACATCTCCATGAAGCGCAAGCTGTTTGCATTGCTGATTGTCGCCACAGCCAGTATGTCGGTGCTGGCCAGCCCGGAATTGGCGCAAAAGAAGAACTGTCTTGCCTGCCATGCCGTCGACCACAAGGTGGTAGGGCCTGGCTACAAGGATATTGCCAAGAAATACAGCGGCCAAGATGCCGTGGTCAAACTCGCTGGCAAGATCATGAAGGGTGGCGCAGGCGTATGGGGTGTGGTTCCAATGCCCGCCAATCCACAGGTCAATGAGGCCGACGCCAAGCAACTCGCCAGCTGGATTTTGTCTCTGAAATAGGCGCTTGGCATTGCTGAAAAAAAGCCCGCACGCTGCGGGCTTTTTATACAAAAAGTGCTTCTAGCCCTTGTGGATCATGGGCTAAGCACTCTCGCATTGATAGCTTCAATAAGTCTGACCCAACTGTCCCAGAATGGCCGGGTTTTCCAGTGTGGAGACGTCCTGGGTGATGGTTTCACCCTTGGCCAGTGAGCGTAGCAGGCGGCGCATGATCTTGCCGGAACGGGTCTTGGGCAGGTTTTCACCAAAACGGATGTCTTTGGGCTTGGCAATCGGGCCGATTTCTTTGGCCACCCAGTCGCGCAACTCCTTTGCCAGGGCTTTCGCCTCGTCGCCGGTGGGCACGCCACGTTTCAACACGACAAAAGCACAAATGGCCTCACCGGTCATGTCATCGGGCCGCCCGACAACAGCCGCTTCAGCCACCAGATCAGTCTTGGCAACCAGGGCTGATTCGATTTCCATGGTGCCCATACGATGGCCGGACACGTTCAGCACGTCATCAATGCGACCGGTAATGCGGAAATAACCCCGGTCAGCACTGCGCACCGCACCGTCACCGGCGAGGTAATAAGTGCCACCCATTTCAGCCGGGAAATAACTGTTTTTGAAACGATCAGGGTCATTCCAGATGGTCCGGATCATCGACGGCCAGGGGCGTTTGACCACCAGCATCCCACCAGAGCCATTGGGCACATCGTGACCAGCTTCATCGACAATGGCAGCCATGATGCCAGGCAGCGGCAAGGTGCAGCTACCAGGTACCAGTGGGGTCGCACCCGGCAGCGGCGTGATCATGTGACCACCGGTTTCGGTCTGCCAGAAGGTATCAACAATCGGGCACCTTTCGCCACCGACGTTTTTGTAGTACCACATCCAGGCTTCAGGGTTGATCGGCTCGCCGACTGAGCCCAGAATACGCAGGCTGCTGAGGTTGGAGCGGGCCGGGTGGACTTTTTCGTCCGACTCAGCCAGCTTGATCAGCGAGCGAATGGCGGTGGGTGCGGTGTAGAAAATGCTGCACTTGTGACGCTCAATGGTCTGCCAGAAGCGCCCGGCATTCGGATAGGTCGGGATGCCCTCAAAGATGATCTGGGTGGCACCCGCAGCCAGCGGACCATAGGCGACATAGGAGTGACCGGTAATCCAGCCAATGTCAGCAGTGCACCAGAACACATCGTCAGGCCTCAGGTCGAAGGTCCAGTCCATGGTCAGCTTGGCCCACAGCAAAAAGCCACCGGTGGCATGCTGCACACCCTTGGGCTTGCCGGTGGAGCCGGATGTAAACAAGATGAAAAGCGGGTGCTCGGCGCCGACCATGACGGGCGCACATTCAGTGCTTTGCCCGGCCAGCGCGTCAGTAAAAGTGACGTCGCGGCCAGCGACCATGTTGCACTTGGTGGTGGTGCGTTCAAACACAAAAACCGTTTTGATCGACTCGCAGCCACCGAGGTCCAGGCCTTCATCGACGATCGCCTTGAGTGGCAGTTCCTTGCCGCCGCGCATCTGGAAGTTGGCCGTGATCACAGCCACTGCACCTGCGTCCATGATCCGCTCTTGCAGCGCCTTGGCCGAAAAGCCACCAAACACCACGCTGTGCGTGGCACCGATGCGGGCACAGGCCTGCATGGCGATCACCCCTTCAAGCGTCATTGGCATGTAAATCAGGACCCGGTCACCCTTCTGAATGCCATGGGATTTGAGCGCGTTGGCAAACTGGCTGACCTTGGCCAGCAGCTCTTTGTAAGTGGTCTTGGTGACAGCGCCGTTGTCGGCTTCAAAAATGACCGCTACCTTGTTTTCGTTGGGCGTACCCATGTGTTTGTCAAGGCAATTGGCCGAGGCATTCAGTTCACCATCGTCGAACCACTTGTAGAAAGGCACGTTCGATTCGTCGAGCGTCTTGGTAAAGGGCTTGCTCCAGACCACGTTTTCACGCGCCAGCCGAGCCCAGAAGCCTTCAAAATCTTTTTCAGCTTCAGCGCACAGGGCGTAGTAGCTGTCCATGCCGGAAATGCGCGCCGCTTTGACGGTGGCCTCGCTCGGCATGAAAACACGGTTTTCAACCAACACGGACTCAATGACTGACGATGGTGTGCTCACAGATAAATCTCCTTTAGTTAAAAGAATGCCGGGGCTTAATGTCAAGGCTGCCACTTACAAGTTACTGACTGACATCAGCTTGACTTTGTGCACCGGTAAAATCAGGCGCTCACTACCAGAACAACCCAAATGTCATTGCCCAAATCGACCAAAAGCCGCTCAATGAACCCCATTGCGCGTTTTATTTTTTCAAGCCGATGGTTGCAGCTTCCGCTGTACCTGGGCTTGATTGCCGCACAAGGGGTTTACGTTTTTCACTTCTGGGTGGAACTGCTGCATCTGCTGGAGGCGGCTTTTGGCAATCAGAACGCTTTGCAGGCGCTGGTTACCAGCATTGGCTACAGGTCCGATGCGACGGTGACCTCGCTGAACGAGACCATCATCATGCTGGTCGTATTGGCCCTGATTGACGTGGTGATGATCTCCAACCTGCTGATCATGGTGATTGTGGGTGGCTATGAAACCTTTGTTAGCCGAATGGACCTTGAAGGCCATCCTGACCAGCCCGAGTGGCTCAGCCATGTCAACGCCTCGGTACTCAAGGTCAAGCTGGCCACGGCGATCATCGGCATCAGCTCGATTCACCTGCTCAAAACGTTCATCAATGCTGCCAATTACGAACCCAAAGTTCTGATTGCCCAGACTGTCATCCACATCACCTTTTTGCTCTCGGCCATGGCCATTGCTTACACCGACCGTCTGATGTCACCCCCGCACCACAACGCGCACTAAGAATCAAAGGCCAGCAAGATATATTAGCTGGCCAGTTTGAATAAAGCCACCGTCCGAACCAGTTCCTGCGCCTGAGTGCGCAGGCTGCTGGCGGCAGCGGCCATTTGTTCGACCAACGCCGCATTTTGCTGGGTGGTCTGGTCCATGTGACTCACGGCCTCGCCAACCTGAGCCACGCCAATGGATTGTTCTGAGCTGGCGGCGCTGATCTCGCCCATGATGTCGGTCACACGCTTGATGGCATTGACCACCTCGGTCATGGTTTCACCGGCCCGGTCAACCAGTGCGGTGCCTTGTTCCACGCGGTCGACACTGGCACTGATCAGTGACTTGATTTCCTTGGCGGCTTCAGCGCTGCGCCCGGCCAGGCTGCGCACCTCGCTGGCCACCACCGCAAAACCGCGCCCTTGCTCGCCAGCCCGTGCGGCTTCTACCGCAGCGTTCAGAGCCAGAATATTGGTCTGAAACGCAATGCCATCGATGACGCTGATGATATCGGCGATTTTTCTGGACGAATCGTTGATGCCTTTCATGGTTTCCACGACCTGGCTGACAACCTCGCCGCCTTGAATGGCAATGGTGGATGCCCCCATGGCCAACTGATTGGCCTGGCCGGCGGACTGCGCGTTTTGCGCCACGGTTGAGCCCAGCTCTTCCATTGACGCTGCGGTTTGCTCAAGCGCGCTGGCCTGCTGCTCGGTGCGGGTGGAGAGGTCGTTATTGCCTTGGGCGATTTCCGCGCTGGCGGTGGCGACGCCTTCAGAGCCGGTGCGTACATTGGCCACTACGGTCGACAAGTCAACACGCATCGACTCGAGGGCGCGCAACAACTGGGCTGGTTCGTCATTGCCTGTGGTTTTTAGGGGTGCAGCCAGATTGCCACTTGCGAATTCATTGGCAGCCAGCACGGCCGTGTTGATCGGGCGGGTAATCTGGCGCGATATCAAGATGCCCAGAACAACGGCCATGGCAATCGCAAAACCCAGCACCAGCCCCTCGGTTATTTTGGCGCTGAGGTAAGTCTGGTGAGCCTCGTTAGCCGCGTCCTGCGCCCCCCTGGTGCTGGCGACGCTCATGTCATCGAGCGTTTTGAAGATCGCCCGAAAAGTGGTTCTGGAGTCACCCTTGAGGTATTTGATAGTGTCCGCTTGACCGGCCTGACCGATAGATGACAGCTCAATCAATTTTGGGCTGGTTGCCAAATAAGCAGCAATTTCCTGCTTGTACTTGGCCAAAATCTGACGTTGTGCCGGGGTGACAACCAAAACCTCAAGCTTTTTTCCAGCCTCCGTCAATTTGGCGATATCCGCCGCGACGCGGTCAGCCTCGGCCTTTTTTTCCTCCGCGTTGACTGCCACAACGTGCTGAAGCTCGGCACGCCGCATGTCATTTAACAGTGCCTGCAGTTCCGACACCTGGTTGATCGATGGCAGACGGTCTTCCGACAACTCGGTGATAGCCGAGTTGATGCGCCCCATCTGAAAAATCGAGATGCCTCCTGTTAACGCTGTTAACAGCACAATGATTGCAAAACCGAAACCCAGCTTGCTGCTGATCTTGAAATTCGAGAAGTTCATAACTACCACCTCAGAAAAAATAAAAAAACACCTCGCTACTGAACTGCGTTTGAAAGCCGTGCCTCCTGGCCGCCTAAACTCTTCATATGACATGGTACGCCCAACTGAGTCTTGATTACAGCACCGAGCAGCATCGCACGGTCGCACGCCACACCCATCTGGGTCCGCTGCGCGTCTTGCGGAGTCTTTACCCGGAAGGCGACGCCGTTTGCCACAACGTGCTGGTGCATCCGCCCGGTGGTTTGGTCGGCGGAGACACGCTGGACATTTGCATTGCGGCAAGCGGCACCGCTCATGGCCTGGTGACTACACCCGGCGCAGCACGGTTTTACCGATCTGCCGGCGAACCGGCTGTGCAGCGTACCCGCATCACACTGGCTGATCAGGCCCGACTGGAGTGGCTGCCAATGGAAGCCATCGCCTACAACCTATGTCAGGCTGAAAACTACCTGACGCTCAGTCTGGCAACGCAGGCCGAGCTGATGGGCTGGGACATTACCGCCCTGGGTCTGCCTGGTGCGTCGTTGCCCTTTGAAAGCGGCAGTTTTTTGCAGCACATCGAAGTGCCGGGGGTCTGGCTGGAGCGCGGCCGGGTGAACGCCATGGATACCCTGCTGATGGATGGTGCTACCGGTCTGGCTGGGCAGCGTTGCCTGGCTTCGTTGTTTTTTGTGGCGGGTACGGTGCTTGACAGAAACCGCTCTGAAGTTGGGTTGGATATGGCGCGGCAGGTGCTGGCCTCACACAGGCTGGGCAGTACAGCTGGGGTTACATGCCCCAACCCACAGGTCATAGTGGTGCGGGTGCTGTCACCGTTGGTCGAACCAGCGATGGAATTGTTGCGTCAGATATGGGGGCGTTGGCGCGCCCATTTTTGGCAACTGCCATCGGTCAGTCCGAGGATTTGGGTGACTTGATGGTCGAGCTGGTCCTGTCCCCCTAAAATCCCTGCAGCACTTCTGCGCACCAACTCCCGCCCCTGAATGACCGAAGACACCTCGCCCCCCCCAGTTTCACCAACTTCACCACCTTGCCACGCGACTCGCTGGCGTATTGCCACCATTGTTTGCGTGATCTTGCTGGCCATTGCCGCAGCGACCGGCATGAGCATGATGGAGCAGTTCAAGGCGCAGTTGATTCACATGCAAACCAAACTCAAATCGACGCCCCAGATCAAATATGTGGCGGTCTTGCTTGATGACAAGCAACAGCCAGCGCAACTGATCACCTTTGACCCGTTGGACGGCTATGTGCAGATTCAACGTCTGAACGATGTCAAAGAGGGCCAAGAAGACAGCATGCAACTGTGGGCGCTTGATTCGGAAGGCCGACCCCTGTCGCTGGGGGTCATCACCACCAAAATTAAAACAGCACAGCTTCCCGCCAGCGACAAGATGCTGTCACAAGCCACAGCATTGGCTGTCAGCGTGGAAAACAAGGGTGGGGTTGAGCCAGGCCGTGCGCCACGCCTGCCCTATCTTTTTGCCGGTGCCTTGATTCGTAAGGCGCTGTAGCGACTTTCAGCTAAAGTCTGGGTTCACTCAAGGGGAATTGTGTGAATCTTCGCAATATTGCTTTCGCTGGCGCTGTGCTGGCATTGCCTGTCTCGGCACAGGCTTTTCAGGTTGTTGGCCTGTCACCTCAAGGCGAGGTGGCACGCATCAGCCAGGTGGTGGTGAAATTTGACGAGCCGGCTGTGGCCTTTGGCGACGCCAGGGCACCCGCACCGGTCGAGCTTCAATGCAGCGACCCACAAGCCGCCAAAGGTTCGGGACGGTGGCTGAATGAGCGGCAGTGGGTGTTTGACCTTGACAATGACTTGCCGCCCGCCGTGGCCTGCACGGTCAAGCTCAAGACGGGCCTTAAATCAGTCAAGGGCGCTTTACTGACGGGCGCTGATAGCTATAAATTCAATAGTGGTGGACCGTTCGTCCAAAACATCTGGCCAGACCCGGGTGAAACGATTGACGAGGAACAGTTTTTTGTTTTGCAACTCAATGGTCCGGCCACGCCGGGCAGCCTGCAGGCCAACACCTGGTGTGCCGTGCCGGGCTTGGGCGAACGTGTGCCGGTGCGCCTGGTCGATGGCAAAGACCGTGCTGCGCTGCTCAAAATGCACGACCTTGATACGCAAGCGGCCAAAAAACCCCTGAGCTTTGTCACGCTGGCCTGCAACCGGCGCCTGACACCGTCTGCCAAAGTCCAGCTGGTTTATGGCAAGGGTGTTGCCAGCCCAAGCCAGCCTGGTGCTGCATCGGGCCTGGCCAACGCCGTCGAAAAGCGCTTTGATTTTCAGGTGCGCGAGCCCTTCAGTGCCCACCTGACCTGTGAGCGCGAAAACGCCCAAGCTGCCTGTCTGCCGATTCGTCCGTTGCGATTGAGTTTTTCTGCCCCGGTATCACGCAAGCTGCTTGAAGGCGCCAGGCTGGTTTCTGACAAACAGACTTTTTCACCGAGTTTTGATCAGGAAGAGGGCGATGACGACAACGTGCTGAGTTATCTGGCTTTTAAGGGTCCTTTTCCAGAACTGACGAGTTTCAAACTGACTTTGCCGGCGGCTTTCAAGGACGCATCGGGTCGCGCACTGCGCAATGCAGACAGTTTTCCGCTCCAGGTCGCGACAGGTGCCATGCCGCCTCTGGCCAAGTTTGCTGCGGCACCGTTTGGCATCGTCGAGCGTTTTGCAGAGCCAGATGGCGTGCCGATGGTGCCGGTGACGCTGCGCAATGTCGAATCTGACCTGAAGCTCAAAGTCTTGACTGCCTCTGGCAGCAAGGTCAGCGACCTGAAACCAGAAACCGATGCCGACATCATCACCTGGTTCAGAAAGGTCAAACGCTTTGACGACTACACGGTGCCGCGCAAAATTGCCGTCCGTCATGTCAAGGGCCGTTTGCCGCAAGTGCTGCCCGATGAAGGCAAAACTGAAGTGCAGTCACGCATGGTGTCACTGCTGCAAGGCCAGGACGGTGTGAAGACGCTGGACATGCCCACGCCAGCCAGCAACGACCCGCGTCCGTTCGAGGTGGTCGGCATTCCGCTCACGCCGGGTTTTCATGTGCTGGAGCTGGCATCACAAAAGCTGGGCAGTTCGCTGCTTGATGAGCGCCACGGCAGCCAGCGCCTGATGTTTGTACGCACCTCGGTGCTGGTGACCAACCTGGGGGTGCATTTCAAGCTCGGGCGCGAAAACGCACTGGCCTGGGTTACGACCCTGGACAAAGGCCTGCCGGTGGCGGGCGCGAAGGTGCAGGTGTCAGACTGCCGGGGCCACCCAGTTGCCAGCGCCAGCACCAATGCTCAAGGTCTGGCCAACCTGTCGGGCATCAGCCCCAAGGCACCGGCCTGCTCGGGTGACGAGGGTTACAGCGAGGCCTATTTTGTCAGTGCCCGGGCGCAGCAGGCCGGCGCGCAGGACCTGGCGTTTACCTGGAGCGACTGGAACCGTGGCATTGAGCCCTGGCGTTTCAACCTGCCCACCAGCCAGGAGGCACGGCCTGACGAGCGCGCCCACACCATTTTTGACCGCACCCTGCTGCGCGCTGGTGAGACGGTGTCGATGAAGCACCTGTTACGCAGCGAAACGGCCCAGGGTTTTGGATTGACGCAGGCGCAGCCCGCCACACTGGTCATCACGCATGTCGGCAGCGGCCAGCAATACACCCAGCCGCTGGCCTGGCGTAACACCGCCTCCGGCGGCGTCAGTGCCGAGAGCAGCTTTGCGATACCACCCGCTGCCAAGCTTGGCGCTTACCAGGTGCAGTTGCGCGGTAGCGAACGCAACCGCAGTTTCAGCACCGGCGAATTTCGCGTGGAAGAGTTTCGCCTGCCGGTGCTGGAGGGGCGCATTGCCCCGGCTGACAAAAAAGCCCTGGTTAACGCCAAAACGGTGCCGCTGACGGTGCAGGTCAATTACGTCTCGGGTGGCGGCGCCAGCAGCCTGCCGGTGCGGGTATCGGCCCTGGTGCGCAACAAGTACCTTGATTTCAGTGATTTTGAGGCCTTCAGTTTTTCGCCGCCCCGCGCGCCCCAAGACAACAACCCTGAGCAGCCGGCTGAAGACGGCACCAGCCCCGACAGCCAGGACAGCCAGGTGGTGGCCAACAAATTGCCCTTGACACTGGACAAAAATGGCGCAGGAAAACTCAGCATCGACAAGCTCCCGGCCAGCCGCCAGGCGCAAGACCTGGTTCTGGAGGCCAGCTACGCCGACCCCAACGGCGAGGTGCAAACCATCCGCAGCACGCAAACCCTGTGGCCGGCGGGTGTGGTGGCGGGCATCAAGGCCGAAGGCTGGGTGTCCAGCAGTCAAACGATCAAATTCCAGGCGCTGGCGCTTGACACCAGCGGCAAGCCGCAGGCGGATGTGGTGATTGACGTCAAGGCCACGGCGCGCATCACCACCAGCAGCCGTAAGCGCATGGTGGGCGGTTTTTACAGCTATGACAACAAAACCAGCACCAAAGAAATGGGCAGCGTATGCAGCGGCAAAAGTGATGCACGTGGCTTGTTGCTGTGTGAAACCAGCCTGAACGAGGCCGGTGAAGTAGAACTGGTGGCCACCGCACGCGACAGCGCCGGCAATACCAGCCAGGCCGCCAGCTCGGTGTTTGTCACCCGGCAAGGCGAGTTGTGGTTTGGTGGCGAGGACCACGACCGTATTGATTTGCTGCCGGAAAAAAAGAGCTACCAGCCGGGTGAGACCGCACGCTTTCAGGTGCGCATGCCGTTTCGCTTTGCCACTGCGCTGGTGGCAGTCGAGCGCGAAGGCATTTTGTATACCGAGGTGGTGCAGCTCAATGGCCAGGACCCAACCGTGGAGCTCAAGATCAAGGACGGCTGGGGCCCGAACGTGTATGTCAGCGTGCTGGCGCTGCGCGGGCGGCTGCGTGAGGTGCCGTGGTACAGCTTTTTCACCTGGGGCTACAAGGCACCGCGCGAGTGGTGGACCTCGTTCTGGTATGAGGGGCGCGAATACGTGGCCCCCACGGCGCTGGTGGACCTGAGCAAACCGGCATTTCGCCTGGGCGCGGCCGAAATCCGGGTTGGCACGGCGGCGCACCAGCTGGCCGTGAGTGTCAAGGCCGACAAAGAAAGTTACACCGTGCGCAGCCAGGCCAAGGTCACGATCAACGTCAAGCTGCCCAACGGCCAGCCCGCTGCCAATGCCGAGGTTGCGCTAGCTGCGGTGGACCAGGCGCTGCTGGAGCTCAAACCCAATACCAGCTGGAACCTGCTGGAAGCCATGCTGCAACGCCGCTCTTGGGGGGTTGAAACCGCCACCGCGCAGATGGAGATCATTGGCCGACGGCACTATGGGCGCAAGGCGATACCGGCGGGGGGCGGTGGTGGTCGCAGTGGCACGCGTGAACTGCTCGACACCTTGCTGCTGTGGAATCCGAACGTCAACCTCGATGCCAGCGGCAGCGCCACGGTCACGGTGCCGCTCAACGACGCGCTGACCACCTTCAAGATTGTGGCGATTGCCGATGCCGCCACTGGCCTGTTTGGCACCGGCAGCACCAGCATCCGCGCCACGCAAGACCTGCAAATCATCAGTGGCCTGCCGCCACTGGTGCGTGAGGACGACCTGTACCGGGCCCAGATCACCCTGCGCAACACCACCAAGGCGGCCATGAAGGTGCTGGTGACGCCACGCGCGACGCTGCTGGAACTGCCTCAGCAAACCATCGACATTCCTGCTGGCGATGCGCGCGAAGTTGCCTGGGGCATCAAAGCCCCGGCGCAACTGGCCTTGAGCCGTTTTGAAGCCATCCTGTGGGAGATTGAAGCCAAGGACACGCTGGGTGGTGCGCGTGATGCCCTCAAGGTCAGCCAGCGCATCATTCCCGCCGTGCCGCTAACCGTGCAACAGGCCACACTGGTGCAAATCGATGGCCCGTTCAGCCTGGCGGTGAGCCCGCCGATCGATGCCATCCCCGGTCGTGGTGGTCTGAAGATGATGCTGCAGCCCAAGCTGGCCGAAGGCTTGCCGGGTGTCAAAGACTGGTTTGCCAATTACCCGTTTGCCTGCCTGGAGCAAAAGACCAGCAAGTCGGTCGGCCTGCGCGACGCCCGGCTGTGGCGCCAGGTGGTCAACCAGATTCCCAGCTATCTGGATGCCGACGGACTGGCCAATTATTTCCCACCCCGCGATGGCGATGCCAACCATGGCAGCGACACGCTGACGGCCTACCTGCTGGCGGCCAGTCACGAGGCCTCAGGCATTGACCCGGGATTTGGCCTGAGCGATGAGGTACGCGCGCCGATGGAAAAGGCCCTGATCGCATTTGTCGAAGGCCGCATCCAGCGCAAGACCTGGAGCCCACGAAGTGGCACCGATCTGGACGTGCGCAAGCTCGCCGCCATCGAAGCCCTGTCACGCTACGGCAAGGCGCAGGCCCGCATGCTGGGATCAATCACGCTGGCACCCAACCAGTGGCCCACCCATGCGGTGATCGACTGGCTCAATATCTTGAAGCGCCTGCCCGATGTGGCCGAGCGCGACAAGCGGCTGGCCGAAGCGCAGCAGATCTTGCGTGCGCGCATCAGCTACCAGGGCACCAAGATGATCTTCAGCACCGAGCGTGACGACTATTGGTGGTGGCTGATGCAAAACGGCGACGTCAACACGGCCCGTCTGATGCTGGCGGTGCTGGACGACCCCACCTGGAAGGACGACATGGGCCGCCTGGCCAACGGCTTCATGGCGCGCCAGCAAAACGGAGCCTGGCACACCACCACCGCCAATCTGTGGGGCGGCCTGGCGCTGGAGAAGTTCTCGGCCAAATTTGAATCGGTGGCCGTGGCGGGCAACACCAAAGCCAGCCTGGGCGCAGCCAGTGCCGCGGTGGACTGGAGCCGTGTGGAGCGCATCAAAGCCACCGATGCATCAGGTGCAGCGCATCAGGCCAGTGTTTTTGGCGCACCGGCAGCACCGGGCAATTTGCGCAACAACAATATGTTTTTGCCCTGGGGCAAGGCCGCTGACACGCTTGCAGTAACCCACCAAGGCCCTGGCAAACCCTGGCTCACGCTGCAATCGCTGGCCGCCGTGCCGCTCAAGGAGCCGTTCTTTGCCGGGTATCAGATCAAAAAGACCATCACACCGGTGGAACAGGCCAACCCAGCCTTGCCTGCAGGCAGCTACACGCGTGGTGACGTGTTGCGCATCACTTTGGAAGTGACCGCCAGCGCCGACATGAGTTGGGCCGTGATCACCGATCCGGTGCCGGGCGGTGCCACCATTTTGGGCAGCGGTTTGGGGCGCGACAGCGAGATTGCCACCGAAGGCGAAAAGTCGGGCGGGAGTGGCTGGGCAGCGTTTGAGGAGCGCAGCTTTGAGGCATTTCGCAGCTATTACCAGTTCATGCCCAAAGGCAGCACCAAGATGCAGTACACGCTGCGGCTGAACAATGTCGGTGAGTTCTCATTGCCGCCATCGCGCGTGGAAGCCATGTACGCACCTGAAATGTTTGGCGCGACGCCCAATACGCTGGTGAAAGTGCAGGCAAATTGACATGACCGGCAGTCGGCCCCATCCGTCATTCCCGCGAAGGCGGGAATCCAGTCAGCGGACAAACCATGGATTCCCGCCTTCGCGGGAATGACGATTGGTAAGCAGTTACGCCATTTGGCAAAAATTGATATCTTATTTGTAGCTGGCAGCTCCTTATCTAAAAGGGCTACAGCCTATTTTTCATTTCACAAAACACAATAAAAAACATAGCAAAAAAACTTGACATGAAAAACCTCGACGCATTCAAAACCCACGGCGACATCATCTGGAACATCGCCAACTTGCTGCGCGGCCCGTACCGCCCGCCGCAATACCGCAGGGTGATGATTCCGCTCACCGTGCTGCGCCGTCTGGATTGTGTTTTGGAAGCCTCCAAAGACAATGTGGTCAAGTACCACCGGCAGCTCAAAGCGCAAACCGACAAGGACGGCAAAGCCAAATACGACATCGAGGCCATTGAAAAAATGGTTTTCCGCAAGTTTGACCTGAGTTTTTACAACACCAGCGACTTCACGTTTAACGCACTGCTGGGTGACCCCGACAAGCTGGCCGCCAACCTGGCCAACTACATGGCCGGCTTTTCCAGCCGTGCCCGCAAGATCATCGAGAAATTCAAGTTCGACGAAGAAATTGAAAAACTCGACGAAGCCAACCGCCTGTTTGATGTGGTCAAACAAATCGCTGCCGTCGATCTGCACCCCGACACCATCCCCAACATCGCCATGGGCTACTTGTTTGAGGACCTGGTGCGCCGCTTTAACGAGCAGGCCAACGAAGAGGCTGGCGACCACTTCACCCCGCGTGAAGTCATCAAACTCATGGTCAACCTGCTGTTCACGCATGACGACCTGGTCTATCGCAAGGCCAAACTCATCAAGATTTACGACCCAACCTGTGGCACGGGTGGCATGTTGTCGGAGTCTGAAAAGGTCATCAAAGACCCAGACACCGGCCTGAACCCCAGCGCCGACGTGCGCCTGTTCGGCCAGGAATACAACCCCGAGTCCTTTGCCATTTGCGGCTCAGACCTGATGATCAAAGGCGAAGAGGTGCAAAACATCGTCTTTGGCGACACCCTGGGCACCGGCAAGATCAAGGATGGCGTAGCCGATGGCGACGGCCACCCCGGCGAGCGTTTTCACTTCATGCTGGCGAATCCGCCGTTTGGCGTGGAATGGAAACCTGAAAAAGACTTTGTCACCAAAGAGCATGACAGCTTTGGTTTCAAGGGCCGTTTTGGCCCCGGCCTGCCGCGCATCAACGACGGTGCGCTCCTGTTTTTGCTGCACATGATGTCCAAAATGCAGCCCACGCCCAAGCTCGGCGGCGAAGGCTCGCGCATTGCCATCGTCTTCAACGGCTCGCCTTTGTTTACCGGCGACGCCGGCAGTGGCGAGAGCAATATCCGCCGCTGGATCATCGAGCACGACATGTTGGAGGCCGTCATTGGCCTGCCCGACCAGTTGTTTTACAACACCGGCATCTACACCTATGTGTGGATAGTGACCAACCGCAAGACTGCCCAGCGTGCGGGCAAGGTGCAGCTCATCAACGGCACTGACTTTGCCTGGAAGATGAAGAAAAGCCTGGGTGACAAACGCAAACGCATGGGCGACGGCCTGGAGGGCACCCCCGACCACATTGCCGCCATCACCCGCCTGTATGGCGACTTTGGCCATGACGTGCGCCACACCGTAGCCGACATTCAAACCAACATTGACCCCAAGCGCGACCAAACCAAACGACTGTTGGTCAGCAAGGTGTTTGACAACCAGGACTTTGGCTTTCTCAAAATCACCGTTGAGCGCCCGTTGCGGCTTAACTTTTGCGTCACCGCTGAGCGCATTGCCCGCGTGCAGGCCACCGGGGCGTTTGCCGACCTGGTGCTGTCACGCAAACGCAAGGACAAAACCAAGGTCAAGGAAGAAATCTTGTTGGGTGAAGCCGCGCAGGCCGCCATTCTGGACGTGCTGCAAGCCATGTTGCCCGGTTTTACCCACGGCGAACTCGTCAAAGACCGCAGCGTTTTTGAGCTGCAACTGTCCAAAGCCTTTGCCAGCTCGGGCATTGACCTTGATGCCAAGCTCAAAACAGCCTTGCTTTGCGCCGGTGCGCTGGGTGAAAAAGACCCCACAGCCGAAGTCTGCTGGAGCAAAAAAGGCGAGTCTGAACCTGACCCCGACCTGCGCGACACCGAAAACGTGCCGTTGCCGCCCGGCATTGCCCTGCCTTTGCCGCTGGACTATGAAGGCAAAAAGAACAAGGGCAAGGTGGACCTTGACCCGCTGCTGGCCTTGGTGGAGGGCCATTGCGAGGCCTATCTGGCCGCTGAAGTGCTGCCCTACCGTGCTGATGCCTGGATAGACCACAGCAAAACCAAGGTGGGTTACGAGATTCCGTTTAACCGCCACTTCTACGAATACGAGCCACCCCGCCCGCTGGAAGCCATTGAGGCCGACATCCTGGCGCTGGAGAAAGACATCATGGCCATGCTGAAGGAGGTGACGGCATGAGCAGCCAACTTCAACCCGCTTTGCCGGACGGCGAATTCATCCTTTACCAAACTGAGGATGGTCGCACCCGACTGGAAGTCCGCTTTCAGGGGAACAATGTCTGGTTGTCGCTCAATCAACTGGCTGACCTGTTTCAGCGTGACAAGTCTGTGATCTCCCGTCATATCAAAAACGCGTTTGAAGAGGGCGAGTTACAGCAAGCTCGAACTGTTGCGAAATCTGCAACAGTTCAAACCGAGGGGGGCAAGCAGGTCACGCGATTCATCGAGTTCTATAACCTTGATGTCATCTATCGTCATTCCAGCGAACCTAACTATCGTCATTCCCGCGAAGGCGGGAATCCAGCCGCGAACCCAGCCCATGAAGCACCCTGTCGTTTACATCCTCGCAAGCCAGCGAAATGGCACCCTGTATATCGGTGTCACCAGCGACATCGTCAAGCGTATTTGGGAGCACAAAAACGATGTTGTCGAAGGCTTCACCCAAAAATACAAAGTCCATCAACTGGTGTACCACGAGCAATATACAGACATGCTTGCCGCGATCACGCGCGAAAAACAGCTCAAAAAATGGAATCGTTCATGGAAATTGGCGTTGATCGAAAAGACCAACCCCGAGTGGCGCGATCTTTGGAACGATATTGCGGGCTGATTCCTCGGTGCGGCACATTGTCCGCAAGGTTATTTTTGCCAAGTCAAAGCTCGCCAACATTACCGCAACGCAAAAGCCTGCTGTCATTCCCACGAATGCGGGAATCGATGCAGTTCTGGATTCCCGCATTCGCGGGAATGACGATGGATCACGCGGGCCGAATCTCTACAGGGAACGCCAAAGCCAGGCCGAACTGGAATATGCCAGTTACCGCCAGCAGCAGGATTTGTTGCCGCGTCCGGTGGATGCGAATTTTGAACCCGTGGCGAAGTACCTTCTGTCATTCCCGCGAATGCGGGAATGACAGAAACGCATGGATTCCCGCATTCGCGGGAATGACGAGAGATGTTTGTATGGTGTTTCATGTTAAGAAGGCTGGAGACAAAAAGTGAGTTATCCCGCATACAGTGCCCAAATTCCTACGCGTTGGCATGAAATTGACCGTATTCCTGCGGGTTGGGAAGCCAGACGGTTGAAGTTCTTGGCAAGCTGTAATGACGAGGCGCTCCCGGACCGACCCGGGGACAAGACGCTGACCTTCGAGAAAGCACCTTCCCGTGCCAGGCGGTTAGTAAAAGATGGTGACACCATTATTTCCACGGTGAGGACCTATCTGAAGGCAATCGCGCCGATTGAGTCGCCGCCAGCGAACATGGTTGTATCCACGGGTTTTGCCGTGATTCGAGCGCTTGAGTTCATGGATCGCAAATACTTGGGGTACGCACTTCAAAATGTTGCTTTCATTGATGCAGTAGTCGCCAATTCAACTGGCGTCAGCTACCCCGCAATCAATCCGACGGCCCTGGTTTGTTTATCCGTTTCGTACCCCAAAGATAAGGCGAAACAGCAACAAATCGCTGCCTTCCTCGACTGGAAAACCAGCCAGATCGACGCACTGATCGCCAAAAAAAAGGAGCTGTTGCAAAAGCTCAAAGAAAAGCGCCTGGCCGTCATCACTCAAGCCGTCACCAAGGGCCTGAATCCCGATGCGCCGATGCGCGATTCCGGTATTGCTTGCCTTGGCGTAGTTCCAGTGCACTGGAAAATAAGTCCGATAAAGTCTGCGCTGCAAGAGCCAATTACGGATGGACCCCATGAAACTCCAGAATTTTTTGATGATGGGATACCTTTTGTATCAGCAGAGTCTGTAAAGAATGACCGTTTGGATTTCGATAAAAAACGGGGGGATATCAGTCTTGAAGATCACCAAAGGTACTCAAAAAAATACCATCCAAAACGCGGTGATGTTTACATGGTCAAGTCAGGTGCAACAACTGGAAATATCGCGAGGGTAGAAACAGATTTGGATTTCAACATTTGGTCACCCTTGGCAGCATTGAGGCCCGATTTGGACACGGTAACGACCGATTTCATTTTCTTTTTCATGAAGTCAAAACCATTTTTCTACTCAGTAGAACAGGGATGGAGCTTTGGTACACAACAGAACATCGGCATGGGAGTTATCGCTAACCTGCAAATGGCGTACCCATCAGTGGCAGAGCAAAAGATGATTACCAAGCAGATTGACAGGCAAACCAACAAGATTGACTCCATGAGTGCAAGTTGCGTTGAAGCCATCACCCGCCTCACCGAATACCGCACGGCCCTGATCACCGCAGCCACCACCGGCAAGATCGACGTTCGCAACTGGCAAGCCACGCAGACCACCACATGAAACTCGAAACCTTCAAGGCTGGCACCTGGACTGCGCGTTACCAATACAAAAGCTTCGAGCCCGTGCTGGTGGACCATGCCTGGCGGTGGGAAGACCCCACCATCAATACGCTGCTGGAATCCGCCAACCGGGCTTTGGGCGAACTCAATGCGTTTTCACTGATCGTGCCCGACATTGACCTGTTCATTGAAATGCATGTGGTCAAAGAAGCACAGACCTCCAGCCGCATTGAAGGCACACAAACCGGCATGGATGAAGCGCTGATGTCTGAAGACCAGATTCAGCCGGAAAAGCGCAACGATTGGCGCGAGGTGCGCAACTATGTCGATGCCATCAATAGCGCGATTGCCGAACTGCAAACCCTGCCGCTGTCCAACCGCTTGTTGCGCAAGACCCATGAAGTTTTGATGCGTGGCGTGCGCGGTGAGAACAAACAGCCGGGGGAATTTCGCACCAGCCAGAATTGGATAGGCGGCTCCAGCCTGACCGATGCGGTGTTCATTCCGCCACACCCGCAGGGTGTGCCTGCGCTGATGAGCGACCTGGAGAAGTTTTGGCACGATGACGGCATCACTGTGCCGCATTTGATTCGGCTGGCCATCAGCCACTACCAGTTTGAAACCATCCACCCGTTTTTGGACGGCAACGGGCGCATTGGGCGGCTGCTGGTTCCGCTGTATTTGGTCAGCAATGGCTTGCTGGCGAAGCCGTCGCTGTACCTGTCTGACTTTTTCGAGCGCAACCGCGCCAGCTATTACGACGCACTGATGCGGGTGCGCGTGTCCAACGACATGATTCATTGGGTGCGCTTTTTCTTGCGTGGCGTGGCTGAGACGGCGACCAAGGGGCGAGATGTTTTCCGGAAAATATTGATCCTGCGGACTGATGCCGAGCACAAAATTCTGTCGCTGGGCAGGCGCGCGCCCAATGCCAGACAGGCTTTGACCCTGCTTTACAAAAAGCCCATGCTGAACGCTGGCGACCTGGAAAAAGCGCTTGAAATTAGCCAACCCACTGCCAATTCGCTCTTGCGAGACCTGATTCGACTGGGGCTACTCAAGGAGGTCACAGGTGCTGCGCGCCATCGGCTGTATGTGTTTGAAACTTACCTTGAATTGTTCGTAAGGTAAAGATAATGCGTTATTCTTACCTTATCGACTTCGCAAGGTAAGGTTTTTTACGATGAATGTCACATGAAAAACACACCCAGAACCGGCCCGAAAATGCCGTTTTGGCCAGCCACCACCGGCAAAATCGAAGTGTGGTCAGTCTAAATACCCGCTCCCATTTGAAAGAACCCCGAGCCATGCGCCTGCTGCACTATCTGGAAATAGAAAACTTCAAATGCTTTGGCGACAAGCAGCGCATTGAACTTGATCACCCTGCCGTGCTGATTGGCCCGAACAACTGCGGCAAGACCAGCGCCATTCAGGCGCTGGCTCTGTGGTCGCAGGCGCTGCACACTTGGTACGATGCACGCAAGGGGTCTTCAGCTAAGGAGCGAACCTCTGCGCCTTTGAACCGGTTGAGCATTGTTTCTGTGCCGGTGCAACGTATTCGATTTTTCTGGCACAACACAGTAGTACGTGCGAATAGAGAAGACATCACGTTAACGCTGACCGTCGGGGTTGAGTTCAAAAAGCAAGTACATGCCTTACCCATGCACTTTCGCAACCGGGGAGACGAGGTTGTGTATTGCACGCCAGATGAATCTGTTTTGGGTAACCTGGAGTTGTTGGCCTACGCTGCAAGCATCAGAGTTGAGCTGCTCTACCCCATGTCCGGGCTAGAAACCGAAGAAGCCATATTGCAGCCAGGGCGCATTGACGTTTTGCTGGGCCAGGGCCAAACGGCGCAGGTGCTGCGCAACCTATGCCTGATGGTGGCCAAAGACACACCAGATGACTGGAAAAGCATCGTGACGCTGATGAATCGTCTGTTCAACGTCACTTTGGACACGCCGCAGGAAACCACTCGCGGCGCGATTGAGATGCGCTACAAACAGCCCGGCGTGCGCGAAGCGCTGGACGTATCTTCTAGCGGGCGTGGTTTTCAACAAATGTTGTTGATTTTTGCCTACCTGTATTCCCACAAGCGCAGTGTGCTGCTGGTGGACGAGCCCGATGCACACCTGGAAATCTTGCGACAAAAGCAGGTGTATGTGTTGTTGCGCGACATTGCGGCAGAAAACCAATCGCAAGTCGTGATGGTGACGCACTCCGAGGTGATTCTTGAAGAGGCGCTAGATAAGAATCTGACTCTGTTAATGGATGGAAAAACAGACGATCTGGCGCGCAAGCCCGATATCAAAAATAGCTTGAAGCACTTTGGTGCCGACCATTACATCAAGGCGCGTGAGCGAGGCTATGTGCTGTACGTGGAGGGGGGCACCGATATGGACATGCTGCGCGCGCTGGCAAACCTATTGCGGCACCCAGTGGCTGCCGTTTGGGACGAGCGTCCTAACACTTTTTATGTTCAAAACAATTACCCAGACATTTCGCTGCAGAGCGAACTGGAGCGCGTTGAAGGGGGTTTTGGTGTGACACCGCGTGTTCACTTCAGCGGCCTACAAGGTTTGCTGCCTGACCTTCAGGGACTGGCAATTCTGGACAATGATGGCATGAACCGCCAAAGCAGTGTGGATGGTCGCCTGACTTTTGCGTATTGGCGGCGCTACGAAGCAGAAAACTATTTCGTAACCCCTGATGTACTCAGACGCTATGCATTGGGGGGCGATGTCATGCCGCAGTTGTTTGACGCTTCTGCGATGGAAGTTGATGAGGTGCTGGACGCGCTAATTCTGGATCGCGTGTTTGAATCGATTGAAGCGGACTTTCAGGCATGGAAACAGGCTTCACCCGAGGTAGCACGCCTAGTCTGGGAAGCCAAAACTCAGCGGATCAAACTCAGTACATTTGCCGAAGATTTTTTCAGGCGACTGGCTGGGCGTGTGGGTGGCAGCATGTTGCTAACCAAGGGCGAACTCCATCGTCTTGTTTCAGTGGTGGACCCCAAGACGGTTTCAGCCGAGGTAAGCGAAAAGTTAAATTTACTCCTCAACCTTTTAAGGCGGCCGGGCGGGCGAACAGCTAGTGGAAACTTAGACGCAGCAAAAACTGGATATTCAACCGCAGGGTACCGTGAATCCGACATTGGTCCCTTCGGAATGACGACTTGAAAGCTTTATGAAAAATCACACCGAAGCCCGGCTGGAAGATGCCATTGTGGACAGCCTGACTAGCCGGGGCGGCTTTGTGTTTGTGGATTACCACACGGGCGCTGCCGCTGGCCGCTATGACAAAGCGCGCGCGCTAGACCCGGCGCTGGTGCTGGGTTTTATACAAGCCACCCAACCCAAGCTGTGGCAAAGCCTGCAAGCCATTCACCAGAACGACACGGCCACGGTGGTGCTGGACCACCTGTGCAAAGAACTGGAAACCAAGGGCATGCTCAAGGTGCTGCGCCAGGGCTTCAAGTGTTATGGCAAGAAGCTGCGCGTGGCGGTGTTTGCGCCCAACAACGCGCTCAACCCCGACACACTGGCGCTGTTTGAGCAGAACGTGCTGAGCGTGACGCGCCAGCTTTTTTACAGCGAAGCGCACAGCAAATCTCTGGATCTGGTGCTGTTGTTGAACGGCCTGCCGATTGCCACGGTGGAGCTGAAAAACCCGCTGTCTGGCCAGACGGTGGAAGATGCCAAAAAGCAGTACAAGCGCGACCGTGACCCGCGTGAGCTATTGTTTGAGTTCAAAAAACGCGCGCTGGTGCATTTTGCGGTGGACCAGGACCAGGTGTTTATGGCTACGCGCCTGAGTGGCGATAAAACCCATTTTTTGCCTTTTAACCTGGGCGACCACGGCCACGCAGGCAACCCGGCCGCCGCAGACGGCGGCTACCGCACGGCGTACCTTTGGCGGGAGGTGTGGCAGCGTGCCAGCCTGCTGGATATTTTGGGGCGCTTCATGCACTTGCAGGAAGTTGAAAAGCGCATCCTCACCGACACCGGCATCAAGAAGATCACTACTGAGACCATGATCTTCCCGCGCTACCACCAGCTCGATGCGGTGCGGCGGCTGGTGGCGCACGCTCAGGCGCATGGGCCGGGGCGCAACTATTTGGTGCAGCACTCGGCGGGCTCGGGCAAATCCAACTCGATTGCCTGGCTGGCGCACCGTTTGAGCAGCCTGCACGATGCACAGGACCACAAGGTGTTTGACTCGGTGATTGTGGTGACCGACCGGCAGGTGCTGGACACCCAGTTGCAGGACACCATTTACCAGTTTGAACACAAACAGGGCGTGGTGCAAAAGATTGACGAAGACACACGCCAACTGGCCCAGGCGCTGGCCGGGGGCACACCCATCATCATTACCACGCTACAAAAGTTTCCGTTCATCACCGAAACGCTGGACAAGCTGCGCAAAGAGAACCACCCCGGCATCACCATCGACACCCAGGACAAGCAGTTTGCGGTGATCGTGGACGAGGCGCACAGCTCGCAGTCGGGTGAAAACGCCATGGAACTCAAAGGCGTGCTCAACGCCCACCGCATTGAAGAAGCCGCCATCAACCACCTTTTGGAACAGGGGCTGAACCGGGATGACGACACGGACGATGCCGACCAACTGGCGGGCGTGGTGCGCGAGATGAGCAAACGCGGCAAACAGGACAACCTGAGCTTTTTTGCCTTTACCGCCACGCCCAAATACAAAACCAAAAAGGTGTTTGACGAACCCGGCCCCAGCGGCGAGGCCCCTTTTCACCTGTACACCATGCGCCAGGCGATTGAGGAAAAGTTCATTCTGGACGTGCTGAAAAATTACATCACCTACGAGGCCTATTTCCGTCTGGTGCAGGTGGGTGACGATGACCCGCATGTGGCGCGCAAAAAAGCGGCCCGCGCATTGGCGCACACGCTGACTTTTCATGAGGTCAACCTGCGCAGCAAGACCGAGGTGATGGTGGAGCACTTTCGCACCCACGTGCGCCACAGAATAGGTGGCCGTGCCAAGGCCATGGTGGTGACCGAGGGGCGCTTGCACGCGGTGCGCTACAAGCAGACCTTTGATGCCTACCTTACTGAGAAAGGCTATACCGACATCAAAACCCTGGTGGCGTTTTCAGGCACGGTGGAAGACCCCCAATGGCCGGGCAAAAACCTGACCGAAGTGGGCATGAACGGCGGCATCAAAGAAAAAGAGCTGCCCGAGAAGTTTGAAAGCAATGAGTACCAGGTGCTGCTGGTGGCCGAAAAATACCAGACCGGGTTTGACCAGCCGCTGTTGCACACCATGTATGTGGACAAAAAACTTACCGGTTTGCAGGCTGTGCAAACCCTCTCACGATTGAATCGCAGTTGTGCTGGCAAGGAAGACACGTTCATTCTTGACTTTCGCAACACGCCAGAAGAAATATTCAAGGCCTTCAAACCCTACTACGAAGATACACCCACCGAACCATTGACCGATGCGCAGCACTTGTACCGCCTGCACCACCAGATAGAAGAAACCGGGCTGATTTTTGAAGAGGAAGTAAAAGCGTTTTGCGCTGTTTATTTCAAGCCGGTGCGCAAGCAATCGGTCAGTGACCACGCCGCCATGAACGGCGTGCTGGACCAGGCGGTGGACCGGTTCAAGGCATTGGCTGAAGACCAGGGCGAAGAGATCAAGGCACTGCTGGTGAACTTTCGCAACCTGTACGCCTTTATGTCACAGGTGATTCCGTACCAGGATTCAGACCTGGAGCGGCTTTATACCTATCTGCGATTTTTGCTGACCAAACTGCCCCGGCGCGAGGGCGGTGGTGTGGTGCAGCTTGATGACGAGGTGGAACTGCAGTATTACCGCCTACAAAAAATTGGCGAGGGCCGCATTGATTTGACTGGCGGTGAGGGCAAGCCGCTCAAAGGCCCTGGCGATGTGGGCACGGGGCAAGAAGATCAACCCATTCGCCTGTCAGAATTGATTGACCTGCTCAACGAGCGTTTTGGCACCGACTTCACCCAGGCCGATCAGTTGTTTTTTGACCAGATACAGCAAGAAGCCGTTGAAAGTGATGCGCTTAAACAAGCCGCGCAAACCAACTCGAAAGAGGACTTTCGTTATGTGTTTGAAAAGGCCTTTGAAGGCTTGGTGATTGACCGCATGGAGGGTAACGAGGATATTTTTGGCAAACTGATGGCGGATGGCGAGTTTCGCAAATTGGCCTTGGAGCACCTCTTGCACAAGGTGTACCACTCATTGAAAGGCAGCCCCAAATGAATCCACGCACCCGACTGATCCTGTGCGCAGCCACCATTGCACTGCTCTGGCAACTGCCCTATGGTGCGCAGATGCTTTACCCGCTGACCTTGCTGGCGACATTTGCCCACGAAATGGGCCACGGCCTGAGCGCATTGGCACTTGGGGCCAGCTTTGATGAGATGTTGTTACATGCCGATGGCTCGGGCATGGCAGTGTGGCATGGCAACCCGGGCCGCCTGGTGACCGCGCTGATTGCCGCTGGCGGGCTGATCGGACCCTCACTGGCCGGTGTCAGTCTGCTGCTGCTGTCGCGCGCGCCACGTTTTGCCCGCGCTGCGCTGGTGCTGGTGGCGGGGCTGCTGTTGATTGCGGCTGCACTATGGACTCGCAACGCCTTTGGCATCGGTTTTTTGCTGGCTTGGGCAGTTGGCCTTGGGTTGGCCGCCCGGCTGTTGCCCGACGCAGCGGCGTCCTTTGTGTTGCACCTGATTGCAGTGACGTTATGCCTGTCGTGGTTGACCGACCTGGACTACATGTTCTCCAATCAGGCGGTGGTGGGCGGCGTGGTTCATTTGTCTGACAGTGCGGTCATTGCGCAGGCGCTGTGGCTGCCTTATTGGTTCTGGGGTGCGCTGGTGGCGGTGTTTTCACTGGTTCTGGTGTTGCTGGGCATTGGATTTGTCAGTCGTACCGCCCCCAAAGGCAAGGCTACACTACCGGGTTATGGCACATTGCCACCCATCTGAAGTGCGCCCGGCAGGGGCTTTTTACTCTTGGAGAAATCAATGCAGCTGGTTTGTCTCGACCTTGAAGGTGTGCTGGTTCCGGAAATCTGGATCGAGTTTTCCAAACGCACCGGCATCCCTGAGTTGTCGCGCACGACCCGTGACGAGCCCGACTACGACAAACTGATGAAATTTCGTCTGGACCTGCTTTGCAAACACAAGCTGGGTCTGCCCGATATTCAAAAAGTGATTTCGGCCATGGGCCCGATGGCCGGTGCCAAGGACTTTCTGGACGCCTTGCGCCGTGACTTTCAGGTCATTATTTTGTCGGACACCTTTTACGAATTT
This sequence comes from Candidatus Rhodoferax mariagerensis, assembly GCA_016719055.1. Taxonomy (GTDB): domain Bacteria; phylum Pseudomonadota; class Gammaproteobacteria; order Burkholderiales; family Burkholderiaceae_C; genus Rhodoferax; species Rhodoferax mariagerensis. Next base: position 186,998 of record JADKAW010000038.1, on the reverse strand, counting down.
GCCATGCCGCTGATGGCGCAACTGGGCATGCCGGCGCTGTTTTGCCACAAGCTCGAAGCCGATGCCCATGGCATTGTGGTGGACTACCATCTGCGCATGCCGAACCAGAAAAAAGAAGCCGTGCAGCGTTTCAAGGAGCTCCAGTTCAAAGTGACTGCGGTCGGTGACTCCTACAACGACATCGCCATGCTGGGTGAAGCCCACGCCGGCATTTTGTTTCACCCGCCGCAAAAAGTGATTGACGAGTTTCCGCAGTTTCCGGTCACCATGAACTACACCGATTTACGCACCGAGATTGACCGGGCTACCTTAAATATTTAACAAAAACGTCCTCTAGCCCATATTCAGCAAGCGCTAGTAACTATCAAATACATAGTAAATTTGAACAACAGTGGCAGGGCATGAGGCGCTACATCAACATCAAACTTTGGGATACACCATGAAGGGAATGCTGGATTTTCTTGAAAAAGCCGGACTCGTCACTCGAGACGAGCCACTCGCGGCCGCACCACCCGAGGCGCTTGAGCTGGGCAACACCACGCCGTTAACCGCGGGTATTCCCCCCAGTGCTGCGCCAGTTGACGTGGCTAGCGCGCCGCCAGTCAGCCCTGCAGGCGCAGCGGTTGTCGCGCTAAGCCTGGACACTATTTACGCAAGCGCAGGCATTGCACTGGCCCAGTACCCGGCTGAGCGGCTGTTGCGGCTGATGGATGGGCTGAGTGCCATGGACCCGGCGACCCGGCTGATGGCCATCAAGGCCATGGATGCGGCCGACGAGTCGTGGACGATTGCCGACCCGCTGGCCGATGCCGACGCCAAAGTCCTGGCGCTGGCTGCCCATGGCGACACGCTCAAGGCCAATTTACAGCAGCTGGAACAGCAGACCCAGGCACAACTCGACCAACTCATGAGCCGCCAGGAGGCGGTGGTGGGGGACATCCGCAAACAGATCAGTGAGCTTGAGGCGCTGGTAGAGCGCGAATTGGCGCGAACTGCGCAAGAAGTTAGCCTGCACCAGGGCAACCTGGCAGCAGCCCGCAGTCAAACCAGCGCCGAATTGAACGAAATGGGGCAGATCAGCCAGCGGCTGCAAAGCCTGTCGACCCAGTTTGGCACGCCCACCATCCAGGCAAAGGAATAATTTCATGGCCAGTTTGACACCACTCTCCAAAGGGCTGATTGGCCTGGTCGTCGTCGGCGGCATGGCCTCGGCTGTGTGGCATCTGTATTTGAAAGAGCGCCTGATGAACCCCGCTGCGCCGCCAGCGGTGAGTACGCCGACGTCCCAGCAATCCCCGGCTGCGCCAGTTGCGCCAGATGCGCCCGTTCCCGTCACCGCGGCACCGGTTCAAGCGCCACCGCCAGACAAGCCACTGCTCCCGCCCAAAACCAATGCCGCGCAGGCGTCATCGCTGTCGGCGGCAGAACATGCTGAAGCCGGGCGCAAACTGGTGGCCAGCGGCAATTTTGAGCAGGCCCGACCGCACCTGGAACAGGCAGTGCAGGGTGGCAATGCTGCGGCTGCCTGCCTGCTCGGCGACATGACACTCAAAGGGCAGGGTGGCATTGCAGCCAGCCAGGACAAGGCGGCCAAGTTGTTTCAACTGGCCCAATCCCTCAATGCCATTTGTTTTAGTGCCGGGCAGTAAAGTATCTGTTTCAGCCCCTCTGCTGGCAAAGTTTTTCCCCCCATTTAGCCCAGGATCCCGCCCATGAAAAATCGCACCCTTGCCTTGTTTGCTGCACTGACTTGCGCCGGCCTGCTGGCTGGCACTGCCCAGTCCCAGGGATTTGTGTTTGGCACGGCGCAGCCGGGCAAACCAGAAGCCGCCAAACCCGAGGCGGCTAGCACGCCTGGGGCGCGCACTGCCAAGATCGAAACCGCCCAGCGCCTGCTAAACCGCATGGGCCTGTTGCGCGAGGCACCCAGCGGCACGCTGACGCCGGCCACGCAAGAGGCCATTCGCGCTTTTAGCGCGCAAAACGGCCTGCCTGCCAGCAACCAGGTCACCGATGCGCTGCTCAACGCCATTCGCCGGGTCATCTGGACCACCCAAAACTGGTCCAGTGGCAATTACAAAGGGCGTGAAAAGCTGGTCGATGCCGCCGGCCTGCGCGAGGCACAGATCTTGCTGGGCAAGCTCGGTTTTAATGCCGGCCCGCTTGACGGCACCTTTGGCCCGCAAACCCAGGTGGCCACCGAAGCGTTTCAGGAGTCGCAGCAGGTCACGGTCGATGGCCTGATCACCGCCACGGTGCTGATGAACCTGCGCCGCGCCGTGAATGGCGTGGGGGCCAGCGCCAAGAGCACAGTGCGGGTGCTGAACTGGCCGGACTACATTGAGCCCAGTGTGTTACAAGACTTTGAGAAAGAAACCGGCATCCGCGTGGTGTACGACATCTTTGCCGGCAACGACGACCTGCAGGCCAAACTGGCGGCGGGCGGCACGCCTTATGACGTGGCCTTTCCCACGGCCAATGCCGTGCCTGCCATGGCTGCCAAAGGCCTGTTGGCGAAAATTGACAAAGCCAGCCTGAAAAACATCGGTAACCTGGACCCGCGGGTCGATGCCACCCTGCGCGCCTGGGACAAGGACGGTGCCTACAGCCTGCCCTATATGTGGTACACGGTCGGCATCGCCTGGAACCCCAAACTCACCGCCAAAGCTTTTCCGGGACACGGCATGGATTCACTCACCAGCGTGTTTGACCCTGAAATTGCCCGACGCTTTCAGTCCTGCGGCGTCGGTGTGGTGGACTCGGCCAGCGATGTGGTTCCGCTGGCCGCCATGGCCGGCGGCGTGGCCAAGTGGGACGGTAAAAACTCCACTGCAGCCGCAGCCAAGGTGCTGGACCGTTTGAGCGGCATTGTCAAGGTCATTCCGACCGACCAGTTCATTGACGCGCTGGCGGGCGGCAAGATCTGCGTGGCCGTTGGGTTCTCTGGCGATGCGGTGCAAGCCCAGTCCAAGGCACGTGGCAATGTCGAATACCGGGTGCCAGCCGATGGTGGCCTGCTGGCGATTGATGCCATGGCGGTGCCTTCGAACGCCAAAAACAAGCGTGACGCGCACCTGTTCATCGACTACATCCTGCGCCCGCAAGTGATTGCCAAAATCTCCAACACCGTGGGTTATGCCAACGCCAACCTGAAGGCCGGCGAGTTCATGAGTGAGGCCGTCAAGTCCAACCCGGCGGTGGTGCCGACCCCAGCCGCGCTGAGCCGCTCGTCGCCCATTCCCATCCTGTCCGAGCAAGACCAGCAGGACATTGCCCGCATCTGGGCCAAGTTTGGCAAATAGGTGCCAACCGTGCCAGACGCCAAGCCCTCTTACCTGGGTGCCTTTTTAAAGCATCCGACCAACCGCAACGCCTTGCTGCTCGCCACGCTGGCTGCGGTGGCAGTGTCGTTTCCGTTGGGCTTGTCGGGCGTGGCGCTGGTGGGCATTCTGGCCTTGGGGGCTGAGGCGCTGGCGGGGCTGATCGTGCCCAGTCTGCCGTCTTTTCGCGCCTCGGTGGACCACCAGCAACGCTTTGGCGCAAGGGCTGAGCGCAAGGCGCAACTGGTGGCCGAAATACGCCAGTTGGGCGACAGCCGGGTGTTGTCCACCTACGAGCACATGTGGACGCGGGTGCAGGCGCTGTACCAGACCGTCAAACAAAAGCGCACCAATCTGAGCCAGCAGGATGTTGAAAAGCTTGAAGACATGACGCTGGACTACCTGGGCCTGTGCGCGGTGAATCTGTCGCTGAAGCAGCGCAAGGACAACGCCAGCGTCGAAGCTGCCGAGCGCGGCATGGTCGCTGTGCAGTCGCAGCTCAAGCGCGCTGGCCTGCCCGAGGACGAAGCACGCCAGCTGCGCACCGCGCTGTCGCAGTACGAGGACACCTTGCAGCGCTCACGCCGCCTGGCGGTGCGCCGCAGTGCGCTTGAAGCCAAGCTGGTGGCACTGCCCGAGAAGCTTGAAGAGGTGTACCAATTGGCCATCACCACACCGTATTCAAGCGACATGGGTGGCAAGCTCGAAGAGTCACTGTCGCGCCTGCGCATCGCCGAAGAGGTGGCTGCCGAATTTGATGACTCTGAGGTGTTTGACATTGACACCCGTGCGACAACAAGTGTCGCCGGCGATCGCGCGCCCCTGCAAGCCGCGCGCAAGGCGACTGGTACGCTCAAAGCCTGACCACACTTTTATTGACCTCTCACCACCAACCCCTTGACCCATTCATTCAGGAGAACTCCATGGCCAACAATGCAATCTTCGCCCGACTGTCCAACCTGTGGACTGGTTTTATTTCGCTGTGGGTGTCTGACATCGAAAAGGAACACCCCGAAATCGCCTACCAGAACGCGATTGCCTCGATGATCGAGAAATACACCAAACTCAAGTCAGCCACGGGTGCCATCATCGCCCGCCGCCAGGACATTACCGCACGGCTGGATGCGGCAGAACGCGAATTGGCAGGCGTGGCGGCCGACCTTGAAACCGCGCTGGCCACCAACCAGGACGACCTGGCCGTGGTGCTGATCCAGAAGAAAAATGCGCTCGATACCGCCATCACCGAACTGCGTTCCGATGCTGCCCAGGCCACGGCGGATGCCGACAACGCCAAGGATTCGTTGACGCAAGTCAAAACCGAAATCGACAAACTCAAGGCTGAAAAAGACCGCATGCTGGCGCAGATGCAAAGCGCCCAGGCGCGTATCCAGATTCAGGGTCAGCTCGACGGCCTCTCAGTCGACGCCGAGGTGCAGGCCCTGAGCGCCGTGCGTGACCACATCAAGGGTCAGGTGGCCCAGGCCAGCCTGGGTGCCGAGCTGCACAACTCCGACCTGGATGTGCGGCTGAACAAATTGCGCCAAAGCAGCGGCAGCGTCACCGCCAAGGCCCAGCTCGATGCCCTCAAAGCCGCCCGCGCCGCGGCCCAGGCTGCACCTGCCAAGACACTTTGAGCATCCAGCACCATGCCTGCTACCGCACCTGCTCGCGCCGAGCTGCCACGTTGGGCTGAAACCCTGCGGCAAAAGTACCTGGCCGGCGAGGCCTCCACCTTTGTCCTGTACCGCAATGTGTTTGACAACTTTCTGGTCGCCGGCAAACTGCACAACCTGCAGTCGTTTCTGGTCGAGGAGTTGTTTCGTGACACCAAAAAGCGTGTGGTCGAGGTCAGCCTGGAGCGCGGTATCCGGCATCTGGGTGGCAAACCCGACCCGGTACTGGTCGCGCTGGCGGAAGCCGATGGCCAAGCGCCCGATCTGCTGACCAGCCTGCACCGGCTCGAAGGCCAGATGCGCAGCGAGCAAAGCACGGCCGTCATCGTGCCTTATGCCGATGCCTTGCTGCCAGCCGGTGACCCGAGTTTTATGGCGCAGCCTGACCGCCAGACCTACCTGGCGTTTCACCGCTGGTCGCTGGATGCCGGCCTGACCCAGGGCGACAACATCACCATCCTGATCACCGAGTCGTTGGGTGCCATCAACCCCGGCCTGTTGTCCAACCCCAAGGTGTCGGCGATCGAGATCCCAATGCCTGACCTGGCGCAGCGCAAGCGCGTGATCGCCTTTTTTGCACCCAAGTTGTCTGAAGCGCAGGTGACGCTGTTTTCAGAGCGCACCGGCGGCCTGCGCACGGTGCAGCTGGCCAGCATCGTGGCCACCTCGGAAGGTCACGGGCTAAGTGAGCCCGAGCGGCGTGCTTTGATCTTGCAGTTGCTGCAAGGTTCAGCCGATGCCGAGGCGCGCGCCACCACGCTGGCCGCCATCACGGCGGGCATGACGCCGGCGGAGATCACCAAGCTCATTGAGCCTGGCAAATCCGCCCCCACGGTGGACGCCAACGCCGAGGTGCTCAAGGTCATCCACACCCGCAAGCGCGAGATGATCGAAAAAGAATGCGCCGGGCTGATCGAGTTCATCGAGCCCAAACACGGCCTGGCCAGCGTCGGTGGGCATGAAAACATCAAAAGCGAGCTGCTGGCCATTGCCAAAAACCTCAAAGAGGGCAACACTACCCTGACACCGATGGGTCTGCTGGCGGTCGGCCCGATGGGTTCGGGCAAGACTTTTGTCATCAAGGCGTTTCTGAAAGAAGCCGGTCTGTCGGGTGTGGCGCTGAAAAATTTTCGCTCCAAATGGGTCGGCTCCACCGAAGCCAACCTGGAGCGGGTACTGGCCACCGTCAAGGCGATGGGACCGATTGCGGTGATCATCGACGAAGGCGACCGAAGTTTTGGCAATGGTGGTGGCGAAGGCGGCGACGATGGCACCAGTTCGCGCATCATTGCGCGCCTGAAAGAATTCATGGCCGAAACCGACAACCGCGGCCAGGTGTTGTTTGTGATGATGACCAATCGCCCTGACAAGCTCGACACCGACATCAAGCGCCCCGGCCGGCTCGACCGCAAAATTCCGTTTTTTTACTGCGAAACCGCCCTGGAACGCTCACAAGTGTTGCTGGCGGTGCTGTCCAGGTATGGTGAGCCCTGCAGCGCCAGTACCGAAGAGCTGCTGGTACTGTGCGAAACCTTGGTGGGTTATTCCAACGCCGACCTGGAAGCGCTGGCGCTGCTCTCGGTCGAGTCGGCGCGCAACCAGGCCAAGCCGCTCGATGCCGAGGTGTTGCAACAGGCCACACGTGACTTCATGCCGCCGCAGGAGCGCGACATGATCGAGTTCATGGAGCTGCTGGCAGTGTCTGAGACCTCGCGGCGCAGCATGCTGCCCAAACGTTTTCGCGACATGGCCATGGCCGACATCCAGAGCAACCTGCAGGCGGCCCGCAGGCGTGCGCTGACCCGCTAACCACTTTTTTTGCTGACATTTCACCCGAAACCAGGAGACCCTCATGCCCCTTATCCAGGACCAGAATTTAAGCGCTTCCCAAGTCATTTTGCTGACCAAAGCCATGTTGTCGGTGGCCTTGATTGACGGTCTGGCACCGGCCGAAGCCGCACTGATTGGCCAGTTTTATGAGACCTCGCGCAGTGGCGACATGCCCAGCACTGCTGCCCTGCTGGCCAGCCCCGACGCGCGCCAGTTTGATGTCGCCGAGCTGGCGGGCTGCGCCCCCGACCTGGCCGACACCGTGGTGCTGATGTGTCTGATGGCCGCTTACGCCGACGGCCGTCTAAGCGACGCCGAGCGCGCCCAGGTGCAGGCCATCGCTGGCGAAATTGGCCTGGACGATGCGCGGGTGGATGTGTTGCTGGCGCAGGTGCGTGACGAGCTGATTGGTGCCTTGTCACATTTGCCAGATGCTGCGTCGGTAGCGACGGTCGTGAAGGAACTGGCTGCGGCGGACTGATCTGGGCATTCAAATTCCGGCCTGCTGTCTTGGGATTTTCCTGCGCTCATCCGCGGTGGTTGAAGTCCCTCGATTTGTTATCATTTTCATAGCTCCTCGTGCTTATTCCTATTGGGCTAGAGGCTTATTTGATGCCTAAACCGGTCGCGGCAGCGGGATGGCAGACAGTGGTGGCCTCATACTGTCAAAGGCCCAGAAATCGGCCGCTACTGTCTGCCATCCCGCTGCAGGTAACCGTGAGTGAATCAACACTGGCTGTTGAAAACCTAACATCCGAAACGCGCTTCGTTGGCCATGGCCCCTTTATGGCCGGCTCAGAACCTCGATCAAGACGGCTTTAGTATCGATTTTGATAGCTGGTGTCGCAGTCACTACAAGCGTTCTGCGGCGGTCACGTTTTTTCGGACAGTCGGCTAAGCTAAAGCTGACCGGTTGAAAGGAGCGTGAACCATGGGAACAAAGCGCAAACAGCACAGCGCGCAATTCAAGGCTGAAGAGGCGATGGCGGCCCTGTCAGGGTCCAAGACACTGGCAGAACTGGCATCAGAGTACGGCGTGCACCCGACGATGATCAGCACCTGGAAGCAGGAGTTGGCAAAAAATGTGAAGAGTCAGTTCGAACACGATAACAAAAAGGCGGCCGATCCGCAGGCCGTGATTGACAACCTGCACCGCAAGATTGGTCAATTGCAGGTAGAGCGGGATTTCTTGGCCGGACAGCCCGCCATTGTCCGCCTGTTGAAAGGCGCGCAATGATCGCCCGGGCCAGCGAGCTGTCCATTGCCCGCCAAGCCAAACTGCTGGGGATATCGCGCAGCAGTGTTTACTACCATCCCAGACCCGAGTCCAGGCAAGAACTCGAGCTGCTCAAGCGGCTCGATGAACTCTTCACCGAGAACCCGATGTATGGCAGCCGACGACTGCAACAGATGCTCAGGCGAGAAGGCATTCTGGTTGGCAGAAGACGCATCCGCAGGCTGATGAGAAAACTCGGTCTGTGGGCGGTGGGACCCAAACCCAACACCAGCAAGCCCCAACGTATCTTGTAACGCCACAGATGTCTTGGCCCGCTTGCGGCTGTACCCCGGGTGTGCAGCACGCCAGGCTTGCACGCGGCTCACATGCGAGGGGTCGCGGAAGTAGTCGCTGTTGGCGGGTTTGGCCAGCCATGCCGCTTGGGCTGCGGCCTTGCTGGCATGGCGGCATTCGGGCTTGGTGCAGTAGTGCTGGCGGTCCCGGTTGCGATGGTCAGGGGCAAAAAACTCCCCGCAATTCAAGCACTTGAGTTGTCCGCATTGGGCCATGCCAACTCCTCGATCAGGTCGAGAAGATCAGCCACTATGGCCGCCTGCACGACTTCAACCGAAGTGTGAAGAAGTCACCCAACAGCCAGAAGAAGACGCGTTAAAAACTATCTTTCGAAGAAGCCGGACGCCGAAGAAAATGCAGGTTCAGTCCGGCTGAAAACATGCAGTTTCGGCTCGGCGGTCACAGCTCTATGTGGCCAGGCATTCATCCGCCTGGACACGCCGTTCTTTCACGTTAACAGGTCCTGGTCGACTTCATTGCGAATCAATGTCCGACATTGATTCAAAGGCGATTTCAGCGCGACCAAAACTTGCTTATAATTCAAGGCTGTGTTGAGCTTGCTCGACGACAGGGATGTTAGCTCAGTTGGTAGAGCAGCGGACTTTTAATCCGTTTGTCGTGGGTTCGACCCCCGCACATCCCACCAGATAAGCCTTATGGCACGTAGAAAGCCTGCTACTTAATACATAGCAGGCTTTTTTCTTTGGTGTCGTTTTCGGGGTCATACCTGCGCTGTACCGCCCGGCGGCTGCTATTTAATTTATAGCATTGGTTATTTTTGGTTTATGTCAGGCATAAAAAAACCCGGTCACTGCCGGGTCTGTTCGTTACGTCGCTGCTGTCGTTCGCGGGCTGACTGCCGGCGGAGTTCGCTAAAAATTCGCAACGCGGCCGGGCGGCTCACGCTCAACCCGGTCATGATGCGCTGAATCACCACGATATCGGTGTCAGCGTTCCCGATTGCTTGACGCGCAAGTTCAAGGCGATTGCTCACGTCTGATTCTCCGCAGATAGCGCCATGCGGTGCCATCGCAGACACCCAGCGCGGCCGCAATGCGCCTCGCTGCCTGTGTGGACGGCAAACCCACTGCAAGTACTTTGGCCTGTGCCACACGTGCATCGACCGCGCGCCCTTTGCCGATTGTCAAACGCTGGCCTGAAAGTTCATCTATTTTTCGCGCAACCCGCCGTAGGGTTCCCAAGTCAGTGCCCGGCTCGGGCGGAGTTCACCGATAAGCTGGCGCAACCTGTCGGCTTGCCTGAATTTTCCGGTGTCAATGTTCTGCATTTTCTTCAGCCCACATTTCACGCAAACCCGCCGCATTTTGCTGCGCAACCGCGCAACGATCGCTCAAGTCGCCAGCGTCAAAAACGCCACCAAGGGATTCAAACGCGCAAACCGCATCGACAAAATCCCGCGTCTGAAGTTCAAACCGCAAACCGGCCGCATCGATGGTGGCCTGGGTAACTTCACGTTCGCTTGACTGTACGGCGGTCAGACTTTCAGCGAGTTCGGTTTCAGCCGTTGCGAGTTCGGTTTCAGCCATTGCGAGGGCTGCTTGCAACGAATCAACATGACCACGATCAATCGGTGTGGACGCAATGGCTATGCCCTGCTTCGCTGCCGATAAAACCTCTTTGGCTGCGTATTCAAGCTGCCCGGCATAGTGGGCTTCAGCATCAGCCAACAAGCCAGCCAGCGCCCGGGTGGTGGCTTCAGCACTGGCCACCTGTGTGTTGGCTTCAGCGGCGCGAGAATGCAACACGGATAGATCATCTTTGGCTGCCTGAAGTTTGGCCGGTGCACTCAACATCAGTGCCAGCGGTTGAATCTGCCGGGTCAAGTTGCGTAGTTTGCTTTTCTCAGATGACAATAAATTTTCCAACCGACTTAGCTCTTGTCGCAGGCTAACTTCCTCCTGTGAGTGGTGCAGGGTCAATGTGCTTTTGCACGCGGTTAAATCCGCTTTGGCTTGGTCGATTTGCACCTGAATGGTGTCGAGGTCGATAACGCTGATTTGACTTTGCAGTGCATCGAGTTCGCGCGCCAAGTCTTTAATTTGTGCTGGCATGGTGGTCTTTCATTTGAGTGGGAAAAATGTTGTTACGCTGTAACGCCGGTCAGTGCACCGTCCGGTGTGTATGTCATCACGCGGGTGCGCTGCAACACCCCCGCGCCGTCGAAATAGTCAACGCTGGTAAGCACCCCGGCGGTGTAGTTCATAGACCTGCGCTCGGATAGCTGTGTTGCGTCAGCGTCAGCGTAGAGCCTGACTTCGGATAACGCGCCGCCGAGGTCGTACGTCATGCGCCGGGCTTGGGGCGGTGGCGGGGTGTTGGGGGCAGATTCGACAACACCCACCATGCCAGAACGCCCGCGCGGGCCTCGCTTGCCGTCTTTGCCGTCTTTGCCGTCTTTGCCATCGCGCCCGTCCTTGCCATCTTTTGCCGTCAACGCCATCTTTGCCGTCAACGCCATCGCGCCCGTCCGCACCATCTTTGCCGTGGTTGTCTTCTATCGCAGACAACCGCTTGCCCAGTGCGACCGTCCGCGCCGCAATTAGCGCGTTAAGTGCGATGAGTTCAGCATTCATTTTTGGTGTACTTTCAAAAAGTGGCGGGGATGTGTCATAGTGTACCACTATCAGGCACGGTTATTGCGGGTTGCAAGGGTCGTGCCATGCAATTTTGATAGGTGTACGCTATCAGCCTGCACGCCTGTGGGTGTGCCTGTGGGTGGGGTGTGGTGCGCTGTGGTCGTGCATGCTGTGGGTGTGCGCTGCCCTGTGTGCGCTGTGGCCTGTGTGCCTGTGGCTGCCCTGTGGCTGCGCTGTGCCTGTGCTGTGGTGCTGTGGGTGTGGCTGCGCTGTGGTCGTGCCTGTGCTGTGGCTGTGCTGTGGGTGAGGCTGCGCTGTGGCCTGTGGCCTGTGGCCTGTGGCCTGTGGTGCTGTGCCCTGTGGTGCTGTGCCCTGTGGCTGCCCTGCCTGTGGCTGCATTTAATTGCCCCGTGGCGGTAAGGGGGTCCCTATCGATAGTCTTACCACGTACGGGAATAGAAAGGCGCACACGTCACGCGTTCCAAAAATTTCAAAGTTTGATTAACGCTGGTAATACCGTAACGCGTTGCGGTAATACCGCGAGGTCGATCAGCCGGATGAGGCTTTTTGACGCCTCGCTGTATAAGCGACCCCCATTTTTTTTTTAGCATTATTTCGCAAAAGTGATAAATCATTGCGAAAGCCTTGTCTTTGATCTAGATCAAACAAACGTCAATTAGGTGTTGCCGGTGTCGCCAGCCGGGTTATCCTTGGTTTTTAACGTAACTAAGGTATGGACATGGACGATCGATTCATTGTTGCGGTAAGCGACAAGATTTATGTAAGGGACTTACCGGCTTGTGAAGATTGCTCGGGGTGCGCTGGTGCTTGCGCCGTTTCCTGTGATATCGATGTCAACGATCTTGATTGCGTAGACTGCCCACGCACCAGCCCGGCGGCTATGTTGAGTAAACAACTTTGTACCGGCAATTGCAGTGTGCTTAACGGCCATGGTTTTGCATGGCGGTCGATTGCCGGTGTGTTAGCGTAACAGGCGTACTTGCCGGTGTGTTAGCGTAACAACCAGTCACTCTAGGGGTGGCCACCCGGACACCCTTGGGCACCAATTTTGTACGGTGTATAAAAAAAGAGAAATAATTTCTAGGAGGTATAAAAATGGTGTCCAAGGGTGTCCGGGTGGCCACCCTTTTTTTAGCGCAACATCAAAACAGGCATTCATCACCGTCTGGCCAATCAACAAGACCCCCGTCTTGTTTGGGCAAAGCAGCTGCGATAAATGACGTATCACTTGCGGCCCATGCCGATCTGTTTTGACGACGCGCATAAACCATCGCCTTGTTGCCCCCTCCAGTACGCACCCGCTTGTCTTTACCAAGTGGCTCCCACGCTGACTCCCGCAACGCGTGTCTGAAAATACGCCCACCATCACCAATCACATTAGCCACGGCCCGCAGGCGGTCAAGGGTTACAACCTCGCATGGATAAGCCTCGCTGAAGTCGATCAAAGTTGAAGCCATAACGGAACGGCTGATATCGATAACCTCCAACTTGTCAGCGCTGCGCTTTGCGTGTGCGCCGTGATTGAAGCCTGTCAGGTCTCGCTGTTGCAGGTATTGGGCAAATCCTGCGACTTCTATTTGGTCTTTATTTTCAATTGCGCTATAAAGACGACTGTATCTACTCAGGCCAATTTTAGGCAGGTAGATCGGATTCAGGCGAAGCTTGGCTGAGGGGGTGCACCCTTGAAGGCAGCGACGAGGGACTCAAAGATGTTGGCCCCTTGCTTCAGTAGTCCTTGGCACCTTGCGGTGTTCGAAAGCAGCCCGAGACCTTTTTGCTTGACCTTAGGCATACGCATGGTCTGTTCAGCAAGGTTGTTGGTGAACGGTACGTTGGGCTGCGTCATGAAGCGCCAAACATCATCGCTGTAATTACGCAGTCGGCCGATCAAATTGGTGGCCTTGCTTTGCTTGGGTCTGCCGCGTTTGCCAGTGGCGGGCTCAATGGGGTTTTCTGTCTGAGCTTGCGCCAGAATTGCGTCATACAAGTCGCGCGCAGATCAGCTACTTGGCTTTGATACTTCACGCTGGCGTAGCGGGGCGTTTTGTCATCAGCACAATTGCGATTGTCCAAGTGATTGGCGTGCGAGAGCAACTCAATCATGTCGCCTGCCCAAGCTTGTCCTTGCTCTTCATGGAGGTAAGTCAACCGCGCAAGTGGTGTTGGTTGCACAGGGCGTGCTGGCACTCCAAGGCCTTGTAGGGTATCCAGCCGTCGTGCACCAACACGCCTTTGAAAAGCTTTAGCAGGGCCAGAGATTCAAACGCTTCACCGCCACGCTTGGGGTGGCAACCCATCCAGGTCAGTGTCTCGGTGGCCAATACATGCAGCCAGTGCAGCGTCTTGCGCAGCCCGCAGGCCGCTCTCATCGGCATGTGCCACCTCTGCTTTGACCACAGCTTGGCCGTGTCTTCAACGCTGGGCTTCAAGAGGTTTGCGCCCATCTGGCCTGCCTTGATAACCGTTGCTTGGCTCACGGGTAAGTCAAAGAGGTCTTTCATCAGCGCAGCCGTGCGCTCTACGGAGACAGCGTGATTAAGGTTAAGGTGCACCATGGCCGCCTGCGCCCGTGGGCCGTATTGCACGCGCGGGCTACATCGGCTGGAAATTCTGCGGTGTGCACATGCCCACAAGCGCAGATGGCTTGCATGACGCGGTGCTCAGTCACCTCACACTGCAGAACAGGCAAATCAAAGACTTGACGTGTTTCTGCGACGTACGCAAAAAGCAGGCTTGCCGTGACACGCTGGGCGGTTGTCGGGTACGTTGTGGGTAATGATTTTGTCGGGCTCAGTGACCTGCCTCAAGGTACGCCCTGGATGACCATCCTGCCCACCTGTTGGGTTGCGACCCGCAACACGCAAGGACTTTGGTGCGGGTTTGTTCAGTCCGTCGCTTGATGGCGGCTTGCTGGAGTTTTTGCTGTTGAGCGCAAGACGGCCTTCGAGCTGATTGATGCGCTCCTGCAGCACAGCCATCTGCGTCACGAGTTCTCGTACTTGGCTCTGCAATGGCCACAGCGCACGGATCAAATCGTCCTTTTGCACATGGCTGAGCTTTGCGAGATCGGGTAAGTTTTGCATCAGGCCCGATTATCGCTCTCAATTTCAGCAATTGACGACTGGACTTCATTGGGGGCTGAGTAGTTACAGACGACTGTAATAGTCGGGCGGTCTCGGGCTGTCGTCCAACGTCACTACTTCAATTCGTCTATCGTTGTCTTCCATAGAGATAGCGGTTCTGTGATTACTGAAAATCAGCCAACGGGCTGCATTGTGTTCGACTGTTTTCAGCCCGTACTTTGTGTTCACTCTGCGTTCTTGCGCAGTGGTGGTTTCTTTGAACTTTTCAGAATACGACCACTGGCCATCGCCCCCTACATGTATCTCATCAACGACGGCTAGTCCAGCAAGCCCTGCTGCAAGTATTGCAGCCGATAGCTGATGCCAACGTACGGCGCGACTGGCGCATCTGGGCGGATAAGCCCTACGCCACCTGGCCGTCGCAGCCACTGCGCCAACCCGGACTAGAATCCGCCGCTCAGGCCGGGTTCGCCAGGTTCTGTCCACGCTAGGGGTGCTGGTGCATGCAAATGCATCGGCTGAGACTACACCCTGGAACTTGATCAAGGTAATACTTGCGCAGGGAAGCGTCGCTAATTGCAGCCCGGCAGTTGTCTGGGCTGTCGGTGCACTGCCCTGCCGTCGATAAAGGTCATTCGATGGCAACCCATTTCAAACTTTCCCCGATCTCTCTGGCGGCGTTGACGCTGTCTTGCGGGATGTCTTTGTCTGCTGCGGCACAAACCGCGCCGCCACCCACCTCACTGCGCCTGCCGCAGGTGACAGTCACCGGCAAAACCGCGCCGGTGCTCGATGCCAACAGCGCCGATGTGGGCGGCTTTGGCGTGCCGCTGGCCCAAACGCCGCAAAGTGTTTCGGTGCTGGGGGCCGATTTGCTGGTCGCCACGGGGGCGCAGTCGCTCTCGACAGTGATCAAGCTCGACGCCTCGCTGGCGGACAGCTACAACACCACCGGCTATCTGGAAAGTGTGTCGGTGCGCGGCTTTTTGCTCAACCAATCTGGCAACTTCAGCCGCAACGGGCTCATCACCAGCAACGACGGGCCGATTGCGCTAGAAAATCTGGAGCACGTTGAAGTGCTCAAAGGCGTGGCGGGGCTGCAATCGGGGGTGTCAGCGCCCGGCGGGCTGGTGAACTATGTGACCAAGGCACCGCTGCCCGGCAATTTTGTGACAGCAGCGGTGTCGGCCACCGACAACGGCGGTGCCAAGTTGCACCTGGATGCCAATCAACAGGTGGGCGCAGTCGGGCTGCGGGTGAACCTGGTTGACGAAAGCTTGCGGCCCAAGTTTGACCAGGCCAACGGCTCCCGCCAACTGCTCGCCGTGGCGTTGCAGACCAGGCTGGATGCAGTCACCGCGCTGTCAGCCAACATTGAGTACCACCGCAAGCAGCAACCGTCCGTGCCCGGCCTGGGGCTGCTCGATGCCAATGGCGACGGCGTGGGTGATGCGTTTCCGGCGCAGATTCAGCCGCGTTTGAACCTCAACGACCAGCCCTGGTCGCAGCCGTTTGAGGCCAGCAGCACAAGCGCCGAGCTGGCGCTCGACCATCAAATCAACGCCCACTGGCGCGCCCGGGTAGCGCTCAACACCCAGCGCTTGACGATTGACGACCGGCTGGCTTTTCCGGACGGCTGCAGCAATGCAGCGACCTATGTGTATCCGGGCTTGTGCGCCAATGGAGATGTCGATGTTTACGACTACCGCAGCGAGGGCGAGCAGCGCAAACTGTGGAGTTGGGATGCCCGGCTAGCAGCCTGTCGGACTTAGCGATTCAAAATTTGAAATTTCCAATCTGCTCAAAATATAGGCAGTTTGGTATTGATTTTGCGAATTTTTGAGCCTTCTCAAAGCATTTTCTCCCCTTATCCAACTTTTGGACGCAATACTGCCATGCGCTTGACATTCCAGGCCAGGCAAACCAGATTCCATTCACCAGTGACTTTGCTCAATCCGCGCAAGGAGAACTGCCTGAACCTCATCACCGACTTGATGATGCCAAACACCGGCTCCACCGTTTGCTTGCGAACAGCGTAAGCAGCTCTGCCTGCCAACGTTGCCAAACGATGTGCCATCGCCTCTATCGGTGTGGCATCTGCCTTCAGGGGCGCGGGCTCTGTAAAACGTTCGCTCCAGTGCGGGTGATGGTCTTGGCGGGCCACGGCAATCAAAGGCACGATCTTGGCCACCTCACAGGCGTTGACGTTGTTTTCACTGCAATAGCCGGTGTCAGCAACCAGGTGGTGGCAGTGCCGAGCTTGGCTTGCTGCTCTTGCAGAACTTTTGAGCATCGGCTGGACTTCTCTCTTGTCATTGGGCGCTTGTGTCAAGGTGGTGGCCACCACCAGCATCGTGTCGGCATCCACCCCGGCCTGTGCGTTGTAGCACTGCTCAAAACCGCCACCGGCCACCGGCATGATGCGCGACTCTTCGTCAGTCAGGTTGATCTGATCACTGTCACGCACACCCGGCTGAGGGGCTGTGGGTGTCTTGCCGCGTGGCTTTTTGCCCGTCTCATCAGCTTTGGCTTGGCGCTTGCCCATCTTCTCGTCAAATTCGGCCTTCTCGCGGCGTAGCGCTCTTGCGCACGCTGTGCGATCTTGGTCTTGGCTGCCGCCATGGCAGCGAGGCGGTCTTCGCGCAGCTTGAGTTCTTTGGGCAGGCTCATGCCGTCAGGGACATTGGCTGTGTCGGCCGCCTCAGCCAGGGCCAGCAGTTCCTGGACTTCTGCCTTGAGCTGCTCTTCAAGCTTGACGATGGCCATGCGAGAGGGCGCTGTGGCGCGAGGCGTTGGCGTGGATCTTGGTGCCATCCAGACAGACCGTACCCATCTTGAGGCGGTTTCATCCGCGGGCCATTTCCAGCACTTGCACAAACAGGCCAGCGAGTTCATCGATAAAGCGACGACGAAAGGTGGCTAAGGTGTCATGGTCGGGGTGGCTGCCTGCGCCAATGTAGCGCAGGCCCCAGAGTCGTAGGTGGCCATTTCCAGCTTGCGGCTGGAGAACACCCCGGTTGAATAACCGTAAACCAAAATGGCCAGCAAGGTCGCTGGATGGTGTGCCTTTGAGCCGCGACCGGCATATTGGCGAGTCAGATTGGAGAGATCGAGGCTATCGATGACTTCTACGACAAAGCGTGCCAGATGGTCCTGGGTGAGCCAATCGTCTGCTGATGGGGGCAGCAGGTAGTCGGTCTTGCGGTCAGTCAGAATGAAGTTCGACATGCTGGTATAAATCCTTCTTAAGCCAGGTTCATTATAACTTTATTACTACACTATCAATAGCAAAAGAAGAATTTTTCAGTGGCGTTTATAGTCCGACAGGCTGCTAGATGGCGAATTTGCCGCGCTGGGTGTGCAGCACAGCACCCGGCTCGGCCTGAACGGGCGCAGCGCCAACGCCGATCTGGCCCCCATGCAGGCCTACAACTGGGTCGGCACCACCAACATCGACGCGCCGGTGGTGCTGCCCGCCGACCCGACGCTGTCTGGCCTCAATACCGACAGCCGCGAGCGTGCGCTGGCCGCTTATGCCACCCTCAGCTCAGCCTGGAGTCCCAGCGTGCAGTCGTTTGTGGGCCTGCGCAGTACGCGCCTGCACCGCAGCAGCGAGCGCAGCGATGGTTCGCGCGCCGCATCGTTTGCGCAGACCATCACCACCCCTTGGGCCGGACTGACCTGGTCGCCAGTCAAGGCCACGATGCTGTACGCCTCCTGGGGCCACGGTGCCGAGATGGAGGTGGTGCCCAACCGGCCAGACCGCTTTGCCAATGCCGGCGCGGTGTTGCCCGCGCTCATAAGCCGGCAAACCGAGCTTGGGCTGAAGTGGCAGATGGACCCGCGCTTGCTGCTGACGGCAGCGGTTTTCAGCATCAACAAACCCTACGCCGACGATGTGCCGGCATCAGATGCAAGCGGCCTGCCCACGCAGGTCGCCGGAGCCAGGACGGTACGCCACCAAGGGCTGGAGCTGACCGCCAGTGGCCGCATCAACGCCGCCTGGTCGTTGCAAGCC
Source organism: Candidatus Rhodoferax mariagerensis (assembly GCA_016719055.1). Lineage (GTDB taxonomy): Bacteria > Pseudomonadota > Gammaproteobacteria > Burkholderiales > Burkholderiaceae_C > Rhodoferax > Rhodoferax mariagerensis. Next base: position 168,886 of record JADKAW010000038.1, on the reverse strand, counting down.
AGCCTGATGGCGCTCGATGCCAAATACACCCAGGCGGTGGATACAGCGCTGACCGGGCAGCGCGTCACCAATCTGCCGCGCGTCAAAGCCTCGGTATTTGCCGACTACAAGTTTGCCGCGCTGGCGGGTTTGTCGGTCAACGCACTGGCCACTCTGGAAAGCGGCAAAACGGTGACCACTGACGGCAGCGTCAGCCTGCCTTCAAGCTGGCAACTCGATGCCGGTCTGGCCTACGCGCAGCGCGTGGCAGGCAAAGGGCTGACCTGGCGTCTGACGATTGACAACCTGACCGACCGCAGCTACTGGCGCGAAGCACCCACCACCTATTGGGGCGGCGTGTATCTGTTTGCCTCCACACCCCGCACTTTGCGGGCAAGCTTGACGATGGATTTTTGAGCGCTCAGCGCTGATAAACCATCTGCAAAAAAGCCCATGTCGAGCGGATTGGGGTCGGTGTTGGGGTGGCTCTGTTAAAACCCGGGCATGGCGATCCATTCCACTCCCGACCCCCGCAGCTCCACCGTGCCCAGCAGCCGCCTGACTCGCCTGGCGCGCCTGGGGCAAATGGCCAGCGGCGTGGCGGGCAACATGCTGCTGGCCGGTGCCCGCCAGCTCGCCCAGGGCAAACGCCCCAAACTCAGCGATTTGCTGCTGACACCGGCCAACGCCATCCGGATCACCCAACAGTTGGCCCACATGCGGGGTGCCGCCATGAAGGTCGGGCAACTGATTTCGATGGATGCCGGCGACTTGCTGCCGCCGGAGTTGGCCACCATTTTGGGGCGGCTGCGCTCGGATGCCCACGCCATGCCCATGCGCCAGGTACAGGCGGTACTCAGCGCCAACTGGGGAGCCAAATGGCAGCAGCGTTTCGAGGCGTTTTCATTTGCCCCCATAGCCGCGGCCTCGATTGGTCAGGTGCACCGCGCCAAAACTTTGGATGGGCGCGATCTGGCCATCAAAATCCAGTACCCCGGCGTGCGCAAAAGTATTGCCAGCGATGTCAACAATGTGGCCTCACTGCTGCGCATGACCGGCTTGCTGCCCGCCACGCTGGACATTGCCCCGCTGCTGGCAGAGGCCAAACGCCAACTGCGCGAAGAGGCTGATTACCAGGCTGAAGGCGCCCACCTGCAACGCTTTGGGCAACTGCTGGCAGACAGCCCGGAGTTTGTGGTGCCCCGGTTGCACGCCGATCTGACCACCAAAAACGTGCTCGCCATGTCGTTTGTCGAAGGTGTGCCGGTCGAAACGCTGGTGGCCGCACCGCAGGCCGAGCGCGACCGCATCGTGCGCCTGTTGATCCGCTTGCTGTTTCGGGAGCTGTTTGAGTTTGGGCTGATGCAAACTGACCCCAACTTTGCCAACTACCGGTTCAACCCAGCCTGGCGGCGGCTGATCCTGCTGGACTTTGGTGCCACCCGCGCCTTCGCGCCTGGCTTTGGCCAGGCCTATCGGCAACTTATGGCAGCCGCCCTGGCCGGTGACCGCCCAGCCTTGCGCCAGGCCGCCATGGCCATTGGTTATTTTGATGCGGGTACCCAAACAAAGCACCAAACCGCCGTGCTCGACATGATGCAGATGGCGCTGGAGCCGCTGGGCCACACCGGCGACTTTGACTTCTCCAACACCGACCTGGTGCAACGCCTGCACAATGCCGGCATGGCGCTGGGCGCAGCGCGCGATTTTTGGCACATTCCGCCGATTGACACCTTGTTTTTGCACCGCAAACTCGGTGGCCTATACCTGTTGGCCGCACGGCTCAAGGCTAGGGTAAATGTGCAGCAACTGATACCACCCCTTTTTTAAACATGATGGAGACACCGATGAAAGCCACCTGGAACAACACCGTGATTGCCGAGAGTGACGACACCGTCCTGGTGGAGGGCAACCACTATTTCCCCGAGAGCGCGCTCAACAAAGCCTTCGTCACCTTCAGCAATCACAGAACCTCGTGTCAATGGAAAGGTCAGGCAAGCTACTACACGCTGATCGTGAACGGCGAAACCAACCCCGATGCTGTCTGGTACTACGCCGACCCCAAACCAGAGGCCGAGAAAGTCCGGGGCCGCGTGGCCTTCTGGAAGGGTGTGAAAGTGGCCTGAATCAGGCGTGCCAGGCGACCCGGTGCGGGATCCAAGCAACAAACTAGGCTTTTGGGCTTCTAGCCCTTGCTGTATAAGCGCTGACAGCTCTGTTTTTTGAATCTTGCCGAGTTTCTTGCCTGCGACGGCTACGACCTCCAGGATGATGTGCTGTGGATGCGCAAAGCGGTGCCAAGCCAGTGCGCCCCAGCTCACCGTTTGAGTTTTGATTTAAAAACAATAGCTGTCTGCACAGATGGAATAAAGGCTGCAGGGCGATTCGACTATAAATCTAGCGTGGTGCGCGGCAGCCAATGGTTGGGAGGTAGTCGACCCCTGATTCAATGACCATCGAGAACCCCGGGGCACGCGGCTGACTTGCTGGCAGGATTTGTGCTGGCCATGAAACACGGCCCAGGCCTGAACAAGTCTCTGGGCACCATTCACACCTACCCGACGCTGGCCGAGGCCAACAAATACGCCACCGGCGAGTGCAAGCGCGCCCATGCACCGCAGAAACTTTTCGCCCTTTTTGGGCGGTTTCATGCCTGGCGAAGAGAATAATCAACCCATGATGATTTCCCGTTACGCCCGCGCTTTGCCTTGGCTGTTTGTGCTGCTGTGGTCCACCGGCTTTATCGGGGCCAGGCTGGGTTTGCCGCACACCGAGCCGCTGACCTTTCTGCTGATTCGTTACCTGGCGGTGATTGCTCTGATGACGCTGGTGTCAGTGATGTCGCAGGCACCCTGGCCGGCTTCGGCCAGCGCCTGGTTTCACATTGGGCTGGCCGGGCTGCTGGTGCATGGCGTTTATCTGGGCGGCGTGTTCATGGCCATTTCCAAAGGATTGCCGGCCGGCGTGGCCAGCCTGGTGGTCGGCGTGCAGCCGCTGCTGACGGCGGTCGGTGCCGGCTGGCTGCTGGGCGAAACCGTGATTCGGCGGCAATGGCTTGGGCTGATACTGGGCTTCGTAGGCGTTGGGTTTGTCGTCTTTGACAAGATCGGCACGGGTTTTGGCGTGGCGGCCTTGCTGCCCGCCATCGTGGCCCTGATGGGCATCACAGCAGGCACCCTGTACCAGAAACGATTCTGTGCCGCCTTTGACTGGCGAACCGGCTCGGTGGCGCAATTTCTGCCGACCGCATTGGTCACCGGGCTCTTGGCAGCGCTGACCGAGAGTTTCCGGGTTGACTGGACCGGTGAATTTTTCTTTGCCCTGGGCTGGCTGGTGTTGGTGCTTTCGGTGGGTGCCATCAGCCTGCTGAACTGGTTGATTCGCCACAGTGACGCCGTCAACATCGCCAGCCTGTTCTATCTGGTGCCGCCCTCCACTGCTCTGCTGGCCTGGCTGCTTTTTGGCGAGTCGTTTTCTGGTGTGGCCATGGTTGGCATGGGCCTGGCTGTCTGGGGCGTTTACCTGGCGCGCAAATAGCCGGGCCGGTGGTCGGAGCACCGAGGGGTGCCTGCAACAGGCTCGCCAATCAGCGGCTGCGCCCGCTCGCCTGGCAAAGGTCCCATGCGAGCAGATTTCTCTCACCCATGCCATACTTATCTTCACGCGGTTGAATTCCCTGTCCGTGCAAGAGCCACTTTAGGTGATGCAAATTTTGCTGGGCGAACCCGCAACGCAAAAAAAGACTCATTTAAGCAACGATTTCAGTTTAATGGAGGCTTCCATGCGTTCACTGGGTCTGAGGATTTTGATGCTGCTGGGTTTGCTGGCCCCGGTCTGGGCGACGGCAACGACGCCGATGGTGGCGGCCGGTACCAACCATAGTTTGGCGCTCAAGTCAGACGGCACGGTGGTGGCATGGGGCTACAACTTCTTCGGTCAATTGGGGGACCGGTCCAGGACTGATCGCAGAAGTCCCACGTGGGTGGTTGGGCTAACCAGTGTCGTCGCCGTGACTGCAGGCGATAGCCACAGCCTGGCTCTCAAAGAGAATGGCACGGTGGCGGCATGGGGCGCCAACGACAGGGGCCAACTGGGCGACGGCACGACCACGCAACGCTCCAGCCCGGTAGCGGTCAGTGGGCTCGGCGGTGTGGTGGCTATTGCTGGCGGAATTGAGCACAGCCTGGCCCTCAAGTCCGACGGCACCGTTGTCGGATGGGGACGCAACAGCTCAGGTCAACTGGGCGATAGCACGACCACCCAGCGAAACATCCCGGTGGTGGTGAGTGGACTCAGTGGCGTGGTGGCAATTGCTGGCGGGTCGGGTCACAGTCTGGCCCTCAAATCCGACGGCACAGTGGTGGCTTGGGGCAGCAATTCCAGTGGTCAACTGGGGGACGGCACGACGACGGGTCGAATCACTGCAGCGCTGGTGCCCGGGTTGAGCGGTGTGGTGGCGATTGCAACACAGCGTGATTTCAACCTGGCCCTCAAATCTGATGGCACGGTGGTGGCATGGGGCGGCAACGGTAAAGGCCAGTTGGGAGACGGAACAACCACCCAACGCAACAGTCCGGTACCGGTGAATGGGCTTGCTGGCGTGATTACGCTTGCTGTAGGGGTTGAGCATAGTCTGGCGCTCAAGTCCGATGGTACCGTGGTGGCCTGGGGCGGAAACTCGTCAGGCGAGCTGGGTGATGGCAGCACCACTCAGAGAACCAGCCCTGTCGCGGTCAGCGGTATGTCCGGGGTAGCAGCGATCACTGCGGGTGGATTTCACAGTGTGGCGCTCCTCGCCAATGGCGCGGCAACGGCATGGGGCGAGAACGGCATCGGTCAATTGGGCGATGGCACTCAAACACAGAGGTCTAGTCCGGTGGTGGTACGCGGTATGTCGGGGGTGATTGCGATGGCCGCAGGCGGGACACACACCCTGGCGCTTAAAGCCGACAGCACCGTGGTGGCGTGGGGCAACAACGCCTTCGGCCAGTTGGGCAACGGCACCACCACGCAACCCACGCTTCCCGCGCTTCCCGCAGTGGTCAGCGGGCTGAACAGGGTGGTGGCAATTTCTGCTGGTGAAAACCACAGCCTGGCGCTCAAATCGGATGGCACGGTGATGGCATGGGGTGACAATACAAGGGGGCAAATAGGGGATGGCACGACCTTCCAGCGTAGCAGCCCAGTGCCAGTGACTGGCCTGACCAATGTGGTCGCCGTGGCTGCTGGTGGTCGGTTTAACCTTGCGCTCAAATCTGATGGTACTGTATGGGCCTGGGGCAACAACTCTCAGGGGCAACTGGGCGACGGCACAATCGACCAGCGCAACAGCCCGGTGCCAGTACCTGGGCTGACCGGGATGTTGGCAGTGGCTGCAGGGGCAGCCCACAGCCTGGCACTCAAATCCGACGGTACGGCCGTGGCGTGGGGCCTTAACGCCAATCGTCAACTGGGTGACGGCACAATCGTCCAGCGCAACAGCCCGGTGCCGGTGATCGGTGTTAGTGGCGTGGTAGCGTTGGCGGGTGGCGACTACCATAGCCTGGCCTTGAAAGCCAATCGTACGGCGGTGGCTTGGGGCTTCAATGGCAACGGCCAACTGGGCGACGGCACCACGACCCAGCGTACCAGCGTTGTGGTGGTGACAGAGCTTGCAGGTGCCATCGGAATTGCTGCGGGTGAAAGTCACAATTTGGCGCTCAAATCTGATGGCACGACCGTGGCTTGGGGCCTTAACAGCAACAATCAATTGGGTGACAGCAGCGTCACCCAACGTAACAGCCCGGTGGCTGTTCTGGGTCTTGCCGGAGCCATGGCAGTGACGGCAGGCAACCTACACAGCGCAGCGCTTCTCGCGGATGGAACGGCCGTGGCGTGGGGGGGGAATGTGAATCGCCAACTGGGCGATGGAACCACCACCCAACGCAGCACCCCTGTAGTGGTGAAAGGGCTTGGGGACGTGCTGAGCGTGGCCGCTGGTGAGGATCACAGCCTGGCACTCAAATCCAACGGCACGGTTTTGGCCTGGGGCGCGAACAACGCCGGGCAACTGGGCGACGGCACTTTCACCCGGCACACCACCCCGATGCCGGTGGCGGGGCTCACGGGTATCGTCAAAATTGTCGCTGGTACCAACCATAATCTCGCGCTCAAGTCCGACGGCACGCTTTGGGCGTGGGGTAGCAACACCAGCGGGCAACTGGGCGACGGCACCAGCATCAACCGCAACATTCCGGTGGTGGTTGCCTTAAGCAACGTGGTGGGAATTGGTGCGGGCGACGCACACAGTGTCGCGCTCCTATCGGATGGCACAGTCGTGGCATGGGGCAACAACGCATCCGGCCAACTGGGGAACGGCACAACGACTCCAGTCAGTGGGTTGATGGCGGTTCCGGGGCTTGCCAACGGGATGCTGATAGCAGCGGGCTATTCGCACACGATCGTTCTGAAATCTGACCTCACCGCAGTGGTTTGGGGTAGAAATAGCTCTGGGCAATTGGGGATTGGCTCAACCATAACCCGTAGCAGCCCGGTGCCGATTGCGGGATTTGGCCAATTTCAAGCAGTGTCTGCGGGGGCTGAGCACACCATTGCCCTGAAGTCCGACTCATCGGTTTCCGCCTGGGGCTATAACAACACGGGTCAACTGGGGGATGGCACCACGACCCAACGCCTCAGTCCGGTGCCGATTCCGACGTTGCCGGGGGCGGTCATGGCGATTGCGGCGGGTGGCTACCACAACCTGGCTGTCAGATCCGACAGCACGGTGGTCGCTTGGGGGTTCAACGCGGTCGGGCAATTGGGGGACGGAACGACTTCCAATCGCACCAGTCCGGTATCGCTGACTTTGCTGGGCAAAGTGGCGGCGATTGCAGCCGGTTTCCAACATAGTCTTGCGGTTACGTCCAGCGGTGTGGTGGTAGCGTGGGGAGACAACAACCTCGGCCAACTCGGCGATGGCTCGTTCACGCGGCGCACCACCCCCATTCCAGTCATCATGCCCGGAAATTTGGGTGCCAGCAACCTTCTCACATCGCTAAGTCCTGCGTCGTTGACATTTACCTCCCCCAATATCAATGTCACCAGCGCCAGCCAAAGGCTGACCTTGACCAACGTCAGCGGCGGTTTGCTGGTGATCTCTCGAATCGGCGTCAGTGGTGACTTCGCCAAAGCTGCCGCCTGTCCTAACAATCTGACCGCGGGTGCAAGCTGCACGATCGACGTCACCTTCACGCCCACGGTTGAAGGTTATCGCCGGGGCGATGTTGTCATTGTCAGCAATGGCGTGGTTCTGAATTTGGCGGCGCTGATAGGCAGGAGCGACTTCAGTTCCAAGCCGGTCTGCGGTCTGGACGCCGCACCCAGTGAAGTCCGCAGAAATGGCGCGTCAGTGCTGACAGCCAGTTGCACCAACGCCCCGGCTGAATACACCTGGACCGGTGGCACCTGTCGCGGCACCAGGGCGGCCACCTGCTCTGTGAATCCGACAGTGACCACAACCTATGTTGTGACCGCTATGAATGAGTTTGGAACTGGTACCGCATCCACCACGGTGACGGTGACCAAAGTGGACATCACGCCAATTCTGATGCTGCTGCTGGATTGATTTTGACTCGGGCTTATGGCTGTCTTGAGTGCGCCAACACTAGCCCGATTGCTGGTGCACTGCGTTTGTTTGGGTGGCACCGTGGTCCGGCGGCAACCGCTTGAGCAGCGCAGATAAAAGGACTTGAACATAGTGGCCATCGGCATCCTGATGCAGCAATACCGGGGGCGCAGCAGCCCAGGTAAAACCCGGCTGATGGGTCTGGAGTTCCTGCTCGGTGTTGCCACTAAGCACAAAACCGCTAACCGCCACCGAGAATTTCCAGTTGGGCACGACGTTTTCGAGCAAATGGAACTTGTCAGCGGGCCATTGGTGGCGCAAGCCTTTGGGCTCGACAAAGGCCAAGGCCTGGTGATTGCCGCGTTTCAGCCAGAGCAAAAAGTCAGGGTAAAACCCCTCGGCGGCAAACAAGCCAACCCCGAAATCGGCCAGATTGCGCAGCAACACCACCTCGACCCCGGCCCACTGGGATTCGGCGTGCAAGCGCTCCCAGACGCGGCGCAGGTCCCACACCAGACGGGGTGTGGCACACTTTGGTGGTCTCGTTCATGGTCGAAAGAGACTCTCCCACAAAGACCGCTTGTTCAAAGTCTTGGTGGGAGATTTTTTTTGTCCGCCAATCACCAGCACTAACCCAAAGTCGACATTCGAGCTGTTGTTGGGTTCGCTACCGTTTTGGTGAGCATTGCCACCAGGGGGGCCTGCCGGCGGCCCTGGCACGGGCCTGATTTAAAAATTCAGAAACCCAAAACATCCCGACGCACATCACTACACCGACAACCAAGCTCAAAACCGGGCTTGCTCATCATTAGATTTGATCAACCATCGTGATGGCTGTGGCCACATGACCATCACATAACTTGACCAGTTCAGGCACAAATACCCTCACGGAACGTGGTCATGCTCAGTGTGGTTTCAAAACGTTCAATCCTGTTTCCCTCAAAAGTGAGGGCTAGAAAGTAACGTCTTGAAGAAACCAATCGGCGGTGGCAAAAAGCCGGGTTTAGCCGATCATCACGCCCCAGGGGGGTGGCGGAATTTGAGGTGGCCACAGGTGGGGGAATTTGGTTGGCCATCAGGGGTTGAGTAGTTGATGCTGCCCGAGGTCAGTCCTGAGCCAGTGGCAGGATCGATATTGGTGATCAGTGAACCCTGGCGGTCTACAAATCGTGTGCCGCCCAGTGTGAAGCTGCAAGATCCGCCCACAATCGGCTCGCTGGAGCTTTGCGTCAGATCGACTGACAACAGAGAAAGAAACACCTCGGTGTTGGTGTTGCCTGCGGCGCTGGTGCGGTAAGAGACCTTGACGTACGCGGACAGCCCAGTGGGCATGATGGCCCCGATGGTCTGATAGACGAAGCCATCGAAGACCGTTTTTCTGTGGCCCGGGTGCCGGTATACCAAGCGTTGTCAATCACTTGCGTTCCGATGACCACCTTGGTCCAGTTCGGCTTGGGCAGTGCAATCACGGTATCAGGCTTGAAACTTAAAGTGCCAGTGGCGTAATCGATCATGCCTGCGCATTCAGGACGCGTTTGAAATCCGCCAGCGCCGTTGTCATGCACGGTGACGATGGGATCGATGCGCGGTTTGTAGCTCACAGAGAGCCGCCGGGTCGAGATCTGACCCTCAATGGTCAGTTCATTTTCGTCATACACGGTGTAGCTCACGGCTGGATCGGTGATCGAAATCAGCCCATTGGCGTAATCCACCGCACCCACGGCGCTGCCAGCCGCAGACAGCAGGCCACCATCGTCAATCAGGGTCAAGCTGCCGGTGCTCATTTTGAGCGTATTGGGCATGATGGCCTGGCCCACGCTGATCGTGTGGGAGGTGTTGAGTGCCACCGTGGTGGTGAGCGTCACCGGCCCACCCGAAGCGGATAAAACCACCTGTTCACCATTGGGTTTCAGATCTACCAGAGGCGTTTCCGTCTGGGCACTGGGCACCAACTGCGTGTAGACACTGCTGGCCCGAATGCTGAAAGATCCGAGATTGGCTGCTACTGCCAGCGGCACCACGCCCACATATGAACCTGCATCGGCCACCGTTGGGTCCCGAACCCGGGTCGCGCCCATTGCCGGTGCCGCCTTGGCATTGCCTTCCGACCCTTGGAAATCGGTACGCAGCGCATCACTGATGGCGCAGGTCACTACATTCATGTCGACCAACTGCCCAGTTGATCGACAGGAAGGCCAGCAGTTGTGTTTTGGCCGAATTGACCTGTTCACCAAAGGCCGACATGCCGGCCTTGACGTTGGCCATGCCGGCAGCGGCCTTGTCGCCTGCCGTCTTGGCCGGGCTTGCCAACTGGCTCAGGCTTTGCTGGGCAGATTGCTGAGCTCATGCGTGGTGGGAACGCCTATTTCGTCAAGAACGCCCGCGGCAACGTGGTGCTGATGGCAGAGAACATCAAAGAGCACGACCGACCCTTGGCTGGCTTCAAACGCCGGTACCGAAAAGCTGAAGGCATCAAACGCCTAAAGCGCGGTGCAGATATCCAGATAGCGGTGCTCGTTCCCCGGGTCATGCTCAATAGGAAACTCGATATTGAGCGGTTGGTGGTGCGGCGTATTGCGCGGTTGGCTGTAGAAATTGAGAAACAAATCCAATTGGCATGACCCAGGTTGGCGCCGCTCTGGTCTTCAATACCCCTGAAACAGAAAGTCCATGGCGTCGGTGATGCGCGCCTGATCGTCAGCCAGGCAGGCGACCCGGTCTTTAAGGATGCGCAGGGGCACGGCAGCCATCTTGGGCGTCTCCAGCATGTAGTGCTTGCCCAGAATTGTCACGATGGGCTTGAGGCGTTCGGGCAACTTGACTTTCGCAAAATGCGCCATGCTGCGCAGTGGAATGACGATGCGACTGTCGAGCCCGTCAAGCAGGTTGCTTTGGACATCGAGCAAATATGGGGTGGTGCTGGCGTGATCACCCGGGTTGGGATACACATCAAAACGCGCCATCAGAACGATCTCCAGTTGTCCAGCGGCAGCCCCTCGGCCTCGACAGTGGCGTTATACGCCGCCACAAAATCAGCGTGCTCAGCCTTCCAGCGGCTGGTCTGTTTCTGCAAAACCAGTTCGCGCAAGTAGTTATCGCAGGACTGCGAGATATTGATATCGAGTGATTTGGCCGCCTCCAGCACGTCAACGCTCAGGCTCAGGTTGGTGGGCCGTTTGGCGCCTTGACCGGCTCGAGCACTGCGCTTGACCGCTGAGGTTGAAGGCATTGTTGAATCTCCATGCGCATAAATAGATGCGCACAGTTTATCGACTATTTGGTCACGACACTCATCTGAAGCACTTTGCCCCATGGCCAACAACCGAATCGCTGTTCTAGTCGCCCTCGAATGTGCCGATGACGGGCTCAAACGCGCCCTTCAATCTGCGCCTTGAAGCGCTTGCGTCCAACCCGGCCATGCAATGGGATCAGCATCTTGGCCGAGATGACACCACCTTTTTCGTGCATACCGACCCAAGGGATGCGCGAATCCACGTAGAGCGCAGGCAGGCGACTCTTGTCCTTGTCGATCACGTAGGCGGTAATGCGCCTTGCGAAGCGCGATCCAAAACTTGCCGCAACAGCGGCAAAGACACAAGTTCGTGTCATTCTTCGTTCTTTGTCGCCCAGACCCACCAGAATACTTTGCAAACCGCCCCCGCGTAAGTGGTTGATTTCATTGGAAGTGGTCTCTTGAATAGTCAAGAGACAAACAGAGAACAGAGAGAGTAAACGCGGGTTTTTGGGCCAAAAATGCCCAAAATGACGCAATTTCAGGAGCGCAACACTCAAGAGGCATTGCCGTAAGTGCTTGAAAACGTTGGAGATTTTGAAAAATAAAAGCCCAACTGAAAAGAGTTGGGCTAAAAATGGATGGTGGCAGAAAGAATTATAAAGAAGTGACACCAGCATGTCACCCATATGCCAAAAATCAACCCACTTGGCTACAAACTACTGGCCGTCTCTTGGCGGTTTGGGTTGCCCTTTGACTCAAAATAGCAAGGTCACCTTGTCAAGACTCGGTGATTTTTTGGCTTGAAAATGTGCTCATATGTTTGAAGATTAGTTCAAATCCACCCTGCTACATACTCTTGACGAGGGCTTGGCTGCCGGGAGTAACGGCTCGGATTGCGCCAACTTTGTGCTTTCCAGGCTTTGGCGAACCAAGATGGTTAATTACCATCGGCGGTCGGTTAGGGAACTGGGCCACCAGGTCCAACTTGCCGCCCATACTTTGAACATAGTGACGAAGCGTGGACAACAGCATGTCGCTGCGTTGCTCCAATCGAGAGATGCTGTCTTGACCTACGCCCAAGGCCAAAGCCAAGTCATGCTGGGTCAATTCGGCAGCCTGACGCAAATCCTTCAGCGTCGCCAGTTCCATCGCGCGCATCTGAACCCGCTCTTTTCGCTCCGGCGAAAGTGTTGCCATCACGTCACTGAGTTTTCTTGCCATGTTGGGACTCCTATTTCTTGGTGGTTGTCAGGCTAAGCAGATGGCTGTCATATCGCTCATCTGAAACGGCGATTAGCCGCTGGTAAAAACGCCGCTGATTCGCGCCACCTTTGTCGCCACCGACGAGTAGAACGGCTTGGCGTTTCGGGTCGAACGCAAAAGTGACACGCCAGACTTCACTGTTCCAGGCAAAGCGCAGTTCTTTCATATTGGCGTGTTTTGAGCCCTTCAGGGTATCGACGGTCGGACGCCCCAGATTTGGCCCAAACTCTTCGAGCAATTTCGCATGCGCCAGCAATTCATCCTGCAAATCTTCGGACAACGCCGCAAATTCTGCATCGAAGCCATCGTGGAACAAAACAGACCATGCCATCTGTCAATTATGGATTTAAAGTCATATTAAGTCAAACCTAGATTGTTGAGATGATCGGAAAAAGCCTGCATGGCATCTGCCTTCAGGGGCGCGGGCTCTGTAAAACGTTCGCTCCAGTGCGGGTGGGTGAAGTCTGGGGGGTCGGCAGACGCATCGGTGCGCAACTCAAAGAGGCAGGCAACGGCCTGCCATTGGTGCTGATTGAGGCCAAAACGCCGGTCAAGAAGTGCATCAGCTGGGTAGATGGTGCCGTGCAGGTAAACGCGGACTACGAAAAGTTTGTGCCAGAGCTATTCGTCTGCAACGTGTTCTCGGTGGCCACTGAGGGCAAGGAGTATCACTACGGCTCCATTGGCCTGCCAGTTAAGGACTGGGGCCCATGGCACCTGATTGAGGCCAAAGAATCGGATGGTTCACATCACCACCCTCTGAAAACTCTCAAGCTGTCGGCCCAGAGCATGTTGCGGCCCAATGTGGTGCTGGACATTTTGGGCAGTTTCACGCTGTTCGCCACGGACAAGAAGAAGCGCCGCATCAAGATCATTTGCCGCTACCAGCAGTACGAGGCCGCCAACAAGCTGGTGGAGCGCGTGGTGGCTGGCTACCCCAAGAAGGGGCTGATCTGGCACTTTCAGGGTTCAGGCAAGTCCCTGCTCATGGTGTTTGCCGCGCAAAAGTTGCGCATGCACTCGCACTTAAAGAATCCGACGGTGATCATTGTGGTGGACCGCATTGATCTGGACAGCCAGATCACCGGCACCTTCACTGGTGCTGACATCCCTAATTTGGAGAAGGCGGACATCCCGGGGGGGGGGGCCCCCGGTTTCCTTAGGGGGCGCCCCCTCGGGGGGGGCGGGGCCTTTTTTTCTCTGGGCCGGCGGGGGGGGGCCCCCGGGGGCCCGGGTCCGCAACACATTTGGCATCATTCTCGGCAAATCCCATCGCCCTGAAGCTTTGCACGCCTTCAAGCTCCGCCTCTGCACTGGCACGCGCCAACAAATGCGAGCCTTTTTCGCGCGTTTCGCGTTCAAAGTCGCTTGATGAGACGGCAAAGGCATCGGGAACATCCAATCCCATGACCTCGAACCGTGGCAAGACGTGGAACAGCATGAGGTCGGCACGGTGCGTCTGTGCCAATCCGATTGCACCGAGAACCGCAGCTTGAGAAGCTGCGCTGTCGTTCACGACCACAAGTATTTTTTTGAACATATGATTTCCTCACTGGTGTTGTTGGCCAAAGTCTTTTGGCGGCATGGCGTAAGTCGCGTGAAAACCCCGAACCTGCAACCAGACAACATCCGCCGGCAGGTCATCCACTGCGCCCATTCGAGTCGGCTTCAGCCACTCTGTATCGGCTTGAATTCGTCGCTTTGGCACACCCAACTGCTCAAGGAGCGACATCAAAAACCCGAATCGCCGCAATTGATTGGATCGGGAAGTTTCATTGGCACCGCCAACATACAGCCTGCAACGGCTGTTTGGTTCATTCCACCGGTTGATCCATTTCTCCAGTTTGTCAACTTCATGTTCATTCAACGTACACCTTCCTGCCTCAAAGTTCACCGTCGAAGCGGCTTCTTCTGGAGTAAGTGAACCCGAGACCGACCGCAAACCTATCAATGCCTGCGATTCGTTTCCTGAATTGAACTGACGATGAAAAATTTGAGTGTCGCTCATGCACAAAGTATATTTGTGCAAATGTAATTTGTCAAGTTCAGTCGACGAAGATGGCACATATTCCTGCAGCCATCGTTGCACTGGAAGTAGCGATCAAGGTCCATGAGGCCGCTGAGGCTAAACGCCGCGAAAACCCTGGACCAGTGGTTGAGGTAGAAGGCGACAGCGTCATGCTGCGCCACCGAGCAGGGCCTCTCATTGACCTGCTAAATATCAGTGCTCAAGCAGGCAAGGATGTAGTCTGGGGGGTATGAGCAAACAGGCGCCCAACGCCTGTCAGTCAGCCACTGAGGACTAGCATCTAATGGCTGTGGACAACAAATGCCACGATCGGACCACGTCCGTACCGCAAGTGCCGCCAAGAAACCCGTGGCGCTGGAATTTCGGATTGGGCTGATCCGATTTCATTAAAGAAAAATGAGCGCCCAAATCGACGATGAATCGTGTCGTCTTCATGGGGCGCAAATAGCAATTACATTTGTCACAATATTTTCCTACCCAATACGGGGCGCCTTTGGCTCGGTAACCCATGAATGCATGATGCTGGGCGTTGGTACTGGCGACGCCGTTCAACTTTGAAGTATCAAAAACATGATCCATACCAGCCTGATCTGGATGCAGTTCGCTTTGTGCGCAACTTTGATTGGCCTGGCGGGTTATCAGTTGTCATTCCAAGGCGATGTGATTGCGCGGCGCACAGGCCTGTCAGGCAACTGGATTGGCCTGGCCCTACTTGCCACCGTCACGTCGTTGCCAGAGCTGGCTACCGGAATCAGTAGCGTCACCGTGGCCAATGCGCCCAATCTGGCGGTGGGTGATGCGCTGGGCAGTTGTGTGGTGAACCTGGTTTTTCTGGTCGTCATTGACTTTTTCTTTCGCAAGGAGCCGGTCTGGCAGCGCGCCGCTCAGGGGCATTTGCTGGCGGCTTCTTTTGGGGTGGTGATGCTAGGGGTTGTGCTGGCTGGCCTGCTGGTGAGCCAACTATCAACTGGGCAAACTTCGGGGCTGGCCGCAACTGCCGCGCAGTGGGGTTTTAGCTTGGTGACACCGGTGCTGCTGGTACTGTACCTGGTGGCAATGCGCACCGTATTTGCCTACGAGCGCGACCATGCTGCACCCAACAACGACCCCAGCGACGATACATCGCCAAGCTTGCGCAGTGCAGCCACCAGGTTTGCGCTGGCCGCCGCAGTGGTGGCCGCTGCCGGCGTGTGGCTGCCCTTTGTGGCCACTGACCTGGCGCAGGCCATGGGTTGGAACAAGTCGTTTGTGGGCAGTCTGTTTGTGGCCATGGCCACGTCACTGCCAGAACTGGCGGTCACGCTGTCAGCCCTGCGCATGGGGGCGCTTGACATGGCCATCGGCAACCTGCTGGGCAGCAACCTGTTCAACGTGCTGATCATTGCAATCGATGACCTGTGTTACCACCCGGGCGTGCTGCTGGCAGAGGTGTCAGCAGTCCATGCGGTGACGGTGGCATCAGCAATCACCATGACCGGCCTGGCCATGGTTGGCCTGTTTTTCAAGCCGGGTTCGCGCGTGCTGCGGGCTGTCAACTGGGTCAGCCTGGGCTTGATCGCCATGTACAGCCTCAATACCTGGGTGCTGTTTTTACATGGGGAATGAGTTGGTGAACGGGCACGATGGGCAGTCTGAGCATCAGACCAAAACCCCAAATGTCATCCCTTCGAGGCTCCACATGACACCCTTGACACCCCACATCCCACAACAACCAGTCGCTCAAAAAACCATGAAAGCCGTGGTCACCCTGGGTGTTGGCGATTTCGGGCAGCTGAGTTACCAGGACGTACCGCTACCGCAACCCTTGACCGGCGAGGTACTGCTGCAAGTGCTTGCCAGCAGCGTGAACAGCACCGACATCAATACTCGCCTGGGCTGGTATGCACCCGACGTGACGGCTTCGACTCAGGTTCTGGCAGCGCAAACTGGTAAAACGGGTACCACACCGGACACCGGCGGGTGGTATGGTACGACGCGTTTTCCGTTGATTCAGGGCACCGACTGCTGTGGTCGTGTCGTGCAGCTCGGTCCGGGTTGCAACCCGGCTTTGCTGGGGCAACGCGTGCTGGTCAGGCCGTGCATGCGACCGCACGGATTTGCGTTGTCAGACAATCTTTGGCTGGGGTCTGACATGGACGGCGCTTTTGCGCAGTTTGTCAAAGTGCCCGCCACCGAAGTGTTCCCGGTTCTCAGTCCAATGAGCGATGCGGCTCTGGGCTGCCTGCCGTGCGCCTATGGCACGGCTGAAAACATGCTCATTCAAGCGCGGGTGCAACCAGGTATGCATGTCGTGGTCACGGGGGCATCGGGTGGAGTCGGCTTGGCCACGGTTCAACTGGCCAAGCGGCGGGGTGCTGTCGTCACGGCAATCACCTCGCCTGAAAAAGTCGCCGCACTGCGCACCCTGGGTGCCGATCAAGTGCTCGACCGCAATGACTCTACTGTAGCCAGTCTGGGGCCGCAGTGCGCTGACGTGGTGGTGGACAACGTTGCAGGAGTCGGCTTTTGCGACAAACTCAAACTGCTCAAACGCGGTGGCAGGTTAGTCACTTCAGGCGCGATTGCCGGGCCGCTGGTGCAGTTTGATTTGCGCACGCTCTACCTGAACAATCTGTCTATTTTGGGATGCACCGCCTGGGACGAGGCGGTTTTTTCAGGTCTGGTTGGCTACATCGAACGCGAAGAAATTCAGCCCATCGTGGCGCAAACCTATCCGTTGGCGCACATCGTTCAGGCGCAGCGTGAGTTTCTGAAAAAGCGGCATTTGGGCAAGTTTGCCTTGATACCGGCGTAAGTTGGTTCTCACGCCCGTGAACCAGTCGCCTGTTGTGTGTCTGTCGTGCAATTGAATACGTTTTTGTATCTACTCAGGCCAATTTTAGGCAGGTAGATCGGATTCAGGCGAAGCTTGGCTGAGGGGGTGCACCCTTGAAGGCAGCGACGAGGGACTCAAAGATGTTGGCCCCTTGCTTGTGCATGGTGGCGCAATAGGAGCGGATGACGCAGTAGTCCTTGGCACCTTGCGGTGTTCGAAAGCAGCCCGAGACCTTTTGCTTGACCTTAGGCATACGCACGGTCTGTTCAGCAAGGTTGTTGGTGAACGGTACGTTGGGCTGCGTCATGAAGCGCCAAACATCATCGCTGTAATTACGCAGTCGGCCGATCAAATTGGTGGCCTTGCTTTGCTTGGGTCTGCCGCGTTTGCCAGTGGCGGGCTCAATGGGGTTTTCTGTCTGAGCTTGCGCCAGAATTGCGTCATACAAGTCGCGCAGATCAGCTACTTGGCTTTGATACTTCACGCTGGCGTAGCGGGGCGTTTTGTCATCAGCACAATTGCGATTGTCCAAGTGATTGGCGTGCGAGAGCAACTCAATCATGTCGCCTGCCCAAGCTTGTCCTTGCTCTTCATGGAGGTAAGTCAACTCGCGCAAGTGGTGTTGGTTGCACAGGGCGTGCTGGCACTCCAAGGCCTTGTAGGGTATCCAGCCGTCGTGCACCAACACGCCTTTGAAAAGCTGTAGCAGGGCCAGAGATTCAAACGCTTCACCGCCACGCTTGGGGTGGCAACCCATCCAGGTCAGTGTCTCGGTGGCCAATACATGCAGCCAGTGCAGCGTCTTGGCAACCCGCAGGCCGCTCTCATCGGCATGTGCCACCTCTGCTTTGACCACAGCTTGGCCGATGTCTTCAACGCTGGGCTTCAAGAGGTTTGCGCCCATCTGGCCTGCCTTGATAACCGTTGCTTGGCTCACGGGTAAGTCAAAGAGGTCTTTCATCAGCGCAGCCGTGCGCTCTACGGAGACAGCGTGATTAAGGTTAAGGTGCACCATGGCCGCCTGCGCCCGTGGGCCGTATTGCACGCGCGGCTACATCGGCTGGAAATTCTGCGGTGTGCACATGCCCACAAGCGCAGATGGCTTGCATGACGCGGTGCTCAGTCACCTCACACTGCAGAACAGGCAAATCAAAGACTTGACGTGTTTCTGCGACGTACGCAAAAGCGAGCTTGCCGTGACACGCTGGGCAGTTGTCGGGTACGTTGTGGGTAATGATTTTGTCGGGCTCAGTGACCTGCCTCAAGGTACGCCCTGGATGACCATCCTGCCCACCTGTTGGGTTGCGACCCGCAACACGCAAGGACTTTGGTGCGGGTTTGTTCAGTCCGTCGCTTGATGGCGGCTTGCTGGAGTTTTTGCTGTTGAGCGCAAGACGGCCTTCGAGCTGATTGATGCGCTCCTGCAGCACAGCCATCTGCGTCACGAGTTCTCGTACTTGGCTCTGCAATGGCCACAGCGCACGGATCAAATCGTCCTTTTGCACATGGCTGAGCTTTGCGAGATCGGGTAAGTTTTGCATCAGGCCCGATTATCGCTCTCAATTTCATAGCAATTGACGACTGGACTTCATTGGGGGCTGAGTAGTTACCATAAAACATAGCTATTCACGCGTGATTTATAAGCGCTAGAGCCCAATTTTTGTATCAATACTTTGTCAGACGCGCCCCAAGCAGCAAACCGGTCTGAACCGCCATCGGCAGCCAGGCACTGATGTCCAAATCAGTGGCTTGTTCCAGCGCACCATCCAGGGTTTGGCCAGCCAGCAGTGCGGTCAATTGTGCTTCACCCATGAGCGCCTCCCGCACCAGTGGCCGCAAGCCGCTGCGCCAGACCAGCGCTTCCTGGGCGACGCCGTCACGCAGCAGTTGGCCCACTTGCGTCAGATCAGGTGTTGGCTGCAAATGCGCGTTGACGATGCTGACCACCGGCCAGGCACTGCACAGGCAAACGCTGCCGGGTGCCAACACCAGCAACAGATCGGTTGGGTCATGCGTCGGTCAGTAGGGCAAAACTGGCAGGGTCGGACAGCCCATCGGCGGCACTGGCGGCGCGGTGCAAGGCCCACTCCAGCGCGGCCATCGGCCAGATAGGGTTCGCAGGCCAACTGGTCACTGGCACGCACCCAGTCTGCCAGCGCACCGCCCCACTGCGCCACGTCACCGCGCAGTGGCGGGTGGCTATGCCAGAGCGCCCGCGCCAGCGTCAAAGCTCTCGTCGCCGAGCAACTGCACCAGCACCGGATAGGCCGCACGCAGCGCACTGCAGGCCAGCGCGTGACCATTGGCTTGATAGACTTTTTGGCCTCTCCCAAGTAGGGTCTGCGAAAGCCGCTATATTCTTTGAAGCATCGGCGTTGGGCCAATCAAACAGCAGGGCCAACAATGCCTGTTGCTGTTGCGCAAGCTGGCTCATGCGGCCAGCCTTTGGTGGTGACCTGCTGCCTGAGTCTGCGAGCTGTCGGCACTGGCCTGGTCTTGCGGCTTGATTGCCACTGATTGGCGTGCCGTCAGGCAGGCCATTGCAACAGAGCGGGCCTGTGCTGCTTCATCCAGCAACACGTCGAGTGCCGGAACGTCGGTGTCCCATTCGATCAGCGTTGGCACGGCGCCAAAGCGGGCGATGGCATGATGGTAAATCTGCCAGACTTCAGCACGAGACGCGGCTGCCATGGTCATCCACAAAGATTTCATCCCGCGCGTCTTCGCCGGGCTGCGGTCGCACATGGCAATGCCCCGCCAAATGGATTTCTGCCACCTGGTGCGGTGCGATGTGGTCCAGCCAGTTCAGACATTGCTGCACCGGGTCGCCCGCTGCGCCATGCAAGCGGGCGTTGAGCGCGTTGACAAAAATATTGTTAACGTCCACCAACAAGGCGCAACCGGTGCGCTCAGCCAGTGTGTTCAAAAATTCGGTCTCCGACCACAGTGTCTCTTCAGGCTGGGGCAACCAGCGCAAATAACTCGATACGTTTTCAACCATGAAGCGTCGCTTAAGCCGGTCTTGCACTTGCTGCACATTGGCGCACAGGGTGTCGAGCGCCTCAGTACTGAATGGTATTGGCAGCAGGTCGGCGGCGTGAATCGTTTGCGCCCCAGTCGGCCTCGACCAGTGGCCGCGGGCAAAGCTGGCGTGGTCGCTGACGCGTACCGGGTCAATGCGTTGCACCAGCTGCGCCAATTGGTTCAGGTGCCAGGGGTCAAGCCCCACGGCCGAGCCCAGTGACAGTCCCACCCCGTGCAGGCTGATGGGATAGTGGGCACGGCCCTGTTCCAGCACTGCCAGCGCCGCGCCACCGTCGCCAAAAAAGTTCTCGGAATGTACTTCCAGAAAGTCTAGGCTGGGCAGACGCGTCAGCAGCTCGCGGTAGTGAGGGTACCGCCAGCCAATACCCACCGCAGGCGCTGCGGGTGTCATGCCCGACACCGCGCTACGTTCACAGGGATGGGTCAACATGGCGGGCGCTACGTGTTGGCAAGACCGTGGCTTGTTCAGCTCTTTTCACCATGGCTTTGGCTTCGTCCATGGACAGGCCTTTCATGTCTTTGCAGGTGCCTTTGGCCACATATTTCCACTCGCCCTTGTCCATGTCCACCTTGCTTTGACCGGCGCATGAATGCGAGCCAGACAGGCTGGCGCAGTCGTTTTGACCAGCCTTGGCAATGCCAAAACATTTTTCTTTTTCGGCCGCAGCGGCTGGGCCAGCCACCATGGCCAGAGACATGAGGGAAGCAGCAGCACAAGAGATGAGGGCACGTTGGTTCATTTGGGAAACTCCTGGTAATGGTTGGTCAATCGGTTGGGCCAGCAAACTGGCAGCCACTCGGGCTACACATCTGCTGGTTATCATTTAGTCAGTTCAACCCGCCGTTTCTTACACCCATTTGTTTTTTTCGACATTTTTCAAATTTCAGCATCCCATGAGCAGTCAACCCGCCACAACCTTCTCGCAGCAGCTGGTGGAGCACCGTGACTACCTGATGCGTTTTGCGCAGCTGCAGCTGCGCAACGACGCCTGGGCACAAGACGTGGTGTCCGAAACGGTGCTGGCGGCGCTGGCCAAACCCCAGGCCTTTGAGAGCCGGTCACAGCTAAAAACATGGCTGATCGGCATTCTGAAACACAAAGTGATCGACTCGCTGCGCCAGCATGGCCGTGAAGTCAGCACATCCGTCAGCGACGATGACTTGGTCGATCCGATGGAGTACATCGGTTTTCAGGTTGACGGTCATTTCAAGGAGACACCGTCAGATTGGGGCAACCCCGAACAAGACCTGTGCAGTCGCCAGTTTTGACGGTCATGGAAGCCTGCGCCAGCAAATTGCCGGCAGTGCAGGGCCGGTTGTTTCTCATGCGTGAGTGGTTGGAGCTGTCGTGTGAAGAAATGTAAGGAATTGAACCTGACGCCGACCAATCTGTATGTCCAGCTGCACCGGGCCCGCTTGCGTTTGCGAGAGTGCCTTGAACTCAACTGGTTTGCCAGACCTGCTACACCATGATCCCGTTTAACCGTACCTGCCAGGAAGTGACCGTGCTGGTGATTGCCCGTGAGGACCGCGATTTGCCTTGGCGGGAGCGGCTGGCGTTGCGCTTGCACATGGCCATTTGCGCCGCCTGCCCGGTGTTTGAGCGCCAGGTGATCACCATGCAATGCCATGCACCAGTGGCGCAACTACCAGGAGCCCGACAGTGGTACTGACGCAGATCAGCAGCGAAATGGAGCCTAAACACAATAAACCAACGCATTTTTTTGACGTAAAGCAAAATTATTGTTGAAAATCAAAAACTTGTCGTATCATGCGCCTCGTATTGCTTTTTAAAAGTGGTATATGGTTTGCGGTGAATGTCAGTTTCGCGTCTGCGCTAATTCTTCAATGGTTTGTTGATTGCGGTTATGGACTCCATCGCGTTTTGAGTTATTTTGAGGAGTCCTTTCATGGGCAACAAACTTTACGTCGGCAATCTGCCATATTCTTTCCGTGATGATGACCTGCAACAAGCGTTTGCAGCCCACGGTACCGTCACCAGCGCCAAAGTCATGATGGAACGTGACACTGGTCGCTCCAAGGGTTTCGGTTTTGTCGAAATGGGCGATGATGCGCAAGCACAAACCGCCATCAATGCCATGAATGGCCAGCAATTCGGCGGCCGTGGCCTGGTGGTCAACGAAGCCCGTCCGATGGAGCCGCGTCCTCCCCGCTCAGGTGGCGGCGGCTTCGGTGGCGGTGGCGGCGGTGGTGGCTACGGCGGCGGTGCCGGTGGTGGTCGCTCAGGTGGCGGCGGCTACGGTGGTGGCGCTGGCGGTGGTGGCCGTTCAGGCGGCGGCGGTGGCGGTGGTTACGGCGGTGGCCGTAGCAGCTACTAAGCAACTGCAAAACTATTCATCAGGTTCGCGCCTTTTGAAACAAAGGGTCCTTCGAGGCCCTTTTTGTTTGGCGGGTGAAATTCAACGTGATGTGGACTTCTCTCGAATGAGGCCCACCTGGCACGCAGGCGGTCATGGCGCCTGGGCAGGCCGCGCACGGGTGATGGCAATCAGCCGGGCGATACGCTTTGCTTCGTGTCCCCCGACCGCTACGCGGTCTCCTCCTTGACCTACGCAAAGCGTATCACCCGACTGATTGTGTGAGCTGTTGAAAAGCTGGCAGGTGTTTTCTCAAATGGGTTGATTGGGTGACGGTGTCAGGCCCGGTGATTGGGTCATGTGACCGGGCTTTGGGGTGAAAGGCGCGCGACAAGCAGCGCTGGCCCACCGCACGGCCTATCTCGCGTGTGATTTCACCCCAAAACCGCATGCACATGGCCCAATCACCGGGCCGGGTTTGAGTCACCCCACTTGATGGGTCGTGAATCTTTGGTTTTCTACGTTGCCACATCACTTTGAATCGCACCTTGTTCGCACCGCGCGAACGACAGCCCTTGTCAGCTAGCCTGGTTCAACACCAGGTGATGGCTTTTTGACCCGTTAGGACTCAGCGAGCCCTTAGCTTCAAGACTTGGGTTGCATGGCACCCATGCCGCCCTGGCCACCCATACCACCATGCCCTGGTTTGCCACCCCGCTTGCCACCCATGGCCTGCAGGGCGTGGGCGTCAAACGTTTTTTGCTGCTCTGGGGTGAGCACCGCGTAAAACGTCTTGGCGGCTTCGCCGCGCTTGTCCATGGCAGCGGTCATGTCGCTCATGTGCTGGGCGCGCAGGGTTTTCATTTTGTCAATGCGCTCAGGTGTGCTCAGCTTGGCCATTTCGGCAGGGTCCGGGCGCTGTTTGTTCATCATGTCTGGCATCATGGGCTTCATGGCCGCAGAAAAAGCGGTCCAGGCGGGCTCCTGGGCGGCGGTCAGCTTGAGTTGATCTTTCAGGGCGGCATGGCGTTTGTCCATCATGGCCTGCATTTTTGCCGGGTCCATGTGGCCCATGCGGCCTTGTTGCATGCCGTGGCGGCCATGCATGCCGGCACCCATGTCGCACTGGCCACCCATCGGGCCCATGGCGTATGAGGCAGCGGCAGCGGCCAGCAAACCGGCGATCAGCGAGATTTTGAAAATTGATTTCATGAGAGTTTCCTTTGGGTTAGTACTGATGACCTGTCTGTGGCATCGGCGTGGAAAGAAGTATCTGCCGCTTGTGTATCGCGGCCATGACGCCAGATCAAAGCTATGTAAAGTTGGATGAAGCTGGGGCCTGCCCTTTTGGTGGGATGATCAGCCCCCTGCAACCACCCGATCAACCAGAAAGACTGTCCCGTGTTCAAGAATCTCATCATGTACCGCATCGCGCCAGATTGGCAAAGCACCGCCGAACAGGTCGAAGAACGCCTGCACGCCGGCCACTTTGTCGAGTGTGGTGCCAGCCAGGAAAAATCTGTTGGCTGGATTGAGCCGCGTGGCCAGGCCAACGGGCTGCTGCTCGAATCGGTCGCTGGCCAGTGGATTGCCAAGTTGATGGTCGAAACCCGCGCCCTGCCGGCCTCGGTGGTGAACCGCAAGGTGCAAGAGCGCGTCGCCCACATTGAAACCAGCACCGGGCGCAAGCCTGGCAAAAAAGAAATCCGAGACCTGAAAGACGACACCCGTCTGGAATTGCTGCCCATGGCGTTTACCAAGCAGTCCAGCGTGCTGGTCTGGTTTGACCGCGAGGCCCGGCTGCTGCTGATCGACGCCGCCAGCCAGGCCCGCGCTGATGAAGTAGTGACTCTGCTGGTGCAAAGCCTGCCCGGCCTGGCTCTGACTTTGGTTGACACGCGGGTGGCACCGGCCACCGCCATGGCCGAATGGCTGACCAGCCAAGAGGCGCCAGCCGGTTTTAGCGTCGACCGCGAGTGTGAGCTTAAAGCCGCCGATGAGTCCAAGGCGGTGGTGCGCTACACGAGGCACCGGCTCGATACCGACGAGGTCAAACAGTATGTGCAAGAGGGCAAACTGCCCACGCGGCTGGCCATGACCTGGGCCGAGCGGGTGTCGTTCATGCTGACCGAAGGCCTGCAACTGAAAAAGCTGGCGTTTCTGGAGGTGGTGTTCGAGGGCATATCCAAGGGTGGCGATGATGGTTTTGACGCCGATGTGGCGATTGCCACCGGCGAGCTGCGCAAGCTGCTGCCAGATATGCTGGAGGCGCTGGGTGGTGAGACGCCCGCGGCTTGAGTTTGGCAGCGGCATTGATAAGAAATCAGCCTCTAGCCCTTTATTTACCTGCCTAACGCGCTATTCTTTTGATAAAGCAATGCCCGCCAAAAGAGACTCTTGACGGGCATTGCGGCAGGCTTTGTCAGCGTCAGACTACTTCTTCATTGCGCAGGTGCTAAAGCCAAAAATGGCATAGGGCGGGCACCATCCGATGGCACCGGTGGCCAGAGGCACCAGACCCAGCCAGCCCCACCAACCCACCGTGCCGGTGGCAGCCAGGCCAACCAGTGCCAGGCCCAGAACGATACGCAAGATGCGGTCAATACCGCCAACATTTGAGGTCATGAAAAACTCCTAGGTGAACAAAAAAATCAGAACAATGAGAAGGCAGGTCAATTAAGCCTGCTTTTCCCTCCGTGGTCTGTGACTGAAGTCACCCAGCGTGGGCTGCCTGGCACATTGGCTGGCACTTCATCAGGGCACTGTGGGGCGATCTCCGGGGCAATGGCAGCGTTGCTATACTCCGAAAGCGCCGATTTGCCAGAATTGCGGGCGCTTAACAAGTACCGCTAAAGACGCCTGCCAACCCGGTCTTGCCCTTAGCGATACCGGGTTTTTTTGTCCCCAACCATTGATAGAAATGATCGCCACGCCCCAGTCCATGCATTTCAAAGCTGCCTTGCCCTTGCAAAGCGGCGCGGCCCTGCGCGATTACGCCCTGAGTTTCGAGACCTACGGCACGCTCAACGCCGCCAAATCCAACGCCGTGCTGGTCTGCCACGCCCTCAACGCCTCGCACCATGTGGCGGGTCTCTACCCGGGGCAGGACAAGTCCGAGGGCTGGTGGGACAACATGATCGGCCCCGGCAAGGCGCTCGACACGGCCAAGTTTTTTGTCATTGGTGTCAACAACCTGGGCTCGTGTTTTGGCTCAACCGGCCCGATGCACATCAACCCCGACACCGGCTTGGTTTATGGGGCTGACTTTCCGGTGGTCACGGTTGAGGACTGGGTCAATGCCCAGGCCCGGCTGCTTGATGCGCTGGGCATTGAGGCGCTGGCAGCGGTCATGGGCGGCAGCCTGGGTGGCATGCAGGCTCTGAGCTGGACGCTGCAATACCCCAACCGGGTGCGCCACGCGCTGGTGATTGCCAGCGCGCCCAACCTGACTGCTGAAAACATTGCCTTTAACGAAGTGGCGCGCCGCGCCATCGTGACCGACCCTGATTTTCATGGTGGCCACTTTTACCAGCACGGCACCGTGCCCAAACGTGGCCTGCGCATTGCCCGCATGATCGGCCACATCACCTACCTGAGTGATGATGTGATGAACGAGAAGTTTGGCCGCAAGCTGATTGCCGCCAGCCAGAGTGAAGCCGAGCGCAACTTTTTCTTCAGCACGCTGGAGGCCGAGTTCCAGATCGAAAGCTACCTGCGCCACCAGGGTGACAAGTTTGCCGAGTACTTTGATGCCAACACCTACTTGCTGATCACCCGTGCGCTCGACTACTTTGACCCGGCGCGCGCTTATGGCGGCAACCTGAGCCTGGCGCTGGGCCGCGCCAGCGCCAAATTTCTGCTGGTGAGCTTCACCACAGATTGGCGGTTTTCACCCAAACGCAGCCGCGAGATCGTCAAGGCGCTGCTCGACAACAAGCGTGATGTGAGTTACGCCGAGATCAACGCGCCCCACGGCCATGATGCCTTTT
The DNA here is from genome assembly GCA_016719055.1 of Candidatus Rhodoferax mariagerensis. Classification (GTDB taxonomy): domain Bacteria; phylum Pseudomonadota; class Gammaproteobacteria; order Burkholderiales; family Burkholderiaceae_C; genus Rhodoferax; species Rhodoferax mariagerensis. The sequence continues at coordinate 142,607 of JADKAW010000038.1, read as the reverse complement.
TGCTCGATGACCGCCGTTACATGGGCGTAGTTCGCTCTTATTTTGAGAGCATTGAGGTGACGCCATGAGCGATCTTTTGAATCAGCAGTCGCTGGCCGCGCTGGTGCCCGTGGGGTCGCGGGTGCTTGACCTGGGCTGTGGCGACGGTGCCATGCTGGCGCATTTGCAGCAGACCCGCGGCTGCCAGGGTTATGGGGTCGAGATTGACGATGCCAATGTGCTGGCCTGCGTCAAGCGCGGTGTGAATGTGATTCAGCTCAATCTGGATGAAGGGCTGTCGATGTTTGAGGACGCCTCGTTTGACGTGGTGCTGCAGATCGACACCCTGCAACACCTGCGCAATGCCGAGGTGATGCTGCGCGAAACGGTGCGTGTGGGGCGCATCGGCATCGTGGCTTTTCCCAACTTTGCCCACTGGCCCAACCGCCTGAGTGTGCTGCGCGGGCGCATGCCGGTCACGCGCCGCCTGCCTTACCAGTGGTACGACACACCCAACATCCGGGTCGGCACCCATGCCGATCTGGGCATTCTGGCGCAGGCCAATGGCCTGACCGTGCTTGACAGTTTTGGTCTTCAGGACGGCGAAACCGTGCGCCTGGCACCCAACCTGCTGGCCGGAACCTCGGTGTTCAAGCTTTCCAGGTAAACAGGGCTGCCTTTCAACGCAGCATGGTTGACCCGGGCGGTGCCGTCTGGCCTGATACAGGCCGCCGATGAGTTCACAGGTCTATTATTTGAGCCATCTGCCCCCATAACTCTTGTTATCCCACTTCAGTGACTGACCATGCCGCATACCCACGCCACCCTTTTTGACCCCGTCCACGTTGGCGACCTTCAGCTTGCCAACCGCATCGTCATGGCCCCGCTCACCCGCAACCGCGCGCCCGATGCCATCCCCACGGCGCTGATGGCGCAGTACTACACCCAGCGCGCCAGTGCCGGGTTGCTGATTACCGAGGCCACCGCCATCAGCCAACAAGGCCAGGGCTACGCCGATGTGCCGGGCCTGTACGGCAGCGAACAAATCGACGGCTGGAAGCAGGTCACCAAAAGTGTTCACGCCGCCGGCGGCAAGATTGTGGTGCAGCTCTGGCATGTGGGCCGGGTTTCACACACCAGCCTGCAGCCGGGCGGTGGCAAACCTGTCGCGCCCTCGGCCATTACCGCCAAGACCAAAACTGTGCTGATGCAGGACGGTGTGCCCAGCTTTGTTGAAACCTCCGAGCCGCGCGCATTGCAAGCCTACGAACTGCCCGACATCGTGCACACCTACCAGGCCGCTGCCCGCAACGCGGTTGAAACGGCGGGTTTTGACGGGGTGGAGATTCATGCCGCCAATGGTTACCTGCTCGACCAGTTCCTGAAAAGCGGCTCCAACCAGCGCCGCGACGACTTTGGTGGCAGCATCGAAAACCGCGCCCGCCTGCTGCTCGAAGTGGTGCGCGCCATCACCGGCGCCATTGGCGGTGGGCGCACCGGCATTCGCCTGTCGCCGGTGACACCGGCCAACGATGCGTTTGACCCCGATCCGCAGCCACTGTTTGACTACGTGGTGCGCGAACTGGCCGCGTTCAATCTGGCTTATGTTCACATCATCGAAGGTGCCACCGGCGGTGCCCGCGAATTGTCGGACCGCCCCTTTGACTACACCGGCCTGCGCCGCGCCTACCGCGCTGCCGGTGGCAAGGGTGCCTGGATGGTGAACAATGGCCTGGACAAAGCCCTGGCCGATGAGGCGGTGACCGCAGGTGCCGACCTGGTGGCGTTTGGCCGCCCCTTCATAGCCAACCCGGATCTGGTGGAGCGCTTGCGCAAAGGCAAGCCGCTCAATGAGGGCGACCGCAGCACCTATTATGGTGGCGGGGCCAAGGGGTACACCGATTACCCGACGTTGGGCAAAGCCTGACGTTTGGTGCGGCGTCAGCCGCGCAGCGCCTGCAGTTCGGCAATCGTGACGTGCAGCCGGTTGGACAGGTTGCGCGCTACCTCCTGCAAAATCACCAGCGCAATGGTGCTGTGTTGCACGGCAAGCTGGTTGAAACTGTCGCGCGACAGCGCATACACCTCGGTGTCAGTCAGTGCCACCGCATTGCCGGTGTGGCCTTCCAGGTCCATGAAACCCATGGCGCCAATCAGGCTGCCGCGCCCGGCGGTAGATAAGTGGTAGTTGTCCTTTTTGTGCAGCGGCAGGCTGATCTTGACCAGACCACGGCGCACGATGAACAGGTCGGCGTCGGCCACACCGGCCTTGAACACTTTTTTGCCGGCCTTGATGCTGCGCGGCTCAACCGCTGCCAACAGCGCTGCCAAAGCTTGAGGCGATTGACCTGCCAGCAGCGGCAAGTCGCTTAAATTCAAGGGCACCTCCTCGACTGGATTTTCAGGCGCTGCCTGCACCTGCTGGGCTTCAACCCATTCCAGCGCCTCGTTCAGGTCATGAAAGGCAAACGCCTTGTTGGTGCGGCGCACCACCCCAGTGTCTTTCAAAAACCGCTTCATCTTGAGCCCGCTGGGCAGGCCTTTGGGAATGTCGCAAAACACCAGGTAACCGTTGTTTTCTTCCAGCCGGTCCTTGATCTGTTCCAGCACATGGGTGGCCGTCACGTCCAGCGACTGCACCCGGCGCATGCTCAGAATCACATACTTGTGGCTGCTGGTTTCTGGCTCCAGCGCCTTCTGCAACTGGTTGGCAGTGCCAAAAAACAGGCTGCCCTGCAGCTCAAACACCACCATCGACTGGTGCTCGGCATCTGACGGGTCCAGCTCTTTGCCAAAGCGCGAATTTTTGGCAAAGAGCTGACCGCCCTCAATGCGGCTGCGGATCACCGAGCTTTTGGTCTGCTCACGGATGAACAGCAAAATAGCCAGCGCCACGCCCACACCCGACGCCGCAATCAGGTTGCCAAACAGCGCCACCAGGATCACCGCCAAAATCACCATGAAATCAAGCCGGGTGGCCGGGGTGTAGAAAAACTGCAGGCTGTGCCGGTCAATCATGCGCAGGCCGATCACGATCAAAATCGCTGCCAGCGCCGCCACCGGCACCCAGGCAATCAGCGGTGACAGCAGCAAAAACGCCAGCAGCGCAAACACCCCCGCCAGCAGGCCACTGCGCCGTGTGGTGCCGCCACTGCTGAGGTTGACCACCGACGCGCCCATGGTGCCGGCACCCGGAATACCGCCAATCAGGGCCGACGTGATGTTGCCCAGCCCTTGGCCCACCAGCTCACGGTTGGAGTCGTGGCTGGAGCTGGTCATGGCATCCATCACCACACAGGTTTTCAGCGTGTCAATCGACAGCAGCACCGCCAGCGTGAGCGCCGGCACCAGCACTTGCACCACGGCATCCAGCCCCAGGCCCCGCAGCGCCAGCCATTGTTCACGCGCACCTCCACCAGGCTGACATCGCCAACCCCCAAGGTGCCAATCAGCAGCGGGTTGTTGACGGTGCTGAGCAGGGCCGGATTGGCCAGGCCCAGCAGCAGGTAGCAGCCCACCCCGGCCAGCAGCGCCACGATGGCCGCGGGAATGGCCTGTGTGAACCTGGGGGTGATCAGCATGGTGGCCATCACCACGGCCCCCACCACCATGCTCTGCCACATCCAGACACCGGGCCACAACAGCGCCGTGATCCAGTCGGTGCCCGCGGGTGCGCCCAGCCATTTGGGAATCTGGCTGCCAATGATGATCAGCCCGACACCGCTCAAGTAACCACTGACCACCGGAAACGGAATGAACTTGATCAGTCGCCCCACCCCCACCAGGCCCAGCGCAATCTGAATCCCGCCGGCCAGCAGGCCAATCAAACCTAGCATCAGCACCACCGTGGGTGCCGCAATCTCTTGCTGGGTAAAGGTGATGGCCAGGGCCGACAGCACCGCCGCTGCGGGCGCACAGGGTGAACTGATCAGACGCTGGCTGCCGCCAAAAATCGGGGCCACAATGCCCAGCGCACTGGCCCCCAAAATGCCGGCCATGGCACCCTGCGCGGCCAGCGTGCCACCCAGCGGGGCAAAGATGGTCACGCCAAACGCAATGGCTGAGGGCAACGCCACCAGCATCGACGCCAGACCGCCCCAAATATCGCCCGCCATCGGGTTCTTAACCGCCTGGGTTGGCGGCTCAGGAGAAAGCGGCAGCGGGTCTTGCGTCATGGATTCAGGAGCGTGTCATCTGACGGTCACATTGTGGCTGCAATTCACCCGTCAACACAATGGTGGCGCGCTTTCGTTCGCGCTTGCCCAATCCTTTGTCATCCAGGCGCATGGACGGCATGGACCACAGCTGTGCTAGAGTTGCGTTGTCGGGGTATCAGCTCCCCGGCATCGAGCCCAACAAGGCCCCAAGACGGTGTCCCGTCCAACAGCTGCAACCTTGATTGGACTATTCATGGACACCACCCCTCCGACTTTTTTTGACGCCTTCAAGTTCTGGCTCAAGCTCGGCTTTATCAGCTTTGGTGGCCCGGCCGGGCAGATTGCCATCATGCACCGCGAGCTGGTGGACGAAAAACGCTGGATATCCGAGGGACGCTTTTTGCACGCCCTGAACTACTGCATGCTGCTGCCCGGCCCCGAGGCCCAGCAGCTGGCCACCTACATGGGCTGGCTGATGCACCGCACACTGGGCGGGGTGGCGGCGGGTGTGTTGTTTGTGCTGCCGTCGCTGTTGATTTTGATCGGCCTGAGCTGGGTGTATGTGGCCTTTGGCAATGTGCCCTGGGTGGCCGGGCTGCTGTATGGCATCAAACCGGCAGTGGCTGCGATTGTCTTGCAGGCCGTGCACCGGGTGGGCTCGAAAACTTTAAAAAAGCCGGCTCAAGCCCCTGTCCTGTGGGCGATAGCTGCTCTGAGTTTTGTAGCTATTTCGGTATTGAACGTGCCTTTTCCGTGGGTTGTGGCGGCGGCTGCGCTGACCGGCTGGATGGGCCAGCGCTGGGGGCTGAAGCAGTTTGCCGGCGCACCCGGGCATGGCGCAGGTGGCCACGCCAACACCGGGCAAGGGGTGCCAACCATCGGCTTTGTGATTGACGACCACACCCCAACACCGCCGCACGCGCGTTTCAACAAAGCCCGGCTGGCGTGCGTGCTGGTGCTGGGTGCCCTGCTGTGGCTGCTGCCCATGGGGGCGCTGGTGGCATGGCAGGGCTGGAACGCCACGCTGACGCAAATGGGCTGGTTTTTTACCAAGGCAGCGCTGCTCACGTTTGGTGGTGCCTACGCCGTGCTGCCTTATGTGTACCAGGGCGGTGTTGAACAGTTTGGCTGGCTGACCGGGCCGCAGATGATGGACGGGCTGGCGCTGGGCGAAACCACGCCCGGCCCGCTGATCATGGTGGTGGCGTTTGTTGGTTTTATCGGCGGCTGGGGCAAACAGGTGCTGGGGCCAGAGGCACTGTTTCTGGGCGCAGCGTTGGCCGCCACGGTGGTGACGTGGTTTACCTTTTTGCCCTCGTTTGTGTTCATTCTGGCCGGTGGGCCGCTGGTGGAGTCCACCCATGGCAAGCTGCAGTTCACCGCACCGCTAACCGCCATCACCGCTGCCGTGGTCGGTGTGATCGCCAGTCTTGCACTGTTTTTTATAGTGCACATCGCTTATTCTGAAAGGGCTGGAGGCCTGTTTAGCTCAAGAATCGACGCCACGGCCCTGCTGATTGCCACGCTGGCGGCCGTGGCCTTGCTGCGCTACAAGCTGGGCGTGGTGACGGTGATCGCCCTCTGTGCGCTGGCCGGGCTGGTGGCGCGGTTGATGGGCCTGGGCTGAAGCCTATTGCACCGACACACTGGCCACCAGCGTGTGGGCCTGGCCGGGTGCCACGCTGACCTGGTCCGGGCCGGCGTTGCAGGTTTCCACACACAACATGACCTGGTACTCGCCAGCAGCCATGTCGCTTATGGCTTTTTCGCGCTCGGCCCACGGGTTCCAGACCACGGTGGATGCGCTGCCCTGCTTGGCCACACGAATGCTGCGCTGCCAGGCGGCATCGGCTATCACGCAGTCGCTGGTGGTGCCTAGGTAGACGCGGTCGGTCTCGCTGCTGATGCGCACGTCACCCGCTTGCTGGCAAGGCGCAAAGTTTTGCACCTTGTCCAGGTAATCGCAGCCATCCAGCCCCTGCACCGCCACGCGTGTGATGTCACCCACGCAGAAATAGCTGTGCAGCGCCTGCGTGATCGGCAGCGGCACGGTGCCGGTATTGCGGGTGGTCAGCGCCAGGGTCAGGGTGTGGCTGACAGTCACTTGCAGCTCCAGGTCAAAGGCGAAGTCCCACAACGCGCGGGTGTCGGCGTCGTCGCTGATGCCCAGGCGCAGCACCACTTGGCCGGCTGTGTCCACGGATGTGGCTCGCACCTGCCACATCTGGGTGCGAACAAAGCCATGCATGCTGCTGCCCGGTTTGGCACCAAACCACGGCCAGCACACAGGCACACCGCCACGAATCGGTTTGCCCAGCTCAAACACCGCGGCTTTCGACACCCACAGCACCGGCTGGTGGCCGCTGGGTTGCCACCCCAGCACATGGCCACCGTAGAGCGAAACCTGCGCCGTGGTCTGCGTGGTGGTGATATGGGCGACCGGCAGGCCAGCGTGGGGTTCGTCAAACTGCAAGTGGCCGGGAATGGCAAACTGGGTGTTCAGGGTTGCGGTGTTCAAGGGGGCTCCTGTCTCCAAAATTAACTATGAAATAGATAGCTGTTAACGCTTATTACAAAAGGGCTAAAAGGCGATTTAATCTTAATTCTCAAAGTACTGACATGCTTGCTATCGTACGCTGTCACTGAAACGTTTACCGATATGCAGCCAACAAGGGCTGGCGTTACTATTCGTCCCTAAACCCACACAGGCACCTCCACAATGGCCCACGCCAAGCTTCTCGAAGAATTCCTGATCGCCGTGCGCGCTGTCCACACCACGCACGGAGGCACCAAAGAGACATCTTTTTACACCGCATTGAACAACCTGCTAACGTGCAAAATCCGACCTTGATATTGGAGAAACAACATGCTCACTAGGCTGAGGGTCAACGGGTTCAAAAACCTGATCGATGTGGACGTTCGGTTTGGACCTTTCACCTGCATTGCCGGCCCCAATGGCGCGGGCAAATCCAACCTGTTTGATGCGATTACGTTTTTAGGTGATCTGGCGTCCATGCCGATCATCAAGGCCGCCAGTCGGGCCAGGGGAACCAATGGGCGAATCTCGGACTTTCACAGTCTGTTCTTCAAGGATGCCAAGGGTGAGTTTTTGCCCATGGTGTTCATCGCAGAAATGATTGTTCCCAGCAGCGTCATCGATGATTTTGACCGTGCAGCCAAGCCGACGGCGACCTTTCTTGAATACACGCTGGAGCTTCGGCTGGGCGAAATCCACGCTGATGCGTCGCCCGCCGAACCGATTTACATTGAGCGCGAAGAGCTTCGCGCGATCAATTCAAGCGAGGCATCGAAACATCTTGGATTCAACCCGGAGCCGGGGTGGGTCAAGAAACATATCGTCGGCCCGGGGCCAAGGCGAACAGCGTTCATCAGCACGGAAATGTCGGGCCATCCCAGTCAACCAGCGATCCGGCTTTTTGGCGATCAAACCAAAAAAGGCGGCCCTCCGTTTTTGGTGCCAGCCAGAAAGTCCCCTCAAACCATCGTGTCAGGTGCCAATTCGTCCTCGCACCCAACGGCGCTGGCGGCGCGCAGTGAACTGCGGTCGTGGCGCTTGCTGCAACTCGAACCGTCCGCTTTGCGACGGTCTGACGACTTTGGTGATGACCCGTATGTCACGTCAACCGGGCAGCACTTGCCGGGTGCCTTGATGCGGCTGGACAACCATGCCGAGGTGTCGTTGCGCTTGTCCGAGCTGTTGCCAGACATTGTTTCGGTTGGTGTGGATGCGGATGAAAAGCGGCAAGTCAAGACCTTGCTTCTGACCATGAAAGACAAGGAAACCTATACCGCTAGCTCACTGTCTGACGGCACGCTGCGCTTTCTGGCTTTGGCTGTGCTGGCGTTGGACCCGGAGTTTGGTGGCTTGCTGTGCATGGAAGAGCCTGAAAATGGCATTCACCCATCGCGTATTCCGCACATGTTGGAATTGGTGCGCAGCTTGTCTGAGGATGTTGAAGTGGATGACGATGCGGCATTGGTGCCCTCCATCCGCCAGTTGATTATCAACACCCATTCCCCCTTGGTGGTCGCTGAGTTGCTTGACGATGAGTTGCTGTTTGCAGAAACACTGAAGATGAAAGGCAAGGCTTTCGTAAATTTCAAACCGCTGCCCGAAAGCTGGCGCCAAGCCGCTTCAGGTGCGACGGGCGCTGAGCTGATTTCCAGGGGCGAAATAATGTCTTACCTGAGTGGTCACAAATTGTCGAATCGCAATGTCGGGCAAACCAGTCTTGTGGGGCGGCGTCTGATCGAAGCTTCCGCCGAAGTGGTCAATACCCCTACCACCCCAGACATGTTCCAGCGAGCACCCACATGACGAGGTTAACGGCGACTCTGGTGACGGATGGCAGTTCGGACAGGCTTCTGGTGCCTTTGATCGAGTTGCTTTTTAGCCAGCACACAGATCGGGCATATCAGGTGAATTGTGCTGAAGGCCTGCCCCCTTTGGCCAGCGGCCTGCGGGCCAGAATTGACGCGGCACTGGCACTGTTTCCGTGTGACATCCTGTTTGTGCACCGGGATGCCGAAAGGGTGAGCCCAAGCGTTCGTCAGCGTGAGATTGAAGCGAGTTGGCCGGATTCGCCAAAAACCGTGCTGATTTGCGTGATACCGGTGCGTATGACCGAGGCCTGGCTGATTGCCAACGAACTGCCCATCCGGTCAGCGGTTGGGAATCCGAACGGCGTCGAGCCGCTCGGTTTGCCTGCCATCAAGGACATTGAGTCGTTACCAGATCCAAAAGAGCTGCTTTTTGCAGCGTTAAAAATCGCGTCTGGGCAAAGTGCCAGCCGCAAAAGACGCTTTAATCCGCACCCCTACCGGCACCGTGTGACTGAGTTAACTGAAGATCTTGCGCCTTTGCGGCAGATCCCTTCGTTCAGACATCTGGAAACGCAGGTGCTAGAGCATTTGATAACGCTGCGTTCCTGAGTTTTTCGCATGCCCCGTTTTGCCGCCAACCTGAGTTTTCTATACACCGAGCTGCCGTTTCTGGACCGCTTTGAAGCTGCCGCGCGCGATGGTTTTTGTGCGGTGGAATATTTGTTTCCTTACGCCTGGCTGCAACGTGAGCTGGTGGCGCGCCTGCAGGCCAACGGCTTGCAACAGGTGCTGTTCAATGCGCCCCCAGGTGGGGTGGATGCCGACTCGATCGCCCGCGCCTGGGACACGGGCCAGCGCGGACTGGCCTGCCTGCCGGGGCGCGAGGCCGAGTTCAGGCAAGGTGTGCATCTGGCACTGGACTATTGCGCAGCGCTAAGTTGCCAGCGGCTGCATGTGATGTCGGGCCTGTTGCCGAAGGGACTGGCGCGTGAAGACCAGCTGGGCGCGATGGTGGCTAATCTGACCTGGGCCTGTGAGCAGGCCAAACGCTCTGGCGTGACGCTGCTGATCGAGCCGATCAACCTGCGTGACATGCCCGACTATTTTCTGAATCGGCAAGATCATGCCCACGAGATTCTGGACGCCGTGGCGGCACCCAATCTGCAGGTGCAAATGGACCTGTACCACTGCCAGGTCACCGAGGGTGATGTGGCCACCAAACTGCGCCGCTACCTCCCCACCGGGCGCATTGGCCACATTCAGATTGCCGGTGTGCCGGATCGCCATGAGCCCGACACCGGCGAGCTGAACTACCCGTATCTCTTCCAGCTGATCGACGAACTGGGCTACGGCGGTTGGGTCGGGTGTGAATACCGCCCTGCGCGTGGCACGCAGTCCGGGGGAACCTCGGCCGGGCTGGGCTGGCTGGCACCCTGGCGATAACCCTGCGTGTCGTGGCATGATCACGGCTTGTTGACATTGACCCGGAGCCTGCATGAACGCACCCCTATCCCCCTCCATTTTGAACACCGCCCAGGCCTTGCGCCAGATCAGCGCCGCTTGGGACGACGACATCGTGCGCCAGCTCACCGATTACATCGCCGTGCCGGCCAAGTCGCCCATGTTTGACCCCGACTGGGCGCAGCATGGCTTTATCGACACCGTGGTGCGCAGCGCGGCCGACTGGGTGCTGGCACAAAAGGTGGCCGGGCTGACGCTTGACATCGTTCGACTGCCCGGGCGCACGCCGGTGTTGTTCTTTGAACTGGCAGCCTCCTCAGGTGCTGCACAATCAATAGCTGCCAGCGCAGATAGCATAAGGGCTACAGGCCAAAATGACCAAACAATTTTGATGTACGGCCACTTGGACAAACAGCCCGAGTTCAGCGGCTGGCGCAGTGACCTGGGGCCGTGGACACCCAAATACCAGGACGGCAAGCTCTATGGCCGCGGCGGTGCCGACGACGGTTACGCCCTCTACGCTGCCATCGCCGCCATCCAGGCGCTAAAAACCCAGCAAGTGGCGCACCCGCGCGTGGTGGGGCTGATCGAAACCTGCGAGGAAAGCGGTTCTTACGATTTGCTGCCCTACATTGATGCCTTGAAACCGCGCCTGGGTGATGTTGGCCTGGTGATTTGCCTGGACTCGGGTGCCGGCAACTACGACCAGCTGTGGCTCACCAGCAGCCTGCGCGGCATGGCCAGCGGCGTGTTAAAGGTCGAAGTGCTGACCGAGGGGGTGCACTCTGGCGACGCCAGCGGCCTGGTGCCGTCCAGCTTTCGCATCCTGCGCCACCTGCTGGACCGGCTGGAAGACAGCGCCACCGGCCGTTTGTTGCCTGAGCTGTTTCACTGTCAGGTGCCAGCTGACCGCATGGCGCAGGCGCAGGCGACCGCCGACATTTTGGGTGCTGAGGTGTACAAGCGTTTTCCCTGGGCGCACGCCGATTGCGGTGGTGCCTCACAAAGCATGTTGCCCACCACCGCCGACCCGCTGCAGGCGCTGCTGAACCGCACCTGGATGCCAACCTTGAGTGTGACCGGGGTTGAAGGCATGCCTGATTTGGTCAACGCCGGCAATGTATTGCGGCCGTTTACCGCCTTCAAGCTCAGCCTGCGCCTGCCTCCGCTGATTGACGCCGCCAGTGCCGTGGCCCAGCTCAAGGCGCTGCTCGAAGACAACGCACCCTACCAGGCCAAGGTGACGTTTGACCATGCCGCCGGCGCCACCGGATGGAATGCGCCCAGCACTGCGCCGTGGTTTGAACAGGCCTTGAACGCCGCCTCGCAAAGCTGCTTTGGCGCGCCTTGCGGCTATATCGGCCAGGGCGGCACCATTCCGCTGATGAACATGCTGAGCACCGGTTTCCCGAAAGCCCAAATGATGGTCTGCGGCGTGCTGGGCCCCAAGAGCAATGCGCATGGCCCCAACGAGTTTTTGCATGTGCCGTATGCCAAAAAGCTCACGGCGGCGGTGGCGCAGGTGATGGCGGCAGCCGCGTTGCACTGAATTTGCGGGTGGGGTTCGGTGGCGCACAGAGGGCGCTGCCGTCTGGCGCTATCTTGGCGCATGAAATACGCCCTTTGTTTGCTTCCGCTGGTGTTGCTGGGCAGTGCCTGCACCTCCATGCTGCCCCGGTCACACACCGAGTCCACCTCGTTTGACAGCTTTGAAGCGGCGCGTGACGCCATTGAAAAGCTCGAACCGATGAAGAGCGATAAAGCCACGCTGGCCAATAATGGCTTTGATCCGGCAACCCACCCCAATACCAAAATCCTGACCCATTCCGACGTGGTGCGGTTGTTCGTGCCCACCACGCTGCTCAAACGCGAAGACTTGGACCCTGGCGTGCTGGCTTGTCTGGAGGCACGCGATGCCTGCCACGGACTCGAAATAACCGGCGCCAAGATTGCCCGGGTGCGCACCGGCAATTTTCTGGCCGACTTCAGCAACTTTCACCGTCGTACCGAAACCACAGGCTGGCGTTTTAATGGCCTGGTCCTGTTTGTCAAGGATCTGGTGGTGTACCGCTCCTGGGGTGGCCAGCCGATGGTCAGTGAAGTGGAGATCAGCAGAAATCCGCTGGGCCCGCTGCAGGATGTGGGCCCCTCGCTGCTGTCTGGCCGGTAGTCGGCGTAGGCCTGACCCAACGCGGGTCATTCACGCAGGTCGTTAGCGCAAGTCAAACAGTTCTTCGTGGAAGCGGTCGTCGGCAAAGCCCCGGCTGTTGAAATTCTTGCGCAAGGCCTGGCCAAAGGCGCGTGGTCCACAAAACCAGATGTCACTGCTCTGCCAGTCTGGCACCTCCTGGCAAATCTGCTGTGCCGTCAGGCGGCCGTCCCGGGCTTCAATCATCACATGCAAGCGCACGTTGGCATCGCGTGCCAGTCGGCGCAACTTGTGAATGGCCAGGGTGTAGGGCATGGCAGTGGCGTAAAAAAGATTGACGGTTTTACCGTCCGGTTTGCGGCCAAGCTCGGTCAGACGGGCCACAAACGGGGTGATGCCAATGCCACCACCCACCCAGATCTGCTGCACACGGGGGTTGTCAAAGGTGAACTGCCCGTAGGGACCCTCGATTTTGACCGGGTCTCCCACCTTGAGCGTGACGGGCAACACCCGGGTGTAGTCACCCAGTTCCTTGATCAGGAACTGCATGTGGCCGTCGCCCGTCCAAGCCGATGAAATCGTGAACGGGTGGGCGCCTTCGCGCACATCAAACGTGACAAAGACAAACTGGCCGCTCTGATGGCCAGCCCAGCGCCCCTTGATTTGCACGGCCACTTCCAGCACGCGAACTTCGCGGTGATAGGTGATCTGCTCCACCACACCAACAGCGCGTCGGCTAGCCCCCACGCGTCTGAACAAAACGGTGACAGCTGCCACGCTGCCACCCAGCATCAACACGGCCATCACCGCACCCACGGCCTCGCCCCAATAGCTGAACTTCATCAGCACCACGGAATGCAGCACCAAAAACAGGTAGGCCACAGCCAGCAGGCGGTGTGTCTTGAAGAAAAGCCGGTACGGAAACCACTTGATCAGCGCCAGCATCAGCAGCACCACGGTTGCGTAAAACGCCCACTCTCCCACGCCCTCGGCCAAGCCGCGCTGGCTTTGAAAAAACTGCAATACCGTTGACGTCGGCTCCGGACCACGCAGGCGCTCAGGTCGCGCCATCCAGCCGGCATCCACCAGCCAGCCTGGAACCTGCTTGCACAGCCAGTGCGCCATAGACATGACCAACGCCGTGATGCCCAACCATTTGTGCAGCCGGTACATCTTGTCCAGGCCACCAAAAAATGGTTCAAACAGCACCGGCCGTGCGGCCAGTAGCAGCGCCAGGCTCATCACGCCGATGGCCACAATGCCGGTCAAGTTAAGCAACGAAGATCGCCAGCCGCCAAATGTCACCGGCATGACTGCGATGGGGTCCGCCAGCGCCCATAGGCCGCAAAGCGCGAGCAAAAAGCCCCAGAAGCTCAGTTTGATATGTTTCATGGCGTCCCAGCTACCGGGCACGGCCAGCGCGTGCCACCGGGCTACACCCTCAAGCGCAGCCATGGCAGCTTGCGCCATGCGGCATGAAATCTCGGTGCGTTGGCGCACCGACTGGCCAGGTTACCCGGTTGGGTCAATAACGCTATGACTTACGTAGCTTTTAACCCAATCAGAACGAGCACTTCAGAGCAATATACCTCTCATAGGCGGGTTATCGGGCCAGTCGCAGTGGATCAGAGCTTTTCAGTTTCACCGCTGCGCGGCTGCCATTTCATCAGGTGCGACTCAATGCGCCCGACCAGGCTGTCAAGGGCCAGGGCAAATACCGTCAGCACCACAATGCCGGCCATCACGGTGTTGATGTCAAAACTGCCCTCGGCCTGCAAGATCAGGTAACCCACACCCTGGCTGGAGCCCAGGTATTCCCCCACCACCGCCCCCACAAACGCCAGGCCAACGCTGGTATGCAAGGAGCTGAACACCCAGCTGGTAGCGCTGGGCAGGTAAACATGGCGCAGTAGCTGGCGCCGGTCGGCCCCCAGCATGCGCGCATTGGCCAGCACCACCGGGCTGACTTCTTTCACACCCTGGTAAACGTTGAAAAACACAATAAAAAACACCAGCGTCACGCCCAGCGCCACCTTGGAGCCCATGCCCAGCCCAAACCAGACTGAAAAGATGGGTGCAAGGATGATGCGCGGCATGGCGTTCATGGCCTTGATGTAGGGCTCCAGAATGGCAGACGCCATCGGGCTCAGCGCCAGCCACAAGCCACCGGCCAGACCCAGCCCGGCGCCAATGGCAAACGCCATCAGGGTCTCGGCCAATGTCACCGCCAGATGCCGGTAGATGTCCGCATCGGCCACAAACCAGACCCAGATGCGCTCAGCCATCTTGAGCGGTTCACCAAAGAAAAACGCCGCCTGGCGGTCGTTGTCAAACATCATGGGCGGGATCAGCCCGGGCACCGTCATCACATGCCAGAACACAAACAGCAGCACCAGCAGGCCCAGCTGCCACAGCCAAAGGTTGCCGCTACGCGGTTTGATCAGTTTCCACATACGCACATTTTCATCCATTCTGATGGTTATCTCGAAGACGCTGTGCAACCTGTGCCATTGCTACCAACCCCAAGAATCCTTCATCCATGGCCAGACCAGCGCTTTGCCGTCAAATACCCAAGGTAGGAGCCGTATGCCCGAATTGGGCACGTACGGATCTGTGCGGGGGGCGCTCAGTAATGGGTGTCTCTACCGCGATTGTGGACTTCTCACGAATGACACCCACCTGGCACGCAGGCGATCAGGGAGCCCGGGCAGGCAGCGCTCGGGTGGTGGCAATCAGCCGGGCGATACGCTTTGCTTCGTGTCCCCCGACCGCTACGCGGTCTCCTCCTTGACCTACGCAAAGCGTATCACCCGACTGATTGTGTGAGCTGTTGAAAAGCTGGCAGGTGTTTTCTCAAATGGGTTGATTGGGTGACGGTGTCAGGCCCGGTGATTGGGTCATGTGACCCGCATGCACATGGCCCCATCACCGGGCCGGGTTTGAGTCACCGCACTTGATGGGTCGTGAATCTTTGGTTTTCCACCTTGCCACATCACTTTGAGTCGCACCCCAAACACCCGGATAAATTGACTGATCCCGTTGGCACTGATCTGGTCGAAGTGCTTGGTGCGCATTGGCAAGGTTTGGACGCGTGCTGCCCCAACGGCGTACCGGGTGGTATCGCTCCAACAATACAAGCCAAATCACCCTCTAGCCCATATAGCATAAGCGCTAACCGCTATTAAACCCGTAGTGACCTGTGCAACCCCGCCAGATCACTGTCGCGCAACAGCGCTGCCGGCACCCGGCTGATTGGCAAGGTCGGCCAAGTGGCGTTGATGTCGTCAACACCGGGCACCTGTCGCTGGCCTGCAACACACGGGCAGCTTTGCCCCGAGGGCACAGGGTAAGATGCCAAGCACTCAAGCGCGCGGGCGCAGCGTCACCATGCACTTGCCAACCCAAGGAACACCCATGACACAGCGTTCTCACACCAGCCCATTCACCGCCAGCGCCGCTCGCGTCCTGGCCAGCCTGGTGGTTTGCGGCAGTGTTGTGGGGTGGAGCCCGGCGGCGCTGGCGCAAGGTTCGAACAACCACACGGTCACGACATCAACCAGCAGCCAAACGAGTACCGAATCGCCCCCTGCCTGCAACCCTGTCGGGTCTTCGCGCAGCGTGCTGACCATCACGCTCGAAGACACGATTGGCCCAGGCACCATCATCATTGGACAACCGCGACAACGTCATCCCCACGCCCCCGGGCGGATGTGTTGACAACAATCTAATGACGTTACCCACCGATACGGGATTCGGCAGGTGTCTCAACGTGCTTGCCGGCACGGTCAACTTAAACGTCAACACACACACCCAAACTTTCCAGTGCGTCGCCGCCGTGGTGGCCGCTGCGCCGGTGCCCGTGCCGCTGCTGCCGTGGCCCGCGCTGTTGCTGCTGGGCAACCTGGTAGCCGGGCTGGGTGTCTGGCAACTGGTACGTCGCCGCAAAACCGAGTAGCGCTGTGGCCGCACCAACAGCGGCTGACCACCACCCCAAAAAGCGGGTGCGAGTCAAAGTGATGTGGGCTTTTTCCCTCTCCCTTTGGGAGAGGGTGAGGGCTCGCAGCGCTACCACTCTCAGCCGGATTGGTTGGGCTGCAAGCTTGAGCCCTCACCCCTGCCCTCTCCCAAAGGGCGAGGGAGAAAACCAATGCGCCACATCAGTTTGAATCGCACCCCCTGAAAGCCGGTGCGGACGCTTTTTTCCGATAGGACGCTATGATCCGGCGCTTGTTGGACCTGTCATGAAAAATTCAAATTTACGGTATTCTCAATCGAAGGAAAAAAGTGCAGAGCTGCTGCGCATGGTGCTTGGACACATGGGTCAGCATGATGCTGCGTTCAACCCTTTGACCTTCACAGTCTGGTTCGAATATGCGGCGGGCATGAACAAGCAGCTCAACCAGGCCGTGGATGAGCGCCTGCAGTCACAGCCACGCCTGGGTGATGCGGACCTGTTGAATCTTTACCAATTGCATGTGGCCGAGGTGGATCCGCAGGCGATGCACCGTATTGGCAGTGAATTGCAGCGCGTGATGCAATCGCTCGGCGACAAGGCGTCACTCGCCGGTGGTCAGGCTGGAGAGTTTGGCGTACAACTTGAAACCCTGGTGTCAGAGTTGCTCGGTGCCAACAACAAGCTGGCCATACCCGCCGTCGCCAAGGTGATTGAAGGCAGCGCTCGCATGCGCAGTTCGGCCCAGGCACTGGAATCCGAGGTCAAGGTCAACCAGCTGGAGATCCAGCGATTGCAAGGTGAACTGGCCAGGGTACGCGACGAGTCCCTGCTTGATGCCTTGACCCAGGTGCTCAATCGTAAAGGGTTTGAACAAAAACTAGCCAGCATGCTGGAGCAACCCGTCGGGCCTGGCCGATCACACTGGCTGGTCATGTTTGATCTTGACCATTTCAAAAAGGTCAATGACACGCACGGACATGTGATGGGAGACCGGGTGCTGCAAGCGCTCGGCGAGGTACTCAGGAGTTGTGTTCCGGCTAATTCGGGCATCAGCGCGGCACGTTATGGCGGCGAAGAATTCTCGATGTTGATGCCTGACACAACCCAGCAGGAATGCAGCAAGCTGGCGGAACTGGTGCGTACCCGCACCAAGGCGCTGAAAATTCGCGACCGACGGACCCAGGTGGTGGTGCTGACTGTCACCGTCTCTGGTGGTATGGCGTCGATGCATGCCGGTGATGATGCACAAACACTGACAGCCCGAGCTGACGCTGCGCTGTATCGCTCCAAACAAGCCGGTCGAGACCGGATCACTGGCGACTGAGCGGACCAGGCGAAGCGTTGGCACCCCGGCACTTGGCGCTGTCTTGGGCGCCAGCGTCGGCGCCCAGGCAGCCGTCGATGACGTGGCCACCGACCATGCCCCTGCCCAATTCCCAGCTCATCTGATCAGTTTCCACAACGCGCCTACACCGCCTCCAATTGTTGCTGGTAGCCCTTGAGCACCTCTTCGCGCAGCACGGCCCAGATGGCTTTGTGCAGTTCGATGAAGCGCGGTGTCATCTTGACCTCGGCCACGTCGCGTGGGCGCTCGATGTCAATGCTGAACTCGCCAATTGGTTGGCTTCCAGGCCCGGCACTCAGCACCACCACACGGTCGCTCATGGCAATGGCTTCGTCCAGATCATGGGTGATGAACAACACGGCCTTGCGACCTGGTGGCCCCCCACGCCCTGCGGGCTGCCCCGCCGTGGGAGGTGCTGGCGAGCTTGGGGCGGACCGGCGCTCGCCGGCCTGCCACAACGCCAGCAGCTCGTTTTCCATCAGCTGGCGGGTCTGGATGTCGAGCGCTGAAAACGGCTCGTCCATCAAAATGATGTCGGGGTCAAGCACCAACGTCTGCGCCAGACTGACCCGCTTGCGCATGCCACCGCTCATCTGGTGTGGGTAGCGGTCGCCAAAACCGCCCAGGCCGACGCGGCGCAGCCATTCGTCGGCTTGCGCGCGGGCTTGCGCCTGAGGCACACCATGAAACTCCAGCCCCGCCATCACGTTGGCCAGTGCCGTGCGCCAGGGCATCAGGCTCTCGGTCTGAAACATGTAGCCGGCGCGCTTGTTGATGCCTTTTAAGGGCTGGCCAAACACGGTCACCGTGCCAGTGCTGGGCACCAGCAGCCCGGCACCCACATTCAGCAGCGTGCTCTTGCCACAACCGGTGGGGCCCACCACGCTGACAAATTCGCCCGCGCCAACCGTCAGGCTCACGTCCTTGACGGCGGTGTAGCGCTGGCCGGGGTTGTGCCGGTCGGTAAACGTGCAGGCCACCCCCTGCAGGTCAAGCGCTGGTGTCATGTCAGCCTTTGGGGTATTTGGCGTTGGCCTTTTTGACAAAGTCGTTGGTGTAAACCGCGCTCAGGTCCAGCTTGGCGGCGGCCAGCTTCTCGTCCACACTGGCCAGCGCCTTGAAGGCGGTTAGCGGGCCTTTTTCGGGAATCATGCCGTCGGGTGACAGCGAGCCTTTGGCCGCCAGAAACGCGTCGATGTACACCGCGCGGTCACCCAGCAGATAACTCTCGGGCACAGCCTTGATGATCTCGGCAGCACCCGCGGTCTGAATCCACTTGCTGGCGCGCACCATGGCATTGGTCAGTGCCTGCACGCTGTTGGGGTGTTTGTCGACGAAGGCTTGCGGCGCATACAGGCAACCCGCTGGCATCGGGCCGCCAAACACCTTTTCAGACTCGGCGGGCCGGCGTGTGTCCGACACAATCTTCAGGTCGCCCGAGCGCAGCAGCAGGGTGATGACCGGGTCCAGGTTGCTCATGGCGTCGATCTGGCCGGTGCGCATGGCCGCCACCGCACCGCTGCCGGTGCCCACACCAATGATGCTGACATCGCCGGGTTTCAGGCCAGCCTTGGCCAGCAAAAAGTTCACCATCACATTGGTCGAACTGCCGGGTGCCGATACACCGACCTTTTTGCCTTTCAGGTCGGCGATGGTCTTGAAATTGGGCAGGGTTTTAGGGTTGATGCCCAGGACAATTTGCGGTGTGGCACCCTGCAGCACAAAGGCGCGCATGGGCTGGCCCTTGAACTGCATGTTGACCGTGTGTTCAAACGCGCCCGACACCACATCGGCACTGCCACCCACCACCGCCTGCAGGGCTTTGGCACCGCCGGCAAAGTCCACAATCGTCACATCCAGCCCCTCGGCCTTGAAATAACCCAATTGCTCGGCAATCGTCAGGGGCAGGTAATACAGCAGGTTTTTGCCGCCAACGGCCAGCGTGAGCTTGGGCTTTTCAAGCGTCTGGGCTGTTGCAAGCAAGGGGAGTGAGGCTGCGGCAAGTGTGCCGAGAATGAGTTCGCGTCGTTGCATGAAAAAGAGTCTCCAGAGTTGGGGAAAAGCGAGGCGATCTGCGCACCCCGTCAGCGTTAAATCATACCCGCACGCCTGGGCTGCCTGGCCAGCCAGAGAATGGCCGCACCCGTGAGCACCACCGGTACGATCGAGCCGATGTTGAGCCACTGCCAGCCACTGGTGGTGACCAGCACGCCCGAGCTGAACGAGCTCAGTGCCGTGGTGGCAAACACAAAGAAGTTCAGGGCCCCCTGCGCCCGGTCTTTCTCGGCCGGGGTGTAGGTTTGCAATGACAGTGTTGTGCTGCCGGTAAACAGAAAATTCCAGCCCACACCCAGCAAAAACAGCGCGATCAGAAACTGGTGCAAATCTACGCCCGAGAGCGCAATGCCGATGCATAGCAGGTTCAGCACCACGCCGATGCCCATGATCGGCAACACGCCAAAACGTTTGATCAGGTGCCCGGTAAAGAAACCCGGCGCAAACATGCCAATCACATGCCACTCCAGCACCAGCGCCGCGTCGCTGAACGGCAGGCTGCACTGCTGCATGGCCAGCGGCGTGGCGGCCATCAGCAGGTTCATCACGCCAAAGCCCAGGGCTCCGGTGACAGCGGCCACCATGAACACCGGCTGGCGCATGATCTGACCCAAGGCCCGGCCATCTCCCGAAGCCTGTTTGGGTGGCAAGGGAGGAAAGTTGATGAAGTACAGCACCCCCATCGACACCAGCGCCACGCCAGCCAGGGCCAGGTAGGCGCCCACAAACGGCACTTCGGTCAGCGTGCGCGTCTGTGCGGCCAGATTGGGGCCCAGCACCGCGCCGATCAGCCCCCCGGCCATCACCAGCGACACGGCCTTTTCCCGAAAACCCGCGCCTGCCAGCTCAGCCGCGGCAAACCGGTACAGGTTGCCGTTGGCGTTGTAGTAGCCGGCCACCAGTGTGGCGGCGCACAGCAGCCAGAAGTTTTTGCTCACCGCCGCAAAGGCACACAGCAAGGCACTGCCCAGCGCCACCAGCAGCCCGAACTGAAACGAGGCCTTGCGGCCAAAACGGTGCTGGGTTTTTGCCACCAGCGCGGTCGACAGCGCCCCGCCCACCACATAGCCCATGACCGGCAGCGTGGCCATCCAGCCCAGCGGTGCCAAACTAAACCCCACCAGGCCGTTGATGGCAATAAAGGTGACATTGTTGGTCAGGAACAGGCCCTGACAGATGGCCAGCAGCCAAAGGTGTCGGTTCATGAAAGCGCTTTGAAAATCAGGCCAGCACCGGGTGCTCGGTGTAAAAACGTCCGCCGTGGTACAGCAGCGGCGAGGCACCGGCACGGTGGCTGCAGTGCTCGACCTCACCGACAAAAATCACGTGGTCGCCTTCCACATAGCGGCTGCGGTTAAAACACTCAAAGCTGGCCACACAACCTGCAATCAGTGGCGCGCCGCAGGCCCCTTCGATAAACGCCATATCCGCAAAGCGGTTGACACCCTTGGTGGCAAAACGCATGGCCAGCGCCTGTTGGTCGGCTGCCAGAATGTTAATGGCGTAGTGCGAGCCATCACGGAACGCGTCCATGGAGCTGGCCGCCTGCGACAGGCTCCACAGCACCAGCGGCGGTTTCAGCGACACCGAGTTGAACGAGTTGGCCGTGAGGCCGACCAGTTGGCCATCGGGCGCACGCGCCGTGACAATCGTCACGCCCGTGGCAAACATGCCCAAGGCGGTGCGAAATTCGGTACTGGAAAAGCGGGGGGATTGGGCGCGTTTGCGCGCTTGGAGCGGAGACATTGCGCAGAATTTACCTGAAATTTCATCGGTGGGCCGATTTTGCAAGTTTTGAGTTCTCCTGATGCAACGGGTCTGCCTTACAGGTTGCTGCGTTATCAATAGCGAGTAGCCCTTATAGTTATTGGACTAAAGTCTGATGTTGTTTGTAGACCCCGGCCTGTGGCTGGAAGTCGCCCAAAGCCCCTTCAGTGGCAACCAGCCTTCCAAAGCGCCACCACTGAAACAGCCGTTCGGAAATTGTTGACAGTCTAAAAATCGGGTAGCGCCTCAGACCGCAGACCTGTATTCATCACCACGCCTTGCCATTTTTCACTCTCGGCAATGAGCAGGTCATGTAACTCACCGGGTGAGGAGGCCTGCACGCGAGCACCATCGGCTTCCATGCGGGCGACGATCTCGAGGTCTTGCAGCACTGCGTTCAGTGCAGTATTGAGTTGGCGCGTTACCTGCGCTGAGGTCTTTGCTGGGGCAAACAGCGCATACCACTGGGTAAGTTCCACACCCGGTATACCTGTATCCACCAAAGTGGGTATGTCAGGCAGCGAGGGCAGGCGGGAAGACCCGGCGACGGCCAGCGCTCGGAGTTTGCCACTGCGTAGATACGGTTGTGCGGTAAAAAGACTTGGAAACATGACTTGCACCAGCCCATTCGCCACGTCTGCAATGGCTGGTGCAGCACCAGAGAAGTCGATGCGCTGCAGCTCGGTGCCAGTTTGCAGCTTGAACAGTTCAGCTGCAAGGTGGGGCACAGTGCCTTCGCCCGCAGAGGCGTAGCTCAACCTACTGCCTGAACTGCGCAGCAGGCGCACCAGTTCTTCCACCGAATAGACCGGCAGCTCAGCGGGTACCACCAGCAAGGTGGGGGAGTAACCAATCAGCCCAATCGGCGCAAAGTCGGCCAATGGGTCATAGCGCAATTTTTTGAGCGCCGGGTTGATGCCGTGTGTGGCGATGTAGCCAAACAGCAGGGTATGACCATCGGGCTGGGCGGCGGCCACGTATTCGCTGGCGATGGTGCCATTGGCCCCGGCCCGGTTGTCCACCACCACCGGCTGACCTAACAGCGGTCCGAGCTTGCGCGTCAGGGTGCGAGCCATGGTGTCGTTGCCACCGCCGGCACTGGTGGGCACGATGATGTGCACCTCACGCTGCGGGAACTGGCGCGGGTTTGGTGTGGTGCTCGTCATCGCAGTGGCGGCCGCAACGGGTGGGAAAACATACCCCGGCAAGTGCAGCACCCCTTGCATGATCTTGCGCACGGTGCGCACCAGCGCGGCGCTATGCAAGCTGGCCTGAACGCCTGCGCCCTGCATCGTGATTTCCACATCAATCTGACCAGCCGGGTGCAGCACAATCAGGTTGTGACGACCTGCTGCCAGGCAGGCACCGCTGGCCACCGTGCCGGGCAAGGCAAATGCCGTGGCCACACCAATGGCGCCAGTGACCGCGTGCGAAGCATGGCACTTGTGCGGCGTGAAATAACGCGAGGTGATGCTGTTGGGAGCATCACCGGCACTCACCAGCACCGGCTTGGGCACCACGCTGCCCGATACGTCACCCAGGCCCATGCGCTGGCCGGCTTGCAACCTGAGCGATTCGATGCGCGCCAGCAGCGCGGTGTTGGCATCCAACTCTGCCGGTCGCTCGCGGCCACTCAAGCCCAGATCAGCCGCACGCAGCATCATCAGCGGCATGGCCGCATCAATACAAGTGACCTGCAGGCCGTCAATGTTGTCGATACGCGCACCGGTGGGAAACAGCTTTCCGGTCACCGAACCCCAGGCATCCAGAAAATTCAGCAACACCGGCGCCGCCGTGCCCGCCACGCCGTCAATGCGGGCATCCCCTTCGTAGGTCACCTTGCCGCCCGGTGTGCACACGGTCACGTCGATTTTGGAGCGCGTGTTGACGTTGTAAACCCGCACCGTCGTGCTGCCGTCCTGCGCCGGAATCAGGCCCTGGTCAAGCGCAAACGGCGCCACGCCCGACAGCATATTGCCGCAATTGGGCCGGGTATCGACCGACTGGTGCCCCACGCCCACCTGGGCAAACAGGTAGTCCAGATCGCAATCGGGCTGGGTCGAGCGCGAAACAATGGCCACCTTGCTGTTGAGTGTGCTGCCTCCCCCCAGCCCGTCGAGCTGCAGTGGGTCAGACGCGCCAATGGCGCCAATCAGCGCCTGGTTGCGCGCCTCGTCGCCTTCAGGCAACCAGTCGCGCAGAAAAAATGGCCCGCGCGAGGTGCCAGCGCGCATCAGCACGCAGGGAATCGACAGCGTCATGTCAGTCGTCTCCCAATGCCAGGGTGCTGGGCTGGCGTTTTTCCACCGCGTAGCGCAGCAGCGACGCGGTGCGGAAGATGCCGTGGGCAAACTTGCCGTAGGGCAGCGTGGCAAACAGCGCCATCACCACACCCAGGTGCAATGCCAATAGCAACGCCAGCGCTGGTGTGCTGCGCCCTAGCCACAACAGCAGACCGGTGAGGCTGGTCAAAAACAGCAGTGCGATAAAGCCGAAATCCATCGGTTTCTGGGCCGCGTCGCCATGCAATGGGTGGCGACTGAGCTTGAGCCTGAACAAACCCACGGTGCCCAGCAAGAGACTGACGCCACCGGCCACGCCCAGCAATTTTGGCAGGCTGGGCAGCTCATACGGCGCGTGCCAGCCCAAGGCGTAGTGGTAAATCGTGGCGACACCGGTGGCGGCAAAACACAGCATAAAGCCGTAAAACGTCAAATGATGGGACCGGCTGCGCGACAGGGTGTAGGCGTCGTCCTCGTTATGGCAACCCTCACCGTGACCGCCGTCCAGGTATTTGAGCGTCAGCACATCGCGGGTGGCTTGCAGGGCATCACCACCGGCAATGGCTTGCCCCGTGGTCGCCGGGGAAACATCCTGAAGGAAGCGCGTCACGCCAATGCCCAGTGCCAGTACCGCCCACAAGAAAACCGGCACAAACATCGACACCAGCAGGTTGTGCGGGAACAATTTGAAAAAGTCACCCGCCGCTTGCCCGCCCCACAGGCTGCCGTTGAAAGCCAGCGCCAGTATCAAGAACAGCGCCAAACCGGCCGCCAGCGCCAGCGACACGGTCAGGCCACTGCGCTGGTACAGCTTGCCAAAGGCGGCCGGCCAGGCATAGGCCACATAGGTTTCACCACGCACCTGCGCCATGGCTTGCGGCACGTTCACGGCAAATTCATGCGGCGGCGCGTACTGGCAGGCGTGCAGGCAGGCACCGCAGTTGTGGCACAGGTTGGCCAGGTAATGCACATCGGCAGCGCCAAATTCGAGCCGCCGCGTCATTGCTGGGAAAACGGCGCAAAAACCTTCGCAGTAACGACAGGCGTTGCAGATTTGCAATTGCCTTGCGACCTCAGTCACCGCTGGAGAGGTCGGGCCATGGCCGGCAGCTGTCTGCCGGGCGTCCTGAATCAGGGCATCAAGCGTGTGCATGTTTAGCTCCTGATTGAGTAGCTGCTTGCGCAGACTGGGTGCCGGCAATACGGCCAAAAGCTGTGCCAATCGACATGCCGACACCGGCTGTGTAGCCCTTGCCAAGCACATTGCCGGCCATCATCTCGCCAGCCACAAACAGGTTGTCGCTGGGTGCATCGCCAAAACGCACGGCAGCCGTTTCGTCGGTTTTTAGACCCAGGTAGGTGAAGGTAACCCCTGGGCGCAACGCGTAGGCGTAAAACGGTGCCGTGTCGATGGGCCGGGCCCAGTGGGTTTTGGCGGGCATCACGCCTTCGGTGTGGCAGTCGTCCAGCGCGGTGTGGTCAAAACTGCCCACCTGGCAAGCCTGGTTGTAGCGGTTGAGGGTTTGCATAAACGTGCTCACATCAAGCCCAAGCTGGCTGGCCAGTTCTTCCAGCGACTGTGCCTTGACCCCGGGGAACACGGGTGGCATGAAGCGGCCAATGGCCTTGGCATCAATGATGGAATAGGCCTGCTGTCCGGGCTGCTGGGCCACCAGTCGCCCCCAAATGGCGTAGCGCTTGGGCCAGAAGTCTTCGCCTTCGTCATAAAAGCGCTGGGCATCACGGTTCACCACCACACCGAGTGACACACAGTCAATGCGGGTGCAGATGCCGCCGTCGTACAGCGGCGCCCGCGCATCTATGGCCACCATGTGCGCCTGTGTGGGGTCGCCAATGGCATCGGCGCCATGGTCATTGAGTAGATGGCGCAGCAGCACGCCCTGGTTGAACTTCGTGCCGCGAATCAAAAAGTTGTCGGATGGGGTTTCGCCGCGCTCATTGGTGCCCCAGGCTTCGCGCAGCCAGTCGCGGTTGGACTCGAAGCCGCCAGCGGCCAGCACGCAGGCTCGGGCGGTGATGCGCTCGGTGCTGGTGCTGCCGTCGGGGTGCTGGGTTGACACATGAGCCGCGACAAAATGGCCGTTCTCGATCTCCAGGCGGTTCACCGGCGCGTTGTAACGCACCTGCACCCCCAGCTTTTCGGCGCTGCGGAAATAGGCATTGACCAGCGCCTTGCCACCGCCCATAAAAAAGGCGTTGGTGCGCGCCGTGTGCAAGGCCCCCGAGAGCGAGGGCTGAAAGTGCACGCCGTGGCTGCGCATCCACGGGCGGCAGGTGCTGGAGTCGCGGATCACCCGGCGGGCCAGTTGCTCATTGGTGATGCCGCCGGTCACCTTGAGCAGGTCTTGCCAGAATTCTTCTTCGGGGTAGGCATCGACCAGCACATCTTGCGGCGCGTCGTGCATGCAGCGCAGATTGCGGGTGTGGGCCGAGTTGCCGCCGCGCCATTCGCGCGGGGCCGCTTCCAGCAGCAGCACGCTGGCGCCCGCCTCGCGCGCCATCAGCGCGGCGCACAAGGCGGCGTTGCCACCGCCGATCACCAGCACGTCTACGGCGCTGGCGGGCGATTTGTTGTCAGACGAAGTCATGGTGGTTTCAGGCCTTTCTGCGGGCCGCCAACACGCGGTCAACCATCACACCGGCCTGACCCAGGTGGTTGACGGGGTTGCACAGGGCTTCGAGCTGCGCCCGGTTCAGGTGGGTGTTGATTTCGGGGTGGGCTTCGAGGATGTCGATCAACGGGCGCTGTTCGCGCAGCGCCTGGCGGCACAGGT
Source organism: Candidatus Rhodoferax mariagerensis (assembly GCA_016719055.1). GTDB lineage: Bacteria > Pseudomonadota > Gammaproteobacteria > Burkholderiales > Burkholderiaceae_C > Rhodoferax > Rhodoferax mariagerensis. The sequence continues at coordinate 116,318 of JADKAW010000038.1, read as the reverse complement.
CGTACACCAGATCGTGCGCATACTCGCGCCCGATGTACGGCCCCAGACCCATCATCACCGATTCGGACATCACCAGACCATGCGTGATGTCCATGTTGGCGCGCATGCGCACCGCGTCCACCTCCAGGCCTTGCAGCACAAACTTGGTTTGTTTGAGTGCCCCCGAGAGCAGGCAAAAGATCTCGGGCAATGCCACCCATTCAATTTCCCACGGGCCGGTAGAGCGTTCGTGGTCCGCCACCATGGCCTCCATCAGCGAGGCGGCATGCTGGCGCACGACGGAAACACAGGCGTGAATGTACAAACACGAAATCGGGTTGCGCTTTTGCGGCATGGTCGAAGACGACCCGCGCCCCGGCGCATACGGTTCAAACACCTCGGCCACTTCGGTCTGCATCAGCAGCTTCACGTCCATGGCGATCTTGCCCAGCGACCCGCCCACCAAACCCAGGAAGGCGCCGACCTCGGCAACGGTGTCGCGCACGGTGTGCCAGGAGATCAGCGGCTGCGCCAGACCCAGCTCCTGCATCAGCGCCGCCTGGGTTTCCATGGCCCCGGTTTCCAGCGACGAGAGTGTGCCCGAGGCACCGCCAAACTCACCCATCAGCACACGGGGTTTGAGCTGGCTCAGGCGCTCACGATGACGTTCGATGCCCGCCAGAATGCTGGCCATCTTGTAGCCAAAGGTGATGGGGGTAGCTTGCTGCAGGTTGCTGCGACCAATGATCGGTGTGTCGCGGTGCTTGGCGACCAGGGCAGCCAGCGCATCAGAAATATCAGCCAGGTCCTGCTCAATCAATGCCAGGCCTTCGCGCATTTGTAATACCGCTGCCGTGTCGGTGATGTCTTGTGTGGTGGCACCCCAGTGGCAGTATTCGCCGAGTCGGTCACGGCAGTTGGCGTTGATCTGGTTGACGACGGCGATGATGGGGTAACCAATCTGCTCGGTTTTGGCCTTGAGCTGGTCCCAGTCAATCATCGACAGTTCACAGTGCCGGACGATCTCATCCGCTGCTTCCTGTGGAATCAGTCCCAGTTGACCTTGCACCTTGGCCAGTGCGCGTTCGATGTCCAGGTACTTGGCCGTGCGGTTTTCGTCGGACCAGACCTGGCGCATACGGACATCGCTGAACATGTCGCCAAAAATGCGCGAATCGATGATGGTGGCTGTCATGGGGTTCCTTTTGGAAGGTTGATGGGTCACAAAATAGGGGTCTCAGGCGGTGAATTCAGCGCACGACAGGATGCGTTGCGCCTTGAGCACCACGGGTTTGTCCACCATGCGGCCATCGACCTGAATCGCGCCGGGGGTGGCGGCAGCTTGCCAGGCGTTGACGACCCGGGTCGCCCAGGCCAGCGACTGCTCGTCAGGGCGGAAAGCCTCGCGCACCACGGCCACCTGGCTGGGGTGGATGCACATCTTGGCGCCAAAACCCAAGGCTCGGGCGTGCGCCAGATCGCTTTGCACCTGGGTCGCATCGAGTTCTGGCGTGACACCGGCCACGGGTGGCGGCAGGTTGGCGGCACGTGAAGCCATGGCAATCGTCAGTGCTGCAGCATCCAGCGCAAAGCCGGGACCGGGCAGGTCAAGATCCAGCAAATAGTCCAGCGAACCAAAGGCCAGCCGTGATACGCCTGGCGCCTGCGCAATGGCTGTTGCGGCCAGTACGCCGCGCACGGTTTCAATCAATGGCAACACCCGCGAGCCCGGTGGCAGGTGCGCCAGGACATGTGCAACTTGTTCGGTTGACTCACATTTGGATAGCATGAAGTGCTTGATACATAAGCGCTGCAGGCACAAAAGATCATCAAGGTGGCAGGGACTCGTCACATCGTTGATGCGCACCAGCAAACGGTCCACCGCGTCGGCCGCCAGGCTTGCTACCCAACCGGCGATGGCCCCGCGCGCAGAGGCTTTGTCGGCCGGTGCAACCGCGTCTTCCAGATCCAGAATCACCCGGTCTGCGCCGCTGGCCAGTGCCTTGGCAAATCGCTCGGGCCGGTTGCCCGGCACAAACAGATAGGTGAGCGGCTGCTGAAGGCTCATGGCACTCACACCGCCCCTTCGGCGCGCAAGGCAACGATTTGTTCGCCGCTGTAGCCCAGAGCGCTGAGGATGGCATCTGTGTGCTGACCCAAAGCCGGCACCGCGTCCATGCGCGGTGCGCCTTTTGTCCAGGAGCCGGGTGGCAACAGGGCCGGCACCGTGCCGACCGAGGTGTCCACCGAAGACCAGCGCTTGCGCGCCTGCAGTTGCGGGTGTGCCCAGACCTCGGCCATGGTGTTGACCTGGGCGTTGGCAATCTGCGCAGCCTCCAGGCGTTGCACCACCTGCGTTGCCGTCAGCGTGGAAAACGCCTGCACGATCAGTGCATACAACGCGGCCCGCTGCGCCACCCGTTTGGGGTTGCTGGCAAAACGCTCATCGCTGGCCAACTCGGGTTGTTGCAAAACCTGCTCGCAAAACGCTTTCCACTCGCGCTCGTTTTGCAGGCCCAGCATCACGGTTTTGCCGTCACCGGCGTGGAAGGGACCATAGGGGTAAATGGTGGCGTGGCTGGCGCCGGTGCGCTGCGGCGGTGCGGCACCGTCCAGGCTGTAGTACAGCGGGTAACCCATCCACTCGGTGAGGGCTTCAAGCATCGAGATGTCGATGTGCTGACCCTCGCCGGTTTGCTGGCGATGCATCAGCGCAGCCAGAATGTTGGTGTAGGCGTACATGCCCGCCGCAATGTCGGCAATCGACGGCCCGGCCTTGGACGGTGTGTCTTCGGTGCCGGTCACCGACACAAAACCGGCCTCGCTCTGGATCAGCAGGTCGTAGGCTTTTTTGTCGCGGTAGGGGCCGTTGTCGCCATAACCCGAAATGTCACAAACGATGATGCCGGGCCTGGCGGCGCTCAAAGCCGCATACGAGAGCCCTAAGCGGGCGGCGGCACCGGGCGCCAGGTTTTGCACCACCACGTCGGCGTCTTCCTCGATCAGACGTTTGAGGATCTTTTGCGCCTCGGGGTGTTTCACATCGAGTGTCAGGCTTTCCTTGCTACGGTTGGTCCAGACAAAGTGCGAGGCCAGGCCACGCACGCGTTTGTCGTAACCCCGGGCAAAGTCGCCCACGCCGGGGCGCTCGATCTTGATGACACGCGCACCCAGGTCAGCCAGCTGGCGCGTGGCAAACGGGGCGGCAATGGCATGCTCCAGGGTAACGACGGTGATATTTTTGAGAGGTTGCATAGGGGCTCCGTATTCCGTGCCCAAATCATGGGTGTACGGATGATTTGGGCATGGATTCAGGCGATGACCGCGGTGGCATCCATGGTCAGCCAACCTTCATGGTCTTTGGCCCACAGATGGATGGTTTTGCCGTCTTCGGATGGCTCGCCGCAGACAAAGAAGGGGTGGATGTCAAACACCGGGCGCACAGCACGGAACTCGTAGCTGAGTACCTGCGCGTCAGGCATCTGGTAGCGCAACAGGTCGAGCAATAACGTGGCCACCATCGGACCATGCACGATCAGGCCGGGGTAGCCCTCGACCTCGGTGACGTATTTTCGGTCGTAGTGGATGCGGTGACCGTTGAAGGTCAGTGCCGAGTAACGAAATAGCAGCACGTCATCGGGCACCCATTTCTTTTCCCAGGTGGACGCTGCTGTTGCCGCCTTGGGTGCGGTGCCACGTCGTCAGGTCGGGCAGCCTCGCGGTAAACGATGTCGTGGAACTCGGTCAGCGCAATCTCGGCCTCGCCTTCGCGGCGAACTTCGTGGCGCACCTTGACAAACACCAGTTTGCCGGTGCGGCCGGATTTCTCGGCTACATCGGCGATGGTCGAGGTGCGCTCCAGCGCGTCACCAATACGCAAAGGCTGGTGAAAAGTGAACTGACTGCCGGCCCACATGCGCCGCGGCAGCGGCACCGGCGGCAGAAAACCACCACGCTTGGCATGACCATCGGCCCCAATTTCGGATTGGCGATAAAGAGGCAAGAAGTAAAGCCAGTGCCACAGCGCCGGCAGCGGTGTGCCGGGCACTGGGCGGCCGGCCTCGCGGTCAAAGGTGGCAGACAGCGCAGCGTAGGGCGTGGGCGTGGCCGTATCGGATACCCGCTCGCTGCGACCAATCCAGTCAGTCAGGTTCATGTTTCTGTTTCCAATATAAAAAAGTGAGCTAGCAGCGCTTATTTCATAAGGGCTAGAGCACGATTTGTTACATCATTCCCAGCGTTTTGGGCAGCCACAGCGACAGCGGCGCCCAGTAGGTGACCAGTACCAGAAAAGCCAGCATGGTCAGCAGCCAGGGCCAGACGGCCACGGTGAGTTCGGTAATTCCCATTTTGGTGATGCCCGAGGCCACATACAAGTTCAACCCCACCGGCGGGTGGCACATGCCAATTTCCATGTTCACCGTCATGATGATGCCGAAGTGGATCGGGTCAATGCCCAGCTTGATCGCAATCGGGAACAAGATGGGCGCCAGGATCAGGATGATGGATGAGGGCTCCATGAAGTTGCCTGCAGCCAGCAGCAAGATGTTGGCAATCAACAAAAAGCCCAGTGGACCCAGCCCTTGTGACAGCATCCAGCCGGCCATTTCTTCAGGCACATGCTGGTACGACATCAAGAACGAGAACAGCGCCGCGTTGGTGATGATGTAGAGCAGCATCGCACTCATGTTGGCTGACGACACCAAAACCTTGGTCACGTCCTTGAGCTGCATGTCTTTGTACACATAGATAGCCACGACGAAGGAGTAGACCGCCGCCACGGCGGCAGCTTCGGTCGGTGTGAAGACCCCGGAGTAAATGCCGCCCATCACAATGAACACCAGCAGCACGCCCCAGAATGCCTCGCGCAATGCTTTCCAACGCTCGGCCCAGCTGGCCTTGCGCTGGCGCGGGTAGTTATTTTTGCGCGCGATATACCAGGTGGTCACGCCCAGCAAAAAGGCCAGCACCAGACCCGGAATGACACCGGCCATGAACAGTGCACCAATGGATGAGTTGGTAGCCACGGCGTAAATGATCATGGCAATCGATGGCGGAATCAAAATGCCCAGGCCACCCGCCGTTGTGACCACGCCCGCGCCAAATTTCATCGGGTAACCAGCCTTGACCATGGCGGGCAGCAAAATCGAACCAATGGCCACCACGGTGGCCGGTGACGAGCCTGAAATGGCAGCAAACAGGGCGCACGCCACCACGCCCGACAAGCCCAGACCACCATAAAAGTGGCCCACCATGGAGGTGGCAAAGTGGATCATGCGCCGTGCCACGCCACCGTGGGTCAAAAAGTTGCCCGCCAGAATAAAGAACGGAATCGCCATGATCTCGAACTTCTCGATGCCAGTAAACAACTTGAGCGCCACCGATTCGATCGGCACCTGGGTGAACAGGTACAGGAATGAAAGAACGGTCAGACCGAGAGAAATCGAGATCGGCATGCCCGTGAGCATGAGCGCGATCAGCAAAAACAGAATGACGGCGGTGCTCATGGCTTCTTGCTCCCATGTGCATTGGCGATATGCGCAGCGTGCAGCTCGTGCGGGTGAAATTCGTCGGTGATGTCCACTTCATCGAGCCCATCGACATGGCTGTGGTCATGGTGCGGCAACTCACCGGTGCGAGTAAAGGTGTACGCCACCTGCAAAAAGCGGAAACACATCAAGGCCGTACCCAGTGGAATGGCAGAGTAAACAATCCAGGTTTGCCATTCCAGATCGGGCGTGGTCGGGCCGGGAAACATGCCTTCAGAAGCTTGTCCCAAGGCGTGCATGAAAGCATAGTGGGCACCGTTTTCCCAGACAAAACGCACCCCAAGCACCGCCACAATCAGCGTGAACAGCGCACCGGCCAGCAATCCGAAAAGCACAAATCCCCGGCGCTTTTTCTCACCCAATCGGTTGATGATGACATCGACCCCGACGTGAATGCCGGTGCGCACACCATAAGCAGCGCCAAACTTGGCCATCCAGACAAACATGATGATGCACAGCTCCTGTGCCCACGACATGTTGATGGCAATGGCGATGTTCCTGTATCACGGGAATATTCCAGGATGCCAGAAAACGATGCACCACGGCAGTGAAAATCACCAGCGTGGCGCCAGCGATGAGGAACGCAATCAGCAGTTCTTCGAGTCGGTCAAGAAATTTCATGGGGGTTCCAGTCTGTTGGCGCGCGTGACTGCACCATGGGCGTGCCGAACTTGGCCTGCCCAAAGCTGCGTCAGAACGCGACGGGCGCTTATTTGGCGGAAGCGGCCCGAACCGAGTCAATGAAGGCTTTGCCGCCAACCCGGTCGGCCATCTCGTCATGCACCGGCATCATGGTCTTGGCCCACAGATCCATTTCCGCAGGTGTGGGGGCGTAAACCGTTGATTTGCCGGATGCCTTGATGGCGGCCAGTGATGCAGCCTCATCCTTTTCAGCCACGCTGTCGTTGAATTCAGTCGCGTCCTTGATGGCCCCTTCAAGCGTGGTGCGGATGTTGGCCGGCAGCCCGTCCCAGAACTTCTTGTTGGCCACCACCACATAGTTGCTGATGGTGTGATAGCTCAGGGTGACGTGTTTTTGTACCTCATACTGCTTTTGCGTGTACAGATTGGACAGCGGACCTTCCGTGCCATCAACCACGCCGGTTTGCAGTGCTTGATAAACCTCGGAGAACGCCAGGCTTTGCGGTTGCGCGCCACCCGCTTTCATGATGGCGGCGTTGACCTTGCTGGAGTTGATGCGCATCTTCAGCCCCTTCATGTCAGCTGGCGTGCGGATCGGCTTGTTGGCACTCATCACGCGAAAGCCGTTGTCCCAATACGCCAAACCAGTGACACCACGGGTTTCGAGTTTCTTGAGCAGACCAGCACCACCCGGGCCGCGGGCAAAGCGGTGCACCGCATCAATGTCCTTGAAGATGTAGGGCAAATCAAAAACTTCGAACTCTTTGACGCCCAGCGGTCCAAACTTGCCAGGCACTGGCGCCAGCATCTGCACTGTGCCCATCTGCAGGGCCTCCAACTCCTCTTTGTCCTTGAACAGGGAACTGTTGGCAAACACCTCGACCTTAACCTGGCCTTTGGTGCGCTCTTCTACGATCTTCTTGAAGTATTCCGCGGCCTGGCCTTTAGGCGTGTCGATGGCAGCGACGTGTGAGAACTTGATGATGATGGATGCTTGCGCCTGTGCCGCTGTGGGGAGCAGCATGGCGGCGGAGCTTGCCAGTACGGCCAAGGCTGGGAAGAGGGTGGCGGCAAAGTGCCTGCGAGTGCTGAATGTCATGATTTGTCTCCTGGTTTTGTCAAAATGAAAATTCTGTATGCGGTTGCCGTTTGTTCCTTTTATTAAGAACTGTTCGGCACAGGGCTGGATGTTCCGGCAGCGCCGAAAATTAGTGAATTGCATAGTTGTGATGGATTGATCCACAATATGCATCAATGAAACTAGGATGACGCGATGGCAATGAACTTTGATCTCAATGACCTGCTGGCTTTTCGGGCGGTGGCCGAACTCGGCAATTTCCGCAAGGCGGCCGAATCGGTGCACATCTCACAACCCGCATTCAGTCGACGCATTGACAAGCTGGAAGATGCGCTGGGCGCGCGGCTACTCGAGCGCACCACCCGGCGGGTCAACCTGACGACCGTGGGCCGCGACTTTGACCGGCAACTCAGGCAGATTTTGGACGCGCTTGACACTACCTTGCTGGGCATTCGCGGTGTGGCGGCGACCCGCATGGGCGAGGTCACCGTGGCCTGTGTGCCCTCTGCGGTCAACTACTTTTTGTCGGGGGTGATTGCGGCCTACCATCAGCGTTTCCCAAAAATCCGCGTCAGGATCATGGACGACAGCGCCAACGAGGTGTTGACGGCAGTGGCGCGCGGCGAGGCTGATTTTGGGCTGAATTTTGTCGGTTCGCAGGAAAGCGATGTCGAGTTTGAACCGCTGCTCGAAGAGCACTTTGTCGCGGCCTGCCGACGTGATCATCCCTTGGCTGGCCAGCGGCAAGTCACCTGGCTAGAGTTGGCACAGTACGATTACATATCGGCAGGCAAGACCTCAGGGAACCGGCTGCTGCTGGACCAGGCGCTTGCCGGCGTGCCAGGCAAACCGCACAGCATGTACGAAACCAAGCATGGAACCACCATGATTGGCTTGGTCGAGGCCGGGTTGGGCGTGGCGGTGGTGCCGTCGATGGCCATGCCGGCAGCCGACCACCCGCTGCTGGTCAGCGTGCCGCTGGTAGATCCGGTGGTCAAACGCAAGATGGGTCTAATCAAACGGCGCTCGTCAGTGCTGACGCCGGCGGCGCAACAGCTTTATGACTTATGCGCAGAGATGCATCAAGGCATCTCATTGGTAAAAATTCAGGGCTAACCTGAATTTTCCAGAAGTAGCGCGCAAGCCCGCTATTGCTTGAATAGTTTTTACCTTGTTGACGTCGATCGTTGATCGCACATGTGCGGCCTGGGTTGCTCCTAGCAGCCCAAAGATCGGTTAAAAAAATCTGTTAGACTGCATTCCCACATTGAACCAAATGCCAACTTCAAGGCACCAAAGATCAGTGTATCAAGCGGGAATAGCTCAGTTGGTAGAGCGATACCTTGCCAAGGTATAGGTCGAGAGTTCGAGCCTCTTTTCCCGCTCCAGTCTTTGTATAAAAAGCCTGCTGTTCAAAAGACAGTGGGCTTTTTTATGCACTGCATCAGCACCGGCGCGGGCGTCACGGGCGTTTCAGCGATCTGTATCTTGGTCAGCAACTGTTGGCACGCATATTCCGCAGCGGCTGCATCAGCCGCATGCACCACGGCCAGCGGCTCACCGGCTTGCACTTGCCGGCCAATCTGGGCAAACTGGCTAAAACCCACACGCGCATCAATCATGTCGCTGGCCTGGCGCCGTCCACCCCCCAGCTCAACAATCAATAGCCCAATGTCGCGCGTGGCCATGCTGCTGACCCAACCGCTACGCGGCGATTTCACCACCACCTGCACTGGCGCACTGGGCAGGTAATGCCTGGGTCGGTCAGCCAGGTCAGCTGGCCCGCCCAATGCAGAAATCATGCGAGAAAACTGCTCTAGCCCTCGTCCACTCGCAATAGCTTGATCTACTTTTTGTAGCGCGTCGGCTTCATTGGCGGCCAGGCTACCCATCAACAGCAGCTCGGCGCTCAGGGTACGGGTCACCAGCAACTGCCGAGGTTCAAGTGCTTCACCTTTCAGGAAAGCGATGGCTTCCAGCACCTCCAGCGCATTGCCGCAGGTCTGGCCCAGCACCTGGTTCATGTCGGTCAGCCAGGCACGCGTGGGCAGGCAGGCACCGGTCGCCACGCTCACCAGTGACTGTGCCAGCGCGCTGGCCATCTCCAGCGAGGAGGCAAAAGCGCCGTTGCCCACTTTGACGTCCATCACCAGCCCTTGCAGACCCGCCGCGAGCTTTTTGGACAGGATGCTGGCGGTGATCAGTGGCACCGATTCAACCGTGGCCGTGACATCGCGAATGGCGTATAGCCTGCGGTCGGCCGGGGCCAGCTCGGCCGTTTGGCCAATGATGGCGAAGCCAGCAGTTTTCAGGGCCTGCTGCAGCGTGGCCAGGTCGGGCGTGGCCTGGTAGCCCGGAATACAACCCAGCTTGTCGAGTGTGCCACCGGTGTGCCCCAGGCCGCGGCCCGAGATCATAGGCACCACGCCACCACAGGCGGCCACGATCGGGGCCAGCATCAGGCTGATCTTGTCGCCGACGCCTCCGCTGGAATGTTTGTCCAGCACCGGACCGTGCAAGTGGGCGTTTGACCAGTCCATCACTTGGCCCGAATGGGTCATGGCCTGAGTCAGGTTCACGGTCTCATCACGGCTCATGCCGTTCAGAAACATCGCCATGGCCAGCGCCGCCGCTTGCCCTTCGCTCCAGGTGCCATCGACCAGACCGTGCACAAAATGGTCAATATGACTGCGCTCCAGCCGGTGGCCGTCGCGTTTGATACGAATGATTTCCTGGGCAAGCATGGAGCGACCTCTTGACTGAAACAACGCGGCGGAGCCCGGTTGCCTGCGAATTCTAGGGGGCCGCCTGATCGACTCGCTGGTCCAGAACTTTCTTCAATCGGTTCAGCTTGCGTTCATACAGGCAGGCGCAAGATGCGATCCACACCAACCCAAGGAGTTTTTATGCAACACCTCTTCTCTTCAAAGTCCATCGCCGCGGTGGCCGTTGTCCTGGGCGCTTTTGTGGCGGCGTCATCGGCGCAGGCCCGCAGCGATGTCAGCTTTTCTATTGGCGTGCAGGTGCCAGGCGTTTATGTGCATGCCGCCCCGGTTTATGTGCAACCCAGGCCGGTTTTTATGCCTGGCCCGCGCCCGGACTGGCGGTTTGACAACGGTCGGCATCATGACGGGCGGCAGTGGCAGAGTCGCGGCCCTTGGGGCGACCGTGATCGCGATGGCATCCCCAACATCCATGATTCAGGTCGTCCAGGCAACCAGTGGCACCATGCACGTGCTTATGGACCCTATGGTGATCTGGATCGCGATGGCGTGACGAACCGTCACGACCGCGACCGTGACGGCGACGGCATCCGCAACCGCTACGACCGCCTGCCGGACGTTCCAAACCGCAGATAGACGGTGTCGACCACTTGCCTTCCCAAATGACCTCAACGGCAGCAGATGCTGATGAGGTCTCAACACGGCTGCTCAAGTCAAAACTGAATTCAAATTTGACCTCGGCTGGGTGGCAATGGTGCGGTAAAGTTTGGAGGGCTCGTTCGCCATGCTCGCAAGCTCCACTACACCGATGGTGCCGCTAAACTTGTCGCCTTAGGCTGCGCCTTTGCCGAGCTCAACTTGGCCACCAGATTTGAATTTGTGCACAATCGTGTTGCAAAGCGATTGGCAAGTTCCAGTTAATGACCTTGCATCAACTTGCAAGCAGCACGAAAAGGAGAGTTTCATGACAGCCCTGATGAATGCAATCAACAACGAAAACGTTTCGCTGGTGGGTCAACTGATAAGGCAAGGCACCGATGTCAACATGCTGGAAGCAAACGGGGATGCCCCCTTGGTCATGGCTGCCTATAAAGGCAACCCAGACATTGTTCGGATGTTGCTGCAGGCTGGGGCAGACGTGGCTGCAGTTGACCCGGGCATGAAAGCAACTGCCCTGCATGCAGCAGCTTATGCAGGCAACGCCGATGCCGCCAAACTATTGATTCAGTACCACATTGACATAGACAAGCAAGGGCCGCTTAACGGGTACACCGCTTTGCATGATGCCATTTGGCAAGGACATCTGGAGACAGCAAAGCTGCTGATTGATTCGGGAGCGAACCTGTCGCTTCAATCACTCCATGGAGAAACGCCGCTTGCTTTTGCCCGGCTCAAACACCGCAGTGCCATTGCCGCGCTGATTGAGCGCAAGTTAGCCTCCAAGTAGACGTTCATTTCAACAGGCAAGTGGGTTAAGAGGCGATATGGTGAATTTGGTCGGCCTCATCTATTTTTACTCCGCGGCTATCTCGACCACCTGCTTGCCGCGAACCCTTCCATCAAGTTGCTGATGCAGCGCATGTGTCACTGCCTTGGCATCAAAAGCAACGACTGTCATCGGCAAGGGCTGCAAGGCACCCGTGGTCAACAGAGCCAGCACCTCGTCGCCCATTTTTGCAAAATCCAATAGTGCGGCGCGATCTCCCGAGAGCCAGGCACCACCGAGCGTGATGAAATGCAGGCTCGGTGCCAGGCGAAAGACATTGATTTTGGAAACATCAGGCAGGTTGATCAGGCATGCCATTGACCCTGCGTAAGCCAGCAAGCCCAAGTCGCGCTGTCCGCTTGGGCCACCGAGCGAATCGAGCACCGCATCCACGCCACGTCCTCCCGTCAACTGCAATATGGACGCGCTTACATCCTCGCTCCGATAGTCAATCACATGGTCAGCACCCAACTCGCTGACGTACTTGCGATTGGCATCAGAACAGGTCGCAATCACGGTTGCGCCCAGATGCTTGGCCATCTGCACGGCGAAGCCGCCAACGCCGCCGGCTGCAGCTTCAATCAAAATAGTGGGCGTTGTCTGGCGTGACCCCAAGTAGAGCTTTCGCGTCAGTGCCTGCCAGGCAGTCCAGGCAGCACACGGAAGCGTCGCAGCAGTCAGCAGGCTGACAGTCTGTGGCACCTGACAAACTGCCCGCTCCTGAATCAGTGCAAACTCTGCCAGCGTTCCTGGTTTGGATAGAGGGAAATGCGCCAGAACCCGGTCTCCCATGGCGAACCTAGTCGCACCTTCGCCAAACGCATCGACCCATCCTGCGCCGTCGACACCTGGAATATGCGGATAAGTCCAGGCCGAATTGCCACCCGTGGCCAGTTTGGCATCCACCGGATTGAGGGCCGCCGCACACAGGCGAACCCGTATTTCGCCCGGAGCTGGCTCAGGCAAAGGCATCGCTCCCATTCTGAGCATAAAGGCGTGCTGTGGATGATCGAGCAATAGTGCATTCATGCAATGGAGTGTACCGAAGCGAACGCAAGATATCCCTTAGAACAAAGGGTTTTTGGTTCAGTGTTGAAAATCGCTCAGCAAGTTGTGAGGCATCGAACACGCCCTAGATTGGGGGATCGCCCCAAGAGACGTGGAATTTGCCTGCTGTAGTTAACCCGTCAGGAGAATCGACATGACACTCACCCAACAGCGCATCATGATCGTTGGTGGTTCCAATGGTATGGGTCTGGCTGCGGCACAACGCCTTGCTCGTGCCAACGCAGAGGTTGCGATTGTCGGTCGCTCACAGGCGAAACTTGACACCGCCCTGGCCACAATTGATGGCAGCGCCAACGCCTATGTGGCTGATTTCACTGACACTGCTTCGCTGGCGGCACTCGTTGAGCAGGTCGGCAGCATTGACCATTTGGTGCTTGTGGCATCTAGCAACACCGCACTGGGGCCGTTTTCCACCACCTCTGCCGAAGCCTTGCGCGGCATGCTGGAAAACAAGCTTTTGGGGTATTGGCAGACCCTTCAGGCGACGTTGCCACATTTGCGTCGCGATGGTTCGGTTGTCATGGTCACTGGCGCAGCCTCGCGTACGGCAGTTTCTGGAATGGCTGGGCTCGCCGCTGTCAACGGTGCCATCACGCAGTTGGCGCAGACGCTTGCCAAGGAATTGGCACCGCTACGGGTCAATGTCGTGTCGCCGGGGCTGGTTGATACGCCGGTCTATGATCAAATGCCCGCAGAAGTAAAAGCTCGCATGTTTGCAAATGCTGCCAAGTCGCTTCCGGTTGGCCGCATCGGGACTGTCGATGATATTGCTATGGCAATAGAGTTCCTCATTGCGAATGGCCATACCACAGGTGCATTGATTGACGTAGACGGCGGTGCTCGGATGGCTGGCTAGCTTGCCAAACCCTTTTTAACAGCAACGCAGGACCTTTCGCGCTGCGCACTTTTGATCATCAAATCCGAAATGAACATCCTTATTGTCTTTGCTCACCCGGAACCGAAGAGCTTTAACGGTGGCTTGCTGGACACAGCTAAACGGACCCTTGAAGAAGGGGGACACACCGTCGTTGTCAGCGATCTCTATCGGATGGGTTTTAATCCGGTTTCGGATCGTCATAACTTTCTGGTGGCAAAAGAGCCCGATTACCTCAAACTGCAGCTTGAGGAAAGCCATGCAAGCGCAAACGGCGGTTTTGCACCTGAACTCGAAGCCGAGATTTGCAAGATCGAGGCCTGCGATTTGATGATCTTTCAGTTCCCGCTTTGGTGGTTTGGTTTGCCGGCAATACTTAAGGGGTGGGTTGATCGAACCCTGGCGATGGGCCGCACTTACGGGAATGGGGCAGTTTACGGCAGGGGAATATTCCACGGCAAGCGAGCCTTGCTTTCGGTAACCACGGGTGGCCCGGAAGAGACTTTTCGCAAAGGGGGCTTCAACGGCGACATTGACGCTATCCTGAGACCCATACAACGCGGCATTCTGCAATTTGTCGGTTTTGATGTTCTGAAGCCTCAAATTCACTTTGGCCCGGTTCGAGTGAGCGAGTCCCAGCGCAAGAGGTGGCTTGCCGACTACGCGAAACGCCTAAGCAGAGTCGCCGAAGAGGACCCTATCAATGTCGGTGAATACTGAGGCTTAACCCATCGGATCCCTGCCACAGTTCGGACACAGCAACGGGAAGACTTCGTAGAACATTCCTGTTGGCATTGGCAGCAGCAGTCGTCTACCGTGGCCAGATGACATCCAGTTTCTTGTGTTTAATCGCAGCGTCGTAGATGTCGGACGGCGTGATGGTCGTGCGCGGAAAGAATATCTTCAGAAAAGCGTGTTTTTTTAGCTCCAGCCCGATGTAGCAATGAACACTCTTGAAGCAGTAATAAACGTACTCCGAGCAACTGAATCGCTGGTGCGTCTTCGCATCATTGAACTGGAAGTCGTAGCAAGACCCGATTTTCCCCAAGGCTGACAAATGGACAGCCTCCAGGACTTCCGCGGAGGTGACAGCCTGGCCGTTGAGTAGCATTTGCCGGATATTCTCGGCATCCGGCGCAAGGTTGGCAATCAGTGAGTGATCTTCGGCTCGCTCTTGCGGTGACAGCCGAAACGTCTGCGGCAGGCGCAGGACGGCCAGGTAGTCACATCGGAGAAAGGTCAGAATATCCTCTACAAAAACCCCTCTTGTCATGGAGTGCACCACTTTCTGTCGTCCCTCCTTGTAATACTTTTCATCATCCCGCACGGCGTTCTGTTGGTCCGGCGTGGCTTCAACCCACAGTCCTTTGTCGTCCAGCACTTGCAATCGTCTGGCCACGATCGGCTTGTCTCTGGTATCGTTGAGATCACCGAGATACAGCGCTGCATGGGAAAAGTTCATTCCCATGCCTTCTCCGCCACCGGTGAACTTCATCATCAGGCCGTCCAAATAGCCGTCAAAGCCTCTGAGCAGAATGTCGCCCGGTCTCAATTCGGAGTCGATCAAGGAGCGGACATCCTCGCCGCGAATTCTGTACGAGCCGGGGTCTTCCACCAGGCCCAACGGAGAGGTAAAGTACTTGACAGTGCCGATCCATGCGATCAAGCCGTCAGCCATTTTTTCAAGTCGGCCATACCAGCCGATGTAGGCTCGGTAGGGGTTGTCTTTGGTGTACTGGTGCTTCTGGGTAACGATTGCCATGAAAACCGCCGCCGCTACAGTGAGGTACCAAAAAATGCAATCGGGCTGCTGAGCAAACCAATAGCGCTTTACCAAAAACAGTAGCGCCCCAAAGGGCAAAGAAAACGGAATCGCCCGGTAGAGAAGGAATAACAGCTTCACAATCCAGGCAAATACCACCAGTACTGCCATCTCAAATCGTTCCTGCATACAACGTACTCCCGTTTGTTTTGACGCACCATGCTGAATTCAGAGGCTTCCAAAAAGCGTCCTCCTTGCATGCAAACAGTTTAGCCGGCCATTTGATCTGGTCACTGTCCCACTGTTGATTCAGGTGGTCCGACACGCAGTGCGTGTTTGTATCTCGCTGCTGACTCGATTTTTCGTTGGGGTTCAGCCTTGCTGATGACGACCAGCATGCGCAAAGTACCGTAGAACGGATGACGGGTGTATTCTTCATCGACCGCTTTGGGTTTTTGACGGGCGTACATCATGGCTCGTGAAACACCAGCGACTTCGCACTGGGGCGTGGAGGTCTTCAAGCCTAGTACCGCCTTGGCTAAAAATGCACTGCCAAGGCGCAACGATCTACCTCGGGTTGCCCTGCGCCACGCCCTTGTGCGAAGCCACGATCACGGTAGACCGCCAACTCAGTTTGCGTGAACTCGAATGCACCGATGATTTGTAGTTGCCCCTTAAATGTAATAAAGTGCGTGTCTTGGGTTGTGCTTGGCATGACCTGTTACCTTCAAGAAACCGATCTCCACGATGCCTGATTTATCTTCTTCCCTTTTCTGGATCGCGGTTTTGCAAATCATCGCCATCGACATCATGCTGGGCGGCGACAACGCGGTGGTGATTGCCCTGGCCTGCCGCAAGTTGCCCCCCGCGCAGCGAAACAAGGGTATTTTTTGGGGCGTTGTTGGTGCCATTGGGCTGCGTGTGGTGATGATTTTCTTTGCCTTGCAGTTGCTGGCTGTACCCTACCTGAAAATCGTCGGTGGCTTGCTGCTGTTCTGGATTGGCATCAAGCTGATGAGGCCGGAACATGATGGCGAGCATAGCGATATCGACGGTGGCACCACCCTGTTGGCGGCGATCAAAACCATTGTGGTGGCAGATGCCGTCATGAGCCTGGACAATGTGATTGCCGTGGCGGGCGCCTCTCACGGCTCCATGGTACTGGTGACTTTTGGCATTTTGGTGTCGATCCCGATTGTGGTTTGGGGCAGCAAATTGGTGCTCACCCTGATGGACAGATTTCCGATTGTGGTCACTCTGGGCGCAGCGCTGCTGGGCTGGATTGCAGGGGGCATGCTGCTGACCGATCAGGCAACCCCGCAGAGTATTTCCAAAGGCATTCCGTATGCAGGCTATCTGTTTGCAACAACAGGAGCCATTTTGGTGGTGGCTGTGGGCAAGTGGTTGGGCAGCCGCCAAAAGCCGCACGCATCCGTTGAGCTGTCTGCATTGCCAGACGAAAAACAACTCTGAGGGCACACGTCATGAATGCTTCCTACCTGATTGCCATTGATGGCTCGGAACCCTCGCTCAAAGCAGTTGACCACGTCATCGGCGAGCTGACCAATATGGCTTACAAACCGCTGGTTTATCTGGTCAACGTGCAGTCGGCCCTGTCGTCAAACGTGACGCGCTTTATCGATCTCAAGACGGTCGAGGATTTTCACCGTGAAGAAGGTGAAGCCGCCTTGGCCAATGCCAAGGAAAAATTGACGCTTGCAGGCATTGTGTTCACCTCGCACATTCTGGTGGGCGAGGCTGCACCCTCGCTGATCGAATTTGCCCAGAACAAGGGTTGCCGCATGATTGTGATGGGGGTGCGCGGCTTGGGCAGCGTGACCGGGCTTTTTATGGGCTCCGTGACCACCAAAGTCGTGCAGCTCTCGCCCGTGCCAGTATTGTTGATCAAGTAGCCGCACCAGCGACAGGGCGGTCCTTGATGCGCCCCTTTTTTTTGTTGAGCTGCCCCGTGCGATCTAAGATTAATGGGCTGCGCGGTTTTGCGTGGTTAGCGTTATCGGCACTTGTTTGTGTGCTGTTGGCTCGCGCTGAGCTGGTCCAATTGCAGGCCGCGTTTGAGACCGATGCCCGCATCAGCCACCGGCTGTTGAGTCAACGCGCCGTGCAGCACGAAGCCGTGCTGGCTACCTTGGCCCTGCTGCAGCCTGCCGCGTTGCCGGGCGAGCCCGAACCGGCGGCGCAACGCCTGTCATCGGTCTACCCGCAAATCCTGAGTGTGCAACGGCGTGCACCCACCAACCCCTGGCCCAGTGCCAGCCTGCAAGTGGCGGAACAGGCCTCGGGCCAGACCCGCGCCGCCGTGCTTGCCAACCCCGATTTCACGCTTGATCGGGGGCGCTACCAGCTGGTGCTGGCGGCGCAGCCCGCCAGTTATGCCTTGCTGATTGATGTGCACCACACCGTCCCCTGGAGCGAATGGCCCATGCCGGTACAGACCAGCCCGGTGCGCGTAACCCTTGAAATTGCCAAGGGCGCTGCCTTTGTGGTGCAGCCCGGACGCCTGGGCGATACCGGATGGCGCTATGAGTTTCGCAAGCATCTGGCCAGCGTGAGTCAGCCGTTTGAGCTGGTGGCCGTGCGCCAAGTTGGCTGGGGCGAGTTGCCCTGGTCTGTCATGGCGCTGTGGACCCTGGGCGTGGCTGGGATGATGGCGGCGTGGTCAGCCTGGCAAAACCAGCGCAATGCACGCCGGCGCGCTGAAGAGTTGCTGCGGGTCGGGCAGGTGGCGCGCCTCAACACACTGGGGGAACTAGCCGCTGGCATGGCCCATGAACTGAACCAGCCTCTGACCGCAATACTGGCCAACACCCATGCGGCCAAGCGCCTGCTAGCGGACGACCCCATGGATTTGCCCACCGTGCAGCAGGCCATGGCCCAGGCCGTGGCCCAGGCACGGCGCGCCGCCGACGTGCTGGGGCGCTTGCGCCGCACCGTGGAGCGGCCCCAGGCGGCACCCATCAGCGAGACGGTGGACCTGGAGCAGGCGGTGAGCAACGCGCTTGACCTGCTGCAGCCTGAATGCAAACGCCTGGCTGTGACCACGGCGCTGCTGGTGGCACGGCCCGCTTGGGTAATAGCCGAGCGGGTTGCGCTGGAGCAAATCGTGCACAACCTGATCACCAACGCCTTGCAGGCGCTGCAGCAGGTGCCCGAAGGCGCACGCCAACTGACCCTGCATATTGAGCACGGGGACGGTGTGGGTGTGCTGCGCGTGGTGGACACCGGGCCGGGCATCACACCCGACACCCTGCCCCACCTGTTCGAGCCATTTTTCAGCACCCGCGACGGTGGGCTGGGTCTGGGTTTGAGCCTGTGCGAAACCCTTGCCACGGGCATGGGTGGACAACTGCGCGCAAATGCCCAAACCGAACGCGGTGCCGAGTTTGTTCTGACCTTGCCGTTGGCTAGCCACCCATGAATGTGCCCCTGTCGCCCCTGATCCATCTGATTGACGACGACGAAGCCGTGCGCGCCAGCCTGGCATTGCTGATTGGCACCGTGGGCTTGCGTGTTCAGGCCTGGGCTGACCCGCAGGACTTCATGCGCAACTTTGACCGGCAAAGCATCGGCGCCATCGTGCTGGACGTGCGCATGCCCGGCATCAGCGGGCTGACCGTGCTGGACGCACTGATCGCCCAAGGTGTGGACCAACCCGTCATCATGCTCACCGGGCATGGCACGGTGGAGTTGTGCCGCCGGGCTTTCAAGGCGGGTGCCACCGAGTTTCTGGAAAAACCAGTAGACGATGAGGTGCTGCTTGAAGCACTGCAAAACGCCGTGCGCTCACACGTGCGCTCGCGTGAGCGGCACCAGGCCAACCGGCAGGCCTGCGAGCTTTTTGCCCAACTGTCGGAGCGGGAACGCGAGGTGCTGGGGTTGATTGTTGAAGGCCTGACCAACAAGGAAATCGGCCGAGCCCTGGGTTTGTCGCCGCGCACGGTTGAAACCCACCGCGCCAACCTGTTTGCCAAGCTGCAGGTGGAATCGCTGGCGCACCTGATACGCCACTACGCCACACTGGCGGCACAAACTCCGTAGTTTTACGGAGCCTGGCGCGTAGCCGCACGCATGGCCAAAACGGGCCGGCTTGACTACATTTTCTCCCAGGGGTGAACGCTTGTTTCACCCCATCAATCTCAGGAGAAAACCATGATTTCCAAACTGTTCGCGTCCACCCTTGTTCTGTCTTTTGCCTCACTGGGTGCCAGCGCCCAAGCCGTGCGTATTGAGAAAAACATGTCGATGGACCTGGCCACCAAAATTGCCACCGCCGCCGTGGCCGCCTGCAGCGCCGACAAGTTCAACGTGACCGCCACCGTGGTGGACCGCGCAGGCAGCGTGCGCGCGGTGGTGCGTGCCGACAACGCCGGTCCGCACACGCTGGCCGCCAGCCAGGCCAAGGCCTTTACATCGGCGTCCGGCAAAAACACCACCCTGGCCATGTGGGAAGGTGTGCAAAAGAACCCCGCCTCGGCCAATGTGGCCATGATTCCCGGCTACCTGTTGCTGGGCGGAGGGGTGCCGGTCAAGGTGGGTGATGAAGTGATTGGCGCAGTCGGCGTGGGCGGTGCCCCCGGTGGCCATCTGGACGAAAAATGCGCCCTCGCTGGCATTGCCAGCGCGCAGGATCTGCTCAAGTAATCCACCATCCTCTCACCGAACTGGAGCATCGTCATGGCAAACACAACACATCGATGGGCATGGCCGCTGGTGATCCTTATGGCCATGACGACCCTGGCCACGACTGCCCAGGCGCAGGTGGCCCCCAGCGTGACCGAAGCCGCGCATTACACAGGCCTGCATGCGGCAGCGCACAAAGGTGACATGGTCCAGCTAGAAAAGCTGCTGACCGGCGGTGCCCCGCTGAATGCACGCGATACCTTTGGTCGCACTGCGGTGCACATCGCCACCTTCGCCAGGCAGCGCGATGTCATCCGGAAACTTGCGAAGGCGGGGGCTGACCTTGAATTGCTGGAAAACGACCGTTATGACGCGGTGACCATTGCCGCCGTGGCGGACGACGAAGCCACGCTGAGGGTTTTGCTGGCCTTGGGTGCAAGCGCCAGACTCACCACCAGCCGTTACGATGGCACGGCACTGATCGCCGCCGCGCACCTGGGACACGACGGCGTGGTGAAACAGCTGATCGACACCGGTGCGCCGCTGGACCATGTCAACAACCTGCATTGGACTGCGCTGATCGAGTCCATTGTTTTGGGTGACGGTGGCACCCGGCACCAGCACGTGTTGCAGGCGCTGCTGGCCGCTGGAGCCAGCACCCGCCTGACCGACCGGGAGGGCAATACACCCCTGGCCCTGGCCAAAGCCCGTGGTTTCACCGCCATGGTTTCCTTACTGGAAAAAGCGGGCGCCCGTTAAGTAAAAAAACAGACCTTCCCGCTCGAAACTGGCCCTTGGGTGTTCAACGCACCCTACACACCCACCTTTACCTCAGCGCAACAGCGGGTGACAGAACTTGCAAAGCTACAAATATCAGAGCTGCCAGCTCATACAAGACGTGGGCTAGAGGCCTATTTCGCTTAAAAACCCGGCAACCTCCGCTCTTTTGCACCAGCAAACGTGAAACCCTTGCGAATGCCTGCAAAACCACAAAATTTTTGGATCAATAACAAGCCTTTGATGCAAATTAGGGCGTAGCATTGATTCGGGTACGACTGAACCGGCTTGAGTGGGCTGATGGCTATTGCATGATCCATGCCCTGTTAAAAAAGGCCATGGATTCTCAGCCCTAATTGCCGGGTAACCAATGACGAACCATATCATCACAATGATAGAAATGATCACTTCGCATCACCGCGCTAATTATTTGAAGATGGCGGGCTTGGTTTTTCACGCTGACATGAACCATTGACCCACCTGCTTGAGGACGTGTTTTCACAAAAGCGCTTCGACAAAAACAGGACCTGATGCATGCGAACCGATGACCCCACACCTCAAGTGAAAAATACCCCAGTTGCGGCCGCAGTCATTGTGCCCACGCTTCTTTTTGTTGATGACGAGCCGTCGATCCTCAGTTCGCTTCAGCGACTGTTCCGCCCCAGGGGTTACAAGATACTGACCGCCGAGAGTGGCGAGGCCGGTCTGGCAATGCTGGACGCGCACCCGGTGGACGTGGTTGTGTCCGACATGCGCATGCCCATCATGGATGGCGCGCAGTTTCTTGAAAAGGTTCGCCAAAAGACGCCTGAGACCATGCGCCTGCTGTTGACTGGCTACGCCGACATCAACGCCACCATCAACGCCATCAACAAAGGCGAAATTTACCGCCTTATCTCCAAGCCGTGGGATGACAACGACATTCTGCTGATCGTCAAAAAGGCGTTGGAGCACAAAGCATTGCGCGCCGAAAACCAGCGCCTGCTCGTTCTCACCCAACAGCAAAGCGGCGAGCTCAAAGGCCTGAATTCCGGACTGGAGAAGCGGGTCCAGGAGCGAACCGCCGAAATTGAACAAGTCAACAGCTTTCTCAATTTGGCCAATGGCAAGTTAAAGCAGAACTTTCTTGTCTCCATCAAGGTTTTCTCGGGCCTGATCGAACTGCGCGAGGGCGCTGTTGCGGGCCATGCGCGCCGGGTTGCCGATATGGCGCGCCGAATGGCCAGTCGTATGGCGTTGCCAACCCAGGTACAACAGGACGTCTTTGTCGCCGCCCTGTTGCACGACATCGGCAAGATTGGTTTTTCTGACGCATTGCTGTCCAAGCCGGTCTCCAAATTGGTCAATGAAGACCTGGCCCGCTACCGCAAACATGCCCTCTCTGGCGAGGCGGCCCTGATGCCATTGGTCGAATTGCAGGGCGTTGCCAAAATTGTTCGATCCCACCATGAGCGCTTCGACGGAGAAGGGTTCCCGGACGGCCTGTCGGGCGCTGCGATTCCCTTGGGTGCACAGATTCTGGCCATCGCCAATGACTATGATGGATTTCAGATCGGCACACTGACGGAGCGCCGATACTCAGCTGACGAGGCCAAAACCCTGCTGCTGCAGGGTAGTGGTAAGCGTTACGACCCCAAGGTGATCGATGTTATTCTGGATGTCATCGGCAAACCCCGCGAAGAACTCGGGCGCTACCGCGAGCTGCCAGCCGCAGAGTTGGTGCCCGGCATGGTGTCAGGCAAAGATATCTTGAGTCGCGACGGCACCCTGTTACTGGCGGCAGACTATGTGCTCGACGCCATCATCGTGCGCCAGATCCAAACCTACGCCATCCGCGAAGGCATTCACCTGATGGTGAGCATACGCACTGACAAGCGTTTTAACACGGCCTCACCGACTGAAAGCCCGCCATGAACCTGAAATGGGAGACTTACTTTGAGACCGGGATTGCGGTTGTCGACCAGCAGCACCGCGGCCTGGTCGACATCATCAACGAGGCAGCCCCCGGGCTGGCCCTACCCGGCGGCCCGGACATGCAAGCCATCGGTGCCGTGCTTGACCGGCTGTTTGACTATGCCGCCAGTCACTTCAAGACTGAAGAAGACCTGATGACGCTGCACAAGCTCGATGCACGGTACGTTGCCCACCATTGCGCCATTCATGCGAAGTTTGTAGACCAGGTCGTTGGCATGCGAACGCTGCTCTCAAGCGATGGTGCGCTTGAAGTCGGCCCGTCGCGGCTGCGCTATTTGACCAGTTGGCTGACGATCCATATTCTTGATGAAGACCGGCGTTTTGCCAGACATGTTGCGCTGGTTGAGGCTGGCGAGTCGGCCTCAGGCGCCTACGAGATCGTCGCCAAAAACAACCGCTCGATCGACCCCGCCCGCGCCGCGCTTGAAACTGCACTGGGCGACCTGTATGTGGTGTTGGGTGAACACAATAAGACCTTGCAGCAGGCCAACGCAAAGTTACAACAGGCACGTGATCAACTTGAAATGAGGGTGCAAGAGCGCACCAATGAGCTTTCTGGTGCGCTGGAGCAAATGAAGTTGACTCAAAGCCAGTTGCTGCAGTCTGAAAAGATGGCTGCCGTCGGCCAATTGGCGGCCGGCGTGGCACATGAAATCAACAACCCGATTGGCTTTGTCAACTCCAACCTTGGTTCGCTCAAGCATTACGTCGCCCAGTTGCTCAACGTGATCAGTGCGTATGAGGCCATGGAAACTGAATCAAGCCCACTTGCCGAGCGCCAGCAGCACCTGGCCCAAGCGCGGGCCGTTGCCGACCTGGACTACATGAAGGCAGACGTGGTGAACCTGTTGAACGAGTCGGTCGACGGCCTGGAGCGGGTTAAGAAAATTGTTCAGGACTTAAAAGACTTCTCACGTGTGGACCAGGCAGAATGGCAGGATGCAGACCTTAACGCCGGGCTGGAGTCCACTCTTAACGTGATTGCCCACGAACTCAAGTACCGGGCCAATGTTGTCAAGCATTTCGCACCATTGCCGCTGCTACGCTGCCTGCCATCGCAGCTCAATCAGGTTTTTATGAACTTGCTGCTCAATGCCGCACAGGCATTGGAGGGACCGGGTGAAATCAACATTACCACTGGTTTCTCGGAAGACACCGTGTGGATTGAGATCCGCGACAACGGCAAAGGCATCCCCACAGACCTGCAAAAGCGGATTTTCGAGCCATTTTTCACGACCAAGCCGGTGGGCAAAGGCACGGGCTTGGGCTTGGCGATCGCATTTGATATTGTGCAAAAGAAACACGGCGGGCGCATCGAGGTCGACAGCGCCCCTGGACAAGGCAGCACATTTCGCATCAATCTGCCGCGCCATTCTGCGCAATCGAGTCCCAACAATCTGGGGTAAGCATGGCCATCGAGACACCTCCTTCAACCGTCGCCGATTCAACCGATTCCGGGCAGTCTGTGGACGAACTGCAAATCCTGCGCACCTGGATGCAGCGGTCCGCCATCGGCCTCATTGTGGTGGATGCACTAGGCATCATCAAATTTGTAAATCCTGCGGCGCAAGCACTTTGCGCTTGCATGGCTGCCCAACTGCTTGGGCGCAATTGTGTTGCACTATTTGCCCAAGACCTCACGCCTGCCGAAACCCTGACCATGCAAAACAGCCTGGCTGCTGCCCAGGGATGGTCCCTGGAGACCCTGATTCAACGCATGGACGGCACACAGTTTTGGGGCAACTTCCAGCTCGTCCCGGTAGAAGACGCGCTGACCGGCACCACACTGCGGTGTCTCTTCCTGAACGATATCAGCAACCTGAAACACGCCGCTGACAAAATTCAACGTCTGTCGAGTTTCGATCAACTGACCCTGCTGCCAAACCGGGCCCAATTCATGCGCAGCCTGCAACAGCTTTTGAGCGGCGCAGGTGATGCGGGCGATTTCGTGTTGATGGTGTGGATCGACGTTGACCACCTCAGGACAATTAACGACACCATGGGACACGCGGTGGCCGACTTGGTGTTGCAAAGCATTGCCAATCGCCTGCGGGATGCCTCACGCCGCCAGGACCTGTTGGCACGACTAGGTGGTGACGAGTTTGCACTGGTGATCTCCGGCGGCACCGACCCGCAGGTTTTGCAGGATGCTGCCGAGCGCCTGATGCGCAGCTTGCAAATGGATCTTGCGACGCCTGATTGCGATGTGAAATTTAGCCTGACCGCTGGCACCGCCATTTTTCCGCCGGATGCCAGGTATGTCGAAGACCTGATGTCATGCGCAGAATTGGCACTGCTGGAGGCCAAAAAGGCGGGTGACGGCGCCATCCGGCATTACGTCACCGAACTCGGCAATACAGGCACCTCGCACGCACAGGCGGTTGCAGAACTGCGCACTGCCATTTTTTCTGAAGAACTGCGCCTGCATTTCCAGCCACAGCTGAGTTTGCACTCGGGCCAGGTCATTGGGCTTGAAGCGCTGGTGCGCTGGCAGCACCCGACGCGCGGCCTGATCTCGCCCGTGCATTTCATTGCTCTGGCCGAAGAGTGCGGCCTCATCATCCCGTTGGGAGAATGGGTGATGCAAACGGCCGTGAAGCAAATCAGGGCCTGGCGGGACGATGGCCTGACACCGGTGCGGGTGGCAGTCAACCTGTCGGCCCCGCATTTCCGGCAAAAAGGCCTGCCTGATGCCATTGAAAAGTTATTGTTTGAGCATGACGTCCCGGCGTCGTTGTTTGAATTGGAGTTGACCGAAAGTGTGATGATGCGCGACGCAGAAGCGGCCATCCACATCGTGGACCGGTTAAAGGCGATAGGTCTTCGTATCTCTCTGGACGACTTTGGCACAGGCTATTCCTCGTTGGCCTATCTTTCGCGCTTTGCCATTGATGTGATCAAGATCGACCAGTCGTTTGTAGCGGACATCACCACCAACCCTGTAAACGCTTCCATTGCCACGGCCACGATCGCCATGGCCCACAAGCTGGGTAAAACTGTCATTGCTGAAGGCGTAGAGACCCAGGGACAAATGGTGTACCTGCGCCGCCACGAGTGCGATGAAATGCAAGGCTACCTGTTCTCCCAACCTGTGGATGCAGCAGCCATCAGCGCCATGCTGCGCAGCGGCGCGGGCATCAACTTGAGCCTGGACCAGGGCGACGCGCAAATGACGCTGCTGCTGGTCGACGACGAGCCCAATATTCTGAACGCCATCAAACGCCTGTTGCGCCGCGAAGGTTACCGCATCCTGTGCGCTGAGAGCGCCGCCCAGGGGCTGGACCTGCTGGCAACACACCGCGTGCAGGTGGTTATTTCTGACCAGCGCATGCCGGTCATGACAGGCACCGAGTTTTTAAGCCGCGTCAAAGAGTTGTACCCGGACACGGTTCGCCTGGTTCTGTCGGGCTATTCCGAACTCGAATCCCTGACGGATGCCATCAACAAAGGCGCTATCTACCGGTATATTTCCAAGCCATGGGACGACGACAGTTTCAAACAGGACGTTATTCAGGCCTTTCGCCACTACCGCGAGCACAACCCGGCGAGCCCATTTAATGACCATGAAGCCAACTGAAGCACTTGCTCTGGAAACACGCTCGCAGTGGTACGTGCTATGGAGTGCACTGCTTGTTGCGGGCATGGGGTTGGGTGGCATGATCTACTACGACCGCCTGCGTGTGGCAAGGGATGCCACGGCTGCATTGACATTGCGCTCGACTGCTGCTGCGGCAGACCTGCAGCGGCGACTTGAATCGATCAACACAGCCCTGAACGGCATTCGCCGTGATGCCCCTTTCTTCACCACCGGCAAGCAAGGGCTTGAAATTGCAAACCGGCAACTGAAAGCCCTCACCGATGCGCTGGAAGGCGTTCGCACCTTGGCACTGTTTGATGCTGCCGGAACCATGATCGCGTCAAACCGCGCCGATATCGTGAACCAGAATTTTGCTGAGCGTGATTATTTTCAAGTGCCGTTGAAAGACAAGAACCCATCCCGCCTGTACGTCAGCGCGCCGTTCAAGACGGTTCTGGGGGTTTACTCGGTCGTCGTGGCCAAAATCACCTTAGGGGTCGATGAAAAATTTTCTGGCATTGTGACCGCGACGCTGGACCCGGAGGACTTCAGAAGAACCCTGGAGGGGATGCGTGATGCACCGGACTCGTTCACCGGCATGGCGCATGCCAGTGGACAAGTCTTTTTGTCTGCTCCCAAAGCGGAGGCGGACTCCACAAGCGACATCGCCAACATCGACAGTTTTTTGGAAAATCATCAAAAAAGTGGCCTGCAGACCAGCACGAGTACTGGCTTTAACGCCACCACACAAGCCAGGCGCATGGTGGCCATGACCACGGTGCATCCGACATCTTTGGCGATGGACAACTCCCTATCCATTTTTGTCAGTCGCGACCTTGAATCGATCTTTGAGCAGTGGCGCACACGCGCTTTTTTTGTGGCGGGCATCTTTCTCGCTTTGGCGTTACTCAGTGCCCAGAGTCTGCGTCTTTATCAACGGCGTCTGCGCGATTTGAAGCAAACAGCGCACCACGCGGCGCAAGGGCGCGAACAAGCCGAGCAAAAAGCGCTCGCCACCACCCAATTGATGCAGAGCTTTCTGGACCACTTGCCAGGTATGGCTTATGTCAAAGACAGCGACTGCCGCGTGCTGATGGCCAACCGGGGCTTTAAGTTGATTGGCCTGGACCCCGCCACCATGATTGGTCGCAACAATCTGGAGTTGCTGCCGGGGCCTCTTGGCGAAAAGGCCACAGAAGACGATCTGCGCGTGTTGGCCCATGGCAAGATCGAGTTGATCCAGGAGGAATTGGCTGGACATTTTTTTGATACCTCCAAGTTCGTGATTGATGACACGAATGGTCAGCGTCTGTTGGCGGGCATCACACTCGATGTAACAGCCCGGCAACGCCATGTCCAGCTGATGCAGGCGCTGCTGAACATCAATGAAATAGGCAGCCAGCTCGGCGAGAAAGAATTGTTGACCCAAGGCCTTGAGTTTGCCGAGCAGTTGACCACCAGCGGCATCGGGTTCCTGCATTTTGTCAATGAGGACCAGGAAACGCTGGAATTGGTAACCTGGACGTCCAACGCACTCAAGGGCTGCACAGCGGTGCATGACGCGCATTACCCCATCAGCCAAGCCGGCATCTGGGCCGACTGTTTCCGCCATAAACGTCCTGTGGTGTTCAACAACTATGCAGACTACACCCATAAACACGGTTTGCCTGACGGACACGCGCCGCTGCTGCGCTTGATTTCAGTGCCCGTGATCGAGAACGGCGCTGTGCGGATGATGATCGGTGTTGGCAACAAGCCCAGTGACTACAACGATCTCGATACTGAAACCGTCCAACTCATCGGCAACGATTTGTGGCGTATTGCGCGGCGCAATCGTGCAGAAAAGCAGCTTCAACAGCAACTGATTGCGCTGGTTGAGACAAACACCAAGCTGACCGACACCCAGAGCCAACTCATGCAATCCGAAAAGCTGGCGGCCATCGGCCAGCTGGCCGCCGGAATTGCACACGAGATCAACAACCCGGTTGGATTTGTCTATTCCAACCTGTCTACCATGGCCGAATACGCCGAAGACCTGTTGACCATTGACAACGCCTACAGTGAGTCGGAGGACCAACTGCAACGTGTTGCCCCACAACTGCTAGCACGAGTGCACGCACTCAAGGCGGCTTGCGACCACCCGTTTGTGGTGACAGATTTGCGCCATTTATTGCGGGAATCAGTGGAGGGCCTGGAGCGCGTCAAAACCATTGTGCAAGATCTGAAAGACTTTTCACGCTCGGGCGACACCGGCTGGGAATGGGCTGATCTGCAAAAAGGCCTGGAGAGCACCTTGAACATCGTTCGCAACGAGATCAAATACAAGGCTGACATTGTTCGCGAGTGGGCGCCTCTGCCAGCCGTGCGCTGCATTCCAGCCCAGATAAACCAGGTTTTCATGAACCTGCTGGTGAACGCAGCACAGTCCATTGAAGAGCACGGTACGATTGTGCTGCGCAGCGGCGTCGATGGCGACTCGGTCTGGGTTGCCGTGCAAGACAACGGTTGTGGCATTGCGAGTGACAAAATGTCACGTATTTTTGATCCGTTTTACACCAGCAAACCCGTGGGCAAAGGCACTGGGCTGGGTCTCACGATGGTCTGGAGCATTGTCCAGCGTCACCAGGGCTCGATTGACGTGCAATCCACCGTTGGCCAGGGCTCGTGTTTCACCCTTCGTCTGCCAATCAACGGCCCGTTGAACGAACCCAAAAATGAAGGCCCGGCCCCGCAATGACCTCCGAGCTGACTCTCAGATTGGCAGCGGCTGTAGAAAGCATGCCGGCCTTCCCCAAAAGTGTTCAAAGCATCCTGGCTCTGACGCGCAACATGGAATGCTCGCCCAAAGACCTAGTGCAAGTCATTGGCAAAGACCCGGTTGTCACCGTCAAGGTCTTGCGAGTGGTCAATTCAGCCTATTACAGCCTGTCCAACCAGATCACGTCGATGGACCACGCCGTTGTTTTCTTGGGGTTCAACACCATCAAGAACCTGGCGCTCAGCATCGCGGCCATCAGCATGTTGCCCGCCAACCATCTGGCCGGTTTTGACGCCCAGCAATACTTGCTGCATTCCCTGGTCACGGCTGGCATTGCCAAACGATTGGCATCGCGCGTGCAGGACGCCGACCCCAATGACTGCTTTATTGCCGGGCTGTTGCATGACTTTGGCAAGGTGGTGGTGGCGCAGTGCATGCCGACCGAGTACCAACGTGCAGTAGAGATCAGCCTGTGGAACGAGACATCCCTGCACGCCGCATTACACCAAGTGGTAGGGGTCGACCACTTTGCCATTGGGTCCATGCTGGTAGAGCGCTGGCGTTTTGCGCCCCAACTGATCGAGACCATTGGTTGCATGAACATGGCCACTCTCAAAGACACCGACATGATTGCCTGCGTCTTTGCAGCCAACCAGATCTGCAAGCACATCCATTGCGACTTTGGCGGAAGCCCGGCGCTTAATGCACTGCCTGTGGCCGTGAGTCAGCGTCTGGGCGGCTCGCTGGATGAACTTCGTCAATCTTTGGGCGACCTTACCCTCATGCTGGAAGAAGCAATGGTTTTTGCCAAACTGTGAGCCACACCGTGCCATTTGCCGCGCCACCCACTCTCAACACCTCCGCCACGTCGACCGACAAAGTGGCGGCGGGTGCTTTCTCTATTTTGTTTGTTGACGACGAGCCCAGCATTCTGTCGTCACTCAAACGCCTGTTTCGCCCCAAGGGTTACCAGATCCACCTGGCTGAAGGTGGCCATGCAGCACTGGCACTGCTGGAGCAGGTGGCAGTTGACCTGGTCATTTCTGACATGCGGATGCCGGAAATGGACGGCGTCCAATTTTTGGAACAAGTGCGTCTGCGCTGGCCAGATACCGTGCGACTGCTGTTGACCGGCTATGCCGACATCGCGGCCACCATCGATGCGGTGAACCGGGGCGAGATTTATCGGTATATCTCCAAGCCCTGGGACGACGCTGACATTTTGCTGATCGTGCACGACGCACTGGCGCAGCGCGCCCTGGAACAGGAGAACAAACGGCTTGAATCCCTTGCGCAAGCCCAAAACACGGAACTCAAAAGCGCTCATGCCCATTTGGAGTCCCTGGTTGCACAACGTATCACTGAACTCACCGTCGCCAATGACGCGCTGCAGAAGGCCCATGAGCAGCTCAAAAGCAACTTCATCACCTCAATCAAGGTGTTCAGCGCGCTGGTTGAGCTGCGCGGTGGCAATCTGGCGGGCCACTCCAGGCGCGTGGCCGACATGGCGCGCCAAATGGCCATCAAGCTGGGCCTCGACAGCCGTCACACGCATGACGTTTTTGTCGCTGGGCTGTTGCATGAAATTGGCAAAGTCGGGTTCGGCGACGACATGCTCACCACCGCCATCGTCAACCTGACACCCCGCCAACTCGACCTTTACAGGCGGCATCCGGCGCGTGCCGAACAGTTGCTCACGCCGCTGCCCGACCTGAAAGGCTCGACTGAGCTGATTGCCGCACAGTTCGAACGGTTTGACGGCACCGGCCACCCACGGCGGCTGACGCACGATGCCATTCCCCTTGGCGCGCGCATTCTGGCGCTGGCCAGTGACTACGACAACATGCTTTCAGGCGCGCTGGCCAAGCGAGAACTGGGCGAGCCAGAAGCCCGGGCGCTGGTGGAAAAAAACCGTGGCAAGCGTTATGACCCCAAGGTGGCGGATGCGCTGCTGGCGGTGCTGAACGCCACTGCGCTGGATGGGTTGCAAAAGACTACTGTGGCCGAGCGCAAAGTGGCGGTTGGCCAATTGCAAGCGGGTAT
This sequence comes from Candidatus Rhodoferax mariagerensis, assembly GCA_016719055.1. Taxonomy (GTDB): domain Bacteria; phylum Pseudomonadota; class Gammaproteobacteria; order Burkholderiales; family Burkholderiaceae_C; genus Rhodoferax; species Rhodoferax mariagerensis. The sequence continues at coordinate 85,387 of JADKAW010000038.1, read as the reverse complement.
GGTTTTATCACGCGACCTGATCACGCCCAGCGGATTGATGATGCTTTCGGCCCAGCACGTGCTCGACGACCGGATGATTCGCAAGATTGCCGACTTTGAAAAATCAGCCGAGTTGAGTTTGTTCGCCTACGTGCGGATGGACCAGTGAAAGTAAACCATGGCAACAACCCCAGGCACTGAACCCACACTGAACTACGTTGCAGCAGACCAATTGCATATTGGTATGTACATTTTCCTGGACATGCCATGGTTTAGGCACTCCTTCACGCTCAACAGCTTCAAGATCACCTCAGAACAGCAAATTCGCGAACTCCAGGCACTGGGCGAATCACGTTTTTGCTTCGACCCGACTCGTAGCACCGCCCGCGAGTCCACACCAACACCTGTGTCTGTGCCGACCAACGGCTTGTCTGCGCTGTCAGCGCCTGCGGCTGACGCCCCTGCACCTGTCGATGCAGCCATGGCTGAAAAGGCAGCCCGTATCCAGCGCCTGACCGAGCAGCGCAAGGACCTTGAAAAGATCGAGAAGTCGTTTGCCAAGGCGTCGAGTGTGATGCGTGGTCTCAACAAAAACCTGCTGTCGCGCCCGCAAGAAGCACTGACTGAAATGGGTCACATGGTGGATGACATGGTGGACGTTTTTCTGCAGCGCCCGGAGGTCACGCTGCAGGTGCTGGGCGACAAATCTGGCGGAGAAGATGTTTACTACCATGGACTCAACGTGTCCATTGTGTGCCTCATGCTGGCCAAAGAACTGGGGCTTGCCCCCAATCATGCCCGACTGCTGGGTACTGGCGCTCTGCTGCATGACATTGGTTTGTCTGAAATTCCGGACCGCGTACTGCGCAAGCGCCCCGATCAAACCACAAAGCCAGAGCGCGAGCTGCGGGCAATGCATGTGGAGTACGGCGTCAATCTCGGTAAGAAGCTTGGCTTACCGGCAGAGGTATTGGCCATCATTGCCCAACACCATGAGCTGGCCGATGGCAGCGGTTACCCGCTGGGTGTGCGGTTTGACAAGATATCGCCGCTGGCGCGCATCGTCTCACTGGTGAACTTTTACGACAACCTGTGCAACCCGCAAGATCCAAGCAGTGCCATGACCCCGCACGAGGCGCTGTCGTTCATGTATGCGCAGCGCCGAAGCAAATTCGACCCCAAAGTGCTGCAGGTGCTGGTGCACTCGCTTGGGGTCTATCCACCTGGCTCCATCGTCAAGCTATCCAACGATGCCATCGCCATGGTGGTGTCCGTCAACCCGAAAAAGGCGCTGCGCCCGTGGGTGCTGGTCTATGACCCGAGCGTGCCAAAAGACGAAGCCATCATGCTCGACCTGGAAATGGAACCTGCCCTGAACATTCGCCAGGCCATCCGCCCCGAATTGTTACTGCCAGCGGTGCATGCCTACCTCTGCCCGCGCAAGCGGCTGACCTACTATTTCGATGGAAAGCCAGCCAACGAAACGGCTGGCGTCTGACCCATGCATGAAGCCCTGCTTCTGGACCAGTCGCGCGAGCTCCTGCTTCTGGTTGACCCGGCAACGCTGGCCATTTGTGAGGTTAGCAAGCCTGGCCTGCGCCAGCTTGGGTACACGCTTGAAGAGCTGCTGGGTCGTCCCATTACCGACATTGAATGCGCGCTGTCTGACCTGTTCTTTTGGGACGAGGTACGACAAGGGGGCAATGCCAACATCACGGACACCGAGTGCTCCTACCTTTGCAGCAATGGTGAAATTCTGCTGGCCTCCAAAACCGTGTTGCGCGTTGAGAAAGACGGCACCAGCTGGCTTGTGATTCGAGCCGAGCCCCTGGAGCCGCGACAGCAGGCCGAAAGCGAGTTGGCCAGCATCAGTTCACGCCTGCAGGCCACATTGGAGGCCACAACCGAAGGCATTTTGCTGCTGGACCGTGAGGGAAACATCCTCAACATGAACCAGTGTTTTTCCAGGATGTGGGGCATCCCTGATGCACTGCTGGCGCGCCGCGTGGACGCAGAGGCCTTCGCATTCATGGCCAGTTTTTTTGCAGACCAGGAGGCCTATCAGCGTAACCTGGCGGCCATCCAGTTGGACTCCGACCTTGAGTCGTTTGACACGCTGGAGCTGACAGATGGCCGCATTTTTGAGCGCCGGTCACGCCCGGCACGTCACGCCGAGCAAATCATTGGCCGGGTTTTTTCGTTCAGCGATGCCACGCAGCGCAAAGCCATCGAGCAACAATTACTCAACCAGAACGCCCGACTCGAAGAAGTGGTGCAACAACGCACTGCCGCGCTGAGCCAGCAGCTGGCGGCGCTGACCGAATCCAACCGCAAGCTGGAAGAAGCCCAGTTTCAATTGCTGCAATCTGAAAAGTTGGCATCCATCGGCCAACTCGCCGCTGGCGTTGCCCACGAAATCAACAACCCGATTGGTTTCATCAACTCGAACCTGGGCACACTGGGCGACTACGTGGAGTCGCTGCTGGCCATTGATGCGGCTTACGCCCAGGCGCAACACGCACTGGAACCCAGTGCGCAACTGGCCTTTGAGCCGGTGAGTGCGCTGAAAACCAGCCTGGACTACGCCTTCATGGTAGATGACCTGCACCAGCTCATCAAAGAGTCGCGCGACGGGCTGGAGCGCGTCAAAACCATTGTGCGCGACCTGAAGGACTTTGCCCGTGTGGGCTCGGCTGAATGGGCCTGGGCCGACATTCATCAGGGACTGGAAAGCACCTTGAACATTGTCTGGAATGAACTCAAATACAAAGCGACGGTAGAGCGCGAGTACGGCACTTTGCCCCGGGTTCACTGCATTCCGTCACAGCTGAACCAGGTTTTCATGAACCTGCTGGTTAACGCCGCGCACGCCATTGAAAGCCAGGGCGTGATCCGGGTTCGCACGGGCTGCAATGACAAACAGGTGTGGGTGGAGGTGATTGATACCGGAATAGGCATTCCACCCAAAAACATCAATCGCATCTTCGACCCGTTTTTCACCACCAAGGCGTTGGGCAAGGGCACAGGGCTTGGGTTGTCGCTGGCCTGGGGTATTGTGCAGCGCCACCGGGGAAGCATTGAAGTGCAATCCGAGCCCGGCAAGGGCACCACCTTCAAGGTGTTGCTGCCCATCGGTGGAGAACCGGCTGAGGCACCGCCATCTTCTCAATAGGCGCAAAACCAATGACACGTCGGTCAACACCCTGATCAGGGCGGTGTTGGCTGGAGCTGGCGGTACACCCAGAGGGTCGACACTGAGAGTCGGCGAAGCGTGTTTTTATTGTCGCCGTAATTAGTATCATTGTTGTAGCTGCTAGCGCTTATTCTACGGGGGCTGTAGCCTGTTTTGATGCATTAGCGTCAGACTGCTCATGGTTGTCAGGCAAGGCGTATCGTCTAAACTAAACAGCAACGTTGCTGTAGTGGACGCTTGTCCGATGAAAGAAAACACAATGTAGAAAGACCGCGATGCAAGCAAGCCTTTTCGGACAGCAGTTGACATTGATGGAGGAACTCAAAGCGTCCACGTCTACCGCGCATGCCCGGTTGCAGACGGCCCCCTTCTTTCAGGCATTGGCCGGGTGCCAGTTACCGCTGGAATCCTACGTGGGGCAATTGCGGGCTATATTGGCAATACACGTAGTGGTAGAACAGGCCTCGGCGCACTGTGTTGACGACCGAGTCCGTTCGGTCTGGAGCGCAGACATGCGTAAGCTTCCCTTGCTGCGAAAAGACCTGCAGTACTTTGAGCCGCGCACCGTGGCAGACCTCAAGGAGGCGGTCGATGTGGCGTTGCAGGCAACCAACGCCCTGCGACAGCAATCGATAGAGGCACCGCTGGCGATATTGGGGTGGCTGTATGTTCTGGAGGGCTCCACGTTGTGCGCCTCTGTGTTGCAGCCCCTCGTGGCGCGCGCCTTTTTGTTGCGTGGCGATGACGGAATGGCCTATCTGCGCAACGATGGAGCGGCAGCGCGTTACCGATGGGCTGAGTATTCGCAACGTATGAACACGCTTGCGCTGGAAACCGGAGAGCGCGCACAAATTACGCAGGCTGCCAACGAGCTATTTGCCCGTCTGGAGGCGCTGTTTCGCGCTTTATACCCGTTCCAGCAGGAGTCCAAGGCCTATCTTGCGGCCTCCATCAATCCGGAAGCCGGACGACATCCTGTGCCCGATGACGCGCGTGAGCTACAGGCCAGTGTTCGGGCGGGTGATATTTGCTGGCATCGTTTTCCCTATTTCGCCGCGCGTTATGGCGAACGGGGGCTGGGCTTTGCCCGCAGCGATGCCGCCTGGCAGGCCACGCTCTACCCCTATCCACCGGCACAAGTCCTGCAGCAGGTGCAATGGCTGGGTCGCGTGCTGTCTGCACGCGGCATGCCCACCCTGTTGTTGCAGGTTCAACTGGAAATTCTGGTCGAAGAGCTGGCCAGCGCGATCCCCGAGCGCAGGGCAGGCTATGAAAAACTGCTTCCTGCAGCTGCGGCGCTGCATGCAGCGCGCTCAAGGTTTCTCACGGATGCACAAACGCAGGAACTGGCCGCAGCGTTTGATCTTGCGGTAGGCCCCGAATGGCGCGCAAGGTTTCCTCACACCGGGACTTTGCTCAGCGCGGCAGTGGCTGACGAGTGCGGTGGGTGCGAGAAAGCGGTGGATAGTTTGCGCACCTGGATGGCCGACCCTCGTCATTTTCCTGCCGCATGGATTGATGCGGTCGAGCTTACGCTGGCGCAGGCCAGACAGCAGGCCGCGCCGAAGGCAAAGGCATGAACACCACGATCGACGAAGCCACCTACGCGCACTACCTCGCCGCGCTGCTTGCCGGTGACCGCGAAACCTGCGCCAGCACGGTGCAGGCACTGCTGCACGCGGGTACGGGCGTCAAGCTGCTGTATGTTGGGCTGTTGCAACGCGCCCAATACCAGGTTGGCGAGCTTTGGGAACAGGAAAAGATTTCGGTCGCCGTAGAGCATTTGTCCACCGCCATTACCCAGCGCATGCTGTCATTGATTCAGACACAGACGCTACAAGGCGCAAGACGCAACCGGAGCATCATCATCGCCTGTGTGGCAGACGAATTTCACCAGCTTGGTGGCCGGATGGTGGCCGATTTTTGCGAATTGCGCGGCTGGCGTGGCTACTTTCTGGGTGCCAACACGTCCGTTGAAGATTTGCTGCAACTGCTCGCGCAGCGCAAGCCTGATTTGCTGGGCTTGTCGCTGAGCATTTACTTCAACCTCCCCAAGCTCATTGCAGCGCTTGATGCGGTCACGGCCGCCTACCCTGATTTGCCTATTCTGGTTGGCGGGCAGGCCTTTCGCTGGGGTGCGGAGGACGCGCTGCAGCACTACCCTCATGCCGCCTATATGGCATCTCTGGATGCGCTGGAAGAACGGATGGCGGCCTGTGAGCGCTGATGCCACCCTGTTCCCCGAAGGCGCCGGCAGGCATTTCCTGGCAGCCAGCGCCAGCGTTGTTGTGGCGCGGGTCAATGCGGCGGGAACCCTGCTCGCCACCAATCAGCACGCTGTGAACCTGATCGGCGAGCCGCTGGTGGGAAAACCCTGGCACACCATGTTGCTCAATTTTGGAGGGCCGCCGGTGCTGCAGGATTGGCTTGCCAAGCCTGCGCGACCCCGCCTTTTGAATATCAAGACCGCAGCCGGCTTGCCTCAGACGCTGGAGGTGACAGTGGAGCCCGATGGCGCGGATTACCTTCTGTTTGGCGAAGTGAATGCAACTGAGCAGGCGCGGCTAAGCCGCGAAGTGCTGCTACTCAACCACGAACTCAACAACATGAGCCGCGAGCTCGCGCTCAAGAACGACGATCTGGTCAAGACCCAGAGCCAACTGGTGCAGTCAGAAAAATTGGCCTCTATTGGACTGCTGGCCGGCGGAGTTGCCCACGAAATCAATAACCCCTTGGCGGCCGTCAAATCCAATCTGGGACAACTGAAACAGTACGTCAATTCGCTGCTCACCTTCATCCGTACCTCTGACGCACTGGGCGATGATGCTGCCGGTTCAACCCCGGCAAGGGCCGCCCTGCAATCCCTCAAGCTGGAGATTGATTTGCCCTTTATCACGGACGACGTGGTGTCTCTGCTGGCAGAGTGCAACGCCGGCGTCGACCGGGTGGAGAAGATAGTGCGTGGACTCAGGGATTTTTCGCGCATTGATGTCAGGGAAACCTGGGCGTTCGAGGACATCCACCAGGCTTTGGAAAGCGCGCTAACTGCTGTCGGGCCAGAACTTACCACCCGATCTGAGGTCATTAAAGAATTTGGCGACATCCCACCCGTGCAGTGCATGCGCAGCGAGATATGCCAGGTCTTCACGATTCTGCTGGTCAACGCAGCGCAAGCCATGAAAGACCCGGGCGTGATCACCCTTCGTACCGGGCAAGAGAAGTCAGAGGTGTGGATCGAGATTGCCGACACCGGCCAAGGAATCACCCCGACAGATTTGCCCCACATCTTTGACCCGTTCTTTACGACCCGGCCGGTGGGTCAAGGCACCGGCCTGGGCCTGGCGGTAGGTTATGCCATTGTTCAGTGGCATCATGGCCGCATCGATGTGACCAGCGTGTCAGGTGCTGGAACCACGTTTCGCATCTGGCTACCGCTCGCTCAACCGATCAAAGTGACGCCAGCGTCATAGACGTTGATGCACTTCTTTGAGGCGCATGGAGCTGGGCGTGCCAATCGCCGTGCTGTGGCCGCATTGATGAGTGCCGTTCACCCCCGGCATGCCATGCAGGCTGTTTACCGCAACATTTCCAGAAGTTGTCCAAGCAAACGGTCGCGCAAGCGGTAAAACTCTACCATGTGCGCCAGCAACGCATCCGTCTGGCCAAGTTGTTTGAGGCGGATCATCGCCGTCGCCAAAACATGGATTTCGATGTGCAAAAGTTCGATCGCTGCAATGGCCGCCGGATGATCGGCATGCTGCTCACGAGCGTGGCTGAGCCATTGCCCAACACGACAGGCTTCGCAATCCAAGGGGGACGGATCGGGGCACGGCCAAGCCAGGCGGCATCCGGACGCCAGGATGCCAGCCAGCTTGGCAGGGCGGCGGCCGGCATCGGGCGGGCGATGGCATAACCCTGCGCGAGTTGACAACCGAGTTGCAGCAGCACCTCTCCATGGGCCAGCGTTTCCACCCCTTCGGCGATCGCCTGGCGGCGAAAAGCACTGGCTAGGCCGAGCACGCCGTCCAGAATCGCCAGATCGTCAGGATCTTCCAGCATGTCGCGCACAAAGCTCTGGTCAATTTGCAACATGCCAGCGGGCAGGCGCTTCAGATAGGAAAGCGACGAATAGCCCGTGCCAAAGTCATCCAGCGCGAACCCAACCCCCACTTCATGGCAAGCCAGGATCACGCTGGAGACATGGGCGATGTCTTGCAGCGCGCTGGTTTCCAGCACTTCGAGTTCCAGGTCGCCGGCCACGACCCCGGGGTGCCTGGAAAGTTGCTGGCGCAAGCGATCGACAAAATCAGCTTGTTCCAAATGGATGGCATCAATGTTCACGCTAACCGGTAGCGCCAGGCCAGCAGCCTTCCAGGTCTCGATCTGCGTCAAGGCGGTATCCAGCACCCATTCGCCAATTGCAATCGCCATTGGATGGTCGGCAATCAGCGGCAGAAAGGCGCCCGGTGGCAGCAATCCCTGCTGCGGGTACTGCCAGCGGATCAAGGCCTCGGCGCCGATTACCACAGCGTGTCGAAATGGGCAATGTGTTCGAATTGCTTCTGGTGTGCCTCGCGCTCAGTGATGTCATGGCCAATCCCGAGAACACCCACCTATCGACCGTCAGGCGTGCGCATCGGTATTTTGGTGGTCTCCAGCAGAACGCGGTGGCCGTCGCTGGCATAGGTGATCCATTCCTCGCTGCGGGTTGCCTCACCGAGAGCGATGGCGGCGCGGTCATGCGCGCGAAAAGAGTCGGCCACCTCTTTGGGCACGAAGTCGTAGTCGGTTTTGCCAGCCTTGTCCAATGAGGTGTGAGCCTGAAAGGCGCGCATTTCGACCCAAGAGTGAGCTCAATGTTCACGAATGGTGGGGTCCGAGCCCTGTGCGATTCCTGTCCTCACCAGCGTCTCAGGGCAGCAGCCAGACCGGGCGGCCCCGATTTCTGGTACCCCAGCATGAGAGGCCACCCGGTCCGGCTGCAGCGCGGGTGACAGAATTTAAAGTGCTACATCTATCAGAGCGGCTAGCGCATATAACAAAACGGGCTGCAGGCCGATTTTGCTTACAAAAGTGGCGGCCATTGCGCTTCTGTGCTTGCCATTGAGCGGCCCGAGGCTGCTACGCTTTCCAAAGAGAAGTTGCTGATGTAAGAAGATGCCACGACAATTCCCGCACATTGGATCAGCCACACACCCAGGGAGTTGCCATGCGAGTTTTCATGTCTGATCGCCAACCGTTTTTTGTAACGGCAACCCTTGGCGCTGCCTGCCTGGTATTGGCCAGCTGCGGTGGCGGCTCGGACACAACGCCTGCACCAACACCGGCGGCTGACGAGTGCAACTTGGCAGGTAGTGTCTTTCTTGTGGCGGGAAATACCGCGCAGATGAAAAACAACGTGTACGACGATGACGGGACTTCCATTGCGATGACTCAAGTCAGCGACTTTGTCATCAACGGGGGTGCATCGTTAAAAGGGTCGGGTGGTCTCATCGAAATAGCGCAAACCACAAAAGGCATTTCAGGGATAGACAGCGGCACCACCGCACGGATCAATTTCTACGTCAACTACAGTGCCAGCGAGGAGAAAATTTTTGGCTTCACCAATGCCAACACCGCAAAGGGCATGCCTGTTTCGACCACTTACAGCTTCTCGCCTACCCCAAGCTGGCCCATCAACCCAACGCAGGGAACCCCTTACACCAATACCTATACCCAAACGACTGAAATCATGGGTGCGCCATCGAGCCAAACGGTCTTTGAAGTTCGCACCTACAGCACTGAGCAGATCACTACTTTGGCGGGCACGTTCGCAGCCTGCAAGGTCAGGTACGACTCCACACGCAATGGTGCCACCATCACCAGCTACAGCTGGAAGGTGGGCAGTGGCCGACTGAAAGGCCATTTGCTCAAGAGCGTGACTGCTGCGGGTGTGCGCACGGTGGAAGCGACTTCACTGACAGTGAACGGCAGCTGAGGGCATGTCAAATTGGCTGCATCGTCAACCAGGCCATCAGCATTGTCATCACCCCGGTGGTGTTGAACTCGTGCTGCTTTGACGTAACAGCCGCACGGCAATCTGATCTGGCTTGAGACCGGGAACCTTTTTCAGCGCATCCCGGAAATCTCTGGTCCGGTTTTCTTGAGCCGTAATTTTCAACGGTACGTTTTGCCCGGGGCTGCCGGTGGCTGCGTTGGTTTTGTCATCAAACTTAAAATGCAGTTCACCCAGATAAACCACTTCGCCGCTAGTCACCTTGAACGGGTAAGAAAAATTCTCGGTGGGTTTGGAGGTCTTGGGACCGGCAAGGGTTTGCGAAGTCGCCTGGAAGCTGAACATTTCGTAGTTGCCGGCCGGAATCTCCAGCGCCACCAATTGCCTTTTTTCCAGGTGATCATCAACCACCGTCCAATAGCTTTCACTCTGGGTACCCCAACCACTTAAAACAATCTGTTCTGTTGACCCGACTGGTCTGGCTTTGACAATAAATGCGTACTTTTTTTGAGCCCCACGGCGGTGATTCGCACCTGAACGGTCCCGTGACCCGCTTGCGGTGTTGCACTGGTGGGCGCTTTGACCGGCATGGCGCAGGCCTTGGACCGCAGGCTGGCTTGGGGTTTTGCCAACACCCTCTATTTGCCAGTTTGCCCGGCAGCGAGTCAGAATCGTCGCTTCAACCCTCTCCCATTGAGGCGCTGATCAGCGCCCCCCGTTGATGAAGGCGATCAGGTGCCGATGCCCAAAATTGGCCCACAGCAGACGCAGGATTTTGCGCGGTCAGTGACCACTGTCACTGTATCGGGGCTGCCCCAGTTTGAAAAAAGCTCACCCAAACCTTGGCTGTCTGCTCGCTGCCCAGTTGCTTGCAGTGCTGCAGGTTGAGCATTAAGCGCTATTAATAGTATGGCTACCAATCCAATCCAAATAAGGGCTACAAGCCAATTTAGTCAAAAACACTTGGATATTCCAGCGCAACGCCCCAACCTTCCTCACCCGCCCTCACTCAAGCTGCTTGCCAGTCCCGCACCTGGTTGCATGACTTTGGTATTCACAACGCCAAATCGATTTACCAGCGTCGCAGCGCTGCAGACTGACCGGGCGGCTCCGATTTCTGGTACCCCAGTATGAGGGGCGGTCCGGTCAGTCTGCTGCGCAGTTGACAGAAGTCAAGACGCTACGTATATCAGAGCGGCTAGCACATATGTGGCTTGGGCTATCGGCAAATTTGGCATAAAAAGTGGCAGCCTCAGCAGTTCTGTGCCGCCAATGCGGGTGTAGCTGATACCGGGTATCACGCAGTCGTTGGCAGAACGTGCTGACTGCTAGGGCTTGACACAAGCGGACCCTGTGCGGCGCAAATGACTTGACCGATCAGTGCATTTTGGTGAAGGCTTGCCCAGGGATCGCCCTGCGGCGGGAGTCGTGAGGGTGGCTACATCGGTTGGCAGCTGATCAAAGCTGGCATACTGGCATTGGGAGTGGTTGAAATGCCAACCCGTTCACGATTTCAAGATTTCACTTTCAAGTGGGCCACAGCGCACCGAAAGCCAAATTTTGTCCACCTTTTACACCAGTTTGCTGCGTTTATTTACCAAAAAGATCTTCTGTTATGAAATTAGACATGATCAGCCGATATCCCGAAACGACCGCCAAGCGAGTGCCGCTGTTATTTGTGCATGGCTCTTTTTCGGATGCGCGCGTCTGGAGCGATTACTTTTTGCCCTACTTTGCCGAGCAGGGTTATGAGGCCCATGCCTTCAGTCTGCGCGGTCATGGCCGTAGCGAAGGAATAGAGCGCCTCGCCACCTGGCGGCTGGCTGACTATGTGGCAGACCTGGAGAAAGTGGCTGCAAGTTTTGCCTGTGCGCCCGTCATGATTGGTCATTCGATGGGTGGCATGGTGATTCAGAAGTACCTGGAAAAGCATCGCCATGCGTCCGGGCTGGTGTTGATGGCTTCGGTACCACCGCAGGGCCTGCTGGCAACCAGCATGCAAATGGCGATGCGTCATCCGTTCCTGTTTCAGCAAATGGCCCAGCTTTCCATGCTCGGCCCAAGATTTGGCACGCCATTGATGATGCGCAAGATACTCTTTTCCAGGGACATGCCCGAGAGCAAACTGCGCGACTTCTTTCCCTACATGCAGGCCGAGTCGCAGGTGGTGTCGATGGACATGATGGGACCGACGACGCTGCAGCTCAAACCCGAGTCCTTGCACATGCCGGTTCTGGTGCTCGGTGCCCACAACGATGTGCTGGTGGCACCGACATTTGTCGAGCAAACCGCCCGTTTCTACAAAGCCGAATTGCACATCTTCCGCGACATGGGGCACGCCATGATGCTCGACACCCACTGGCTCAAGGTTGCAGAATGCCTGTTGGCCTGGCTGGAGCGGGTCACGCATGCGCAGTCGGCTGACATCGCTGGCTAGTTGCCCCCAAGCTGCTTCCCAGTCGCATGCCTGCTTGCCAGACATTGGTACTCACCACGCCAAATCGATTCACCAGAGTCACTGCGCAGCAGGTAGCAGAATTTATTCAACTACACATATTATAGCGCTCAGCACATATTCAACAATGGCTGCAGGCCAATTTGGCTCATAAAAGTAGCAAGCTTAACGCTTCTGCGCAAGCAAAACGTGAAGCCTTTGAGGACGCCAACATTATTCACAGAATTTTTGGATCAATGGCCAGCATTTAATCCAAATTAGAGCCTAGCAATGTTTCGGTCACGCTTGAATCGACAGCAAAGGTTTGATGGCTAGCGCTCGATCCATTCTCAGTACGGGGCAACGGCCACGGACATAGCACTGCGGGGCTTTGCTTCCGCTGAAGATGCGCACATTGCCCGCATCAGACAAGATTTTGTGCAGCCGGTTCTTCTCGCTGGCGAGCATGCCGCCGAGCTCTTGGCGCTGTCGGGCAATCAGGCGCAGGTGAGGGATGTGTGCCCGCGGGATAAATGATCCGCGCAGCAGACCCACACGCGCCAGGGTGGCGAGCCACTGGGCATCGGTCACAGCGGTCGCGCGCCCAGGCACGGTGCAAGACGCTCTCCAAGGCCGCGTATGGGCTTTTCCAGCAAATGACGGTACTCTCCATCACACCACTACCTCAGGTGCCAGCGACTTGGCCCATTGGGCCAGCGATCGCCGGTCATGCTTGTAGCCACCAAATTCACGCATCTCCACAACCACAGATCCGAATAGTGCCGCGCTTTGCATTGGCGCGAAGTTACTTTTTTGCGTACATGACTGCAAAAGTGACCACAGTTCATTGAGCTTCAATGATATGACTTGACACCCGATTAGGCAACAAAAAACCCGCTACGCTAGGGAACGTGCGGGTTTTGAGACTTTCTGAAACGGTGTAAAACCGTTAAATGGTGCCCATTCCGGGAATCGGACCCGGGACCTCTCCCTTACCAAGGGAGTGCTCTGCCACTGAGCCAAATGGGCGCAATCTCTTTCGCGCACCGCCGTGACACTGGAGCGGGAGACGGGAATCGAACCCGCGTCATTAGCTTGGAAGGCTAGGGTTCTACCATTGAACTACTCCCGCTTGGAAGCCGAACCAGTCAAGCTTTTAGCGCCTTACGCTTCGCCACAGCATCAATCATTTCAACCTATTTCACTGGTGGAGAGGGCTGGATTCGAACCAGCGTACTCGTAAGAGGGCAGATTTACAGTCTGCTGCCATTAACCACTCGGCCACCTCTCCTGGGTGAGCCGCGGATTATGCCATGAAGTTCTGTGTGATGACTCTTCTCCGCGTGCTTTCGCCGCGCCAAGGCGGAGAAAAGCGCCGCCATCGGAGCACTTCCACGGCTATCTGGAGGTCTGGTAGCGTTCTCGCCAGGCCCTGGCTTGTGAAAAATGGCCACACCCGATAAATGGCACGGGCGGGCGCAAGGCTGACAGCGGTGACGGGTGGTTGGCACACAAAACCAGGTGGCGCGAGGCATCAATCAGCGCACGTTTGCTTTGTGCATGGTTGCCCCACAGCATGAATACCAGACGTGTTGGACCCTGCGACACCTGTTGAATCAGGGCGTCGGTCAATACCTCCCAGCCTTTGCCGGCATGGCTGGCGGGCTGCCCTTCTTCGACGGTCAAACAGGTGTTGAGCAGCAAAACGCCGTGGCGCGCCCAGCGCACCAGACTGCCGCCAGGCTGCGGGAACGCGGGCGGCGGCTCGCCCAGGTCGCGCTGCAACTCCTTGAAGATATTGCGCAGCGAGGGCGGCAGCGCCACACCCGGTGCTACCGAGAACGCCAGCCCTTCGGCCTGACCGCGGCCGTGGTACGGGTCTTGACCCAAAATCACCACCCGCACCGATTCTGGTGCCGTCAGTTCCAGCGCGCGCAAAGGCTGCGGTGGAAATACAACGGCACCAGCCGCCAGGCGCTGCTGTAAAAAACCAACAAGCTGGCGACCGGTTGCAGACTCAAAAAATGAATTCGCCGTGACCTGCCAACCCGCGCATACCGGCCAATCAGCCGTATCAGCCGACGTCAATTGACTCGTTTGGGACATCACAGGGCTCCTATTGATCGTTCAATGGGTGTTGGCCGATGCCGTAGCAACAGGCGAAACCGAGCCGCCCAAAGAACCACGCCACGGTGTCATCAGCCAAACAGCGCCGCCAGCGCCTCGCCGGGCTCATCCGCACGCATGAAGGCCTCACCCACCAGAAACGCATTTACCCCGGCCGCGCCCATGCGCAGCACATCATCGCGGGTATGAATGCCGCTTTCGCACACCAGCAGCCGGTCGGGCGGAATGTCGCGCATCAGGGTCAGCGTGGTGTCGAGCGACACCTCAAAGGTTTTTAGATTGCGGTTGTTGACACCAATCATCGGCGTCTTGAGCTTCAAAGCGCGTTCAAGCTCGGCGGCGTCGTGCACTTCCACCAGCACCGCCATGTCCAGGCTGCGGGCGATCTGCTCAAACTCTTTCATCTGCGCATCATTCAGGCAGGCCGCAATCAGCAAAATTGCATCTGCGCCCATCGCGCGCGACTCATAGATCTGATAGGCATCAACCATGAAATCCTTGCGCAGCACGGGCAACTGGCATGAGGCCCGCGCCTGCTTCAGAAAATCGACACAGCCCTGAAAAAATTGTTGGTCAGTGAGCACTGACAAACACGCTGCACCATATTCGGCGTAGCTTTGGGCGATATCGGCTGGAAAAAAGTCGGCCCGCAACACGCCCTTGGACGGGCTGGCTTTCTTGACCTCGGCAATCACCGCCGGCTTGCCTGCCGCAATTTTGGCGCGCAGGGCACCGACAAAGTCGCGCGTCAACACCCGGCTCTCGGCGTCTGCCCGCACCACCGCCAACGGTTTGCGGTTCAGCGCCGCTGCCACTTCAGCATGTTTGACGGCAACGATTTTTTCCAGAATATCAGTCATTTTGGGGCGGCTCTTGTGAGCCATTTTTGAGAATTTTGACAAACACGCGGTGCATCACCAAGCCGGCCACGATGAACATGACCGAAACCCCAATGGCGATCCAGGCTTCGGGGCTGTTGAGCAGGCTCATGCCACGGCCTCACCCAACGCATGGGCAACCACCACCAGGGCGTCAAGCTTGGCCTTGGCTGCTCCTGATTCAATAGCTTCCCGCGCTTTATGGATGCCGGCTGGAATCGAATCTGTCACATTGGCCGCGTACAGCGCCACACCGGCGTTAAGCACCACAATTTCTTTGGCCGGACCCTCCACGTTGTCAAGCACACCCAGCAGCATGGCGCGCGACTGCTCAGGCGTCTCCACCTTGAAGGACCGGTTGCTGGCCATCACCATACAGAAGTCTTCCGGGTGAATCTCGTACTCGGTGATCTGGCCGTTTTTCAGCTCGCCCACCAGCGTGGCCGCACCCAGGCTCACCTCATCCATGCCATCGCGGCCATACACCACCATGGCGTGATCGGTGCCCAAGCGCTCCAGCGCCCGCACCTGAATGCCGACCAGGTCCGGGTGAAACACGCCCATCAGGATGTTGGGGGCGCCAGCCGGATTGGTCAGCGGCCCGAGCAGGTTGAAGATGGTCTTGACACCCAGTTCCCGGCGCACCGGTGCCACGTTTTTCATGGCCGGGTGGTGATTGGGTGCAAACATGAAGCCGACCCCCACCTGCTCGATACATTTGGCAATCGCTTCGGGTTTGAGGTTGATGTTGACGCCCAGCGACTCCATCACATCGGCGCTGCCGCTCTTGCTGCTGACGCTTCTGCCCCCATGTTTGCTGACTTTGGCGCCCGCCGCAGCGGCCACAAACATGGCACAAGTAGAAATATTGAAGGTGTGCGAACCATCGCCCCCGGTGCCCACAATGTCCACCAGATGGGTTTTGTCGGCCACATGCACCTTGGTGGAGAACTCGCGCATCACCTGCGCGGCCGCGGTGATCTCGCCGATGGTCTCCTTTTTGACGCGCAGGCCGGTAATCAGCGCGGCAATCATCACCGGGCTCCACTCGCCGCTCATGATCTGGCGCACCACATGCAGCATTTCGTCGTGAAAAATTTCGCGGTGCTCGATGGTGCGCAGCAGCGCCTCCTGGGCGGTGATTTTGTAAGTGTTGGTCATGGCTGTGGCAATGTATGAAGGCTCAATGAAGTACGAGGTAACGTGAAACACCGGTGCAGAACATCCAGCCCCCATCCCTGCCTTGCCCCACAAGGGGAAGGAGAAATGCCGACATACGGCAAGTGATCTGGTTTTGCTCCCTCCCCGCTGGGGTGAGGGCTTGTCTTTGGCTAAGTTTCATGATGTTGGGCGGCGGGGTTGCCAAGGCTTTGGGTGAGATGGGTTTTGAACTTGGTGGGCTTGGTAAATTTCAGTTCGCCGGATTGTCCGTCAGCGCCAGTTTCAGGCCAAAACCAATAAACAAAACCCCAGCCACACGCTGCAACCAGGCCATGCCCTGCTGCAACGTTGCAATACGCCGCGACACGGCCGCCGCCAGCGCGGCATAGCCCAGGTTCACCCACAGGCCGTTGAAGTTAAACACCAGGCCTAGCAACAGAAACGCCAGCGTCTTGTGTTCGGCTGCGGGGGTGATGAACTGTGGCAAAAAAGCCAGAAAAAACAAGGCCACCTTGGGGTTGAGTGCATTGGTCCAAAACCCGTTGACAAACACATTTTTATGATGATTTTGGCCTGTAGCCCTTTTATCTACTGCGCTGACAGCTTCCAATTCAGTAGCGTTTCTGGTCTTGCCCAGGCCCAGCATGGTCCAGCCGACATAAACCAGGTAGGCGGCACCCAGCCACTTCAGCACCGCAAACGCGGTACTCGACGCCGCCATCAGCGCGCTTACGCCCAGCGCGGCTGCCACGATGTGCACAAAACAACCCGCCGTGATGCCCAAGGCCGCCACCGCGCCGGTGCGCCAGCCGCTCTTGAGCGCATGGGTCACGATGAACAACACATCCGGGCCGGGCGTCAGGTTCAGCAATATTCCCGCCGCCACAAACAGACCCAGGTTGTCGATGCCATACAACATGTTATGAGCCCTGGTATCGCTTTGATGTTGCCTTGAGGGTGACTTTGATTGGCCCGAGCTCAGGCGGCAACGCCGCTGCCGTCAAAAAATGCCCGAAGCACCGCGATGGCATGGTCGATGCCCGCCGCATCCACGTCAAGATGCGTGACAAAACGCAGCCGGTACAGGCCAATGGCCAGCACGCCGTGGGCCTTCAGGTAGGGCAACAAGTCGCCAGCGCGGGTTTTGGCCGCCCCTTCCAGATCAACAAACACCATGTTGGTTTGGGCGGCCTCCACCAACACGCCGGGCAAACCTTGCAGGCCGGCGGCCAGCCGGGTTGCCAGCGCATGGTCGTCGGCCAGCCGCGCCACATGGTGATCCAGCGCATAACTGCCAGCCGCCGCCAAAATGCCGGCCTGGCGCATGCCCCCGCCTGCCATCTTGCGAATGCGGTGCGCGCGTTTGATCAGCGCTGCGCTGCCACACAGCACCGAGCCGACTGGTGCGCCCAGGCCCTTGCTCAGGCAGACCGAGACGCTGTCAAAACACTGGGCAATGCGCCGCACCTGGGCATGGATGTGGGCCAGGCTGGGCAGCGTTGCCGTGTCAATCGGATGAATCGTGTGACCTGAGGGAAGTGGGGCGAGGCTGGTAGCCATCCCGCTGTCAGGCACCACCAACGATATGTTATTTGTAGCTGGCAGCTCTTTCTGGTATTGGGCTAGAGCCTGATTTTTTATATTTTTTTCAGCCACCTGCATGGCCTGCGCCACTGCTGCATTAAAAAGCCGCGCACCATCCAGATGCCGACCCAGGCCATGCCGCGCAGCCAGGTCGGTGGCCTGTTGCACATAGTCCAACGGCAGCAGCTTGCCGCCAAAGGTGTTCTCCAGCGTCAGCAGACGGGTTTTGGCGTGATGGGCGTCATCGGGCTTGATGGCCGCTTCAATGTCGCCCAGCGCCAACGTGCCGTCGGGCTGATGGTTCAGTGGCTGTGGCTGCACGCTGCCCAGCACCGCAGCGCCACCGCCCTCCCAACGGTAGGTGTGCGCCATCTGGCCCACGATGTATTCGTCGCCACGCTGGCAATGCGCCAGCAAGCCGCACAAATTGCTTTGGGTGCCGGTCGGCACAAACAGCGCGGCCTCAAAACCCAGCAGATCGGCAAGCTTGGCTTGCAAGGCGTTGACGCCCGGATCGTCGCCAAACACATCGTCACCCACCGGTGCGGCGGCCATCACGGCGCGCATGGCCGGGGTGGGCTGGGTCACGGTGTCACTTCTCAGATCGATTGTCTTATGCATCATTTTGGCCTCTAGCCCTTATAAATATTGCGCTTAAAGCTATTAATATCATAGCGATCAGGCAGGCTGACGGGGCAGCAAGAAGTTTTTGAGCATCGCATGCCCGTGCTCGGTCAGGATGCTTTCGGGGTGAAACTGCACGCCTTCGATGTCCAGGCTGGTGTGTTTGACGCCCATGATCTCGCCGTCGTCGGTCCAGGCGGTCACCCTCAAACAGGCCGGGCAGCTGGCACGCTCGATCGCCAGCGAATGGTAGCGATTGACGGTGAACTGCGCCGGTAGCCCGGCAAACACACCTTCCTGCATGGTCGTCATCACGCTGGTTTTGCCATGCATCAGTTGCTGGGCGCGGATGATCTTGCCGCCAAACGCTGCGCCAATGGCCTGGTGCCCCAGGCACACGCCCAAAATCGGCAGCTTGCCGGCAAAGTGCGCAACAGCTGCGACCGAGATGCCGGCCTCGGCCGGTGAACAAGGGCCGGGCGAGATCACCAGCCGGTCGAGCTGGCCCGCAACCTGCAGGGCGTCAATCTGCTCCAAGGTGATTTCATCGTTGCGCACCACCATCACCTCGGCCCCGAGTTCGCCCAGGTACTGGACGATGTTGTAGGTAAAGCTGTCGTAGTTGTCGATCATCAGCAATTTCATGCGGCCTCCAAGTCGGACACCAGGTGTGCCGCAGGGTGTTGAGAAAGAATTTTCGCGTCTGGAGCAGAGGTGGCGGCCTTCATTCCAGCCCCTCTTCCACCAGCTCGGCCGCACGCAACAGCGCCCGCGCCTTGGCCTCGGTTTCTTTCCATTCCAGCTCGGGCACGCTGTCGGCCACCACCCCCGCTGCAGCTTGCACGTACAGCATTTGGTCCTTGATGATGCCGGTGCGGATGGCAATGGCCACGTCCATGTCGCCGGCGTAGCTCAGGTAGCCGCAGGCACCGCCATAAATGCCGCGTTTGACCGGTTCGAGCTGGTCGATCAGCTCCATGGCATGCACCTTGGGTGCCCCGGTGAGCGTGCCGGCCGGAAAAGTGGCTCTGAGCACGTCCATGCTGGTCATGCCGCTCTGCAACAGACCCTCCACGTTGCTCACGATGTGCATCACATGACTGTAGCGTTCCACACAAAAAGCGTCGGTGACCCGGACGCTGCCAATCTGCGCGATGCGGCCGATGTCGTTGCGCGCCAGGTCAATCAGCATGACGTGTTCGGCGCGTTCCTTGGGGTCGTTGATCAGCTCGATTTCAGCGGCTTTGTCCAGTTCTGGCGTGGCTCCGCGCGGGCGGGTGCCAGCCAGCGGGCGGATCGTGATCTTTTGTGCCGTCTGGCCGTCTTGCACCACCTGCTCCTGGCGCACCAGTATTTCGGGGCTGGCACCCACCACATGAAAGTCAGCGCCGTCTGCCGTGGCACCGCTGAAGTTGTAGTAGTACATGTAGGGGCTGGGGTTGAGCGAACGCAGCGCCCGGTACAGGCTCAGCGGCGACTGGGTGTAGCGCTTTTTGATGCGCTGGCCCACCTGCACCTGCATGAAGTCGCCCCCGGCAATCAGCGCTTTGGCACGCTCCACCGCCGTCAGATAGTCGGCCTTGGCAAAGTCGCGCTGCACCGTATGGTCAGCGCTGGGTCGGACAGTTGGTGCACTGACTGCTTGCGCCAGTCGGGCCTTGAGCGCCACCAGCCGTGCGTTGCCGTGTGCCAAAGCGTCGGGCTGGCCAGGGTCTACATAGACCATCAGGTGCAGTTTGCCAGACAGGTTGTCAATCACAGCCAGCTCCTCGCATTGCAGCAGCAAGATGTCAGGCGTGCCGATTTCATCGGGCGGGCAGGTGGCCTCAAGCTTTTTTTCGATATAGCGCACCGCGTCATAACCAAAATACCCCGCCAGCCCGCCGCAAAAACGTGGCATGCCGGGCTGCAGCGCCACTTTGAAACGCTGCTGGTAGCTGGCAATAAAGTCCAAGGGGTTTTGTCTGGAGGTTTCTACCACCGCGCCGTCTGTCACAACCTCGGTGCACGCATGGCTGCCAAAGCCGCTGGCGCGCAACAGCGTGCGTGCTGGCAGACCGATAAAGCTGTAGCGACCAAAACGCTCGCCGCCCACCACCGACTCGAGCAAAAAACTGCAGGGCGCCGGTTCGGCTTGGCCTGGGTCGCGTGCCAGCTTCAAATACAAGGAAAGAGGGGTCTCAAGATCCGCAAAAACCTGGGCTAGCAAGGGAATGCGGTTATAGCCCTGGGCTTGAAGAGATAAAAAATCGGATTCAGTCATCACAATAACGCCTTACAGGAAACCTATGGGTTTTCAACCGCCATCGCTGTGTGCATGGCAGAAAAAAAAGGGAATGCGCTCAACAAGGCGGATGCAGTTTCCGTGTCACTTGGTCGCGCAGCGCAGCTGTCTTGTCTGCGCACGATCACCGGTGATCAGGCAATGGGCAGGCAAGTGCACGCAGGCAAGGCAGGCAATGTACGCCAGGGCCAGGCTCCCCGGTCGCTGCTACCTGTGATGCTGATGCGGTGAATAAACATGTTTTCAGTGTATCAAACCTGCAGCACCGCTGCCGCCTGGCAACAGCATGGGTGGACTACCGCCTTATGATCAGCAGTTGCCAACTCAAAGGGGACCATATGAGAACACTGATGATTTCCACCCGACTGACGATCCTGATCGGCGTCATGGGGCTGCTGCTGGTGCTGATTGGTGGCATGGGGCTTTACGGCATGACCAAGAGCGACGACGCGCTGGACGACATGTACTCAGGGCCTCTGTCCCAGATCAAGCTGATCGACGAAATCAGATACCTGTCACTTCGCAACCGACTGGTGATTGCCAATGCAGTGATCGAGCAAACGCCCGAGCGGACCAACCTGACCCTCACTGAGGCCGAAGCCAACATTGCCAAAATTTCAAAGCTCTGGGCCGACTACATGGCCAGCCCGTTGCCGTCCGATGAAGCACAAATGGCCAAGACGTATGAAGAAAAACGCAACCGTTATGAACAAGAGGGCGTGCGACCTGCGCTGGCAGCGTTGCGGGCCAATGATTACAAGGAGGCGCAAAAAGTGGTGGTTGAAAAGATCCGCCCGACCTTTGATGCGGCGCGTGACCAGTCCGACATCATGCTCAAATTTAACCTTGACGAGGCGAAGGCCAGTTTTACAGCAGCGAGCAGCCGCTTTCACACCATTCAAAGCGTCTCGCTTGTGTCAATTGTTCTGGGCCTGTTGTTTGCAACCCTGTTCGGGGTATCACTGGTGCGCGGCATCACGGCTCCGTTGCGCCGCGCTGTGGATGTCACTGAAGCCGTCGCCCAAGGTGATTTGGCGCAACCGGTGGACGCCGCGGGCAGCGATGAAATTTCTGCACTGATGCGCGCCGTGACCCACATGCAGACCAGCCTGTCAGGTGTGGTGCGCCATGTTCGTCAGGGTTCGGAATCGGTGGCCACGGCCAGCGCCGAGATTGCCCAAGGCAATCAGGATCTGAGTGCACGCACCGAAAACCAGGCCAGTGCGCTTGAGCAAACCGCTGCCAGCATGGAACAGCTCAGCGCCACGGTCAAACAAAACGCCGACTCGGCCCGTCAGGCCAACCAGCTGGCCATGAGCGCCAGTACGGTGGCAGTCCAAGGTGGCGAAGTGGTGGCGCAGGTGGTCGACACCATGAAAGGCATCAACGAGGCCTCACGCAAGATATCCGACATTATTCAAGTGATTGACGGCATCGCTTTTCAGACCAACATCCTGGCGCTCAACGCAGCGGTAGAAGCGGCTCGTGCGGGCGAGCAGGGGCGTGGTTTTGCGGTGGTGGCCAGCGAAGTGCGCGCGCTGGCTGGGCGCTCGGCGGAAGCCGCCAAAGAAATCAAGGTGCTTATCAGCGCCAGCGTGGAGCGGGTCGCACAAGGCACCTCGCTGGTGGACCAGGCCGGCACCACCATGAACGATGTGGTCAGCTCCATCCGCCAGGTCACTGACATCATGGGCCAGATCAGCAACGCCAGCGAAGAGCAAAGCCTGGGTGTGTCACAGGTCGGTGAGGCCATTACCCAGATGGACCAGGTCACCCAGCAAAACGCGGCACTGGTTGAGGAAATGGCAGCCGCCGCCAATAGCCTGAAATCTCAGGCACAAGACCTGGTGCAAACCGTGGCCGTGTTCAAGCTGGGTGCTGAAGACAGCGTTGGACTGCCCCGCCTGCCAACGGCCAAGGTGCGGTCACTAGCGCCCAAGGTGGCGAATTTCAAAGGCTCGGACCGACGCACGGTTGGCGCGACCAAAGGCACGGCAACCCGCAGCCCATCTGCTACACCAGCACCTGCCAAAACCCTCACCAGCAATGCCACCAGCGACGCCGATTGGGAAACCTTTTAACCCCCTACCGCGCAGTTCAGCTGGGCCAATGAAGCCACGGCAACGTTTGACATGGATCAACGGAGCGGCCAAGCGTAAAATTTTGAAACCTTGATTGGAGTCAGACCATGAAGTTCGGTACCAAGATCACCGCATTTGCAGCCGTGCCAGCGATTTTGTTTGTGATTGGTTTGATCAGCAGCATCGCAGCGCTGATGCAAAGTCAGCGGCAGTTTGACCATTACATTGGTGTCGATCAGGCGGTGGAACGTGGGCTCTCTGACATGTATGCCCAGGGTTTGCAAATGGGGCAAGCCATGCGCAACATCCTGCTGGACCCCAAAAATCCCAAGGCTTACGACAACCTGAAGGCGGCACAGGCCGACTACGACAAGGCGTTCAATCTCACGCAGCAGAGCGCCAAAGGCAGCGACTTTGAAAATGCGCTTGAAAAGTTGCCACCACTGCGCAGCCAACAGGCCAAAGCCCAAGACAAAGTGCTGGCGCTGGTGGCTGCCAACGGCGATGCGATCGCGGTAATCAACGCCGAGGAAACTCCCGCCTGGCGGCAACTCAAGGCGGAGCTGTTAAAACAGGGTGAAGCCGCCAGCAAGAGCGCACTTGAGGCGCACCGGCAGGCCAGCAGTTCAGCCTCCATGTCCATGAGTGTCTCGGTTGGGATTGCAGTGTTAGCCATGCTGGTAGCGCTGATCCTGAATATTCGCATGCAAAGCACCTTGCGCAAGGAATTAGGCGGCGACCCCGCTGACGCGCGCGCCGCCCTGTCGGCCATCGCCCAAGGCGACTTGACCAGCCGCATCAGCAACAACGGCGGACCTGAAAGCCTGATGGGGGTGATGATGCAGATGGACGCCGCCCTGCAAAAATTGGTTAGTCAGGTGCGGGATTCTGCCGCCAACATTGCCATTGCCAGCTCTGAAATTGCCCAGGGCGACAGCGATCTGTCGGCACGCACCGAGAGCCAGGCCAGTTCGCTTGAAGAAACGGCGGCCAGCATGGAGCAACTCAGTGCCACGGTCAAACAAAACGCCGATTCAGCGCGCCAGGCCAACCAGCTGGCCCTGAAAGCCAGCACCGTGGCGGTGCAAGGCGGCGAGGTTGTCGCGCAAGTGGTTGACACCATGAAAGGCATCAACGAAGCCTCACGCAAAATTGGCGACATCATCAGCGTCATTGACGGTATTGCCTTTCAAACCAACATTCTGGCGCTGAACGCTGCGGTTGAGGCGGCCCGGGCCGGTGAGCAGGGGCGCGGTTTTGCGGTGGTGGCCTCTGAGGTGCGTTCGCTGGCTGGCCGCAGTGCTGAAGCGGCCAAGGAAATCAAGGCGCTGATCAATGCCAGTGTCGAGCGGGTGGAGCAAGGCAGCACCCTGGTGGATCAGGCCGGTATCACCATGAACGAGGTGGTCTCGTCGATTCGCCAGGTGACCGACATCATGGGCCATATCAGCACCGCCAGCGATGAGCAAAGTCTCGGTGTCTTGCAGGTTGGCGAGGCCGTGACGATGATGGACCAGGTCACCCAGCAAAATGCAGCACTGGTCGAACAAATGGCGGCCGCAGCCAGCAGCCTCAAGTCGCAGGCGCAAGACCTGGTGCAAACGGTTGCCGTGTTCAAGCTGAGTTCGGGTGGCAACGACAGCCTGGCCGCCCTGCCGGCGGCCAGAGTGCGTTCGCACCCGGTGCCCAAGGCCACCTTCAAGGGATCAGATCGGCGCGCTGGTGGCGTGCCCAAAGGCGCAGCAGCCAGGAGCAAGCCGGCGGCTTCAGCCAAGGCGACCCCGCTGCCCGCCCCCAAGCCCGCCACCAGCCCGGCCGCCACTAGCGACGCGGATTGGGAGACTTTCTGACGCCGGGCTTGGTTAGCTTGCTTTGCTTTATATAGCTGTCAGCGCTTTATCAGCAAGGGCTACAGGCTAATTTGCCCCTTTATTCCAGACCTGCGACGACCGCCAGCACGGCGGCACCATAAGCCTCCAGTTTGCGCACCCCGATGCCGCTGATGCCTTGCAAATCATCTAGCGACTGCGGTGCAGCGCAAGCCAATGCATGCAGCGTGGCATCGTGAAAAATCACGTAGGCTGGCAAGTTGTGTTCTTTGGCGACCTCGGCACGCCAGGCTTTTAGTGCCGCAAACCGGTTTTGACCCGCCCGATCCAGCATGGCCACCGGTTTGGTGGCTGCGGCAGTGAGCCGCTGGCGCACTTTACGTTCGATTGATCTGGCTTGCAACACCCGCAATTGCACCGGTACCTCGCCCCTGAGTACCGCGCGCGAGGCATCGGTCAGCGCCAGGGTATTAAAGGCCTGTGCATCCACCGTCACGGCACCGATGGCCAGCAACTGACGCAACACACTGCGCCATTGCGCCTCGCTGACACTTGCACCGATGCCAAAAGTGCTGATTGCCTGGTGCCCGCGTTGCGCCACCTTGTCGGTGGTCTTGCCCCGCAAAATGTCGATGATGTGCCCGGCACCAAAACCAAAGCCGCTCATCTTGTGGACACGGTAAATGGTTGATAGCAGTTGCCTTGCCGCATCGGTGGCATCCCACATGTCGGGCGAATGCAGGCAGTTGTCGCAATTGCCACAGGGCGCACTGGGCTCGCCAAAATAGCGCAGCAGACGCACCCGGCGGCAGTCGGTGGCCTCAGCCAGCCCGAGCAGGGCTTCAAGTTTGCCGCGCAAGCCTTGTTTGAAGGCCTCATCGGCCGGGCTCTCGTCAATCATGCGGCGTTGGTTCACCACATCTTGCAGGCCGTAACACATCCAGGCGTCGGCGGCCTCGCCATCGCGCCCGGCGCGACCGGTTTCCTGGTAATAACCTTCGATGTTTTTGGGCATGTCCAGGTGCGCCACAAATCGCACATCGGGCTTGTCGATGCCCATGCCAAAGGCAATGGTGGCCACCATCACCACACCTTCTGTGCGCAAAAACTGGTCCTGATTGGCCTGGCGGGTGCGCGCATCCAGCCCGGCATGGTAGGGCAGCGCGCCGATGCCGTTGTCGCACAGCAGCTCGGCGGTTTCTTCGACCTTTTTGCGTGACTGGCAATACACCACGCCGGCATCACCCAAGTGTTCGTCGCGGATGAAGCGCAGCAATTGCTGACTGGAATCACGCTTTTCAACAATGGTGTAGCGAATGTTCGGCCGGTCAAAACTGCTGATAAACAGCCGCGCGTCTTGCAGCTGCAGGTGATGGGTGATGTCCTGGCGCGTCAGGGCATCGGCAGTGGCGGTCAGTGCAATGCGCGGCACGCCAGGGTAACGCTGGTGCAACACCGTCAGTGCCCGGTATTCGGGCCTGAAGTCATGGCCCCACTGGCTGACACAATGCGCCTCGTCGATGGCAAACAAGCTCAGATGCCCACGGGTATACAAGGCATCAAGCTGCTCCAGAAAACGTGGCGTGGTGACCCGCTCTGGCGCGGCATACAGCAGCGTGATGTCACCTTGCGCCAGCCGCTGCTCGACCCTGCTTGCTGCCTGCCAGGACAGCGTTGAATTCAAAAACTCGGCCTGCACACCGGCCTCGTGCAGCGCGCCGACCTGGTCGTGCATCAACGCAATCAGCGGCGAAATCACCACAGTGATACCGAGACCCGCCTGCTGGCGGGCAATCGCCGGAATCTGATAACACAGGCTTTTGCCGCCACCGGTAGGCATCAGCACCAGCGCATCACCACCTGCCACCACATGGTCAATGATGTCTCGCTGCGGACCGCGAAAGGCGGGGTAGCCAAAAACTTCTTTGAGAATGGTTTCGATAGACAAATTGGTTTACTATTGTTTTGATAGTTAATAGCGCTTGCCACACTTGGGCTGGAGGCAAAAAAGACTCAAAAGCCTTGCGAAGCAATAGCACACAGATCTTCAGTACGGCTATTGTCTCACCGGGGCTGGGCCACGCTCAGCGCAAGGCCTGACGGCAGCGGCGACGTCTCCTGTGGCAGACTGATGCGCTCTGGATCGACACCATGCCAACACTGACCACCTCAAACCCCACGGTTGCCTGGACCCTGATTGCCTTTTCCGGGCTGCTCGAGATTGCTTTTGCGATGTCTGTGCAGTATTCGGGCGGGTTCACGCGGCTTGTTCCATCCACCCTCGCCCTTGCCTTTGGTGGCCTCAGCGTCTATCTGATGAGCCTCTCGTTAACTGTTATTCCCATCGGCACTGCGTATGCGGTGTGGGGCGGTATTGGGGCGGTGGGCACCGTCCTGGTGGGGCTGCTGGTGTTTGGCGAGGCGGCCTCGCCCGGGCGACTGTTCTGCCTGGCGATGATTGTCGCTGGCATCATCGGACTTCAGTTGCAAGGCACGCGTTGAAACCCAAGCCGGCACGCCAGTAGCAGCGCCCGGCACCTTGCGCCCGCCGCAGACCCGCAGTGGTTGACTTTCTGCAATAGCCCCATGAACACGCTCAACCAGACCCGGGAGCCGATGCTGCACCAGCCAGCATGGCGCGCAAAACCATGCGCCCCATCTGGCCGGCCACCGCTGTGCTGGCCACCCCCACGCCGGTCGCAAGAAGACAGGCACCTGATTACTACAAATACAGAAGCTGACAGTGCAAGCAGCACAAGGGCCATGACCTGTTTTATCATAAGATATTGCGCCCGCGACGAGGTCTTGGCAAGGACTAGCAGACCGAGGGCCGTGGCCGACCCGACGTTCCAGCGATGGTGGGCGATAGGCTGCGGTGAGGCCGGGCCCCGTTAAAACCTGTTCATGGCCACCCGTTGGACAGCGCGAGTGCTGCAACCGCGGTGAATCCCGTTAGATGAGCATAAAACCAGCTTCTAGGAGGCTGTCGGACTTAGGGCGTCGAAAGCGTTCTCGAAGAGCGGCGAAGCCAAAATTGGCCCCAGCGAGGACAGTTTTTGCCGGATTTGCAGGCCCATAGCCCCGCTATGGGCCAAAAAACTGGTGTTCTCGCAGAGCGGCGAAGCCAAAAATGGACCGCTGAGGTCGATTTGCAGCCGACGATCCTAAGTCCGACTGGCTCCTAGTAGTCCGTTTCACCAAAACCGATACAAAATGAAATTGATGGATTTTTTCGTCAGGTTAGCCGTGAGGAGGCGCCATAGCCGTAGCGATGGCAACGACGATCAGCGACGCATGGCAGAAAAAGAGACGATTTCAGGTATCGGGATTGGTGAAACGGACTATTAGCCCTTGTGCAATATAGGCAAGATGCTATAAAAATAGTTTTTTCTACAAGCCTGACAGCCGAATTTGGTCCAATTTGACGGCAGCGCCGTGTATGGACGCATGCTCTTTTTTCCGGGCGCGTGGTTCCTGCGCTGAACCACCTACTACGGCGCGTGCATGCGCAGGGTATTCAATACCTTGGGCAGGGCAATGTCAGCCCCACAGGCGGGGCAGCAGCGGGTGCCCCGCTTACAATCGCTGACTGCACATTTTTCAGACACGTCGGCCTGTGTATTGGGCATGTTGTGTTTTTTCGTTCACCCATCTGGAGTTTTTTGTGTTCATTTCTTCTGCTTTTGCCCAAACCGCCCCTGCTGCTGCTGGTGGTGACATGCAGTCTTCGCTGATGGGCATGCTGCCCCTGGTGCTGATGTTTGTGGTGTTGTGGTTTGTGATGATTCGCCCGCAAATGAAAAAGGCCAAGGAGCACAAGGCCATGATTGATGCCCTGGCCAAGGGTGATGAAGTGGCTACTGCCGGCGGTGTTCTCGGCAAGGTGGCCAAGCTGGGCGACAGTTTTATCACCCTGGAAATCTCGGCCGGGGTAGAAGTGCAACTGCAACGCAGCGCTGTGGTTCAGGTCTTGCCCAAGGGCAGCATCAAGTAATTGCGCCAGCCTGCTGGGTTGTTGCCAGCTTTTTTGAGTTATGTCTAAAGGGCGATCATGAATCGTTACCCGGTCTGGAAGTATGTGATCCTTGCGGTCGCGCTGGTGGTGGGTGCCTTGTTTGCCCTGCCCAATTTTTTTGGTGAGTCGCCTGCGGTGCAGGTTTCATCCGCCAAGACACTGATCAAGGTGGACGCCAGCACACTGGCGCAGGTTGAGTCGGTGCTCAAGTCAAGTGGCATTGCGGCTGATCTGGTCACGCTGGACGGCACGTCGATCAAGGTACGCGTGGGCAGCACCGATGACCAGCTCAAAGCCAAAGATGCCATCCAGAAAGCACTGGTGCCCGACGCCGCTAACCCTGGCTATGTGGTGGCGCTGAACCTCTTGTCGCGTTCACCCGCCTGGCTGACCGCGCTGCACGCCGCGCCCATGTACCTGGGTCTGGACTTGCGCGGTGGCGTGCACTTCATGTTGCAGGTGGACATGCAGGCGGCACTGACCAAACGGGCCGAGTCGCTGGCAGGTGACGTGCGCACCATTCTGCGCGAGAAAAATGTGCGCCACGGTGGCATCACACGGGTTGGGCAGACCATTGAGGTGCGCCTGCGCGATACGGCCTCTGTGGCAACGGCCAACGCCGTGTTTCAGGACCAGTTCACCGACCTGCAGACGGTGGACGCGCCAGACGGCACCGACATCAAGCTGACCGCGTCCATCAAACCAGATGCTGCCCGGCGCATTCAGGACCAGGCACTCAAGCAAAACATCACCACCCTGCACAACCGGATCAATGAGCTGGGCGTGGCCGAGCCGGTGATCCAGCAGCAGGGGCTGGACCGCATCGTGGTGCAACTGCCCGGCGTGCAGGACACGGCCAAGGCCAAAGACATATTGGGACGCACCGCCACGCTGGAAGTGCGCATGGTGGACGAGAGCACCGAGGCCCGCGCCGCCGAATCAGGCACTGGCATGGTGCCGTTTGGCGCAGAGCGCTACCTTGAGCGCAACGGGCAGCCGGTGATTGTGAAAAAGCAGGTGATCCTGACCGGCGAAAACCTGACCGATGCCCAGCCTGGTTTTGACAGCCAGACGCAAGAACCCACCGTCAATCTGAATCTGGACGCCAAGGGTACTCGCATCTTTCGCGATGTCACGCGTGAAAACGTCGGCAAGCGCATGGCCATTCTGCTGTTTGAAAAGGGCAAGGGCGAAGTGGTCACGGCTCCGGTGATTCGCACCGAGATTGGTGGCGGACGGGTGCAGATCTCGGGTCGCATGACCACCATGGAAGCCAATGACACGGCGCTTCTGTTGCGCGCGGGCTCACTGGCAGCCCCCATGGAAATCATCGAAGAAACCACCATCGGCCCCAGTCTGGGCGCTGAAAACATTGCCAAAGGTTTTAACAGCGTGACCTGGGGCTTTATTGCGGTGGCCATTTTCATGTGTGTCTACTACGCCTTGTTTGGCATTTTCTCCAGCATTGCGCTGGCGTTCAACCTGCTGCTGCTGGTGGCGGTGCTGTCCATGCTGCAAGCTACCCTGACCCTGCCAGGCATGGCCGCCATGGCGCTGGTGCTGGGTATGGCGATTGACGCCAACGTGCTGATCAACGAGCGTATTCGCGAAGAGCTGCGCAACGGTGCCTCGGCGCAGGCCGCCATCCATACCGGTTATGACCGCGCCTGGGCGACTATTTTTGACTCCAACATCACCACCCTGATCGCGGGCATGGCCTTGCTGGCGTTTGGCTCTGGGCCGGTTCGGGGTTTTGCGGTGGTGCACTGCCTGGGCATCATGACCAGCATGTTTTCCGGGGTGTTTTTCTCGCGCGGTCTGGTCAACTTCTGGTATGGCCGACAAAATCGGCTCAAGTCAGTGTCAATTGGCACGGTTTGGCGGCCCGATGCCGGCACCACTCTTAAAGTCGAATAAGGCAGATCACCATGGAGTTTTTTAGAATTCGGCGCGACATTCCGTTCATGCGCCACGCCATTGCGTTCAACGTGGTGTCCCTTGTTACCTTTCTGGCAGCGGTATTTTTTCTGTTTTCGCGCGGCCTGCATCTGTCGGTCGAATTCACCGGTGGCACCTTGCTCGAAGTCACCTACGCCCAGCCGGCCGACCTGACCGTGGTGCGCAACACCGTGGCCAAGCTCGGACTGGTTGATGCTCAGGTGCAAAACTTTGGCACAGCCCGCGACGTGTTGATCCGGCTGCCGGTGCAAAAGGGCGTGAGCTCGGCCCAGCAAAGCACCCAGGTCATGGCTGCACTCAAGGCGGTGGATGCCAGTGCCTCCATGCGCCGGACCGAATTTGTCGGGCCGCAGGTGGGCGATGAGCTGGCCGCCGACGGGCTCAAGGCGCTGGCTTTTGTGGTGATCGGCATCATGCTGTACTTGGCGGTGCGCTTTGAGTGGAAGTTTGCTGTGGCAGCCATCATCGCCAATTTGCACGACGTGATCATCATCCTGGGGTTTTTTGCGTTTTTTCAGTGGGAATTTTCACTGCCGGTGCTGGCGGCCGTGCTGGCCGTGCTGGGTTACTCGGTGAATGAGTCGGTGGTTATTTTTGACCGGATCCGCGAGAACTTTCGTCGTTACCGCAAGATGAGCACCATCGAAATCATCAACAATGCCATTACTTCCACCATCAGCCGCACCATCATTACCCACGGCTCGACGCAGATGATGGTGCTCTCGATGCTTTTGTTTGGCGGTGCCACGCTGCATTATTTTGCGCTGGCACTGACCATCGGCATTTTGTTTGGCATTTATTCCTCGGTATTTGTGGCAGCGGCCATTGCCATGTGGCTAGGCATTCAGCGTGAAGACCTGGTCAAAGGCCCAAGTGCCAAAAAGGACATTGACCCGAACGACCCCAATTCAGGAGCGCTGGTCTAAGTCGCCGCCGCATAAGCCATGGTCATAGCACCTGCTCCCAAAAACGCCGCCCAGTTGGCAGCCAAGGTGCGCCATCTTCTGGTGGAGCAGGCCTCTGCAGCCATGACTTCGGTGTTGCCCTTGGTGCAGGAGCGTCTGAGCACGCTCATGAACGAGGCTGCCCCGTCGCGCGAAATGCAAGTGCGCCGCGACGCCTGGATGGCCTACCAGCGCTTCAAGGAGCGCTGGCGCGACGGCACGGTGCAGGCCTGGCAGACCGGGCTGCTGCCCACTTCCAAGTCAGCGCCGCTGTCGGTAGCCAGCGCGCTTGAACTGGTCGGTACCGAGGCGGTGGAAAACAAGATCACCGCCTCGCGTCTGGCCCTTGACCTGATGGAAAAAGCGGCGCAGGACGTCAACAGTCTGCGCAAGCGTCTTAAGTTTCTCAATCGGGACCAGGAGCTCAGTGCGCGCGACATCGTCCATCCCGAGGTGTTGTTGTTGCAACTGGTTGAGCAGTGGGAAGCCAGCGGCCTGTCGCGCGAGTCTTGGCAACTGGTCACTGCGGTGGTGCAGCGCCATTTCAACGAGCATTTACAAAAGACCTATGCCCTGTGCAACGCCGAGCTGGTGGCACAAGGTGTGTTGCCGGTGGTTGATTTCACGCCCAAGTTCAACCCGTCCCAGGCATCTCAGACTAGCGCGCCTGGTGCAACAGCGCCTGGGCAATCAGCCAAAGCGCACCCCAGGCGGCGCGCCGAAGACCGTGTGCCGCAAGCGGGCATGGAGGGATTGCAGAATTTTCCGGGCATGGCCGGTGATGGCGGGGGTGCCAGGCGAGGGCCTGAGCGGCGGCAAGGCCGTGCCCAGGGCCTGTTGGAGCAGGTCGGCCGTCTGCTGGGGGGATTTTTCCAGTCTGGGTCAGCCCAAGGCCACTACGCTGGCCCATCAGCCCCCTTGATGTCAGCGTTGGCGCAGCAACCCAGACTGAGCGAAGCAAGTTATGTGGTGCCAGCAGGTGGGCCACAGCTAGCGCATCCGGTGGTGCTGGAACGGGTGGTCAAAGAGTTGCGGCAACAATCGGCCGACCTCAAGGGCCAAGCCCAGAACGACAACGAAAAGGCCATCATTGAACTGGTGGCGTTGATGTTTCAGTCGATTCTGCAAGAAGACCGTATTCCCACCGGTGTGCGGGTCTGGTTTGCCCGGCTGCAAATGCCGGTGCTGCGCATTGCGCTGGCCGAGCCGGACTTTTTCAACAAGCTTGACCACCCGGCGCGCAAGCTGATTGACCACATGGGCTCGTGCGTGATGGGTTTTGATGCCAGTGGCATCAGCAGCGCCGCCATGGAAACCGAGATCAAACGCATTGTTCAGGTGATTGAGCAATACCCTGAAACCGGCGATCGCGTTTATCGACGTGTCTATGAAGAGTTTCAGACTTTTCTCAAGCAACACCTGACACAAAAGCCAGTCAATCAAAAAGTGCAGGGTGTGGCCGAACAGCTCGAGCAAAAAGAAACGCTGACGATTCAGTACACCATTGAGCTGCGTGACCTGCTCAAGGACATGCCGGTGCGCGACGAGATTCGCGAATTTTTGTACAAGGTGTGGGCTGAAGTGCTGGCGGTGTCGGCAGTGCGCCAGGGCAGCCAGCATGCCGAAACCCTGCTGTTCAAAAAAACCGCCACCGACCTGATCTGGGCGGCCAGCGCCAAACCCAACCGCGCCGACCGTGCCCGCGTGATTGCCAACCTGCCCGACCTGCTGCAATGCCTTCGCAACGGCATGGGCCTGATGGGTGTGCAACGCTCGGCCCAGGACGCGCACATCAAAATCATCAGCGACACCTTGGCTGATGCTTTCATGTCCAAGACCGAGGCCATCGCAGACGATCAAATTCAGGCGCTGGCGGCCCGTCTGGCCAATCTGGAAGACTACATCAGCGATGACAACCCCGAAGAATTACCGCTGGACTCCCAAAGCATTGAAGAGCTGCTGGGTATTGAAGCCACGGCGCTTGATGTGCTCTCCAGCGGCGGCGGCACCGCCAGCCCGGCCATGCTGGAATGGGCACGCGAGATCACGCTGGGGGCCTGGTTCACGCTCGACCACAACAACCAGATTGCCCAGGTGCAGTATGTCTGGCGCAGCCCCCTGGGGCACCTGCACCTGTTTGCCAACAACCTGGGCCACAGTTATCTGATTCAGACCGCTCGGCTGGCAGCCTATCTGCATGCCGGACTGATATCGCCCAATGAAGAAGAACCGCTGATGATGCGCGCCACGCGCGACGCGCTGGGCAAAATCCAGGCCAACCCGGAGCGTCTGCTGGCCTGAATCGCTTTCTGCTCAACAGGCTCAGCTGGCCAGCCGAAAGGGCCGGTTATCACACAGTTCGTCGAGCACCAGCGCATCCGGGTCCTCGCCCAGACTCCAGTAAACCATCAGCACAATCAATTTAATGTCTTCCAGGCTGAGCGGGTCATCGGCGCTGGCCATGGCACGCTCCATCACCAATTCCAGTCGGTCTTGCGGCAAGGCACCAATGGCACACAGAAAGTTGAGAAAGCGCCAGCCCGCCAGGCCCAGGCGGTTTTGTTCCGGCACGGTCAGCACCCGCATGGTGTGCGCTGCCAGCAGCTTCGCGCTAGAGTCATTGGCAGCGATGAGCGGCGTCTCCGCCAAAGCCGATGCGGCAGGTGGCCGAACCACGCCGTGCGCGGCACTTTTCAGGTCTTCCAGCCACACCAAGGCCGCCACCACCTCCTGGCTGTCAAAACCCACAGCATGCAATTTGCGCTGTAGCGCCGGAAGTTCGGGGCAAGCATCACCGCCCCAGTAGTTCTCATACACAAAAGCGAGGACTTCAAACATGCCCTCAATATACCGCCAAGCCGACGCTTCAATCGGTCAAACTAGACCGGAAACCGGACTCATGACACTTGGCGTTGAAACAGGCCACCAGGCAGGCGCGCGAGCTCGCCGTCAAGCTCCAGCTCAAGTAACTGCGCTTGCAGGCTGGCGGTGTCCAGCCCGGTGCGCGCCTGCAGGGCTTCGAGCCCGACTGGATCGAACCCCAGCGCGCTAAGCAACACATTGTTCGAACCAAAAGCCACCGCGGCGCTGGCGACATCCGCCGGCAAGGTTGCGCCAAACCCCTTGAGCTCGTCCAAGACATCCTGCGCCGACTCCACCAGTTTGGCGCCTTGCTTGATCAGCGCATGGCAGCCGCGCGACTGCGCCGCGTGGATCGACCCCGGAACGGCGAACACGTCCTTGCCCTGCTCGTTGGTGAGCCTGGCCGTGATCAGCGAGCCAGACTTGAGCGCTGCCTCCACCACCAGCGTGCCCTGTGCCAGACCGGCAATCAAACGGTTGCGTTTGGGAAAATTGGCGGTCAGCGGTGGCGTGCCCAATGGGTACTCACTGACCAGCAAACCGGCCGTGGCAATGCGGTGTGCCAGGTCGCGGTGTGCTTTGGGGTAAACCCGGTCCAGTCCGGTACCGACCACGGCCACGGTTGCGCCAACCAGGTCACCGGCACCAGCCAGTGCACCTTCGTGGGCGGCACCGTCAATGCCCAGGGCCAAGCCGCTGACAACGGTCATACCAGCCTCGACGAGGGCTTGTGCCAGCTGGCGGGCGTTGGCCACGCCTTGCGGTGTCGGGTTGCGGCTGCCGACCATGGCCAGGCTTCGTGCCGGGTCAATCTGACGCTTGGCCAATTGCTCAATTACTATGTTATTTGTAGCTACTGGCGCATTATCTATAAGGGCTATAGGCACATTTTGCTTAAAAACCGCAGCACCCAGCAGGTACAGCATCAACGGCGGGTCATCCAGGTTGAGCAGCGCCTGCGGGTAGCTGGCATCCCCCAGCGTGGCCAATTGCCGGCGAATGCCTGTGGGTGCTTCCTGTTGTAGCCAGGCCAGCGTGACCTCAACCTGTTTGTCCAAACCCGGCGGCACGCTGCGCAGGGCCTGGGCTTGCGCCGGACTGACCATTTGCTCAAGCGCCAGTGTTGACTGCTCAAAAATACTTTGCGGCAAGCCAAATGCGGCCAGCAGCTTGCGCGCACTGCTGTTGCCAACGCCCTCGGTCAGCGCCAACCGTAACCACGCAGTGAGTTCGTCGGCCTGCACGCTGTGCCCTGGGCGCTTACTGCGGGTTGATCAGCCGATCGCCCACCTTGACGCCGCTGGTAATGTCCAGCACCAGGCCATAAGACAATTTTTCATAGGTGCGAAATACCATCAGCAGCCCGTTGCGCTCGTCAGGCAGCTTGACTTCGAGCTGGCGGGGGTCGGTTTTGTCCACCAGCCGGGCACCATCGGTCAGGATGGCCAGCACGTGGCCACGTTCAATCCCTTCGCGCTCCCCCTGGTTAATCACCACCACCTGATTTTGTGCCGCGTTGACCACAGCGCTGCCGTAAATCGACACCACCCGCGCTTCTACCGGCATCTGCGGCGCGCGCGGCACATAGCTCATGATTTGCAGCGGCGGCTCTGGCACCAGCCGGTCGCCGACGCGCATTTCCTCTTTGGCATCCACGATGTCGATGGTGGCTGGCACCACGTCCTGGCGCGCTTTGCCCGCGCGATCAATGTTGTCTTGTGTGCCCTCGCTGCGCGCCAGCAAGGCGCGGCCAACAAATTGCGCTTCATAACCCAGCACCTCGCCCGTGATTGGGTCTTTCAGGGGGGTGGCGTTGCGAAAGATTCGATAGGCCTTTTGCTTCAGGGTGGGCTCATCGATCAGCTCGTCGCCACCACTGCTGCGCGCATAAGCACGGTCACCGCGCGTTAGCAGTACCCGGCTGTCCTGCCCGGCCACAATACGTGGCGAGGCCGTCAGGCCTTGTTCGTCAACCACAATGGGTTCAGTCAAAAACGGTTCGATCAGATGGTTTTTGAGGGTCGGCAGGGCGTTGTCAGGCAGTTTTTCGGAGCGGGTACGAGGCGACAGGCGCACCGCGGGCAGATCGCTGCCATCTTCAACCTTGCGTGTGCTCAGGCGGGCCAGGCCATCTTTGGTGGTTAAAAACAGTGTTTGACCCGGGTAAATCAGGTGCGGGTTTTTGATGTCTTCAAGGTTCATGCCCCACAGCTCAGGCCAGCGCCAGGGCGTCTTGAGGTACATGCCGGAAATCGCCCACAAGGTGTCGCCAGACTTGATGGTGTAGCTGGGCGGGGCATCCGCCTTGAGCTCGCTCAGCGGCACGCCTGCGCTGGCGACCTGGTTGGCAACGGCCCGCTGCTGCGCCGTGATGGGAAACTTCTGTGCGTTCGCCGGAATGGCCAGTTGCAGGCTACAGGCCAGCGCAGCCAGGGCCACCCAGGTGGGGGCTGCATTGAAAGGAGGTTTTGCCATGGTGTTTGGTACCCTGTTAAATCGCATGAGATTTTGCGCCCAAGCCCTTGATTGAACAATGATTGTCGCCTGCAGAGCGTGCCAGCTGGCAGAAAAATAGCGAAAATAACGACACCTTTGAAGTGTCACCATGGCTTTACTCCCTATTCTTTGCTACCCAGACCCCAAATTGCACACCGTGGCCAAACCTGTGGCCGAGATTGATGCACGCGTCAAAAACCTGATTGCCGACATGCTTGAGACCATGCACGAGGCCAAAGGCATCGGCCTGGCGGCGACCCAGGTCAATGTGCATGAGCGGCTGATCGTGATTGATGTGTCCGAGCAACACGACAGCCCAATAGTGCTGATCAACCCCAAAATCATCTGGTCCAGCCCCGAAACACACCTGAACGAAGAGGGCTGCCTGTCAGTGCCAGGCATTTACGACGGCGTTGAGCGGTTTGATTTGGTCAAGGTTGAGGCCTTGGATGAACACGGTAAACAGCGTCTGATCGAGGCCGATGGCCTGTTGTCGGTCTGCATTCAGCATGAAATGGATCACCTGCTGGGCAAAATGTTTGTTGAATACCTGTCGCCGCTCAAGCGCAACCGCATCAAGACCAAAATGCTCAAGGCTCAGCGCGAGGCCAAGTCTTGAAGCTGGTTTTTGCCGGCACGCCCGAGTTTGCAGAGGTGGCACTGGCAGCCTTGCTGGCCGCCGGGCACGAGGTGGTACTGGTACTGACTCAACCTGACCGCCCAGCCGGGCGCGGCCTCAAATTGCAGGCCTCACCGGTGAAACAGCTGGCGCTGCAGTACGGCATATCGCTGGCGCAACCGCGCAGTCTGCGCCTGGACGGCAAATATCCCCAGGACGCGGTGGCGACGCAGACCCTGCTGCAAACGCTGCAGGCCGACGCCATGGTGGTGGCGGCCTATGGCCTGATCCTGCCGCAATGGGTGCTCGGCAATCCCCGCTTTGGCTGCTTCAACATTCATGCATC
The DNA here is from genome assembly GCA_016719055.1 of Candidatus Rhodoferax mariagerensis. Taxonomy (GTDB): domain Bacteria; phylum Pseudomonadota; class Gammaproteobacteria; order Burkholderiales; family Burkholderiaceae_C; genus Rhodoferax; species Rhodoferax mariagerensis. The sequence goes on along the minus strand of JADKAW010000038.1, from coordinate 47,977 downwards.
CATCCTGCCACGCTGGCGCGGGGCGGCACCCATTCATCGTGCCATCGAAGCCGGCGATGCCAGCACCGGCGTCACCATCATGCAAATGGACGCCGGGCTTGACACCGGCGACATGCTGATGGCGCAGACCTTACCGATTCTGGACACCGACACCACTGGCACGTTGCACGACAAGCTGGCGCAGCTAGGAGCTTCGCTGATGGTACAAACCTTGCAACAGGTGCAAAGTGGCACCGTTCAAACTGTGCAGCAACCATCGCAGGGCATCACCTACGCCAACAAAATTGACAAACACGAGGCCACCATTCACTGGGCGCAACCGGCGCAAGCCATCGTGTGGCGTGTGCGTGCCTTCAATCCATTCCCGGTTGCAAACACCGTTCTGGCTGGTGAAACACTCAAAATCTGGGCTGCCCAGTTGGGTGGCGCAGCTCCAACTTCCGACTCACATTTTGGAACAATTCTGTCTGTAGCCCATACAGGTATTACGATAGCCGCTATGAATTCTGAAGTTGTCCTGACCGAGCTCCAGCGCCCTGGCGGCAAACGCTTGCCGGCGGCTGACTTTGTGCGTGGCTTTGACCTGCAAGTCGGCATGCGTTTTGACTGAGCCCTGTGTTTTATCGGCCTGACCACTACCGACACCCCGAGTTCCGTGCCGGCGCACTGGAGTCGCTCAGTGCCGCCCCCGGCTTGGCCGCCTGGGGCCTGATGACAGGTGTGGCCATGGTGAACTCGGGCTTGAGCACGTTCGAGGCACTGCTGATGGGCGTCTTCGTCTTTGCCGGTAGTTCGCAACTGGCGGCTATTCCGCTGATTGCCTCGGGCGCGCCAATGTGGGTGGTGCTGGCCACCGGGTTTTGCGTCAACCTGCGCTTTGTGGTGTTCAGCGCTCACCTGCGGCCCTACATGATGCATTTGCCCCTGGGCCAGCGGCTGCTGGCGGGCTACCTGACCACCGACCTGAGTTATGTGCTGTTCACACGGCGTTACCCGCAGCATGGCGGCGAACCTGACCAATTGTTGGCGCAGCAGGCCTACCTGGCAGGAAATTGCGCCGTCAACTGGCTGGCCTGGGTGGGCTGCAGCGTGGCGGGCGTGGTGCTGGCGCGTTTGATTCCGACCCACTGGGGCCTGGGTTTTGCCGGCATTCTGGCGCTGTTTGGTATTTTGTTTTCGCTGGCTTCAAGCCCTCTGCGCTGGGTCAGCGCTGGTGTGGCTGGCGCGGCAGCGGTGGCAGCGTTTGCGCTGCCCTACAAGCTCAACATCCTGCTGGCCATTGCGGCGGCAGTGGCCATGTGCCTGATGATCGAGGCCACCCGCTTACCCAAGGCCACCCATGAGCGCTGACACCGACTTCTGGACCGTGGTGGTGATCATCGGCTTGACGCTGATCACCGTGCTGACGCGAACCTTGTTTTTCATCTCAAGTCAGGCCTGGCAATTGCCACACTGGGCACAGCGTGGCCTGCAATATGCCCCGATTGCGGCGCTGGCTGCGGTGATCGTGCCGGAACTGGTCATGACCCAGGGCCACTTCATCCAAACCTGGCAGGACGCCCGCCTGTTCGCAGCGCTGGCAGGAGCCGCCTGGTTTTTTGGCAATCGCGGTCGAGGTCAGGCGGTGCTGGGGACCATTGTGGTGGGTATGCTGGTTTATTTGCCCCTGCATGTGGGATGGGGCTGGTGACCCGACAGCTTTTACAATGCACCAAAAGTAATCAAAACTCATACGACCATGACTGTCATTCGATTTTCTGACTTGTGCGCCCAAGGCGCTGTTGCGGGTAAACGTGTCTTTATTCGGGCTGATCTGAATGTGCCGCAAGACGACCACGGTGCCATTACCGAGGACACCCGCATCCGCGCCTCGGTCGCCTGTATTCAAATGGCGCTTGACGCCGGCGCGGCCGTCATGGTGACCAGCCATCTGGGGCGCCCCACCGAAGGGGCGTTCAAACTGGCCGACTCGCTGGTGCCGGTGGCCAGACGGCTGTCCGAACTGCTGAATCGACCGGTGCCGCTGCTGGGCAACTGGCTAGGTGGTGTGCCGGTGGCACCCGGGCAGGTGGTGCTGCTGGAAAATTGCCGCATCAATGTCGGTGAAAAGAAAAACAACGAGGCCCTGGCACGTCAGATGGCCGAGCTGTGCGACATTTTTGTGCATGATGCGTTCGGCACGGCTCACCGCGCCGAGGCCAGCACCTACGGGATTGCCGAATACGCCAAAGTTGCCTGTGCCGGGCCTTTGCTGGCGGCTGAAATGGACGCCATCTCCAAAGCCCTGGCCAACCCGAAACGCCCGTTGGTGGCGATCGTGGCGGGGTCCAAGGTGTCGACCAAACTCACTATTCTGAAAAGCCTGTCGGCCAATGTTGACCAGCTCATCGTGGGCGGCGGCATCGCCAACACCTTCATGCTGGCCAGTGGTCTGAAAATTGGCAAGAGCCTGGCCGAGCCCGACCTGCTGGCCGAGGCCAAGGCGGTGATAGAAGCCATGAAGGCGCGCGGTGCCGCGGTGCCCATCCCGATGGATGTGGTCACGGCCAAAACGTTTGCAGCCGATGCACCCGCCACCACCAAGGCCGCCACCGACGTTGCCGACGATGACCTGATCCTTGACATCGGCCCCAAAACGGCTGCTGCGCTGGCCCAGCAGCTCAAAGCGGCAGGCACCATTGTCTGGAACGGACCGGTTGGCGTGTTTGAGTTTGCCGCGTTCGAGAACGGTACCCGGGTGCTGGCCCAGGCCATTGCCCAGTCCAGCGCTTTTTCGATTGCCGGTGGCGGCGACACACTGGCGGCCATTGCCAAATACGGCATCGAAAATGACATGGGCTACATCTCGACCGGCGGCGGCGCCTTTCTGGAGGTGCTGGAAGGCAAGACCTTGCCGGCGTTTGAGGTGTTGGCGCGCCGCGGCCAGATTCAGGCCGCCCCCACGGTGGTGGTGCCCAGCCTGGACATCGCCCGAGGCGTCTCCATGATGGGTTCAGAGGCTTCGCTGGCCAAAATTTTGAAAACTGTGGCGAGCAACATGACAGGCAGCGTGCCAGAAATGGCGGCGGCGCTGGCCGCTGGTGACGTGGCCAAGGCAAACGCCCTGCTGCACGCCATCAAGGGGTATGTGCCTATTTTTGCCACCGATGCCCTGGTGGAACACGTGACCCGCGTTGAAAAAATCAGCAAAACAGAACCGCTGGCAGTGGTCGAACCAATGTTTGTCGATTTATTGCCACAGCTTGAAGGCCTGTTGAAAGAAATTGGTGTTTTTTTGGCGCAAAATTAATCGCTGCGAAAGCGTCAGGTTTTGATTTAAATGCTGCTAAGCTAGTTGTCTAAAAGTCTATAAGTAACAGGCATGTGATTGGCTCAGCAGCCGTGTAGCGTGCCACTCCTAAATTATGAATTTGATACTTGCCCGGGTTCTGGTGGTCGATGACGATGAAGTCATGCGTACCTTTGTTGTCAACAGCCTGCGTCGGTTGGGAATACAGTCGATTGAAACCGCGACCGACGGTGCCTCTGCGCTGCGCACCATGGTCACGTTCAGGCCCAATTTGGTGCTGACCGACATTCACATGAAACCTATGGACGGGCTGGAGTTTGTACAACAGTTGCGCGCCCACGCCAATCCGCTGATCAATGAAATGAAGGTGATTTTCATGAGCGCGGATGCCAGTGCCGCTACTTTGCAGGAAGCCATGCCGTTGGGCACTTATGGTTACATCGTCAAACCCCCCCGGCTCGATACCCTCAAGGCCAAAATCGAATTGGCACTCAGGTGAATCACACCCCCGCATGACACGGGTCATTTAACGCGTACAGGTCCACCATGAACTTTTTCAGCCCTGGAATCGCCTTGTTGAAGCCCTTGCCAGGCAAGTTGCGGTTTTGGGTCTTGCCATTTCCGCTGCTGCTGTCGCTAGCGACTGTGGTTTTAACGCACCTGACAGATGTCGGACTGCATGGCCCTTGGGTGATTGGCCTGATTTTGGCGGCTATTTTGTTATGGAGTTATCTCCAGCTCTGCTTTTTCAGCATCACGCGCGGTGAGCGCGATCGTACCGAGCGCGCCATGCGTGCTGTTTCATTGGGTGACCTGACCACAAATAGCGATTCTGGTGTCAAGACCCTGGGCAACTTCAACAGGCATCTTGAGACCATGATCTTCAACATGTCGAGCATTGTTGCCAATATTCGCACTGCCGCGGTGCTCCTGGGTGACACGGGCAAAAAACTGGTCGACGACACCCGCTCACTGGCCGAGCGTGCCGCAACCCAGGGCCAGCACCTGCAGCAAACCTCTTTGCACGTCAAGCGCGTCAGCGAGACCGTGGCGCGCAATGCCGAGGCGTCGCACGAGGTCAGCATGATGACCACCAGCCTGCACGAGGAGGCCAACACGGCGGGCCAGCGCATGCACCAGGCGATGCAGAGCATGGGCCCACTGGAGGTAACCTCCAGGCGCATGTCTGAAATCATTGGCGTGATTGATGGCATCGCCTTTCAGACCAACCTGCTGGCGCTGAATGCGGCGGTGGAAGCCGCCCGCGCCGGCGAACAGGGCCGGGGCTTTGCTGTGGTAGCCACCGAGGTGCGCAACCTGGCCAAACGCAGTCAAGGTGCTGCCGCCGAAATTCGCGGACTGATCGCCGAGTCTTCAGCACGTGTGGGAGAAACCGTCGCAGGCATCAAGCGGATCAACGAGACCATGGAGAGCCTGATCTCCGGTATTGGCGAAATTGCCATGAACGTCAACGTCATGGCAGAGGGCAGTGCCTCCCAGAGCGAGGCGCTGGAAGAGGTGGTGCATGCGGTGGGCGACCTGGATGTGCTGACCCACGAAAACGCCGAGTTGGTCGAGCGCGCCAGCTTCAATTCTGATCGCATGATTGCCCAGGCCTCCACGCTCGAAATCTCTGTGGGCGACATCCAGTTGCGTCAGGGCACGGCCGACCAGGCGCGGCAAATGGTGTTTGATGGCATGGTTCATGTGCGGACCAAGGGGCTGCAGGCGGCCATCGCAGATTTCCATGACAAACAAGGCCCGTTCATCGACCGCGACTTGTATGTTTTTGTGTTCGACCGTGCGGGTTACTACCTTGTGCATGGGGCCAGTCCCGAGAAAGATGGGAGCGCCCTGAGTGCCGTTCCTGGCCTTGATGCCAACCATCTGGTTGAGGATGCCTGGCGCGTCTGCGACCAGGAACAAGGTGGCTGGGTCAATTACACCATCACCCATCCGCTCACCGGCGAGGTTCAGGCCAAGTCGTCGTATGTGATGCCGCTTGACGACAACTGCCTGATTGGCTGTGGCTGCTACCTGAATGCCCAATGGCTCAACGTATGAGCAAGCCTTCGTCCATGCCTGGCAGCACCTTGGATCACAACGCCTTGGTGGTTGCCCTGTGTACCCAGGTGTTGCCGGTATGGGCCAGGCAGTTGGCCAGTTCGCGCGGCCAGTCCGAAACGGCCGTGGCCGAAATGCTGGCGGCCTTTGCCGAAATTGGGCCGCATCTAGACATGGCCACCCGCCAGTCGGGTCAGATCACGGCGGCGCTGGCGCACGGGACCGGTGGCATCACCGGGCTGGCTGATGCCTGTGAACAAACGTTGCGGCCCGAACTTGATGGCCTGAATCCTGAAGCAGGCGCTGCCGTCAAACGGGTGTTGACCATGATTCGTGACTCGGTCGATGCGCTGGAGCGCATTTCGAAGCCGTTTGAGCGCGAAACCCAGCTGGTGGGCGAGCAGGTTGAACGCATGTACAAGGGCTTCCAGTACCAGGACCGCATCAGTCAGATGATGACCTTGCTGCATGAGGACATTGAGCGCCTCATTGCCACCCTGGAGAGCCGGACAACAGACATTGATGCTGCAGCCTGGCTGCACCGGCTTGAATCAAAATATGTCATGACCGAGCAGCGCCATCACCACACTGGTGCAGGTGACAGAGCGGTCGCCGATGACGATGAAACTATTTTTTTTTGATGGGGACATGTTATGGCACAAACAATTCTGGTGATCGACGATTCAGCCAGCCTGCGACAGGTGGTGGCCATGGCCCTGCAGGGTGCGGGTTATGAGGTGCTGCAAGCCGGTGATGGGCAGGCTGCACTGGCCATGCTCGATGGCCGCAAAATCAATATGGCCGTTTGCGATGTCAATATGCCGCGCATGAACGGCATTGAGTTTGTCAAGGCCGCCAAGGCATTGCCCAATTACCGTTTTTTGCCGATTTTGATGCTCACCACTGAAAGCCAGGAAGCTAAAAAGGAAGAAGGCAAGGCCGCTGGCGCCAAGGCCTGGATGGTCAAGCCTTTTTCACCGGCCTCGCTGCTCAACGCCGTCTCCAAGCTCTGCCTGCCTTGAGATAACGCATGTTTTAGCCAGCTAGCCAGCCAGCTAGCCTTTGTCTGGCAAGCGAGAGCTGCTCTGGTTTTTGATATTAACAGGACACCATGATGAGCACGCCGTTTGAACTTCCCGCTGAAATGACGATATACAGCGCCGTCGAAATCCGCGACGCGCTGCTGGCCTGGGTGACCGAGCAGGGTGCCAAAACCAGCAAGGCCCTTGAGGTGTCGGCTGAGAACGTCAGCGAAATCGATGGTGCCGGCCTGCAACTGGTGGCGGCGCTGTCCAACACCGACCAGCACTGGCAACTGGTCAAGCCCAGCCCGGTTTTTGTCGACGCCTGCCACGCGCTGGGCCTGAGTGCTTGGCTCGACAAAGTGCAAGCCAACGCCTGACCTATTGAGGACACCGCCATGTCTGATGCCGACCAAGACTTTATTGCCGCCGCCATGCCCGCGTTCATCAGCGAGGCCGGTGAACAAACCGAGGCCATCGAGGCGCTGCTGCTCGAACTCGAAGAGCAGCCCGACAATCGCGAACTGCTTGACAACCTGTTTCGCTGCGCCCACACCGTCAAGGGCTCGGCGGGCATTTTTGGCCTGAGCAAGGTGGTCGAATTCACCCATCACGTGGAAACCCTGCTCGACAAACTGCGCGACGGCGAGCTCAACCTGACCCCGCCTTTGAGCACGCTGTTGCTGCAATGCAATGACCAGATCAAATTTTTAGTTGACACCGCCAGCGACGACAACGCCGACACCCCTGAGCAAAAAGACCTGCGCGCCGACCTGGTGATCCAGCTGCGCGCCCATGTCGAAGGTTTGCAGGGCGCCCCGGCGGTGGCTGCAGTGGCTGCACCAGACGATGCCACGGCAGATGACAAGCCGGGCCAAACCGCCTGGCAGATTTCGGCGCGGTTTGGGCCGGAGACCTTTCGCAATGGCATGGACCCGCTGTCGATCGCGCGCTACCTCAAGGGGCTGGGCACGGTCAAGTCGATGTTTTGCGGCATCGACGGTGTGCCCGCGCTGGTCAACCTCAATCCTGAGACCTGTTACCTGAGCTTTAACCTCACGCTTGAGTCCAGCGCCAATCGCGACGAGGTCGAGGGTGCCTTCAGTTTTGTCGCCGATGACTGCGAGCTCGACGTAGTGGCACCCGAGACCGAAGGCCAGAAACTGGTGCGCGCCATCGAGGCCATGCCGGCCACGCCGCGCCTGGGCGACATGTTGGTGTCGGTAGGCGCAGTCAGCCAGGAGAAACTCACCGAGGTGTTGTCCAATCAGGGGCAGACAAAACATGCTGCATCGGCGCAAAAGCCAAAATTAGGTAATCTGCTTGAGACCCAGGCTGGAGTTGCGCCCGAGGTGGTCGAGGCCGCGCTTAACAAGCAGCAAAAAGTACGTGAAACCAGTGGTGGCGAAGAAAACCGCTACATCCGTGTGCAGGCCGACCGGCTGGACCTGGTCATCAACCTGCTGGGCGAACTGGTGATTGCCGGTGCCGGGGCGAACCTGCTGGCGCGCGAGACCCGCAATGTGGCGCTGATCGAAGCCAACCTGCACATGAACAGCCTGATCGAAGAGATCCGCAACGGCACGCTGGGCCTGCGCATGGTGCCGGTGGGCGAGACCTTTAGCCGCTTTCGTCGGGTGGTGCGCGACACGGCATCAAGCCTGGGCAAAGAGGTCAACTTTGAGATCGTCGGTGGTGATGCCGAGCTCGACAAGTCGATGGTCGAAAAAATTGCCGACCCGCTGATGCACCTGGTGCGCAACTCGCTCGACCACGGGCTGGAGCCGCCGCAGGAGCGCGTGGCTGCCGGCAAGACACCGGCGGGCAAACTCACCCTGAGCGCCCGGCACGAGACCGGCGCCATCCTGATCCGCATCGAGGATGACGGCCGCGGCATCAACCGCGAGCGGGTGCTGCAGCGCGCCTGGAACCGTGGCCTGATCGAGCCTGGCACGGTGCCCAGCGACGACGTGATCAACATGATGATTTTTGAGCCTGGCTTCTCCACCGCCGAGCAGGTCACCAACCTGTCGGGGCGCGGCGTCGGCATGGACGTGGTGCGGCGCAACATCGAGGCGCTGCGCGGCTCCATCCGGCTCAACAGCCGCGCCGGCCACGGGCTGCAGGTGGACATTCGCCTGCCGCTCACGCTGGCCATCATCGATGGCTTTCTGGTCGGTGTAGGCAAAGCCAAGTTTGTGCTGCCGCTGGGCTCGGTGGTCGAGGTTATCGAGGCCGGTGGCCAGCATGTGCGAGTGGACACCACCGGGCGACACTGCGTCGAGCTGCGCGGTGCCGTGCTGCCGGTGGTGCGGCTGCGCTCTCTCTACCACATCGAATCGACGCTGCCTGAGCGCACCAGCGTGGTGGTGGTCAACTCGCCGCGCGGCAAATACGGCATCGAGGTCGAGACATTACTCGGGCAGCAGCAGACCGTGATCAAACCACTGGGCCGGCTGTTCAAAACACTGCGTGGCATTTCGGGCTCGAGCATTCTAGGCAGCGGCGAGGTCGCGCTGATTCTGGATGTGGCCTCGCTGGGTGACCTGGTGACCCGCGACCTGCACGCCGGCACAACGCATGCCGTCGCCCCGTCGTCCTGAGGGGCGCAGTCGTGATGTTTTGCCCCTCATAGAGCTCAGCGCCCGATACCCCCATACCGCAACTATTCCCGGAGACTTTTCATGCCGACCCTGATCAAGGTGACATCATGAGCGCCCAACTTGCCCTTTCCAGCCAGCCCGACCCGCAACTGACGGGAGGGCGTCATGCCGTTAAGGAGGATGCCCTGCAATACCTCACCTTCAGCTTGGGTGACGAGGTGTTTGCCATGGACATCCGCAGCGTGCGCGAGATCATCCAGTTCAGCGCCATGACCATCGTGCCGCTGATGCCCGAGTTTGTGCGCGGGGTGATCAACCTGCGCGGCGCCGTGGTGCCAGTGATCGACCTCAAGTCGCGTTTTGGCCGGCCCCAGGCCCAAATGGGCAAAAAAACCTGCGTCATTATTTTTGACGTGGGGCCTGACGGCGACAAGGTCGAACTTGGCTTGCTGGTGGACGCGGTCAGCGAGGTGATCGACATTGGCCCGTCGCAAATCGAGCCACCACCACAGTTTGGCACCACCATCCAGCGTGAGTTCATTCATGGGCTGGGCAAGGTTGGCAGTGAGTTCATCGTGATTCTGGAGCCCGAGCGGGCGCTCAACATTGACGAAATGGCGGCGCTGGCCGAGCAGGGTCACATCACCTGATGCTTTGCATCACCGTCTGCGCGTCGCCAGAAACCTTCGAGAAGCCACACCATGAACCAATTGACGATCAAGACGCGGATTCTGTCGGGTTTTGCCATACCCATTTTGCTGTTCGTCGGCTTCACCTTCTGGTTTTCTGGCCAGTTGACGCAAGTTCGGCAAAGCATGACCCAGGTTTCGGAGCAAAGTGTGCAGTACGCCCTGCTGGTGTACTGAACTGCCAAGATGACCGGACCAACATAAAACCTATGTCGATTCAGATTGACGCGTACAAACTGGCTTGGTTGCTCTGATGTTTGGCGCATTTTCCCAGCATAAAACACCCTGGAGTAAGCATGAATCTCAAGACCAAAATTGCCGTTACCCTTGTGACCTCTCTCGGACTGATGGTCATCGCCACATCCACCGCGCTGTTTGGCATGAAGGCGACTGAAACCCGATTGCAGTCTTTTATTGCGGTGGACGTGGCTGCCAGCCAGGCTGTCAACGATCTCTACAGCCAGGGTCTGCAGATTGAGCAGGCACTGCGCAACATCATTCTTGACCCACAAAACAAGACTGCTGGCGAAAACCTGCAAGCGGCCGCCAGCCAATTCAAAGCCAATGTTGAAAAACTGCAGCAACTCGGCAAGCAGGATCCTCGAACCAGAAGCTGGCTGACGCCATCACGCCGCTGCAGGCGAACCTGGCCACCGTTCAAAAATAAAGTCAAAGCCCTGGCGCAAACCAGCCAGGCCGACGCCATTGCCCTGTTGAACAAGGAAGAGACTCCCGCCTGGCGCAAGTTGCGCACCGTGCTAATGGAAGCAGGCAAAGCCAAAACCAGCGCAGTTGCGGTGATTGAGCAAGACAACCTGGCCAGCAACCGTCAGCATTTCTTGGTGAGTGTGGTCTCTTTGCTGGTGGCACTCGGAGTGAGCGTCATGGCAGCCATCTGGCTCATTCGTGCCATCACAGGCCCGCTCAACCGGGCTGTGACGGCAGCAAAAGCGGTCGCCGACGGTGACTTCAACAGCGATGTTGAAGCCAAGGAGATGGATGAAGTCGGCCAATTGCTGATGGCGCTGCAACACATGCAGCAGACCTTGACCGGTTTTGAGGCTTCTCAGAATGAAATGGCACGCCAGCACGCGGCCGGCATGCTCGACTATGTGATACCGACGCAACACCTGAAAGGGTCTTATCTTTCCATGGCCGATGCGGTCAATCGGCTGGTGCAGTCGCATGTTGCCGAAACTTTGAGCATCGTCAGCGTGGTTACCGACTACTCTGAAGGCCATCTCGACACCTCCTTGAAGCGCCTGCCAGGGCAAAAGGCCCACATCAACGCCTCTATCGACAAAGTGCAGCAAACCTTGCAGGATGCAGCCAGTGCAGCGCGCACCAACCTGCGCATCAAAAATGCCCTGGACAAATGCACCACCAATGTGATGATCGCCAATGCCAATCTCGACATCATTTACATGAACGAGACAGTCACGGCCATGTTGCAGCGCAACGAAGCCGAACTGCGCAAGGTGTTGCCGCAGTTTGATGCAGGTCAGCTTGTGGGTCAGAACATCGACCTGTTTCACAAAAACCCGGCGCACCAACGCCAGGTGTTGGCAGCACTGACGGGCACGCACCGGGCGCAAATCCAGGTCGGCGGGCTGCATTTTGGCTTCACTGCCAACCCCATCCTGGATGCCCAGGGCGAGCGGGTCGGGGTGGTGGTCGAGTGGCAGGACCGCACGGCTGAAGTCGGCATTGAGTACGATATCGCGGCGGTGGTCGAGGCCGCCGCCAATGGCGAACTTGGACAAACGCCTGAGCAGTCAAGGCAAAGCGGTTTCCTGGCCAAGCTGTCTGCTGGCATGAACCAGCTCATGCAGACCAGCGAGCAGGGGTTGACCGATGTCTCTGATGTTTTGGCTGCGTTTGCACAGGGTAACCTGACCCGACGCATCGAACATGACTACCGCGGGCTGTTTGGCCAAGTCAAGGACAACGCCAACTCGACCGCCGAGAACCTCGCACGCGTACTCGGTGAAGTCCGGGCGGCGGCTGATGCCCTGACATCTGCTGCCAATCAGGTCAGCGCGACGGCACAGACCCTGTCGCAAGCCGCCAGCGAACAGGCTGCCAGCGTGGAAGAGACCACCTCACAGGTCGCCGTCATGTCAACCTCGATCAACCAAAACAGTGACAACGCCAAAGTGACCGATGGCATGGCCACCAAGACAAATAAAGAGGCCGTTGAGGGTGGAGCCGCCGTCAGTCTTACTGTGACAGCTATGAAACAAATAGCGTCAAAAATCGGCATTGTCGATGACATTGCCTACCAGACCAACCTGCTGGCCTTGAATGCCGCGATCGAAGCGGCCAGGGCCGGTGAACACGGTAAAGGTTTTGCGGTGGTGGCCGCCGAAGTGCGCAACTGGCCGAGCGCAGCCAGGAGGCCGCCAAGGAAATCGGCGAACTTGCCGGCAATAGTGTCACAACGGCGGAGCGGGCCGGCAAGCTGCTCGATGAAATTGTGCCCAGCATCCAGAAAACCAGTGAGCTGGTGCAAGAGATTGCTGCGGCCAGCAGTGAACAAAGCGAGTCTGTGACCCAAATTGGTGGTGCCATGGGGCAGTTGAGCAAAGCCACGCAACAAAATGCCAGTGCTGCCGAAGAGCTGGCAGCCACCAGCGAAGAGTTGTCCGGCCAGGCAGAGCAATTGCAGCAGAGCATTGCATTTTTCAACACCGGCACCGACCCGCAACAAATGCGCAGTCGACACGAGTTACCCGCGCCTGGGCGAAAAAACTTTGCCATGGGTCGCACCGCCACGCCGCTCATCGCGACACCGACACGCAAGAGAGGCAGTGGCAATTTCAAACCGTATTGATGGCTGGGCTTGAACGCCAGAACATAAGGACAGATAGCGCATGAAAAACAAACAAATCCCCACCAGTCGCGAGAGGGTCATGCGCGAAGACGATTTCATCGTCTCCAAGACCGACCTGAAAGGCCGCATCACCTACTGCAACCGGGTGTTCATCGAATTTTCGGGCTACACCGCCAGTGAACTCATGGGTGAGCAACACAACATCGTGCGCCACCCTGACATGCCGCGAGGCGTGTTCAAGTTTTTGTGGGACACGCTGGCGCAAAAAAAGAGTGTTTTGCCTATGTCAAAAACATGTGCAAGGACGGCAGCTACTACTGGGTATTTGCCAACGTCACACCAGACATTGACGCCAGCGGCCAGGTGGTGGGCTATTTTTCGGTTCGCCGCAAAGCCAGTGCCAAAGCCATCGCGCTGATGGGCGACGTGTACCGCGCCATGCTCGAAGAAGAGCGCAAAGCCGGTGCCAAAGACGCCTGCACCGCTTCGTTGGCGCTGCTGGCCAGCACCCTGGCGCAACAAGGAGTCAGCTATGAACAACTCGTCCTCTCGCTCTGAGCCTGCGGGCTTTGCCTGGCTGTTGGGTCTGGTCATGGTGGTGGTGCGCTGCTGCAAAGCTGGCAAACCGGGTGGAGCGCCTTTGGCTCTGGCCTGGCTGATGCCGGCGCTGGGCGTCATGCTGGCCTGGCATTTCAAACTGCAACGTCGCCAGCGCTACATCCTCGACATCCAGGCCATTTCGCAGGAAGTGGCCAAGGGGCAATTTGGCAAGCGCCTGCTCAATGTGCCGGCGAATGGGTTGATTCACGATGTGTGCTGGGATTTCAACGACATGCTCGACCAGCTCGAGGCGTGTTTTCGCGAACAGGGCGCGGCCCTGCAGTACGCCAGCGAAGGACAGTATTTTCGGCTGGCTCAAACCAGTGGACTGCGTGGCACTTTCAGCACTTCTCTCGCACAAACCAACCAATCGTTGTTAACCATGGCCAAAAATGCCGAAGCCGAGCAGCGCGCTGCTGCTGAAAAGCTTGCTGCCCAGGACAGAGAGCGCGTGGTGGCCAACGAAAATCGCCGCATTCGTCTGGCGCTTGACAATGTCAGTCTGCCGGTACGCATCGCCGATGATGATGGCACGGTTGTCTACATTAACCACGCCTTACGCGACACCTTGCAACGCAATGCTTCCGGTTTTCGCAAGCAAATTGCCGGGTTTGACCCCGACAAGGTGGTGGGCAGCAACATCGGCATGTTTTACGCCGACCCGCAAGCCGCGGTATCCCGGCTGCGAAACTTGAGTGCCGTGGCGCAGAGCCGTCTTGAGCTGGGCGGACGCATGTACGACCTGACCACCACACCGGTACTGTCGCAGCAAAGCGAGCGGCTCGGCACGGTGGGACAGTGGCTGGACGTCACCGACCAGTTGGCTGCCGAACAGGAAATTGACCAGATGGTCAGCGCGGCGGCGCAAGGCAACTTGAGCCAGCGCCTGGACCTGCATGGCAAAACCGGGTTTTTTGCCAGCCTGTCTTCCGGCATGAATCAACTGGTGCAAACCACTGAGCAGGGCCTGTCCGACGTGGCCGAAGTGCTCAGCGCGATGGCCGAAGGCGACCTGACTCCTCGCATCAAACGCGACTATGCGGGCCTTTGGCAAGGTCAAGGACAGCGTCAATGCCTCAGCAGAAAATCTGACCCGGGTGATGACCGAAGTGCGTGGCGCCGCCGATGCCCTCACTGACGCTGCCAATCAGGTCAGCGCCACCGCCCAGTCCTTAAGTCAGGCCGCCAGCGAGCAAGCGGCCAGCGTGGAAGAGACCACCGCGCAGGTCGACACCATGAGTGCCTCGATCAACCAAAACAGCGACAACGCCCGAGTTACCGATGGTATGGCCACCAAAACCACCAAGGAAGCCATTGATGGTGGCGCAGCGGTCAGCCAGACGGTGACGGCCATGAAACAAATTGCGGCCAAGATTGGCATCGTTGACGACATTGCCTACCAGACCAATCTGCTGGCGCTCAATGCCGCGATCGAAGCCGCACGCGCTGGCGAACACGGCAAGGGGTTTGCCGTCGTTGCCGCCGAAGTGCGCAAACTCGCCGAGCGCAGCCAGGAGGCCGCCAAAGAGATTGGTGAACTGGCGCGCAGCAGCGTCACCACTGCCGAGCGGGCTGGCAAACTGCTCGACGACATCGTGCCCAATGTGCAAAAAACCTCTGAGCTGGTGCAAGAAATTGCCGCCGCTTCCAGTGAACAAAGTGAATCGGTCACACAAATTGGCAGCGCCATGGGCCAGCTCAGCAAGGCCACGCAGCAAAACGCCAGCGCCAGTGAAGAACTTGCCGCCACCAGCGAAGAACTGTCCGGCCAGGCTGAACAATTGCAGCAAAGCATCGCTTTTTCAACATCGGTGACGACGCGCCAGCGGTGCCAGATCGCCACGCCCAACGCGAAGCCAATACGCGCGGCGTACGCGCCAAGCCTGCTGCGCCGCGCCTGGGTGCGCCCGCAGCCGCCGCAGGCCGGGGCAATTTCAAACCCTACTGAATCCACCAAAAAAGACGCCACCATGAGTCACGACAAGGACATCGAAGAACGCACCCGGTTGGCCGGCACCAATAATTTGAGCTGCTGCTGTTTCGCCTGGGCGAGTCGCCCAGCACCGGCGAACGCGAGCTGTTTGGCATCAATGTGTTCAAGGTGCGCGAGGTGCTGGTGATGCCCAAGATCACCGCGCTGGTGAACGCTCACGAACACCTGATGGGGGTGGCCAACATCCGTGGCCAGATCGTTGGTGATCAACCTGCCTGCGGTGGTGGGCTGCACGCCCAAGAAGGGCCTCAGCATCCTGATGGTTTCCGAGTTTGCCCGCACGGTGCAGGCCTTTGCCGTCGAAGACGTGCGCGAGATTGTGCGTTTGGAGGGACCAGGTGCTGCCGGCCGAGAGAAGCCATGCTGGCGCACTGGTCACCGGCATTGCCCGCCTGGACGGCTCCCGCCCTGAAACCCGGCTGGCACAGGTGCTGGATGTCGAAGAGGTGCTGCGCGACGTGATGCCAGTGACCAAAGAGGAAATCAACCGCGAGGTGGTCGGGCCTGAGCTGCTGCTACCCTGGATACTTCAATTTTGGTAGCTGATGACTCCCCCATGTAGCAAGGGCTGTGATTGAATTGGGCTTAAAGCCATGGGTGCCCCGTACATCATGACGCATACCGGCCTGCAAGCCTGGAACACCCTGCAGGAAATTGCCGAAAAGGCCCGGGTGAGGGTGTCCGTGTCGGGGACAAGGTTGCCCGTGGTGCTGACCGACCTGAAATGCCCGAAATGATGGTTTTACCCTCACCCGACTGATCAAGCAGGATGCGCGCTTCAAGGGCATTCCGGTGGTGATCCATTCGTCGCTGA
The DNA here is from genome assembly GCA_016719055.1 of Candidatus Rhodoferax mariagerensis. Classification (GTDB taxonomy): domain Bacteria; phylum Pseudomonadota; class Gammaproteobacteria; order Burkholderiales; family Burkholderiaceae_C; genus Rhodoferax; species Rhodoferax mariagerensis. The sequence goes on along the minus strand of JADKAW010000038.1, from coordinate 32,070 downwards.
CCGGTACCACCAACGAAAACCACGTCAAGGGTGTGGGTGCCGACGGCTATGTGGGCAAGTTTTCGCCGCGCGAGCTGGCCAACACGCTGCGCAGGGTGTTGGCCCCGCTGACTCACCCCTGAATCTCCCTCAGCAGCATCACCATGAATGCAAAGCGTTATTCCCTGATGGAGCGACTGTTTGACGGTGCCGAAATCAACCGGTACCTAGCCGAGCAGGAGCAAGAACTTCAGGTGCGCAGTCGCCACGAGTCGCCGGCGCCAGCGCGGCGCAGCCAGGCAATTGCACCCAGACTTGCCGCTACCGGTCGCACTGGCAGCAACTTCAAACCCTATTGAACATGTCAAAAGAATTAATTATCTGAAAGCGAATGGTGAACCATGACGACCGATCTCAATACCGGGCCTGAATCCAGACCGACGGGGCTTTTTGCGCCTGGTATGCAACTGATGGGCAAACTACAGTTTGGCGGCAAGGCGCTGCTGATATGCCTGATGTTCTTGCTGCCGCTGGCTTGGGTAAGCTGGTCGTATTACAGCAGCAAAAGCAATGAAATTGACTTCTCGGCCAAAGAACTCAAAGGCATTGCGTACAACCGCGAGATCTTTCCGCTGATCAACCTGGGTCAGCAATGGCGGCGAGACGCCACCTCGGCAGCGGCCAGTGGTATTGCCCCGGCAACCCTGCAAGAGGTGCAAACCAAGATCAAGGCCGCACAGGAAAAGTTGGCGGCCATCGACCGCGAGTTGGGTGCTGCTCTGGGCACGGCCAAACCTTATGCTGACTTGCAAAAGGCTTTTACTGCAGCGCAGGCCATCAGTGTGCCCGGCAGGTCGCTCGACGAAGTGTTCAAGACCCACTCGGATCACGTCAAGGCCATGATTGCCCTGCTGACGGCAGTCACGGATTCGTCCAACCTGACGCTGGACCCTGATATTGACAGCTACTACCTGATGGATGCCGCCTACTTCAGGCTACCCGACATCACCGAGAGCAGTGGCAAACTGCGCGCCATGGGGTTGGGCATCATGAAGGCCGGCAATGTGTCAGCGGCCCAGCTCGGCACCCTGAACGCCCTGATGCCGATCGCAGACTTTCAGTTTGACAACATGCGCGATGGTCTGGGCAAGGCGTTTGCCTACAACGCCAACCTGGGTAACAAGATCGACGCCACCCAAGTGCTTGACACCACCAAAGCTTATTTTGCGCTGGCGCGTGCCTCGGTGCTGGAGGGCAAGGACTACCGCCTGGAAAATCAGGCCGCCTACCTGGCCTTAGCCAACAAGGCCCTGAGTGAGCAGCACGCGCTGGTGGAGCGTACCCAAACCGAGCTTGATGTGCTGGTTGCTGCGCGTGTCAATGCCCTGCGCACTGGCCTGACCACCGCCACGGTGGTGCTGCTGGTGTGTCTGTTGCTGGTGGGGTATTTGTTTTACAGCTTTTATCTGGTCACTAGCAGCGGCTTGACGCGCGTTAACCGCCAACTGCAGCGGATTGCCCAAGGTGACCTGTCGCACATGCCCGCACAGCCCACCGACCGCGACGAACCTGCCCAGGTATTGATGTCAGTGATCGCCGTGCAGACGGTACTGGCCCAGTTTCGCGCCTCGCAGGCTGAGCTGGCGCGCCAGCATGAAGCCGGCATGCTCGACTTTCAGATGTCCACCCAAGGCCTGCCGGGCGAATATGCGGCCATGGCTGAATCCACCAATCAACTGGTGCAGGCACACATAGCTGTCAAGATGAAGCTGGTGGAGGTGATGTCTGCCTATACCGCAGGCCAGCTCAATGTGGCGATGGACCGCCTGCCGGGCCAGAAAGCTCGGGTGACACAGGCCATGGACAGGGTTCAGGCGGCCATGCAGCAGGCTGCAGAAGCTGCGGCCTTCAATGAGCGCATTCGCCTGTCACTGATAGTCTGCCGGTGTGTGTCACGATTTCCAACGCCCAGGCCTTGCTGGTGCACGCCACGCCACCTGCCAAAGAACTGCTCAAGCTGTTTGGCGGCGCCAGTTTTGAGGCTGACAAGTTCTATGGCAACAAGCTCAGCACCCTGTTCAAAGACCCAGCCAGCGCCGCACGTTTTGACCACGCCGTGCGGTCGGGCGAGACCGTCGACATGGATGTCAGTGGGCACAAACTTCGTCTGTTGGCGCGACCCGTGCTGGACAGCGAAGGCAAACCCATAGGCCGTATTACCCAGTGGCTCGACCGCACCGACGAACTGGCGTCCGAGCAGGAACTTGACGACATGGTCAACGCCGCTACTTGTGGAGATTTCAGTGGCAGGCTGAACTTGCAAGGCAAAACTGGTTTCTACGCCAAGATGGCTCAGAGCATGAACGACCTGGTGAGCACCAGCGAGCAAGGCCTGACCGATGTTGCCCAAGTTCTGCTGGCCATGGCCGAAGGCGACCTGACCCAGCGCATCACGCGTGATCACCAAGGTCTGTTTGGCAAGGTCAAAGACAGTGTCAATACCAGCGGCGACAATTTGACCCGTGTCATGGAAGAAATCCGCGCTGCTGCCGACGCGCTGACAGGGGCCGCCAACCAGGTGTCTGCCACGGCACAGTCTTTGAGCCAGGCCGCCAGCGAACAGGCCGCCAGTGTGGAACAGACCACCGCCTCCATCGACGTCATGTCGGCCTCCATCAACCAGAATAGCGACAACGCCAAGGTCACCGATGGCATGGCCACCAAAACCAATAGGGAGGCTGTTGAGGGTGGAGCCGCCGTCAGTCAAACGGTTGCCGCTATGAAACAGATAGCATCCAAAATTGGCATCGTCGACGATATCGCGTACCAAACCAACCTGCTGGCACTCAACGCCGCCATTGAAGCCGCCCGCGCGGGTGAACACGGCAAGGGTTTTGCGGTGGTGGCCGCTGAAGTGCGCAAGCTGGCAGAGCGCAGCCAGCAAGCCGCCAAGGAGATTGGCGAACTGGCCAGTAACAGCGTGACCACGGCAGAGCGCGCCGGCAAACTGCTTGATGAGATCGTGCCCAGCATCCAGAAAACATCGGAGCTGGTGCAGGAAATTGCCGCCGCCAGCAGCGAGCAAAGCGACTCGGTCACGCAGATTGGGGGTGCCATGGGCCAGCTCAGCAAGGCCACGCAGCAAAACGCCAGCGCTTCTGAAGAACTGGCTGCGACCAGCGAAGAGCTGTCTGACCAGGCGGCGCAGCTACAGCAGAGCATCTCATTTTTCAACACGGGAGACCCTGGGCAACCCGTGCGGCAACAGCCCAAGCTGGCAGCGCCAGAGCGGCGCCGCGGTGCGACAGGTTCGCGGACAATTGATACGGATCATGTGCCGTTGATGGCTTCTGGCGTACGCTCGACTGGCAATTTCCGCCCCTACTAAGAAAGACCGGCGTGTCCATCATCACCTTCAGCGACCGTGAATTCAAGCACATCAGCGAGATCATGTACCAGGCGGTCGGCCTGGCTTTTAATGACTCGAAAAAGTCGCTGATCCAGTCGCGCCTGGCACCACGCATCCAGCGCCTGGGCTTGGGCAGTTTTGGCGACTACATTGCGCTGCTTGACGATGAGTCGCAGGCCGCAGAGTTTCAGATGGCGGTTGACTTGCTCACTACCAATGAGACCTATTTTTTTCGTGAGCCCAAGCATTATGAGTTGCTGGAACAAGAGTTGACTGTCCGTAAAAGCCGCGCACCCCTGGCCATCTGGAGTGCCGCCGCCTCGTTTGGCGACGAGGCTTACAGCACGGCCATGTTGTTGTCCGATATGCAGACGCAAGGGCGCATTGGCCCGGACTGGACTATTTTGGGCACCGACATCAGCCACCGCGTGCTGCTCAGCGCCAAGGCGGCGGTGTATCCGGTGGACCGGTTGCGCGCAGTCAGCCCTGAGCGCTTGCGCCGCTACTGCCTGCGCGGCGAGGGTGACTCTGAAGGCCAGATTCTGATGCAGGACAAAATTCGCCAGCGCGTGCTATTTGGTAGGCTCAACCTGTGCCAGCCGATTGACGGCATCGGCATGTTCGACGTGATTTTTTTGCGCAACGTGTTGATTTACTTTGACATTCCTACCAAGATTGAGGTGGTTGACCGCGTACTGACGGCGCTGAAACCCGGCGGCCTGTTCTTTTTGGGCACGGCAGAGGGTCGGGTGGCCTGCAAGACGCCGCTGCAGACGGTGCAGCCTGGCGCGTTTCGCAAACCTGCCTGATGAAAGTGACACACTGTGGCCACTTTTGAACTGATGCCAGGCGACGTAGCACTGGGCTCTGCCGGTGACCAGCTCAAAACCCTGCTGGGCTCGTGTGTGAGCGTGATCCTGACCGACCCGCGTCGCACCATCGGGGTCATGTGCCATATTGTGCATGTGGGCCACCCCAACGCAGCCAACAAAAACAACACCGCCTACGGTTCGGTGGCCATGGCCGACATGATGCGTCGCCTCTATGGCGTCGGTTTTGCGCCGCGCAGTTGCGAGGCCTATGTTTATGGTGGGGGCAATATGTTTCCCAAGCTGTTTACCCGCCACCATGTGGGAGCCAACAACGTCGACTGGGTGCTAGGCTACCTGGAGCACCACAAGATTCGCATCCTGCACCAAGACCACGGCGGTGCCGGTTACCGCAAGCTGCAATGGACGGTTGGTCCCAACGCCCCCCAGGTGGAGACCATCGCCTCGGGTTGATCCCGGCCAGCCCGCAGACAACAAGACAATTTCACGAACAACAAGAGGACACAGCCCATGGCAGTCAAAGTTTTTGTGGTGGACGATTCAGCCGTGGTACGCCAGGCGCTGGCACACATCCTGGCGGGTAACCCCGATGTGGTGCTGATTGGCAGCGCGCCCAACCCTCTGCTGGCGATGGAGGCCATCCGCAAAAATCCTCCCGATGTCTTGCTGCTCGATATTGAAATGCCTGGTATGGACGGCCTGACTTTTTTACGCCAGATCATGGCAGGCACCCCGATTCCTACCGTGATTTGCTCCACACTGTCGACCGAGGGCAGCCGGGTAGCGTTGGACGCGTTGAGCGCTGGGGCAGTGGCGGTGCTGGCCAAGCCCAAGCTGGGATTGAAACAGCACCTGGACGATTCGCGTCAGGAGATGATCCAGACCCTCAAGACTGCGGCCAGATCCAGGCCTCGTGCCAGAGGCGCTATGCCATCAATAGCGCCTAGGGCAGCAACGACGGGGGCTACAGCCCAAAATGTTCGTACGCCTGTGCTCAGCGGCGTGCACGCCTTTGCCATGAACAAGCCGATAGTGATTGGCAGCTCCACCGGAGGCACACAAGCGCTTGAGCTGGTGCTAACCAGCTTGCCTGCCGATGCACCCGGCATTGCCATCACCCAGCATATGCCCGAAAAATTCACCGCCATGTATGCCCAGCGCCTCGACGGCATCTGCGCCATGAACGTGCGTGAAGCCAAAGACGGTGACCGACTCGAGCGCGGTGTGGCACTGATCGCGCCTGGCGGACGGCACATGCAGCTACAGAAAATGAACGGCCAGTATTACGTCAAGGTGCTGGACGGCCCACCCGTCAACCGACACAAACCCTCGGTGGACGTACTGTTCAAGTCTGCCGCCGAATGTGCGGGGCGCGACGTACTGGGCATCATCATGACGGGCATGGGTGACGACGGTGCCCGCGGCATGAAAACCATGCACGACGGCGGTGCCCGCACAATTGCCCAGAACGAAGAAACCTGTGTCGTGTTTGGCATGCCCAAAGAAGCCATCAAGCTGCAGGCGGTTGATGACATCCTGCCTCTTGAGAGCATGGCGCGGGCTATTTTGCAGTTTGATTCACGTGCCTGAGCATTGGGTGCATACGGCCCACAGGGGGGGTCAGTGGTTCAGCAGTGTGGCCAAGGCCTCGGCGCGCAAGGGTTTGACAAAGGCACCCAACACGTTCAGGCCTTGTTCTTGTGCCATGACGCGGGCCAGTGACAGCATTTCTGGGTCAACGCCACTGAGCAAAATCACGCCCCCTTTGTAACGCGAAGCCACCAAGCCGTTGATCAGCTCAAAGCCGTCAACATCGGGCATGAACAGGTCAAAGATCAGGTAATCAGGGGGAGTTGACGTGTCAGACAGCTGGCGCAGCGCGTCGCGACCATTGCTGGCCACCTCAACGTGGGTGAATCCCTGCGCGTTGAGCATGCAGCACAGGAGATCCTGGCCAAACGGATCGTCGTCGACAACCATCACCGAGGTAAGGTCCTGCGATAGCGGCATGAGCGAGGCAGACATGGGGATTCTCACTTCTTTTGAATGACGCTACATTCTTTTCCAATAACAGGTTCGCGTCTATCCCCCAAATGGGGGATAGCTTGAAATAAAAAGCCATCACATGACACGTGTGTATCAGACCACCGGCTGCCCTCAAGTCAAAAAAGGCCCACACCGACAACCGATGTGGGCCTTTTGAAAGGCAAGACCGCTGTTGCTTACTTGGCCATCACGCGCACCATTTCAAGGCACTTGTTGGAATAGCCCCACTCGTTGTCGTACCAGGAGACCAGTTTCACAAAGGTGCCATCGAGCGCAATGCTGGCATCGGCGTCAAAGATGGAGGTGCGAGGATCAGTGCGGAAGTCAGTGGCGACGACCTTGTCTTCGGTGTAACCCAGCACGCCCTTCATGGCACCTTCGCTTTGTGCCTTCATTTCGGCGCAGATTTCAGCCAGGGTTGCCGGTGCATTGAGTTCGACCGTCAGGTCAACCACCGACACGTCACTGGTCGGGACCCGAAATGCCATGCCGGTAAGCTTCTTGTTAAGCGCCGGAATCACCACACCCACTGCCTTGGCCGCGCCGGTGCTGGAGGGGATGATGTTTTCCAGAATGCCACGGCCACCGCGCCAATCTTTGTTGCTGGGGCCGTCGACAGTTTTTTGCGTGGCAGTTGCCGCATGCACCGTGGTCATCAGGCCGCGCTTGATGCCCCATTTGTCATTGACCACCTTGGCGATGGGAGCTAGGCAGTTGGTGGTGCACGATGCATTGCTGATGATGGCTTGTCCTGCATAGGTGCTGTCGTTCACGCCAAACACAAACATCGGAGTGTCGTCTTTGGAGGGTGCCGAGAAAATAACCTTTTTGGCACCGGCTGCGAGGTGTTTTTCGCCGCCGGCCTTGTCCAGAAAAATACCGGTGGACTCAACCACAATATCAGCACCGACTTCATTCCACTTCAGTTCAGCCGGGTCTTTGACGGCGGTCAGGCGAATTTTCTTGCCGTTGACCATCAGAGTATTGCCATCGACTGACACCTCACCCTTGAAACGACCGTGCACCGAGTCGTACTTCAGCATGTAAGCCAGGTAGCTGGGTTCGAGCAGGTCGTTGATGGCAACAACTTCAATGTCGCTAAAGCTCTGCAGGGCAGAGCGCAACACGTTGCGTCCGATACGGCCAAAGCCGTTGATACCAATTTTAATCGTCATACTTTTCTCCAAGGGTTTAAAAACATTCAATTCAATAGGCCAAACAGACACACTTGCACGGGGCACTCAGCAGCGCAACGGTTACCGAACAAGTCGCGCATTTTACTTGCAGACGCGTGCAAGAAACTTGAACTTTGTCGCATTAATGCCGCAATCGTGCGGCAGGTCTAGCGTAACCGTGGTGCCAGCAGGGCTGGAGCGGGCATCGATGCGGTCGCTCAAAACACCATCAACCCGAGGGAGCACCACAGGCAAACCTCAACCAAGATCCCCTCGGACCATGCGGGTTGCAAAGCACTCAACATCAATGTTGACTCAGTGAACAACTCAATCCGGGAGTGGGCGCAACCGCCGCAACATGCGCTATGCTGTGCGTTCCCCCAGCAACCGTCGCACCGCCATGAGCCTGCTTTTTTCTCCGCTGCACCTGCCCGCTCCCAGAGGTGGCGTGACACTGCCCAACCGTATCGTGGTGGCCCCGATGTGCCAATACCAGGCACGCGACGGTTGCGCCACCGACTGGCATCTGATGCACTGGGGCAATCTGCTCAACAGTGGCGCGGGCATGGTCACCATCGAAGCCACCGCCGTGGCACCCGAGGGGCGCATTACCCCGCAATGCCTGGGCCTGTGGGACGACACGACTGAGGTGGCATTGTCCGAGCACCTGCACCGTGCCAGAGCCCTTGCCCCTGCCACCGCTGTGTGTTTGCAACTGTCTCATGCCGGGCGCAAGGCGTCAAGTGCCACACCCTGGCAAGGTGGGCGCTTGCTGTCACCTCAAGAGGGCGGCTGGCAAACCGTGGGGCCATCAGCCTTGGCGCATCTGCCTGGTGAAACGCCTGCGCAAGCCATGACGCTGGCCGACATGGCGCGCGTGCGTGACGCATTTGTGGCGGCTGCCCGGCGTGCCCGGCGGTTGGGGGTCGAGGCCATCGAGTTGCATTGCGCCCACGGCTACCTGCTGCACCAATTTTTGTCGCCCCTGGCCAACCAGCGCGACGATGCCTACGGCGGCTCACTTGAGAATCGCATGCGTTACCCCCTGGAGGTGTTCGCTGCCGTGCGCGCCGAGTTTGACGGTGTGCTGGGTCTGCGGTTGTCGGCGTCTGATTGGGTCGATGGCGCTTGGGATCTGGCGCAAAGCCAGCGGCTGTGCCAGGAGCTCAAGACCATGGGCTGCAACTTCATCCACGTCTCGTCGGGGGGGGTGTCCCCGTTGCAGAAAATTGCGCTGGGTGCCAGCTATCAGGTACCTTTTGCACGCGCCATTCGCGCCAGCAGCGGCATGCTCACCACCACGGTGGGCCTGATTACCGAGCCGCAACAGGCGCAAGACATTTTGTTAGCGGGTGACGCCGACCTGGTGGCGCTGGCGCGGGCTTTTTTGTACCAGCCACGTTGGGGCTGGCAGGCTGCGGCCGCACTGGGTGGCGCGGTGGCGGCCAGCCCGCCATACTGGCGCTGCCTGCCGCGTCATGCACAAGCCGCGTTTGGCGCGGTGTCCACCGCGCAACGCTAAAACCGGCCCTTTGCCATGCAAGGCCTGCACCTGACGGCTGATTTGCACCAGTGTGGATGCGACACCCGCTGGCTGACCGATGCCCCCTGGCTGGGTCAACACTGCACCAAGGTGGTTAAGAAGGCGGGCTTGCAGGCGGTGGCCGAGCTGTTTCATACCTTTCCTGCGACCATACACGGGCCAGGCGGGGTCACCGCCACGGTGCTGCTGGCGGAGTCGCACCTTTGTGTGCACAGCTGGCCCGAGCAGTGCGCCGTAACCCTGGATGTGTATGTCTGCAATTTTGATAGTGATCAGTCGTTAAAGGCTGAGGGTTTGATGGCGGATTTGATCCAACTTTTTCAACCCAGACATGTCGAAAGACGCCGACTGCAGCGTGGCGAAATCAAGGCGCTTGCGCGCTAGTGGCAAATAGAATGGGCAGCGCCCGGCCCGGTGCGATGACTCCCGGGCAGTTCTTTTGAATGGAGTAACCCCATGAGCCTCAAACTCGACATCACAAGCAAACCCATTGTTCTGGTGGTTGACGACACGCCAGACAACTTGTCTTTGATGTCGGGTTTGCTCAAAGACCTCTACAAGGTCAAAGTCGCCATCAATGGTGAAAAGGCCTTGTCCATCGTGCGTGGGGCGGAGCAACCGGATTTGATCCTGCTCGACATCATGATGCCCGGCCTGTCGGGCTACGACGTGTGCAAAATCCTCAAGGACGACCCTGCCACGCGCGACATCCCGGTGATTTTTCTGACTGCCATGACGGGCACCGATGATGAAAAAAAAGGCCTGGAGCTCGGTGCGGTAGATTTCATCACCAAGCCAGTCAACCCGCCGATCGTCATGGCACGTGTGGCCACCCAGCTGCAAGTCAAAGCCGCGGCTGATTTTTTGAAAGACCAAAACGCGTACCTTGAGGCCGAAGTCACGCGCCGTGGCCGCGAGTTGGCCGCGATTCAGGACGTGACGATTCTGGCTATGGCCTCACTGGCCGAAACCCGCGACAACGACACCGGCAACCACATCCGGCGCACCCAGCATTACCTGAAGTTGCTGGCCGAGCACCTGAAAACGCACGATCGCTTCAGGCTTTTTCTGGACGAGCGCACCATCAACCTGTTGTTCAAGTCGGCCCCGCTGCACGACATTGGCAAGGTCGGCATTCCCGACCGGATTTTGCTTAAGCCCGGGCGTTTTGAGCCGCACGAGATGGAGATCATGAAAACCCACTGCGCGCTCGGGCGTGATGCCATCCAGCACGCCGAAGACCAGTTGGGCCTGGAAGTCGAATTTTTGAAATACGCCAAAGAAATCGCTTTCGGCCACCAGGAAAAGTGGGACGGCAGCGGCTACCCGCAGGGCCTGGCGGGCGATGCGATACCGATTTCGGCCCGGCTGATGGCTGTGGCGGATGTATACGACGCACTGATCAGCCGTCGGGTCTACAAAGAAGGCATGCCACACGCCCGGGCGGTCAGCATCATTGCCGAGGGTCGGGGTAGCCACTTTGACCCCGATGTCGTCGACGCATTTTTGATTCTGGCTGACCAATTTCATGCCGTGGCGCTGCGATACGCTGACTCCGACGACGAACTGGCGCACAAGGCCGCAACGCTCAAAGTCATCACCGGCTAAACCAATGATCGCCCACAGTCCAGTGGTGTGATGCCCTTGACACCCTGACAGCCGCCTGACCCAGCCCGCTCCAGATTTTTAATCCTTATTTACCCGCAGCGCCACCGGCGCTGGCACCAGACCCATGAAGATTGTTACCTTCCTCTTGCGACATCGCCGCCTGACCTGGATGGCTTTGGCGGGCTTGTCAGTGGCGCTGGGGCTGGCGGTGGGCTTGGCCAGCCATCGATACAACCAGGCGCAGCGGGTGAGCTTGCTGCAAACCGATGCCCAGCGCAGCGCCATTGCGCTGATGTCGCAAACCCTCAACGGCAATCTGATGGGCTCGATCAAGCTGCTGGGTCTGATTGACGACAACATCAAGCTCGAAGCCAGCAACCAGCCTCTGTCCAGCCCCACCGTCAATCTGCCGGTGCTTGCCACCTTGGGTGTAACCTTTGGCGCTGAGGGTGTGTTCATCGTGGGCGGCGACGGCATTGTCAAAACCTCTTGGGACCGTGACAACAAACCCTCTACCGGATGGGATGTGCGTTTTCGGCCTTATTTTCAGACCGCCATCCAGGGCAAAACCACGGTGTATGCAGCCGTGAGCATGGCCCGGGGTGAACGGGCACTGTATTTTGCGTCGCCCATTCATGCGCAGGACAAAAACGACAGCCCAGTGATCGGCGTTCTTGTGGCCCGAACCACTTTGGGTGCCGTCGATGTCATGCTGAAATCGCATGCTGACGGCGCTTTGTTGCTGTCGCCGCAGGGCGTGGTGTTTGCCAGCAGCGGCAGCGATTGGATGGGCATGATCGAAGGCGTGCCCGATGCACAGCGCCTGCAAAAAGTCCGTGACCTAAAGCAGTTTGGTGCCATGTTTGAAAAAACCGTGCCGCTGGTTTTGCCCTTGACCTCGGCTGCCGGCCTGCAGCAGGTCAAACAACAACGCATGGCGGTGGCTTCAGCCAAGGTTGACTGGAATGACCCTTCGGGTGAGTGGACGTTGGTGCTACTTGAAGATGTGGCGCGCAGCGTTGCCTGGACGCAGGCTGCCAAGTGGGGCAGCTTGGTGGTCATGGCGATGTTATTGCTGGGGTGGCTGGCGCTGCGATTGCTGCAAACCCAGCAGGCGCAAGCGCAGTCCACCCTGCAATTGCAGACCTTTGCCAAAAAACAAGAAGCCAACATTGCCTTTCGCAACCAGTTGGCCGAGCTGTCGGCAAAACTGCAGCGCTGCCGCCAACTGCCTGAGCTGGCGCAAACATTTTTACAAGCCGCGCGTGAACAGTTGGGCGCGGTGCAAGGTGTGATTTATCTGGCCGATACACCGGAGGCCCAGGTGCTGCAACTGGTGGGGTCCAGCGCCTGCGCCACGCCGGCGCCGGCGCAATTGGCACTGGGCGACACGCTGCTGGGGCAGTGTGCGCTGGAGCGTCGCTTAAAAATCATTGCCACCCCGGGGCAAGGCTATTGGACACTGCGCTCTGGCTTGGGGCAGACCCAGCCTGCGGCGCTGATTCTGGCCCCCATGCTGGTGCAAGACACCCTGATTGGCGTGCAGGAACTCGCCGTGCTCGAGGCACCTGACGCATTGGCCCTGGAGAAACTGAGCCAAGCGTTGGCTCTTCTGAGCAGCGCGGTTGAATCCCTGACCCATAACCTGCGCTCGCAGCAAAACGTTCTGACACCCAGCGTGGAGGGTACCGCATGAAACCACTGTTGTCGCTGCTGGCGGCTTTGGAAAGACGCACGCTGGTCACCAAGCTGGCCGGGGGTTTTGCAATCTTTTTGCTGTTGGTGGTGGTGCTGGGTTTTGTCAGCGTGCGCACCCAGCACCTGATCGGCGCACAAATGCAGCGCACGTTTGACACGGACTTGCTGGGCCTGACCAACGCCCAAAGTGCTCAAACCCAGTACAACATCATTGGCCGCTTGCTGCGCCAGGCCTTGCTGGCATCCGATGTCAACCGGCGCAACGAAGCTCTGCAGGACCTTCAACAAGCGCTGGCGCAGATGGACAAGGAGATAACCGAGCTGCGTCTGCGCGTCTTCAGGCAAGACAACCTACAAGCCCTGAGCCAGTTCGACACCGAGATGGCCACCTACCGGGCCGACATAGATAAGGCGGTTGCCCTGTTGCAGCAAGGCAAGCTGGGCGAGGCCACCGACCGTGTGGCTGCAGACGCGTTTCAGCGCTCTGGCATGCTGGCCTCAGCAGCCCTGGCCAAGGTGGTGGATATCAAAAAAGAAAGCGCTCAACAGGAAACTGCTGCGGTGTTGCGGATGTCGTCCGACAACTCACGCTTCACTTACGGCCTGGTGTTGGCAAGCCTGGGGCTGGGCGCTCTGCTGGCCTGGGCGATCGTGTTGTCGATCCGAAAACCCTCCGAGCGCATCCGCACAGCGGTTGAAAAGCTGGCAACCGGCGAGTTGGACGTGTCGATTCCGCATGCCGATTTCAACAATGAAATCGGCAACCTGGCGCGTTCGGTTCAGGTCTTGCAAAGGGGTGCCAGCCAGATGGCGATGCAAAGCTGGATCAAGTCCAATCTGGCGCAGATTTCCAATGCCTTGCAAACCACCCATCATTTCACCGAGCTGTCACGCACATTGTTCAGCCAGCTGGCTGCATTGATCCACATCGGCCATGGTGCGTTTTATGTGTTTGAGGAAGAGTCCCGGCGGTTGCGCCTGCTGGGCACCTATGCCTACCGCGAGCGCAAGTCGCTGGAACAGTACTTTGCCATGGGCCAGGGGCTGGTGGGCCAGTGCGCCATGGAGCGTTGCCCCATCACCCTGACGCAGCCGCCCGCCGACTATGTGCAGATGGGCTCCAGCCTGGGTGCATCTGCCCCGCACCGGATCATGGTGCTGCCGGTGCAGCGCAACGAGCGCCTGTTGGGGGTGATTGAAATCGCGACATTTGCCAGCTTTGGTGAACAGGAGCAAGCCCTGATCGACGGCCTGATGCCGATTCTGGCGATGAACCTCGAGATATTGGAGCGCAGCCTCAAAACCAACAAACTGCTGGAAGAGACCCGCCAGCAGGCACAGGCCATGCAAGCCCAGGCGCAAGAGCTGCAGGCCCAGCAAGCCATGTTGAAAGATACCGAAGCCTGGTACCGCGGCGTGATCGAGTCCGCCCCCGACGGCATGCTGGTCACCGATGCCGATGGGCGCATCACCCTGACCAACCCGACGCTGGAATCGATGTTTGGTTATGGCTCGGGTGAGCTGGTGGGCAAGCCGATTGAGATTCTGGTGCTCGAAGCCATTCCAACGCAGGGCCGCGGCGTCAACCTGCAGGGAGCGCCCAGCCGTGAACTATCGGGTGTGCGCAAAGACGGCACAGCGTTTGCCGTCGAGGTTGGCTTGTCCCAACTGGCGGCCCTGGGCGGGCGCGGTTTGAACCTGTGTGCCTCGATCCGCGACATTTCTGAGCGCAAAGCGGTGCAGGCTCACATCGAGGCGCTGGAGGAGCGCAGTCGACTGATTTTGGGATCCATCAATGAAGGCATTGTGGGCATCGACGCGCAGGGCACGCTAACGTTTGCCAATCCCGCTGCGAGCACCTTGCTTGGGTTCACCGAACAAGAGTTTCTGGGGAAGAACATGCACTCCCTGATGCACCACTCCTACCCGGATGGCAGCGTTTTCCCAGTCGCCGCGTGCGCGATGCACCTGACCTCGGTCGATGGCCTGGCGCGGGTGGTCGACAACGAAGTGCTGTGGCGCAAAGATGGCAGCAGTCTGCCGGTGGAGTACGCCACCACGCCGGTGTTCAAGGAGGGTTCCCTGGTCGGCTCGGTGATTGCGTTCAAGGACATTTCAGAGCGACTGGCAGCGGCCAAAGTGCTGGCGCAGGAGCGGGCCCAGCTCCAGGCCATTCTCAGCACCATTCCCTACCCGGTGTTTTACAAAGGGCCCGATGCCTGCTACCTCGGCTTTAACCGTGCCTATGAGCAGACCTTTGGCATTGTCGGTGCTGACCTGATCGGCAAAAACGTGCTGCAACTGGACTACCTGCCAGAGGCCGACCGCGCGGCTTACCACGCCGAAGACCAGGCCATCATTGCGCAGTGCAGCGCGGTGCAAAAGGAAATGCAGATTCCGTTTGCTGACGGAAAAGTGCACGACACCCTCTATTACGTCAATGGCTTTCGCAATGCCGATGGCACACCGGGTGGGCTGGTGGGCACCTTTGCCGACATCAGCCCGATGGTCGAGGCGCGCCGCACCGCCGAAGAGGCGACCAAAGCCAAGAGCGACTTTCTGGCCAACATGAGCCACGAAATCCGCACGCCCATGAACGCCATCATCGGCATGAGCCACCTGGCACTGCAAACCCAGCTGGACAAAAAGCAGCGCAACTACATTGAAAAAGTGCACCGCAGTGGCGAAAACCTGCTGGGCATCATCAACGACATCCTCGACTTCTCCAAAATCGAAGCCGGCAAGATGAGCATGGAAACCATCGACTTCCGCCTTGATGATGTGATGGACCACCTGGCTAACTTGGTCGGTATGAAGGCCGAAGACAAAGGCCTTGAGCTGCTCTTCAACATGGCGCACGACGTGCCCACAGCCCTGCGCGGCGACCCGCTGCGCCTGGGCCAGGTGCTGATCAACTTGGGCAACAACGCCGTCAAGTTCACCGACCACGGCGAAATTGTGGTCGGCATCGACAAGGTGGCGGAGGATGCCGAAGGCATCGAGTTGCATTTCTGGATCAAGGACTCTGGTATTGGCATGACGCCTGAGCAATGCGGCAAGATGTTCCAGAGCTTTAGCCAGGCCGATGCCTCCACCACCCGCAAATACGGTGGCACAGGGCTGGGGCTGGCCATCAGCAAAAACCTGGTGGAACTGATGCAGGGGCGCATCTGGGTGGAAAGCCAGCCCGGTGTGGGCTCGGTGTTTCACTTTCACGCCCGTTTTGGCGTGCAGGCTAACCCACAACCCCGGCGCATGTTCAAAGCCGAGGAACTGCACGGCCTGCGCGTGCTGGTGGTCGATGACAACGCCAGCGCCCGCGAGATTCTGGCCAACATGGCACAAAACTTTGGCCTGGCTGTGGACGTGGCTACCGACGGCACCCAGGCCCTGGATCTGCTGGCGCAAGCCGAGAACAAGGCACGGCCGTACGACCTGGTACTGATGGACTGGAAGATGCCGGTGATGGACGGCGTGGAGACCATCCGCCAGCTGGAAGGTCTGAGCCGCGTGCCCTCGGTCATCATGGTCACGGCGTATGGGCGCGAGGAGGCGCTGGGTTCAGCCCAGCAACGGGGTGTGACGCTGAAGTCCGTGCTGACCAAACCGGTGACATCGTCAACCCTGCTGGAGGCGATCGCCGAGGTGCTGGATAAAGGCACGCTCACCGAGACCCGCGCGCATGAAAAAGCCGACACCCACAGCCAGGCCATGGCCCAGTTGGCGGGTGCCCATGTGCTGCTGGTGGAAGACAACGACATGAACCAGGAACTGGCCATGGAACTGCTGAGCAACGCTGGCATGCGTGTGGTGCTGGCCAACAACGGCCAGGAGGCACTCGACATTCTGGCCCAGGGTGGTCACTTTGACGGCGTGCTGATGGACTGCCAGATGCCGGTGATGGACGGCTACACCGCCACCCGTGCCATCCGCCAAAACCCGGCTTTCAAAGACTTGGCCGTCATCGCCATGACTGCCAACGCCATGGCCGGCGACAAAGAAAAAGTCATTGAGGCCGGCATGTGGGACCACATTGCCAAGCCGCTCAATGTGGCCGAGATGTTTGCCACCCTGGCCAAATGGATCAAGCCTGCAGCAGTCCCAGACATTATAAAAACAATAGCTGCTGCTGCAGATGAAATAAGGGCTGGAGGTCAAAATGATGCAAATACCCTGGGCAAATGACCATGACTGACCTGCCGATTGACCCGAACCACCCCGCTGCCAGCGATCTGCAGCACAGCCGAGTGGGTATCCGGAGAATCTTGTGGCGCCTGAGCTGGGTTGTCCCGGCAGTCGGCGTTGCCCTGTTGGCTGCCTTGACGGTTGCGCTGTACCAGTTTCAGGCCAAACCACTGGCGCTGGAGCGGGCACTGGCCGCGCAACAGTATGCGGCCGAGCACATGGGCATCAAGATCGGTGACCTGGTCAGCCAGACCGACCGCATCGTGCTGACAGTGCGCGACTGGGCACAACAGGGTGTGATTGACCTGGAAAACCCGGCGGCACTGAACCGGGTGCTGATGCCGGTATTGGCCCAGCGGCCGCTGATCAGCAGCGTGCACCTGGCCAGCGACGAAGGCCGCGAGGTATTGCTGCTGAAAGCCCCGCAAGGCTGGAAAAACCGCGTCACCGATGTGCCCGCCAAAGGCAGGCAACAGCACTGGATGACCTGGCTGGATGTCAAGACTCAAAGCGCTGACGAATGGCAAGAGCAAGACTACGACCCGCGCAAACGCCCGTGGTTCGCGGGCGCGCTGGCCAGCGCGGAAAACCAGGTGCACTGGACCAGCCCCTACATGTTTCAAACCACCCAAGAGCCTGGCATTACTGCGACGGTGCGCTGGACTGACAAGAGCAGTGGCAAAACCATGGTGGTGGCATTTGACGTACTGCTGGCCGACTTGTCGCGCCTGTCGCTGAACATGGCCTACGCCACCCATGGGCAAGTGGCCCTGCTCACCGCCGAGGGCAAGGTGTTGGGCCTGCCGCGCAACGCCGGCTTTGATACACCCGAGGCGGTAAAAAAAGCCGTGCTGCAGGAGCCCGCAGCCATTGGCCTGACGCTGCTGGCGCAGGCTGTGGCGCTAGGGCGGCAGCAAGACGTATCGAATCTGGGCATTGCCGTGGCGCACGAGGGGCAAACCTGGCGCGTGCAGCTGCGCAACCAGGCTCTGAAAAACCAGAACTTTCGCTTGGCCCTGTTGGCTCCGGAGTCTGACTTTGCGCCGTGGTCGCCGCAGGTCTGGCTGGCTATCACGGCCTTGCTGCTGCTGGTGGCGATATCGGGCGTGGTGGTGGGCAAAAGGCTGTATAAAAACGTGGCCATGCCGATTGGCCAAGTGTTTGAGCGCTTGTCCGAGGGCAATCAGACCCTGGCAGAGCAAAGTGCGCGGGTTGGGTTTTTGGCGGACATGTCCGGGCGGCTGCAACAGGCGCTGGACTTTACGGGGCTGGGTGCTGCCTTGTTGAAGGGCTTGAGCGACAAAATGGCTCTGGGGCAGGGCAGTTTTTACCTGGCGGATGACGACAGCCAGTGCCTGCTGCTGTGCAGCACCTACGCCGTTGCGGCTGACGCCCAACTGCCTGCCGAAGTGGCTTACGGCCAAGGTTTGCTGGGCCAATGCGCGCTGGAGCTGCGCAGCATTCAGGTGGACCAGACGGACGCGGCGTATTTCAAGGTCTCGAGCGTGCTGGCGCATGCGACGCCCGCGTCTTTGCTGATCTGGCCGGTGATGAACAAGGGCGCTTTGCTGGCTGTGTTTGAGCTGGCTCTGCTTGAGCCCTTGACCCAACACCAGCGTGGCCTGATCGACAGCGTTTTGCCGACCCTGGCCCTGTGTATGGAAATTTTGCAGCGCACTGCAAAAACCCAGCAACTGCTCACGCAAACCCAGCATCAGGCGCAAGACCTGGAGCGCCAGACCACGCTGCTGGCAGAGCAAACCCAGGCGCTCGAAGCGCAGCAAGGGGCGGTCCGAGAGAGCGAAGATCGCATGCGCAAACTGTTGCAGTTGTCGCCGGTGGGCTGCTCGATTGCCACCACCGATGGGGTATCCGTGTTTCGCAACCAGCGCCTGGCCGATATGCTGGGCTACTCCCTGGAGCAGCTTGAAACCGTAAATGCGACGGACTACTGGGTCAATCCCGAGGACCGCTTGCAATTTGTCGCGCAGCTTAAAAAAGACCGGCGCGTGGATGGCTTCAAGTCGTATTGCAAGCGACCTGACGGAAGGCGCTTTACGGCGATGTTGAACGCCTCGTTTGAGCACATTTTTGATGGTGAGTACATCGTGTCGTGGAGTTACGACATCACCCGATTGGAAGAGGCAGAGCGTTTGAGCCGTGAGTTGCGCGACGCAGCTGAACTGGCGCGCCAAGTAGCCGAGGAAGCCAGTGAGCGCGCCACCACGCTGTTCAACACGTCAACCACAGCGCATGGATCTCACGCCCGCAGACCAAACCAAACGGCGCAACGAGGAACACCCCGCAGAACGCAACATGAGCCCACACGAGTCCCCCCAGCCCCACCTGGGGATTGGCACGAGCGGAGGCGGTCCAAGGAAGCCGCCGAAGAGGCCACCAAAGCCAAAAGCGACTTTCTGGCCAACATGAGCCATGAAATCCGCACGCCAATGAACGCCATCATTGGCATGAGCCACCTCGCCCTGCAAACCAGTCTGGACAAAAAGCAGCGCAATTACATTGAAAAGGTGCATCGCAGTGGCGAAAACCTGCTGGGCATCATCAACGACATCCTGGACTTTTCCAAGATCGAAGCCGGCAAGCTGACCATGGAGCGTATCAACTTCCATCTTGAAGACGTGATGGACAACCTGGCCAGCCTGCTCGGCATGAAAACCGAAGACAAAGGGCTGGAGCTGCTGTTCAACACCGCACCCAACGTGCCCACGGCCCTGATTGGTGACGCGTTGCGACTGGGCCAAGTGCTCATCAATTTGGGCAACAACGCCGTCAAGTTCACGCCTGCCGGGGAAATCATCTTTGGAGTAGAAACAGTAGCCGACCATGGCGACGCTGTGAGCCTGCATTTTTGGGTGCACGACACCGGCATCGGCATGACCCCAGAGCAATGCAGCAAGATATTTCAGAGCTTTAGCCAGGCCGATACTTCCACCACCCGCAAATACGGTGGCACCGGGCTGGGGCTGGTCATCAGCAAAAATCTGGTCGAATTGATGGGCGGCAGGATCTGGGTGGAGTCTGAGCCTGGCCAAGGCTCTACCTTTCATTTTCATGCACGTTTTGGCGTGCAGGCCAACCCCCAGCCCAAGCGCGTGTTCCAAGCCAAAGATTTGTTGGGCGTGCGGGTGTTGGTGGTGGACGACAACGCGGCGGCGCGTGAGATCCTCAGCACCATGGCCAAAAGCTTTGGTCTGGTGGTGGATGTGGCGCTCAATGGGTCCGATGCCTTGCGCCAGGTCAGCCTGGCTGACGCATCGGCGCAGCCCTACGCACTGGTTCTGATGGATTGGAAAATGCCGGTGATGGACGGTGTGGAAACCACGCAACGGCTGTATGGCGAAGCCCTGAGCCACATGCCCAAGGTGGTCATGGTCACCGCCTTTGGGCGCGAAGAAGCCATCGACCGTGCCCAGGAGCGGGGTGTTGCGCTGGCCAATGTGCTGACCAAGCCGGTCACGGCCTCCACCTTGCTCGAAGCCATTGCCGAAACCCTCAACCCGGCCTTGCAGGTGGAAACCCGCAGCGAACAACGCGCCGACAACCAGCAACAGCACATGTACGGCTTGAGCGGTGCGCGCTTGCTGCTGGTGGAAGACAACGACATGAACCAGGAGCTGGCCATGGAGCTGCTCAGCCAGGCTGGCGTGCAGGTGGTGCTGGCGGTGAATGGCCAGGATGCGCTGGACAAGCTCGGTGCCGACCCGGACTTTGACGGCGTGCTGATGGACTGCCAGATGCCGGTGATGGACGGCTACGCCGCCACCCGTGAAATCCGAAAAAACCCGGCCTTCAACCACCTGCCCATCATCGCCATGACCGCCAACGCCATGGCCGGCGACCGCGAGAAGGTGCTAGCAGCCGGCATGTGCGACCACATTGCCAAACCGCTCAACGTGGAGGCCATGTTTGCCACGCTGGGCAAGTGGATCAAGCCCCGAGTCGCCCAGCCAAAGGTGGCCCTCACTGCAGTTGCGCCTGAGGGTCTGCCAGACTTGCCAGGTATCGATGTCAAGGCTGGGCTGGCCACCACCATGAACAACACCAAGCTCTACACCCGGATGCTGCTGAAGTTTCGAGACACCCAGGGCAATTTTGTCAATTTGTTTGGCGCTGCACGCCAGGACCCCGACACCAGCGCCGCCACACGCGCAGCCCATACCTTGAAGGGCACTGCCGGCAACATTGGTGCCAAGGGCGTGCAGGCTGCAGCCGGTGCACTGGAGCACGCCTGCGAAAAAGACGCCAGTACCGACAAGATTGAAGCCTTGCTCAGTGCGACCCTGCAGGCACTCGAACCTGTGATCGCCGGTCTGCGACAGCTCGACGCCGCACCTGCACCGGTTGAGCCCAAGGGAGAGGCGGCGGCGGTGGATCAAGCCCAGCTTGAAGCAGCGTTGCAGCGTCTGATCGGCCTGCTCAAAGACAGCGACAGCGATGCCTCGGACGCTGTTGAAGTGGTGCAGGCGCTGGCCCGCGGCACACCGCTGGCTGCCACGCTCAAACGCGTGGCCAATGCCGTTGACAACTTTGACTTTGACGCCGCGCTGGCGCTGCTGCAAGACAACGCCTAAACCTGGCCGATCGCGGCCAACCGGTGTCGCTCGGGGTTACAGCAGGCTCAGGCGCACGTGGGTGCGCAGCATGTGCGCCAACGCGCTGGCTGGGACTGCCGGGCTGAACAAATACCCTTGCAGCTGGTCGCAACCCAGGTCGCGTAAAAAATGCATCTGCGCCCGGGTTTCCACCCCTTCGGCCACAATTTCCTGGCGCAGTTGCTGGGCCATGGTGACAATGGCGCGCGCAATGGCACAGTCGTTGTCGTCATGCGGAATGCCAATGACAAAAGCCCGGTCGATCTTGAGCACCGTGAGCGGAAACTTCTTCAGGTAGGCCAGACTCGAATAGCCCGTGCCAAAGTCGTCCATCGACAACGACACCCCCGTGGCCACCAGGTCGTTCATGATCTGCACCACGCCGTCGGTGCCACGCACCAGCAGGCTCTCGGTAATCTCAAGTTGCAGACAGGACGCGGGCAGGTCGTAGCGGCCCAGCACCGCCTGGATGCGTGTGGGCAGCTGGCGGTCAAACTGGCGTGCCGACAGGTTCACCGACACCACCGGCACCTGCAGGCCGCTGTCTTTCCAGGCCCTGATCTGACGGCAGGACTCTTCCAGGACCCAGTCTCCAATTTCCAGGATCAGCCCGGTTTCTTCGGCGATTGGTATGAAAAAACCCGGAGAAATCATGCCTTTTTCAGGATGCTGCCAGCGAATCAGCGCTTCAGCGCCCACGATGCGGCCGGTGCGCAGACTCACCTTGGGCTGGTAGTGCAGCAATAGGTGGCGAGATTTGAGCGCCTGGCGCAGCTCGTCTTCGAGGTGCCAGCGCTCTTTGGCGCGCTGATTCATCTCGGGGCTGTAAAACAGGTAACCCGAGTCGCCTTCGGCCTTGAGCCGTTTCACGGCCACGTCGGCAAACTGCATCAGGGTCACGGTGTCCGTGCCGTCCTCAGGAAACACCGAAATCCCGATGTTGGCGCCTACATGCAGCACCATCGAATCAATGGTGAAGCCGGGTTTGAGCGTTGCCAGCAGTTTTTGCGCCACGATGCCGCTGTGCTCGCGCTTTTGCACGTTGAGCAAGGCCACCACAAACTCACTGGCGGCCACCCGGGCCAGCACGTCTTCCTCGCGCAGGGTCTGGCCAAAACGCTCCGCAACCTGGCGCAGCAGCTCTTCGCCAATCTCATGACCAAAGGTTTCATTGACATCGTCAAAACGCTGCAGGTCCACAGTCAGGACCGCACCAATGTGGTTGTTGCGCCGGGCACTGGCCAGGCCTTGATCCACCAGTTGATGAAAATGGCCTCGATTGGGCAGGCCGGTGATGTTGTCAAAGTTGGCCAGCCGCTGCATGCGGGCCTCGGTGTCGCGAAGCACACTGATGTCCGAAAAAACTGAAAACGCATGCGTCACCCGGCCAGCGTCGTTGCGCACCACGCTGATCGACACCGACTGCGGAAACAGTTCGCCATTTTTGCGTTTGCCAATGATCTCACCCTGCCACGGCCCGCTGCCGTGCATGGCCGCCAGCACCTTGGCGCGAAAGTCGGCGTTGTGCTCGCCCGAGCGCAGCAGATCGGTGGTTTGCCCGACCGCCTCTTGCGAAGAGTAGCCGGTGATGTATGAAAAAGCGGCGTTGACCGAGACAATGCGCTCGTTGATGTCGGTGATCAAAATGCCCTGGTCGCTGTCTTCGATGATGCTCGAATGCAATTTTTGGCGGTCATGTGGCTCCAGCGTCTGGGTTATTTCAGTCATCTGCGCCACCAGCGCCAGCGGCTGGTTGTGGTCATCGTGCAAGACCGACAGCACCAGCGCCGCCTTGAAGTTTTCGCCGTTTTTTTTGCGCCGCCAGACTTCCATCACCGCATTGCCTCGTTCTGGCCAAAGCTCGGGCGTGGGGGTTTGAGTGTCGCCTGCATCGTCGGCGTACAAAAACAACACGTGCTGCCCGATCGCCTCTTGCGGTGTGTAGCCAAACAGGTGTTGAGCCCCCTGGTTCCAGCTGGTCAGGTAGCCCGCCATGTCCAGCGTCATGATCGGAACCTGGAGCTGCTCGATGATGCGCCAGGCATGCGGATGCAGGGCGTCAGCCATGGGCGCCACCTTCAACATCGCGGGCAATGCCCAGCATCCAGTGGCAAGCCTCTACACTGCGTAGCGTGATCTGCGCCGGAGTGAGCTGCAGCTCAGTCTGCAAGCTGGCCACACCGGCGACGTCGAATTGGTCGGCCTGCTCCACCATAAGCAATAGCCGGCCGATGTCGCCCTGATGCTGCAGCAGTGCTTCGGTGAGCTCGTCGCTCAATTGCAGCGGCTTGAGCAGCTCTGGCAGCGATGTGCCAAACAGCACGCCCAAGAGCGAAAACATGCCGGCCATAAAAGCCTGGTCCTGGTCGGCACGGTCCAGGCCAGCGTCTTTGGCCAGCAGCTCCATGGTGCGCGAGCGCAGCGCCACCCTGGCCAGCAGCATGCCAGCACGGTGGTCGTCAGAGCGGGCGGCAAACAGCATCAGGTTGAGCCAGCGGCGCAGTTGCATGCGCCCCAGGATCACGATGGCTTGCGAAAAACTCGTCACCCGCCGCGTTGCGCCCATGCCCAGCGAGTTCACCAGGCGTAGCAGGTGGTAAGACAGTGTGGGGTCTTGCCGCAACACGGCCTCGATGTCGCGGGTTTCCGCGTCGGCCATGACAAGTTGCAGCAGCTTGAGCGCCAGTGCGCGCGAGGCGGATTGGGCAGTGGTGGGGCGCTGCGGCGGTGCCAGGTACCAGTCGCCCTGCAACCATTGGGCCGAGGCTGGCAGCGCGGGCGGGGTGGCTTCATCACTGCGATGCAAGGCACTGGGCTCCACCACCGTGCACCCCGCGGCCTTGAGGCTGGCTAACAGATCAGGTGCCAGCGCAAGCGCCGGGCCGTTGGCCAGCAGGCAAGGAAAACCCGCCGCCAAATCGCCAAAACCATCGTTCGCAGACAGCTGCGACAACACCTCGGCGGCGTCGGACTGAAAGACCAGCAGGGCAGCACCTGGCGCCAGCTTGGGGTTGGCCAGAAGATGCAAAAACACGGGCAACGGAGTCGGGCTCATGGGCACCTGCAAAGAGTTCTAGCGAGAAAGTGCGATATTACCCGCAGCGCCAGGCCAAGGTGCATCAATTTTTGATCAGGCCGCCAGGTGCCCGAGTGTGAAGGCTTCTTCAAACACCGAGTAACCGGCCCAGTCGCTGTGGGCAAAGTTCAGCGACTCGTGCCGTAGCGCAAACCGCTCACTTTTTTGTAACACATAGTGATTATTCAATAAGGGCTGGAGGGCATTTTTATTCAAAAGTCCTGGCGTCGGGATGGCCATGGCGTGGCCATATCGGGTGATGTCGATGTGGCTGGCCTTGGTGATCAGATCCGGGTGAGGCTGCGCCAGCTCGGCCAGCAAGGTGTCGCGCCAGAAATGCCAGGGCTGATCCTGCAACAGTCGTCGGCCCGCCACACCCGGGGCCAAACCTGCGCTGGCAGATGCCGCAGCCACATCGCCCAGCGCCCGGTAACAGGTCAGCACGGTGGGCCCGGGCACACTTTGCAGCTTCTGGTGGCTGGCGTCCACGTAACCCAGGCCGGGCGCAGTTTGCGCATCGCCATACAGCACGTTGTCCCAGCTCGGTGGTGCCCCCGGGCGGTCGTGCAGTGCCGCCTTGATGTGGATGTTGGCCACCAGCCATGGGGCGTAAGCGGTGTGGGAAGCGCTGCTGCGCAGCCAGTCAGACGGGTTTTCCACCACCCGGGCTGCAACAAAGACCGGCAGCGCAACAATGGCGCGCCGGGCCAGCCAGCGCTCCAGCGTCTGGGTGGCTGCGTCATAGCAATCGACCTCAACACCATGCTTCATCTGCGCTACACGCACCACCACACGGCCAGTGTGCAGCCGCGTGCCCAGCGGCGCAGCCAACCGGCGCGTGAGCCAGTCGTTGCCTTCAGGCCAGGTCAACAGGCCCTCGGACGTCTCGGCTTCCATGCCCGGCACTGCAAAGCCATGGCGGCTGGCAAAGTAGTGAATACCCGCCCATGCCGACACCGTGGCAAGGCCGGCGCCGTAGTCGTCGCGGCAACAGTAGTCCAGGTACCAGCGCAGATGTACATCGGTGCAGCCCTGCTGATTCAGATATTTATCAAAAGTGATAGCGCTTAGCGCTTGTTGGATCGGGGCCAGAGGCCATTTTGATGCCGGAATTCGCCAGCGCGCCTGGCGCTGCAGCTGCGCCACTATTTCAGAAAATTTTTGGTACTGCGCCAGCGTTGCCGCGCTCACGTCTTGCAGCGGCAGCAGGCCGGGTTGCCAGTCGCCGTTAAAAAACAAACGCTCTTGCGGACTGTGGCACAGGTGGCGCTCGTCATACACCCAGCGCCCCGCCACGCGTTGGCGCAGACCCAGCTCTTCGAGCAGGTCTTGCACCTCAGGGGCATCGTCACCGGGTAGCGGCAGGTAGTGTGCGCCGCGCGGGCAGGCCATGCCACCGGTGAGGCCGGCGCGGCTGTTGCCACCGGCCTCGTCTTCCAGCTCCAGCAGGGCAAAGTCTTCCATACCCTGAAGCCGCAGGGCACGCGCCGCGGCCAGACCCGCCACGCCGCCACCGGCAATCAGCACCCCGGTGCGGCGCGTGACGCCGGGCGTTGGCCAGGTTTTGGGGCTTTGCAGCAGATGGCCCAGCCCCTGGTTGATGCCGGTAAAGCCGCCGCTGATAGCATCAGTGCGGGGTGCGGGCTGGCAACCGGAGCCCAGCAGGGCCGTGCCCAGGCCGGTTGCAAGAAAACGGCGGCGCGTTGACGATGTGGGGGGCGTGGGGCTCATGGAGCGCCCATTCTCACCGGTTCGCAGTCAACAAACCGTTGGCCAGCCATTTTGCAGAGTCCCCCCAAGGTGACAGCCTCCTAGCCTTTGGGAAGATGCACCGTGATCACCGTGGTGTTGTCTGCATCGGACACCGCCAATTGAATGCTTCCGTTTTTTGCTTCAGCCATCCTCGTTTAACTGTGCCAACTCCACCATGGCGTCGTATTCAGACTGGAGATCTTTTCGCATTTGCACATAGCGCATGAAATTGCGCACCCGTGGCTTGAGTGTTTCAGGATCCACCGGCTTGGTGATGAAGTCGACCGTACCCAGGTCCAGTCCTTTCAAACGGGCGTCGGCTGAGGCCATGGCGGTGACAAAAATGATGGGGATCGCCTCAGAAGTTGGATGCTGGCGCATCTGTTTTGCCACTTCAAACCCATCCATCACCGGCATCATGATGTCCAGCAATACCAAATCGGGTGCGTCGTCAGAGGTGCATATGTCCAGCGCTTTGGCGCCGTTTTGGCGACAGGCGGACCCGGTACTCATCTTTGAGCAACTCCGACAACAACATCAAATTGTCTGGGGTGTCGTCAACGATCAAAATCGTGGGGCGCTGCAATTCCCTGGTTTTGGCGGCCCCAACTGTGGTGCTGCCATTCTGGCGCCTTGCGGCAGACTTGGCCGTACCAGTTCTGGAGCTTAGGCGCGGCTTCCAGTTCAGGGCCTTTTCGACGCGCGACATCAGATGCGCGGGTGAATAGGGCTTGAGAATCATCGACGTCACGCCGCAGGCAATGGCCTCTTCGATATGCTGGCGCTCTGCCTCCGCCGTAATCATGACGAAGGGCATCGCAAACAGCTTGGCATCAGCACGCATGGCCTGGAGCAGATCCAGCCCTGACATCACGGGCATATTCCAGTCTGAAAGGACAATGTCCACAGGCTGGTTATTCAGGATCCGCAAGGCTGCCTTGCCGTCCACAGCCGTCAATACTTTTTCGGCACCCAGTTGGCGCAACTGGTTGACGGTGGACCGGCGCATGGCCTCAAAGTCATCGACCATCAGAAAGGTCAGCGATTTGTCGAGTGTTGGAACGTGCGGTTGGTTATAAATGGCGGCCATTCATGTCCTCTTTGATCAAGGGCTGCTCCTTCGGCAACACCACCGCCACCAAACGCAATGCCGAGCCGCGGGCGTGGCAGCTCGCTCAGCGCTGCAGCGGGCATCACCTGGTCGACCGGCAGCGCCTTCAAAGTGTCATATCGGTTGGCTGTTCCGCAGGCGGCCAGCATACTGGCAGCCAGCACGGCAGTCAGGGCCTTCAGCGTCAACGGAATTGCCGGCCGCATGGTCAGTCCATCCCCACGCTGGCTTCGATGCGGAAGAACTGCTCGGCCCGGCGCTTGTCCTCTGCCCGGGCAAAGTTCCTGGATTCGTCAGTGGCGTCAAAGTCGATCTTGGCGGCCTGCACCGCGCGACAGGTCATATACGCTTTGGCACGGTGGTGCTCAAGCTGATCCAACTGGTCATTGAGAAGGCTGACCAAAGTCGCCTTGCGTCGGAAAAGCTCCACGTTGGCCTTGAAACCATCCGCCGTCTGGGTCATCAAATCTTTGCTGCATGCCACATAGTCCTTACGCTCACACCAGGCAGGCAGTTTGACGCTAAACAGTGCATGGCTTTGGTGACCAAGGTCTTCACTGACCCCGATCAAGGTCCACAGCAGCATGTCCTGATAGCTTTGTGCATGGGTGTAGAGGGACTGCTCACAGGTCTCGCACACCGGCCCCAGGTATTGAAGCAACCAATCGAGCAGGCCCCCACGCGATTCGCGCTGCTGCTTGACCAGCGACTGGTCTTCATGCCGGATCCTGGCCAGCTCTACGCCAGATGCGACGCAGGTTTTTTGCTCCCATGCCGCCAACAAGTCGGCATACGAGTTGACGGGTAGGTCGCCACGGGGCATCAGGTCGGCTATGACTTGCAGCCGGTTGGCAGCCTCATCAAAGGCAAAACTGATGCGACGGTAGGCAATGGCCAGTCCGACAGTGAGCTGACGTTCATCTCCAGCACTGGCCTCTGTGCAAGCAGTCGGTGCTCAGCCCAGAATTCACGGTGGGTATGCGCCGACAGATAGACCAACGGATGATCGAGTTGGCTCATGATCCCCCGCAGCATGATGCGGGACGGCAGGCCCAGCGAGTTCCAGTTGTGATGTCCGGCAAATACGACGATATCGCCCGTCTGGCGTGCTTCTTCTACCCATTTTTTGATTGTTTCGAGTTGATCTGGGTGAATATGCCCGATATCGCCGGGACTGTGCCCGGTTACGGTGTCCCAGGTGCTGACCAGCACACCGGCCTGGTTGGTGTCGAGGCCAATCACGATCACATCACGTTTCGCACCTGGCGCGCGCGGCAGCTTGAGCCGCTGCGCCAAGAATGAGTCGGCATAGGCCACACCGTCAAGCAATCGCGCTTCAACGGCAGACAAAAAGGCATCAGGATTTGTGCTACGCCAGCTCACTTCGTGCATGCCCTGATCAGGAACCGGTTGCAGCCCTGGTTTGGGGGGCGCGCCCATGGCGTGTTCGGCAATGTAGAGCGCGATAAAGTCACGCTTGGAAAATGCCTCGTTGCTGGTTTTGTAGGTCTGGTCGTCAGGGTCGGCACCACGCCGACACGCGCGATGCCACTTCAGGGCGTCGGGGTCGGCCTCAACCGCAAACAGGCTATAGGCGTAAATGCCAAACATCAGTCCGTCGTGATTGCCGGGCAGGATGGCGCCAGGGCGCGGCGCAGCGCGAAACACGCGTGTCATTCGCGCGGCCTCAATGCGGCAAGAAAGATCCATCACATCGCCCAGGTGAATGAAGGGTTCTTCAGGATGGCTTTGCAGCGCCCACTCCAATAGGCGCCGTCCAAACAGGACTTGCTCCGGTGGTCGCTGGGCGACTTCCACATAAGCATCGACGGCGCTATCGTTGTCGTGCATGGGGTGACCCGTAGACAGATGCTCCTGGGTGTCGCCCATCGCGATAAACGGTGTGGTTAAGCGCTGATAATTCCCGCCTGGCTCGGGCGCAGGGCCTGTTTGTGGCACGAAGCCAGCACAGCCTGTGAGCAGTGACAGACCAATCAGGGCGACACAGAACAAGACAGAGTCAAGTTTCATGGAGTGGCAGTGTCAGTACATTGTTGAAGGAAAGAGCTTGAAGACGACATCTTCAACTCGCTGCCAAAAATTGCGCGCTGGCTGACCTGTTCGCTCGCCAGCGGAGCTGACCCAGAGCAGGTTGCCATCAGGCTGGATCGTCACCTGCCAACTGTTGGCTGCGGTCATGTCACGCAACATCCGCTCCGTCAGTTTCTGAGCCAGTGCCCGACTATCGATGATTACGCCCATCTCCGAGTTGATCACTTCCGAGCGCGGGTCGAGATTCATCGACCCAATGAAGCTGCGTTCACGATCAATCACCATGGCCTTGGTGTGCAGGCCCACAAACTCGGCGCGCAGCGGTGCCAGATCGACGATTTCGCTTTGCATGGCAGCATCAGACCGAAGTTCATGCAGATTGGCGCCGGTTTGCAGAATGGGTTTGCGCCATTGCTGGTAGTGGCTGTTGACTGCTGGCACGTCGTGTGACGACAGTGAGTTGGTCAGGATGCTGACTTTCACCCCGCGACCCGCAAGCTCGCGCAGGTCATTCATGAAGTTGTTGTCTGGAATGATGTAGGCGTTGGTGATCAGTACTTCTTGCCGCGCTGAGCGCATCAGTGCCCGAAAAGCTTCAGGCATGTGGTTGCGTACATCCATGTCGCGCGCGGGCGAGTCGGTGTGCACCTGACTAGTGCCTACGGCCAGCAGGGTTGGCAACTCAGCGAGATGACTGTGCCAGTTGCTGTGGCTCGCATTGATCATTTGCAGGCTGGGGTGGGACAGCAGTGCTTTCAGTGCATTTGAGCTCAATTCATCTGTATCCGCAACTGGGGTCGAAAGAGTTTGTTTGGGTATCCCACGCACCCAGTCGCTGTTCCAGTAGCGGTCAAACACCTGGCTGGCTTGGCGCGCCACTGGCCCGACACCCAACACGTCCATGTCGTGAAAGTTGAATTCAGGATTCAGGCCAAAGTACTCATCGCCCAGGTTTCGCCCACCGATGATGGCGGCGCGGTTGTCCACAATCATCTGTTTGTTGTGCATGCGTCGGTTCAGCCGCTGAAAATCAGCCGCAGTGTCGAACAGCCGCCCAATTAACGAACGGTCTTGCCAGGCGTTAAATACACGGATCTCAATGTTGGGATGTCGGTCCACACGTGCCAGCAGCGCGTCGCGCAGCTCGATATGGGTCATGTCGTGCAGCATGGTGCTCAAGTCATCAAAGAGAATCCGTACCTTGACACCCCGGTCAGCGGCCTGGATGACCTTGAACATCATCAACTTACCCAAGGAATCACCAAACCAGACGTAGTACTGTAGGTCAATGCTGTGTTGGGCTGAGTCGATCAGCGCAAAACGCCATTGCAAAACGCGGTCGCTTCACTCCAGCAGGTTGAAGCCTGATTTGTCAGCACCATAGGTTTGAGTGATGGCCTCTTCGGCTGGTGCAAGCAGGCTGTCGGGGCGAGGTGCCTGAGCGTAATCTGCCGGCGGTTTCTGCCATACCTGCTTGTTGGCACAGGCGGCCAGCAAAAAGATGGTGAGCATGAGAGTGCCAATCCGGGCAATTTGCGTCATGTTTAGGGCTCACTTTTTTATCGGGGGCTAAGGACTATCTACCCAAAAATCGAGTCGTGCAATCAGGTACCAGCAAAGAAATGGCAGGTTGGCCTTAACCATGAAAAGCATCAGGGAGTATGGAGAAATTCGAAAGTCTTGGCATTCTTACACCCCAAGCAGCGCGTTGACGTTTAACACGTTAATTGCCGTCATATCAGAGGATGCGTCGATGGCAGAAGTGAATGACCGACTCAACAACATTTTCAGCGCAGATGCCAACTCTGGGTTGTAGGAATCCACGAGGGTTGGTCTTTACGCTATTTTTACGCCGCAATGCTTACTTTCTTCCCCATTTTTACGCCTTGAAAAATATGCTTCTCCCATCGTTTTGAAAGGAGAACAACCATGGATGTCGTTTTTGTGCTGGGTGTCGCCCTGCTGTGGGGTGTGACCGCCCTGCTGGTGCAGGGGTTCGAGAGGCTAGATCAACCGGTGAAGGGGCAAGCATGATCAGCCTGCCGGTCATTTACGGCGCAGGCGCATTCTGCGCTGCTCTGCTGCTGGTTTATCTGGTTTATGCGCTGATTCGCGCCGAGGAGTTTTGATGAGCACATCTGCCTGGGGTTTGCTGGCTTTGTTTCTTGGGGTGTTGCTGCTTGCGGCCTGGCCCTTGGGACTCTGGCTGGTGCGCATCAGCTCTGGCAACTTGCCAGGCTGGGTGCACAAGACCGAAGCGCCGCTGTATCGCTGGGCGGGCACAGCGGCGGATCGCGCCATGACCTGGTCGCAATACGCTTTTGCCGTGCTGGCCTTCAATGCGCTGGGCGTACTGGTCGTTTACCTGTTGCAGCGCTGGCAGGGTTGGTTGCCGCTCAACCCGGCCGGCATGGCGGCGGTGTCGCCCGACTCGGCCTTCAATACCGCCATCAGTTTTGTCTCCAACACCAACTGGCAGGGTTACGGCGGTGAATCCAGCATGAGTTATTTCACCCAGATGTTGGCCCTGGCGGTGCAGAACTTTCTGTCAGCAGCCACCGGTATTGCCGTGGCCTTTGCGCTGTTTCGCGGCTTTGCAGCCAGATCCACCGGCGTGATCGGCAACTTCTGGGTGGATGTGACCCGCATCACGGCCTGGGTGCTGTTGCCGCTGTCGCTGGTGTTTGCGGTGTTTCTGTCGGGCCAGGGTGTGGTGCAAAACTTTGATGCCTACAAGGAGGTCAGGACACTGGAGGTCAACCACTTCCAGCAACCCAAGCTGGGCGCAAACGGCCAGGTTCTGAAGGATGACAAAGGCCAGCCGGTGATGGAAGACGCGCAAACCTCCACCCAAATGCTGGCCATGGGGCCGGTCGCCTCGCAGGAGGCCATCAAGATGATTGGCACCAACGGTGGTGGGTTTTTCAACGCCAACTCGGCGCACCCCTATGAGAACCCGACCGCGCTAACCAACTTCTTGCAGATGCTGACGA
>JADKAW010000037.1 GCA_016719055.1 Candidatus Rhodoferax mariagerensis | reverse complement strand
AAATTCAGGAGGGTGATAGCTCTGCTGCATCAGGCATGAATGCTGCGTCATACAATATCCTGTGCGATGCTTAACCGATAGGTGGTGGCTATCATGCTGGCAGGGTGTGCCCAAGTTTGGACAGACCCGGCAACTGTGGGATTTGCCCATAGATGCCCGAAGCGGGAATTGCCCGGTACGACCTGCCAGCACCATGCAAACCTGATGCAAGCACCATGCCGCGCTGGTGCAACTGCTGGCCTGAAAAGTCAGGCGAGCGACCTGCCAGATCCCAAAGCACAGAAAACCCGCTTAGCCATTTTGTGACAGTTACGAAACTCGCAAGCGTATGGCCGGGCTGGTGTGACATGGCGTTTCGTGGTGTTACAGCACCGACAGCGCCAGCAGTGGATAACCGACCACTGGCGCATGGATTTGGTACGAAACCCTGTACCGCAGTCTGTAAATGCTCTTGAAACAAAAACGCCCGGTGAGTAAAACAGGTCTAAGTTGTTGATTTTATTGGTGGCCTGGGATGGAATCAAACCATCGACACAAGGATTTTCAGTCCACGAAAATTAATGTTTTACTGCGTTGATTGTTGTTGCTATAATCAATAAATCAACAGCTTATGAGAAAACACTGTGCAAAATGGCAGTGTCGGTGTTGATTGAAATTGAGCTTAATTCGTGAAATAGTCTTACATCCGCCCTTACATGATTCAGGATGTAAGACTAAACCATATAAATCGTTTATATTGTTTCTAGAAAGGGGGTTCAGCATGGCTAAAGTAGCGTTCACCGCTGGCAGAGGTTCGAGGGTTCAAATGTCCGCCCGACAAGGTGGCACAGGCGTTTCTGCGGGACTGGACCGCCAAAGGGTTGGGGCTACGCGCCACACCCACGGGCAAGCCCGCCTATGTGTTTCAAGCAGCGCACCAAGGCAAAGATATCCGCATCACCATTGGAAGCCCGGACAACTGGACTATCCCGCTGGCGCAAGAAAAGGCACGGGAGTTGCAGCGGCTGATTGATGACGGCAAAGACCCGCGAAGTCTCAAGGCTGATGCACTGGCAGAAACCCAAGCCCAAGCCGCCACCGATGCCGCCCAAGCGCAACAGGATGCCGCGCAAGCTGTCACCGTGGGCGAAGTCTGGCAAACCTACATTGAAGCCCGCCGCGCCCGTTGGGGGGCTTTGCACTTGGCAGACCATATCCGCCTGAGTGCCGCCGGTGGCGTTCAACGCAAGCGAGGTGAAGGGTTGACCATACCGGGGCCGCTGTACCCATTGATGACGATGCGCCTGGTTGACTTGAGCGCCAGCAAGGTGACAGCCTGGGCAGAGCATGAAGCACAGACCCGGCCAACGCCTGCGCGCCTATCGTGGCGACTGCTGCGAGCGTTTCTGACCTGGTGCAACGAACAGCCACAATACGCGCCGCTGGTGGCCGGGGCGAATGCCGCCAAAACCCGCAACACCCGTGAAGCGTTGGGCAAGGCCGGGGTAAAGCAAGATTCATTGCAGCGTGAACAACTGCCAGCATGGTTCACCGCCGTGCAACAGACTGCAAACCCGGCCATTGCTGCATACCTGCAATGCCTGCTGCTGACTGGTGCCAGACCCGGCGAATTGCTGGAACTGCGCTGGGCTGACGTGAACATGGCCTGGCGTGGCCTGACCATCAAGGACAAGGTAGAGGGTGAGCGCGTGATACCGCTGACAGCTTATGTTCATCACCTGTTGGCCGGTTTGCCGCGCCGCAGTGATTTTGTTTTTGCTGGCGCTGGTGATGTTGCCTTGACCCGCCCGGCAAAGAATCTGAATACCGCCTGCACCGTGGCCGGGGTTGACCATGTTTCACTGCATGGCTTACGCCGTTCGTTCAAATCGCTGACTGAGTGGTTGGAGGTGCCCGCCGGTGTAGTCGCGCAACTGATGGGCCACAAACCCAGTGCGACCGCTGAAAAGCATTACACCGTGCGACCGCTTGACCTGCTGCGCGTCCATCACGAAAAGATAGAGGCTTGGATTTTGGAACAAGCCGGGGTTCAGTTCGACCGCGCCGTGGAGCCGGGCAAATTGCGCGTGGTGGCAGGTTAATTTGCAGCGCGTAACGCTACGGGATACAATCAACCATGATTAAGTCATTCGGCCATAAAGGGCTACAAGCATTTTTTGAACGTGGCACAAAAGCAGGTATCCGGCCAGACCATGCGCCCAAGCTGGGCCGCTTGCTGGCGCGGTTGGACGTGGCCGCAAGTGCGCCAGATATGAATGTGCCGGGCTGGGGACTACACCCGCTGTCAGAAGATTTGAAAGGGCATTGGGCCGTATCGGTCAACGGCAACTGGCGAATGACTTTCACCTTTGACGGCACAGACGCTGTGCTGGTTGATTACATGGATTACCACTAGGAGCCGCATCATGACCCGTATGTTTAACCCGCCCCACCCTGGCCTCACCCTGCGTGATGACGTGCTGCCCGCGCTGGCGCTGAATGTCACCCAAGCCGCCGAACAGTTGGGCGTGTCGCGTGTGGCGTTATCCCGTGTCCTGAATGGCCGGGCTGCTATTTCGCCCGATATGGCTTTGCGTATCGAGGCATGGCTAGGTGTAGCGCGTGGTGGCGATGCCCGTGTCTGGCTTGCCCAACAGAGCGCCTATGACGTGTGGCAGGCAGAGCAGCGATTCAAGACCGCACCCATGCGTGTGCAACCAGCGCCAGCGATGGCATAACAGTTTTTTGCGCCAGCTAGACCCGCCTCGAAACCGGGGCTGAAAAACAGAAACCCTTCCGCTAGGGTTTGCACAAATCAACACAAGGCGACATAGTTCTACGGTTTTCAACTTAACCGAACCACTATGGACAACTTTTCACCTTGGGAATGGGCTGACACTTTTAGATTGCACGAGGCCGCTTGCTTGATTGCCGGAGTCATGCCGCTGTCAAAGAGGTTTCCTGATGCCGATGAAATACCCGCATCTGCGAAGCCTGTCCTCAAGAAGCTATCTACGGGTTACTATTTTGGGACGATGCTGGATGCAAGCGAAGCGATTGATAGTCCACAAAATCCGAAAGCAAAATGGCTTTTTGGCATTGCAGTAGACCCCAGCGACGTGAATCTTGTGTGGAAACATCCGAGAGGGGCAATTCGCAAGGGTGGGACTACGCTGGATATGGGTGCAACGATTTTGAGCTACCTGAAACACGCAATGGTGTCACGCTCAGAACTTCACCGCTGGTGACAAGCGATGGGCCGCAAATCAGCATATTCGTTTGCCGGTTGCGACTTCACTTGGCGCGGTGCCTGGTGCCGTGGTGACTGCTGAATGGATTGGAGTTGCACGCAATCGAGCAATCGAAATAATCCAACGACAAAAAAACCTTGACCTATACCCGATCAACTAATTGTTGCAGAAGAAAAATGGGAGTTTAGAAAATCCGGGGTAGTTGGTGCTGATAGCAAACCGCTAACCGGGACAACCATTAAACGCCATGCGCTAAAAGGCATATCTAGCGCACAAGGCAAACAGCTTTCGTCAACGATACGCTAGGGCAAATAGGGCAACAAAATCAGGTGCAACACTTGCCCTGTAAATATCTATAAAAATCAACAGGTTAAAACTTTATTTAGAGTTTTGAGGGCAACACTTGCCCCGTAAATGGTATGTCCAACCCTGCCGGGTTAGTTTTGTAGGTGGCAGGGTAAGGAATTATTACCATGCAAACTGCAACATCCAGCGTTCAACCAACGCAACAATTCACGGGGCAGTATCAACCCCTTGAGCAAGTCACCCGCCCGAACCTGACAACCGCAGAGGCCGCGCACTGGCTTAACCGTCGTCCACAAACACTTCGTGCCTGGGCGATGCGTGATGGCATCGAGGACTTCGCCCCAAGCGAATTAACGGAATTCTTGCCTGGGACACAAAACAAGTTAAGGCACTGGCCGGGGTGGCCGCATGATGCCCGCCACCAGAGCCAGCCAGGACGCGCCCTTGGTGTTGGTTATGCACAAGTCCGATGCGTATGTAGATAGCCGAGACATGGCTAAGAACTTGGGGAACAAGCATCAAAGTGTTTTTGAGTTGATAACCAATTACGTCGGTGACTTTGAACAACTGGGTAAGGCCGGTTTGAAACCGGAGCTTCACCAGATAAGCAAAACTGGTCAAACGGTCAAGTATGTACTTTTGAACGAGGATCAGA
This sequence comes from Candidatus Rhodoferax mariagerensis, assembly GCA_016719055.1. GTDB lineage: Bacteria > Pseudomonadota > Gammaproteobacteria > Burkholderiales > Burkholderiaceae_C > Rhodoferax > Rhodoferax mariagerensis. The sequence continues at coordinate 1,936 of JADKAW010000037.1, read as the reverse complement.
GTTACCTCCTGCTGACCTACAGCCGAAACACTGTGCGAGTGCGGCACCTCAAGGTGCGACTGGTCAAAGCATTCAAGGAGGCCCGCCGCGCCGCCGACATTCACAAAACCGAGTACCTGCCCGAGTACCACGCCCTGCATGACGAGGTGGCACGAGTTGCAGCCGGATCGACAAATGGGCGGCTTGTTCACATGAACTTCAACAAATTGGTGAATAAGGCAGTCGGTATCCAGTCCGGCCAACGCGCAACAGCCCAACCGATCACACAGTCAATGCTGACCGTCGTTCAGACAGTAGCCACCCAGGCGATGCGCGGCACCACAGATCACCACGAAGCCTATCAACGCGCCAAGAGCGCAGTAGGCAATCTCACGCAATGTTTGCAACTGGAGGCATCAAGTGATTGAGCAAAAGAAAAGCCTACCGGGGCGGTCACCACGGCAGGCTCAAATTCAAACCAAATCGACAACAGCCAGATTATCAGCGATGCCGACGACGACCGCCGGGCTTTTGCCATGCTCAAGGCACGGGCAGCAACGATTGGCCAGGCGCTGATAAAGGTGCCCAGCGGATACCAGATCAGCCGCTGGGGCCAGACCCGGCACTGTACCGATATGGGCCAGGTTCAGGCCGTGCTGGCTCGCATGGGAGCACGCACATGAAACAACAAATCATCGACAACATGAAGCATTTTCAAAAGCAGCCGCATTCTGGCGGTATCATCAGCACCGGGCTTGGTCGCCCAACAAACATAGGCGCAACAGTCACGCGCCCAGCAATGGATAGTGACTTTTTTTATGTCCAGTGTTGCGCTGGCAGCATGGCACCCTTTATGGCGGGCCGTGTGGGGACACCGCAAGGTGTGCCGGTTCCTATGTCCGGTCGACCAACCCCCACGGTCTGTCACCCTCGTTTGGTCGAGGTCGGCAGGTTAAAAACTTGTCACATAGGAGCCAACATGGCTACATCCATCACGGGCAAATCCGCCCAAACACCCGCCCAAGCCTACAAAACCGCCTTTGACGCGATGCGCGCAGCACTTGAGGCAATCCATCATGAAACGATGGAAAACCCGCCTGAGCGCCCGTACAGCGGCGATAGCTTTCTGCCAAATCACTTAGTTGAGGCCGCTCAAGATGCGCTGAAACTGGCTACTGAATTGCGCGAGCCGACACCAGTAAAAACGAAAAAAACAGTGGCCGCACGGGATGCTGAATTCCCGTATGCAAGCACCACGTCGACGGTACGCGGCGCATTCGTTTCTGCTGACTATTTCGACGTTGAGCCAACGAGCGACCCATATTCACCAGTGGACAACGAGGCATTTTTGAAAATGATGCGCCTCATAAAGTCGGGCAGTCCGAAGCACCGCACGCTGGGCCGCGACACGATCATTTCAGCAGCAGAAAAGCTGTCCGACCCTGGTAAGCACCCCACGGCGCTGGCTGGCTTACGGGTTTTTGAACCTGGTCGATGAGTTTTTGCGGTTTGCAGCGCATCACGCGGATTTTGAAAGCTATGTCGCAAAGCGCATTGCCGATGATCAAAAAGCCGTAGCAGCTTTTGCCCAGAAAGAACGTGACCGTATGGTGCAACTCACCGCCCGGTCAATCGCAGCGCGGCGGGCGAAAAAAGCAGAAACAAAACAAAACACAGGGAGCGAATGAATGATGACCATCGAAAAATCAGCAATTGAGCAATTCACCACGGCCATTGAATCGGCGGGTTTACCGGTACCGCACGAGGTCATTGATGACGGCGTGATTCACCGATTCAGCACCAGCGGCAAACCCCGAGACGAATCGGGTTGGTACGTGCTGCACACCGACGGCATAGCGGCTGGCAGCTTTGGCGACTGGCGGCAACAAGGCATCAAGCAGAGCTGGTGCATCAAGTCACCTGACACCATGACCGACGGCGAGCGGCAAGCGCATCG
>JADKAW010000036.1 GCA_016719055.1 Candidatus Rhodoferax mariagerensis | reverse complement strand
GCAATGGGCGGACTATCTGGACAAGTTGGCGGCGGGTGCGGATGTGATCCAGTTGCCCACGAAAGCAGCGGCGTAAGACAGATTTATGCCACGCCTAGCTATCGGCTGATCCCCGATGGTGAAAACCCGGGACTCCCTGACTCGGCGGTGCTGGTTCTTTCTCAGGGTGATAGAGTGTGTGATGCTAAGAAAACCAAAAACAGGCCGCAGAGCAAGTGAAAGTGAACGCTTGGCTGCTCTGGAGTGGGTGAAGCTCTACCGATTAGCAGAGGCCAGCCATGATGGGTGCCATTGCCTTAATCCCGAAGATGAACCGGAGTGTCAAACATTCATTGACGTAACCAACATTGAGCCGCTTTTGAGGGCACTTGAAGAATTTGGTAAGTATGGGACATTTGAATTTGTAGATTCAACTGGCATTAAGAGAATGTTGCTGCGCGATGAACTTAAACGCATTCGGGCTGGAGGCAAAACCTACGAATTCGCCATTGAGGAGATGGCGAAAAAGCACAATTGTTCAGTAAGCACAATGGAACGCGCCGTACGATCAACGGCAAATCGTGGCACCGATTGACGGTGACCAGACGAGGCTAAAGACCTAGATTCACCCCACTTGCTGCATTTCGCGGCAATTACCGCCAGAAGGCGCTAAAGGGGTTCAGGCATGTTGATTTTGAGATTGCCCGAGTCGAAACGGCGCAGGGGGTTTAGGGCTGATGCAAGTGTTTACAACGAAGTGCGTGATGGTTTGTTTACGACTGGAGTTGCCATAAGCCAAAGGTCAAAGGGCTGGCCAGACAATGAGGTTGATGCCATAAATGCAGCGCGGGTTGCGGGCAAGACCGATCACGACATTCGCGCTCTCGTCCAAGTGTTGCACGCCAAGCGCGGTGAACTGGTCATTCTTCAAGGCGTCTCATAGTGAGCGCCAAAAAAGCGAATGCCCAGGTGGAACTGGGCAAATCGCAGATCAAATCACTAACACTCGAATTCTGCCACCTGCTGAAAAAATAGGCAAGTCCGAAATTGCCGACCAAATCAATGCAGCGCATCAACAGGCGATTGCCCATGCTGACAAGGCCATCGAATTTGCCAAGCAAGCTGGTGACCTGCTGCTGGAAGTCAAGGCAGGTCTATCCCACGGTGAATTTCTGCCTTGGGTAAAAAACAATCTTGAAGTTACGCCTCGGCAAGCACAACGCTACATGGCGGCAGCGCAAAAAAAACCTAAACCGATAGGCGCTGACAAATGCGAAACGGTGTCGCATTTGGCACCACTCTCCAACAAATGGGCTGAGTTGCGCGCGGCAGTGTCCGATCTAAGCAAGGCACAGACTGCGCACTTCGTTGGATTGCGGGCATTAGGTGGAATGTTGCTGGAGCTGGAAGAGCAGTTTGATGCCAGCGACCAGGAGTTCGTCGCGGCGGCAGCGGAGAAGCTGGGAAAGCCTGAGCTGGATATTGAGTTTTGTATGCGCCTTGCGACGGACTTCTCATTTGTTAAGGTTGAAAAACGGGACGATCGGGAAGAATCTGAAACGTCAGAAGGCGGTACAGCATGAGCACTTTCATAGCGCCGAATTTCACCAACATTCCCGCAGAACTTCGCGCCTTGCCGCGCTGGGTCACTTGGCGCGCTGAAGGCGCTACCGGCGAGAAGCCGAGCAAGGTGCCCTACGCCGCAGACCGACCCCGCACCCGCGCCAGTTCGACTGACCCGTCAACGTGGGGGACGTTTCAACAGGCCGAAGCGTCCTTCCTTGAAGGCGACCGCACCGGGGTGGGATTCGTACTCAATGGTGACGGTCTGGTGGGTGTGGACATTGACCATTGCGTTACGGATGGTCTACCTGATCCGGTGGCCCTGGCCATGCTCGATCAGTTGGGCGCAGCGTATGTGGAAATGTCACCGTCCGGCACTGGCCTTCGCGCCTTTGGTTACGCGGAGAACCTTCCATCGGGCTGTAAGGGCCAGTACAACGGCTTGGAGGTTGAGCTTTACTCGACGAGCCGCTATCTCACTTTGACCGGCCAACCCATTAAGACTGGCCCATTGACAAAGCTGAATAGCTTTGACGCCCTTGCTGACCACCTGCGCGCCGACCGCAAGGTAGATTCAGCAACCGGCATGGTCACCCAAGTTGAGCCTACTGAGAAACAGGGGGCGTTGTTGCAGAGGGTATTGTCAGGCGATGTGTATCACGACAGCCTGCGCGATCTGGCCGCATCGCTCGTCGCAACAGGTATGCACCCAGGAGCAGTTGTAAACCACCTGCGGGCCTTGATGGATAGCTCCGCTGGTGCACACGATGACCGCTGGGCGGCACGGCGCAACCAAATTTCAGACTTGGTCAACAGCGCCAGCAAAAAATTCACATCAGGTTCAAATGGAACCATTGACAGTCAGACAGGGGAGATTCTGGCATCGTCAACTGGGCAACAAGGCGGCTTTGAGTTTGTAATCGCTGGGCAGTTGCTCATTCCCAAGCCGGTTGTCTTTCTCATTGATGAAATGATCGAAACTGATTGTGTGGCTATGGTGTTTGGAGCTTCCGGTTCAGGCAAGTCGTTCCTGGCTATCGACTGGTCATGTTCCGTGGCGACAGGGACGCCGTGGCTCGACCGCGATGTCAAACAGGGGTCTGTGTTCTATCTTCAGACAACCTGATCCGCGCGGAAATCTCGATGGCACATCACACCAGTGAATAGGCCATTTTGGCTCCGGTCTCTGGGTGGCAAAACCCATGGCGTTCAAGTCTTCAAACAAAGCCGCGATCGCCTTGTCGTGCGCTGGGGTAACCATTCTGTGGATGCGAAACGGTCAAGGTTTTGGTCACCTCATCGGGATCAATATCGCCAGCCGAGATGAACAACTCACGCACCAGTGCGCGAGCCTCTCCATCAGGCTCGTCAGTATGAATCGCCTGCTGCGCACGTCTTGGTATGCCTGAAGTAGTCGTCTGCGCCAACGAAATATGTCACCCAACCGTCTCTCTCAACGATGCTGACGGTGTCTCCGACTCTTTGTGCGCCATCAGGGAAAGCCAGGGATGAATAGTTGTTTGTGCATGCCGACCTTCGGGTGGAATTCAGGCGCAAACTTTACTCCGCATGCATGTGGTCGCTCTTGAAAATAGTGCCGTTCAAATTCCTGAAATTTACAGAGGCTCACCCAGTGCGGATCAGTTTGTCTGAACTTGCAGGCGAAGGTCATGCCGGACTCTCCAGACGCCTTGCGGCGTGGCAGTCGCACTCTGGGGTACCCCAGCGCACGACAAGGCGATCGCGGCTTTGTTTGATGACTTGAACGCCATGGGTTTTGCCACCCAGAGACCGGAGCCAAAATGGCCTATTCACTGGTGTGATGTGCCATCGAGATTTCCGCGCGGATCAGTTTGTCTGAACTTTGGATGATGCCCGGGAATTCGTTCCAGACGGTGGCCATGAACTTTTGTATGAAGTTCATGGAGTGCGCATATCTGGCGCTGTGCGCAAAGTAATCCAGGACAGGGGCTTCCCGGCATGGGGTTGAAAATAGGCAGTCATCAGTGCTGTTGGATTCCTTTATAGGCTCACGTCATGAGCTACAACCCACTCAAAATGTCACTCAATGACTCACAACTCAACACTCCTGAGAGCCGCTGAAATTATTGGCGGTGCAGATGCCATCATCATCGCGGCCGGTGCCGGCATCGGTGTTGATTCTGGTCTGCCTGATTTTCGAAGCAACAATGGTTTTTGGAAGGCCTATCCGGCTTTGGCTTCGGCACAACTGGACTTTACCGAAGTTGCAAGCCCCAGCACTTTTGAGAACGACCCCGAACTTGCCTGGGGTTTCTATGGCCACCGACTCAAGATGTACCGGGATACCGTGCCGCACCAAGGCTTCGTCATCCTGAAAGAGTGGGCACAGGCTGCGCCAATGGGTGCGTGGGTTTACACCAGCGACGTTGATGGCGCATTCCAGAAGGCCGGGTTTTTAGAGGAAGCAATCCATGAATGTCACGGGTCAATTCATTGGATGCAGTGCATGGATGACTGTCAATCGCTTCTGTGGCCAGCTGAAAGCTTCCATCCCGATGTTGATGTTGGGAAATGTCGACTGTTGAGTGGCTTACCAACATGCCCCGGTTGTGGAGGTTTGGCTCGCCCAAATATAGTGATGTTTGGGGACTGGAACTGGAATCACATACGCGCGGAAAAACAGCGACGCAACGAAGCACAGTGGCTGGAAACGCTTGAACGTGGTCGCGGCAAAGTGGCTATTGTTGAAATGGGTGCCCATGAGTCAGAAATATGGCGGGCGAATTGTGCGCATCAACCCACGGGAATTTGCGGTTCCGAGCTCCTTGGATGTGGCAATCCCAATGGGCGCACTTGAGGCACTGAGGGGCATACGGGCAGCAATGAAGAGCAGGGGGACCCATGTTAGGGGGCATTGCGGGTGACATCATTGGTTCGGTGTTCGAAAAACGGAACCATAGGAGCAAGGCGTTCGAACCATTTTTTCAGCCTCAGACCAAGTTCACAGACGATACCGTGTGCATCGTGGCTGTTGCCCAAGCGCTGGTGACGGGCACACATCCTGTGAAAACGCTGCAGGATTGGGGTCGACGGTACTGGAACAACGGTGGTTGGGGTCAGCGATTCGGCCTCTGGCTCGCCGATGATGACCCTCAGCCATACAACTCCTGGGGCAACGGTGGAGCGATGCGGGTGAGTCCGGTGTGCCTTGTTGCTGAGTCCCTCGAAGATGCCCTGGACTTGGCCTATCAAGTGACAGTTATCACGCACGACCACCCAGAGGGCCTGAGAGGCGCGCAGGCAACCGCGATGACCGTATGGCTTGCACTCAAAAAGGTCGATGCCATCGAAATTCGCCGGCAGGTTAACCAAAAGTTCGGATACGACCTTGAAACAACAGTCGATGCCATTCGACCGACATATCGTCATTCAGAGGCCGCGCATCTGTCAGTTCCGCAGGCGTTGGTCTGCGCACTTGAATCTACCAGCTTCGAGGATGCCATTCGAAATGCTGTTTCCATTGGTGGCGACAGTGACACCATCGCGGCAATTGCGGGCGCGGTGGCTGAGGCAAGGTTTGGCATCCCTGATGAGATTGCACAAAAGACTTGGTCCTATCTGCCTGCTGAGATGCGAAAGGTGATGTCAGAGCTCTACGCGGTCAGGAACCACGCTCGAACGGAATGAATCTTGACCTTAAATCCCTCCCTCAGTGATGGCATCTGCGACACCTGAACCCGGGTCATTCATCGTACTAACCATCTGAAAAATTCATGAAACACCTTGTGCTCTTGGGCGACTCCATTTTTGACAATGCTGCTTATGTTGCCAATGGGCTTCCGGTCATTCAACAGGTGAACTCTCAGCTCCCAGGAAATTGGCAGGCCACTTTGCTGGCAAATGATGGCGACACAACTATTTACGTGGCGCAGCAAGTGACGTGCTTGCCGCCTGACACCACCCATCTCGCATTGAGTATTGGCGGCAATGATGCGCTTGGCTGCATCGCTAAGCTGGAGGCACCGGCGGCCACCGTCAAACAAGGGTTGATTGCCCTCACTGAAATCAAGCGGGAATTTGAAGCCAATTCCCGAGGGCTGCTTTTACAGCTGATTGCCTTGAAGAAGCCATTGATGGTTTTCACCATTTATGACCATGTTCCGGGGCTACCACCTGAACTCAAAACGGCACTTGCCCTGTTTAACGATGTCATTCTTCGGGCGGCCATACGGTATGGGCTGCCGGTTCTGGACTTGCGAATGGTCTGCACAGAGGCTGATGACTATTCAGAAATATCGCCAATTGAGCCATCAGAGCAGGGCGGGGCGAAATTGGCAACAAGGTTGGTGGCGGTGGTAATGGCGCATGACTTTTTGTGGGGTGGATGCAGGGTTTATGTGTGAGTTCCTGAACAGTCGTCCACTTGGAACAGCAAGGCGCTCAAATTCAAGGTTATTTATTGACGCCTTTCGGGCGGCGCAGCGATTGGTGATTCAGATGGGGCTTGACTCCGCCGCGTGCCATTTGAGGATTTTTTCAAATGGGTTACCCAGTTAATCTATGTGCTTACAAGCATGAACATCAAGCTAAACAAAGCAACTCTCATCGCAATCCTTGTGGTGTTTTTTAGAGTCCCCATGGGGAACCATGTAAACCCCCGCCTTTAGGCGAAGGGAAGGCTCCAATTGGGAAGGCCGTGAGGGTGGAGTTCGGGAGAGGTCTGTTGCGGGTGAATTTGGACAGGCAGGACTGCGTGCCGAGGTGGCGCGAAGTGCAGACGTTACTGTCAGGCACCAAGGTGGTTGACCGTAAGGTCGACTATTAGCGGCTTGAGCCGTAATCCGAAACCCTCGACTTGAGTCGAGGGTGATTCATCATCGCCGGATATTGGTACTGGTCGCCCTATCTATCCATCCGGCAAATGCAAGCTGCTGCCAAAGCTCAAGATGCCGATGGATTCAATGACCACGTGGATTACCCCAAATTGCGTGAAAGCCTGAAAGGTCAGTTTTCCGCAATTCTTGCAGAAAAAATGGGCAACACTACCGATTCAGGCAATCCATTCGCAGCACTTGGAAGTATGTTGGGCCTCGCCGTGGTCGACAAATTTGTTGATGCAATGGTGCGACCTGAGATGGTTATGAAGGGCATGCAAAACGGTCAATTTGGACCAAAAGCTCAACAGTCGTCTGGTGATGCCGGTGATTCATCGCAGCCAAGCAATGCCAAGGAAGGGAAGCCGCGTTGGACATATGAACGCAAGGGGTTTGACAAGCTTATCGCTTATTCCAAGGATGAGGCTGAAACCAACGAGAAAAAGGTGGGCCTTGTGTTTGAGCGAAGCGGATTCTTTAATTGGAAATTGACAGAAATCCGTTTGCCATCCACCAGGTAACGGGCGAAAAAAGCTATCTGAGTGCTCTCAGTCTTACGCGAATATTGAGAGTTTAGACAGAACTTAAATTCGCACATGACCGAGCAAGTAGTTTGCCCAGCTGGGATTCCGGTACCGCGTTGCGACAGGGCTGAGGCGACGTGTGATTCGAAACGGACCAATTGCATTGACCGGACAAGAGGGAGTCTGTCCTTTGAATCAGCTGGCAAATTCGCGCATTCGTAGTATGACTCTGATACCAAAAAGTGGACCTTCTATGACAAGATTGGTGCTCTGGCTAAAGCTTGGCGATCTCCCGGTTCCCGTGCAAGGAGCGTGCACACATGCCAGGGTCTCTGACCACGCCGGGTCGCCCAAGCACTTGCAATAGCGCACTTGGTCGTGTTGCTTTCTGCTAACTGAACAGCATCAGCACCCGGGATTAGATTCCTATCGCGGCTCAATGGCTGGCCTATGTGTACCCCTGTCAACGCTTCACGTCGTACCTCGCGATACCCCATGCATGACTCGGGGACAATATGAATCGCTACTTCTTTATTGTTTGGGACTTTCACCCGTCTACTCCTTGCCGGTTTTTACCGGCGCACTCAGTTTGAATCGCACCCCGTTCAAAGTACAAACAAACGGGACCACTTCTCCATCCTTCAAGATGTCATACTTCTCAAATTGTGTAACTGTGTGTGCAGGCGCACGGACAAAACGACAAGCCGTGGCTATTTTGGGCTTGCACCAGACTCGTTCTTGCATCCAACCCACACCATGACTTAATATTAATGGCATCAATGTCACTAAATAAATCGCTGTTGAACTCCAAACTGAAATCAAAGTCTCACTGGTCCGTCCGCATGGGACCGCTCGAATGGGCCAAATACACTTATGAGCGGTCGGTAACCGACCCACTTGAGTTGCTGGGCAGCGCCCGCCACGGACTGCAGGGCGGCGCGCTTGCTAGGTTGGGGGATGAACTTGTCTTGGTGGTCGGCGACCATGTCACGGCATTGAGCCATTCAGACCAAAAGCACCTGGCCGCTGCGACAGCGCTAGCAAAAGCGGCAGATGGACGATTCGTACCTCAGTCTATGCCTTCTCGAACCGCACCTCCCCCGGTCGTCATCATCAAGCGTCGGCGAATTCCCGTTCCACATTGAGTAGGTTTACCACCAAGGCTTGATTCTGCGCAGAATCCCCTTCGAAGTAATAGGCCACCGCTCGTTCCTGATCGCGAATTTGGTAGCCATTGTGATCACTTTGGCAACAGGTCGGGCCATCGCACAAGTGGTTTTTGATCAACAATCTGTTGTCTTCACTACGGCCTGAGAATAGAAATGACTCAAAAAGCATTTGTTGCTGGCGTTGGCATGATCCCCTTCGTCAAACCCGGTTCAAGCGACACCTATGACAAGATGGGTGCCGAGGCAACCCGCCGCGCACTGGCCGATGCGGGGCTGGCCTATGGTCTGGTTCAGCAAGCGTTTGCCGGGTATGTCTACGGTGACTCCACCTGCGGGCAAAAAGCACTCTACCTGGTGGGCATGAGCGGCATACCGGTGGTCAATGTCAACAACAACTGCTCTACAGGGTCCACCGCGTTGTATCTGGCGCGCCAGGCCATAGCCGCCGGTGCCGAATGTGTGCTCGCTCTTGGCTTTGAACAAATGGTGCCCGGCGCTCTGGGCAGCGTGTTCAAAGACCGGCCGAGCCCGTTTGATGCATTTGATACGGTCACCGATGCATTGGTGGGCATGCCTGATGTGCCCCTTGCGCTGCGCTACTTTGGCGGCGCAGGGCTGGCTCACATGCAGCGTTACGGCACGGGCCTGGACAGTTTCGCCAAAATCCGCGCCAAGGCCAGTCGACATGCGGCCAACAACCCGTTGGCGCTATTTCGCAAGGTGGTTACCGAGCAAGAGGTGATGGACTCCCCCGTCTTGTGGCCCGGTGTCATGACCCGGTTGATGGCCTGCCCACCCACTTGTGGTTCGGCCGCCGCCGTGTTGGTGTCAGAAGGGTTTGCCAAGCGCCATGACTTGCGCACCGATGTGTTCATTGCAGCGCAGGCCATGACTACCGACCGCGCCAGCACCTTTGAGTCCGCAGACATGTTGCGCCTGGTCGGGTACGACTTGACCCGTGATGCCGCGAATCAGGTGTATGAACAAGCGGGCATTGGCCCCCAAGACCTGGACGTGGTGGAACTGCATGACTGTTTTGCACAGAACGAACTCATCACCTACGAAGGTCTGGGTTTGTGCCCTGAGGGTGGTGCTGCCAAGTTCATCGCCGATGGTGACAACAGCTATGGCGGCCAGGTGGTGACCAACCCGTCAGGTGGCTTGTTGTCAAAAGGCCACCCGCTGGGGGCCACCGGCCTGGCGCAATGTTATGAGTTGACGCAGCAACTGCGTGGCAATGCCGAGCAACGCCAGGTGGCGGGCGCCCGCACCGCCTTGCAGCACAACCTGGGTTTGGGAGGTGCCTGCGTGGTAACACTTTACCAATCCGCCTGATCGGGAGAACGCCATGCCCACACACAAACCAACATCACGCTGGATGGACCCTGACCTGGAACTCTATCGCGACATGGTGCGCCGCTTTGTCGCCGCTGAAGTTGATCCGCACCAGGCGCGCTGGCGCGAGCAACAGCATGTGGATCGTGAGCTGTGGCGCAAAGCGGGTGCACTGGGCTTTTTGTTGGCTGACATCCCTGAAGAATATGGCGGAGCGGGTGGCAACTATGCCCACATGGCGATTCTGTTTGAGGAACTGGCTTTTGTCGGTGACCGCGCTTTTGGTGTGCATGTGCATGCCATCGTGGCGCATTACCTGCTCAATCAAGGCACCGAGGCCCAACGCGCCCGTTATTTGCCTCTGTTGGCCAGTGGTGACATGGTGGCCGCCATCGCCATGACCGAGCCTGGCGCGGGCTCAGACCTGCAAAGTGTGCGCACCCGGGCTGAGCGTGAAGGCGACGGCTACCTGATCAACGGCTCCAAAATCTTTATCTCCAACGGCTACCTCGCCGACCTGGTGGTGGTGGTCGCCAAGACCGACCCTGCGGCGGGGGCCAAGGGATGCTCGCTTTTCTTGGTGGAAACTCGGGCGCAGCCAGGTTACCGGGTGGGGCGCATTCTGGAAAAAATTGGCCAAAAGGGTCAAGACACCTGTGAACTGTTTTTTGACAATGTGCGCGTTGAGGCCAAAGCACTGTTGGGCGGTGTCGAGGGCTTGGGTTTTGCCCACCTGATGAGCGAGTTGCCCTATGAGCGCACCATGCTGGCCATTTCGGCCATGGGGGCCATTGAACGCGCCCTGCGCCTGGCGGTGGACTACACCCGCCAGCGCCGGGCGTTTGGCAAGCCACTGATCGAGATGCAGAACACCCGTTTCAAACTTGCCGAGGTCAAAACCCAGGCAGTGGTGGCGCGCGCTTTTGTGGATGACTGCATTGCCCGCATGGTGCAGGGCAGCATGGATGCCACCACGGCCTCCATTGCCAAACTCTGGCTCAGTGAAACCGAGGGTCGAGTCATTGATGAATGCCTGCAACTGTTTGGTGGGTATGGCTACATGCTGGAATACCCGATTGCACAGATGTATGTCGACACCCGGGTACAACGCATTTATGGCGGCACCAGCGAGATCATGAAAGAAATCATCGCGCGTTCGCTTTGATGAGTTTGACGTGACACACGGGTTTCGGACAAGCTTTTGTTCCATATTGTGGGTTTTTCACTTCGAATTCACCAAGTGCCAAATAGCCGGTCTGCCGCTTTGGCGAAATCCAGGTGCAAGCGCTGACCGGCCTTCAAAAACATAAACCCGGACTTCGAGAAAGCTGCAGCAGGGGGGGCACACACTGCTCGCCAGGCCCCGACATAGATCTGAACGAAATTGGCACCAGTGAGCTGTCGGTCATTCGTGCGAGGCCACTGGCAGGTTTGAAGCAAGCAGATCGCAATCCGGTTCTACCGCGATAAGGGTCAAGACCTGACATAGCCGAACCGCAACAGCTATGCCAACCCGGCGTTGTGCGCGACGATTGAGGGTGCTTGATGGTCTCTGAGTTTACGGCTATCTATGGACCTGATTGACCTCTAGCCCTATTAAACAGGCCGAAAGACGCTATCGACATGATAGCGTTGGCAGAATCATGTCGCATCCGCAGTCGGCGTCAATGCAGCCTACCTGGCAGCCGCAGACTCGATGGCTGGCGCAACGCTGCCACCGCCCAGCGTCTTGAACATTGCAATCTGGTTTTGCAACATGGCGAGGCGGGTTTGCACGGCGGCTTGTTGCGCAGAAAACAGGCTGCGCCGGGCGTCGAGCCACTCCAGTTGGCTGGCGGCACCGTTGTCCAGGCGCAGTTGTGTCAGGCGGCTGCGAGCGCTTTCAGCCGTCAGCAGGGCCTGGCTGGCCTGCCATTGATACCCCAAAGTGCTGCGGCTGGCCAAGGCATCGGCCACTTCGCGAAAGGCGTTCTGGATGGTTTTTTCATACTGCGCCACAGCAATGTCGCGGCCCACTTTGGACGCGTCCAGGTTGGCCTGGTTGCGCCCGGCATCAAAAATAGGCAGCACCAGCTGCGGTGCCAGCGTCCAGCCCCACGAGCCGTCCTTGAACAGCTTGTCCAGCGCGCTGCTGGCAGACCCGACACCGGATGTCAGGCTGATGCGCGGAAAGAAGGCCGCACGGGCTGCGCCAATGTTGGCGTTGCTGGCTATCAGCAGTTGTTCGGCCTGGCGGATGTCGGGGCGGCGTATCAGCAGGTCGGATGGCAGTCCAGCGGGCAATTCGGCAAAGCTCAGCTGATTCAAGCTTGTCTGCGTCAGCTGCGCACGATTGTCGTCATCATTGGTGGACATGACGATGGGGCGGCGCTCGTCGCGGGTGGCCATCACCGCATGCTCCCGCGCGTCTTGTGCATCACTCTCGGCATCCACGACGATCATGTCGGGCTGCAACTGGGAAGTGCGCTCGGTTAGAAACACGTCAGCAGGCAGGCTGGCGATCAGGTTGAAGCCATTTTCCAGCAAGCCAATAGGCAAACTGCGTAAACGCTTGGCCTGGTGCACGGCCTGCTTGTCGTCCGGGTCGGCAATGTCCAGATCGGGGGCGATCAGCCTGTATCCGCGAGGCGCAAGGCGATGGCTTCAAGCTCTGGGCGCAGGCTGATGAACACTTCGACCAGCGTCGGGTCAAATTGCGAGCCACGCTCTTGCGCGATGGTGCTGATGGCGTGGCTGACGGGCTGGGCTTGCTTGTAGACGCGCTTGGTGGTCACCACGTCAAATACATCAGCCAGCGCCATGATGCGTGCAGCCAGCGGAATGGCCGGGCCGGCCAGGCCGTCGGGGTAGCCGCCGCCGTCCCAGCGCTCGTGGTGCCACATGGCAATCTGGCGTGCCACGTCCAGAAACGCCAGCGGGTAGCCGTCCACCGGGTAGCTTGAATGGTCGGCCTCCTTGACGCGCTGGATCGCCAGCGCTATTGCATCGCCACCAATGCGGCTGTGGGTTTTGATGATGGCAAATTCTTCCGGGGTGAGACTGCCCGGTTTGCGCAGAATGTGGTCCGCAATGCCCACCTTGCCAATGTCGTGCAGCGGTGCGGCCTGCACGATCAGCTTGAGCTTGTCGTCGGCCAGTTCAGCCTGGTAAGCGGCATCTTGACGCAAGGCTCGCCAGCACTTCCACATAGGCCTGGGTGCGATGGTTGTGCAGGCCGGTGTCGGTGTCGCGGGTTTCGGCCAGAATGGCCAGCGCATGCAGGCTGGCGTTTTGCACCAGTTCGTTGTTGCGCATGCGGCGCAGCACTTCGGCTTCCAGAAAGGTGTTTTGATCACTGAGCCAGTCACGGGCGCGCTTGTTTTCTATCTGGGTTTTGACCCGGGCCAACGCCACCATCGGCTTGACGGGTTTGGTGATGTAGTCAGCAGCACCGAGCTGCAGGCCAATTTCCTCGTCGATGGCGCTGTCGCGGGCGGTGACAAAAATGACTGGTATGTGGTGCGTCAGCGGGTTGGCGCGCAACTGCGCTAGCACCTGATAGCCATCCAGGCCGGGCATCATCACGTCGAGCAAGATCAGGTCGGGCAGAGGCTGCGCAGCGGCCACGCGCAGCGCTCGCTCACCCGAGTTGGCTACTTTGACGCGGTAGCGGGTTTGCAGCAACTCACCCAGAATGGCAAGGTTCTCGGGTTGGTCATCAACCACCAGCACAACAGGGGAGGTGTTCATTTTGGGCGGTCCAGCAGCGCAAGCGCTTCTTCAAACAAAAACTCGGACAGGTATTTTCCCAGATCGGCGGCGACTTGTGCGCCCAGAATGTCACTCAAGAGCGCCTGATCTTGTTCAAAGTAGCGCCTGGCATCCATGTCTGAGGCCTGCAGCAGCGCGCGCAAGTTGGCAACGCGCTGCATGCGTTGGGCCTCATTCTGCGGTGCCAGGGCGGTTGTCGTGATCCTGGCCGCCGGCAGGCTGGTCAGTGCGCTGCGTACGCCGGTCATAAACGCTGGCAACTCGACCGACAACCGGGCCAGTGCCTGGTCAAAGGCATCGTTGGATTGGTTTTGCAAAGCCTGCTCGATAGCCGCAGCGCAGCGCTGGATCGACACCACGCCCACGTTGCCGGCACTGCCCTTGAGCGTGTGGGCCAGCCGCTGTGCATCGCGCAACTCGTGCTGGGCCACGTGTGCCTGCAGCCGCGTCGGGTCGTCAGCGTGGCCGTCCACAAACAGTGACAAAACGCGCAGGTAAGTGGCCACATTGCCGCGTACCAGATGCAGCGCAGTGTCGACCTCAAGGCCGTCAATCGCGCAGTAACTGCAGCTTCGCGGCTTCCTGCGGGTCTGGCGCTGAAGGGCTGGGAGGCCCGGCTTCAACCCAGGCTTGGGCTTGTGTTGGCATTGCGGCAGCAATATTGTCTGGCAGCCAGCGCAGCAGGGCTCTGACCAGAGCCTCCGGGTCAATCGGTTTGGCCACGTGGTCGTTCATGCCGGCGGCCAGGCACGCTTGCCGGTCTTCGTCAAACACGTTGGCTGTCATGGCCAGCACCGGCACCTGCTCGCGTCCTGGCAGGCTGCGGATGGCGCGGGTGGCCTCCAAGCCGTCTACTCTGGGCATTTGCACGTCCATCAGAATCAGGTCGTAGGTACTGGCGCGCGCCATGTTGACGGCCTGCTCGCCGTCTTGCGCCAGTTCCACGATTAGTCCCATGTCGTGCAGCAAGTCGAGCGCCACCACCTGATTGATCGGGTTGTCTTCGGCCAGCAGGATGCGCCGACCGATGAATTGTGGCTGGTGCAGGCTGATGCTGCCCGGTGCTGGACGCTGGCGCATCGGCTGCCCGCTGATGACGTTAGCCAGCGTATCAAACAGCGCCGAGGATGTCACTGGCTTGTGCAAGATGCTGTGCACCGCGCCCTGTTGCAGCAGCGCGTGGGGCGGCTCGGCACTGTGGCTGAGCATCAGGATGATTTTTGGCGCAGACGCGGCCGCCGCCTCATGCAGGCGCTGCACGGTGGCCATACCGTTGTCACCGGGCATCAGCGCATCCAGCAATACCAGGTCAAATGGCTTGGCCTGCACGGCGGCCTCGGACAGTTGCTCCAACGCCTGCGAGCCACTGCTGGCGGTGACCGGTTGCAGGCCAAAGCCTTGCAACATGCGCTCCAGCACGCTACGGGTTTGCGCCTGGTCGTCCACCACCAGAATCCGCTGCGGGCGAGCACTTCCACACCTGGCGGTAACAAGCGCGGTTGGCTCAGGCGGGTCGGTAGGCAGATAGGCAGGCAGGCTCAGCGGCACGTCCAGGCAGAAACGGCTGCCTTGGCCTGGCGCGCTATGCACGTGCGCCTGGCCGCCCATCAGTTCAGCCAGGCGACGGCAGATGGCCAGCCCCAGCCCGGTGCCGCCAAATTTACGGGTGGTGGAAGCGTCACCCTGCTCAAACGCTTGAAACAGCCGCCCTTGTTGCTCTGGCGACAAGCCGATGCCGCTGTCTTGTACCTCGAAATGCACCAGGATCTGGTTTGCACTCGCGCCAGCTTGTCGGGCCAGCAGGAGAATATAGCCGCGTTCGGTGAACTTGACTGCATTGCCTGCAAAGTTGATCAAGATCTGCCCCAGCCGCGTGCGGTCGCCTTGCAGCAGACGTGGCAAATCGGGGTCAATATCAATGACAACTTCAAGACTCTTGCTGGCCGCCGCGCTGGCAATCATGTTGTACACAGTCTGAAACACCGACTCCAGCTCAAAATCAACCGACTCCAGTGTCATTCGCCCAGCCTCAATCTTGGAGAAATCAAGGATGTCGTTGATCACCCCCAGCAGGTGCTGGGCTGATTGCTTGACCTGGTCGAGCTGTTCGATCTGGCGCTGCAGCACGGCGTCGCGGCGCAGCGAATAGGTCAAGCCGATGATGGCGTTCAGCGGCGTGCGAATTTCGTGACTCATGTTGGCCAGAAAAGCGCTCTTGGCCCGGTTGGCCTGCTCGGCTGCCAGCTTGGCATCGGCCAGCTCGGCGGTGCGGGCTTGCACCAGTTCCTCCAGGTGGGCGCGGTGGCGCATCAGCTCGTCCTGAATGCTGCGCCGCTCTGTGATGTCATGGGCCATGCCCAGCACCCCAATCAGCCGACCATCGGATGAGCGCATCGGAGTTTTGCTGGTCTCGAACAGGCCCCGGTAGCCATTGCCCTTGAAGTCGAGCCATTCTTCGTTGACGGTGGTGTGGCCCGCGGTTTCGGCGGCCTGGTCGTTTTTGCGAAAGAAGTCGGCGCTGGCCTGGTCAACAAAATCGTAGTCGGTCTTTCCCAGAATCTGCGCTTCGCCAGCCCCAAAAAATAGCTCAAAGCGCGGGTTGCAGGCCAGGTAGCCACCCTGCGCGTCTTTGAGCCAGACCAGTGCCGGAATGGTTGCCACCAGGGTGCGCAACTGAACTTGATCGAATTCGAGCTTGTCAAGCGCACCGCTCAGATGGCTTTTGCTGTCAAGCAACTGGCGTTCAATACGACCGCTCAAGTAAACCATGGCAGCTGCAAGTAGCGCCAGGCTCAAAAATGACAGCAGCGCCACCAGCATCAGCAGTTGACCAATGCGCAACAAGCGGCGGTCGCTCTCGCTGTGAATGCGGTCATTGAGCTGCTTGAGGTCGTCGAGCAAGAAAGTTTGCCGTTGTTGCAAAAAATCAATTGCGTTGACCAGCGTGCGCACGGCCACGTAGTAGTTGCCGGACTCGTTGGCGTTGAGGCCCTCGCCAAAGCGGCGCAGCAGCGATTTTTCCATCAGACTGGCATCACTGAAAACCGGGTTGGAAAACTGGCGGCTGATGTCGTCAACCTCAAGCCGCGCTGCCTTCCAGGCTTGCTCCAGGGCGCTCATCTCGGCCGGCGCGGCACTTTGTAGCCCTTTTAGCCGGGTTTCAAACTCGGTCACCGAGTCGCGCCAATGCTGGCGCTGACGGCTCAGCTCGGGGGTCGAGAGCAGCCGCTCAGTATGAAATTTGAGAGCCAGTACCGACTTGTAGGCATCGTCCACCGTGCGCTGGCGGGCCACCACAGCGCTGTAGTCAAAAACCAGGTAAGCCACCGCCGCGCCGCTGATCAGCGCGCCAACAATGAGCAGCCCTAACCCATAGAGCGACAGGCTGCGGATGCTCAAATTGGCCAGGCGCAAGGCAGGGGTCCGGCTATTTGCCGACGTTCAGGAAGCCCGGTAGAACGCGGTTTGTTGGTCGAGACCCAGGCGGTCGGTGATTTTTCCAGTCGGCGGCGGCCAGATCGAGCGCCTTGTCGGTTTGAGTTCGCCACTAACGGCGCTCGCCACCGAAGCCGTCGAGCACCAGTAGTACTCGCTGGCCCCCGGAATCATGATGTCGTATTGGCACGTTGGGGTTGGACAGCGACAGGGGATGTCGCCAGATAGGCCTTCGGCCGATTCCGTGCTAAAGCCCGACTGGTTCCAGGCCTCGGGGTTGTCAAAGTGCGACATGCGCGAGGGGTTGACCGCCGTGCCGCTTTATGGCGGTCATTTTCTTGGTCAGCTCCTTGGAGGTCATGTGGGCGGCAAATTCAAACGCCAATGCCTTGTTTTTTGAAGCCTTGCTGACAAAAAATGTCCAGTTGCCACTGATCGACGACACCTTGTTGGCCCGTTTGTCCCATTGGTGGGTCAGGCTGTTGAAGACTTCGGTGCTGCCGGGAAGCTGGGCGTAGCCGATTTTGTCTTTGATCACCGAGGCCGGTGAGTTAACCGCGTGCACGCCCATGTCGGCCCAATCAATGGCCATGGCGGTCTGGCCGGAGACAAAGCTGTTGCGCACGTCATGGCCAGCAAAATTGGCCATGCCGGGCGGGCCAAACTTGAGCGTATCGATCCAGATGCCCAGCCCGCGCACAAAGCCGGGGTTGTTGATGCGGGGCTTGAGCGTGTCGGGGTCGAAATAGTAGGCCGGATCGTCGGGGTGCTTGGCAAAGCGGCGGCCTGGGCAAAAAACTGCAGCATCGAGATGTCACCCTTGACGCGGTTGCCGGCAATGCCGTAGTCAGGCTTGCCATCACCATTCCAGTCCCAGCCGGTGAAGAATTCCGCCACATCGCGGTAGGCTTTCCAGGTTGTGGGCACGGCCAGTTCGTAGTGGTATTTCTTTTTGAACCTGGCCTGGTAATCGGGGTTGGCATCAGGTCTTTGCGGTAATACAGGTTGATGCAATCGCCGTCATAAGGCAGGCCGTAGGCGATGTTATTCCATGACAGCACGGTGTTGCGATATATTGGCAGCACGTCGTCCCAGTCGATCTTTGCTTGATGGCCTCGGGCACCGGCGCAATGTAGTCGCCGCTGAGCAGCGTGCCGCTCCACATCGAAATGGCCACATAGATGTCAAAGTTGGCATCGGGAGACTTGAGCGACTGGTCGATTTTTTCGATGGTCTCGCTCCAGCCTGGGGTCAACACCCGCACTTTGGCCCCGGTGCGGGCCTCGAACCCTGCCACCTCGTCGAGAATCGGGCCGCGAATCAAGCGGGCATCCAGGGTCGGAACGATGACCGAAATGGATTGGCCTTCAAACGGCCGGGCCACCGGCTTGGGCACAGTGGCTTCGGGCTTGTCGCCGCAAGCGGCCAAAATAACCAGACTCAACACGGTAGATGTCAGCAGCTTCATGGCGTTTCCTTTGTTTGGCGATCAGTTGTTCGTAAAAACCCGCTGAAAGTTAAAGGAATTGTAGGTGTCATCTGCATGACAAAGCTAAGTCTGCTAGTGCAGATCAACCTGTTTCCTTTTGTGGTTGCCTCTAATTCGCCGGGATGACGGCCAAATTGACCTCAAACCCTGTAAAAAGGTCGAAAGAAGCTGCAGACCTGATAGCAGATACATGGCGCTTGCCTGGCCTGCGCCAAGGTGATTCACCTCACGACCACAGGCTCCAGGGCTGGCGCAACGCTGCCACCGCCCAGCGTCTTGAACATCGCAATCTGGTTTTGCAGCACCGCCAGCCGGGTTTGCACGGCGGCTTGTTGCGCAGCAAACAGGCTGCGCCGGGCGTCGAGCCACTCCAGTTGGCTGGCCGCACCGTTGTCCAGGCGCAGTTGTGTCAAGCGGCTGCGCGCGCTTTCAGCCGTCAGCAGGGCCTGGCTGGCCTGCCATTGATACCCCAGGTGCCGCGGCTGGCCCAAGGCATCGGCCACTTCGCGAAAGGCGTTCTGGATGGCTTTTTCATACTGCGCCACGGCAATGTCGCGGCCCACTTTGGACGCGTCCAGATTGGCCTGATTGCGTCCGGCAGATCAAAAATAGGCAGCACCAGCTGCGGTGCCAGCGTCCAGCCCCACGAGCGTCGTCCTGAACAGCTTGTCGAGCGCGCTGCTGGCAGACCCGACACCGGCTGTCAGGCTGATGCGCGGGAAGAAGGCCGCGCGGGCTGCGCCAATGTTGGCATTGCTGGCTATCAGCAGTTGTTCGGCCTGGCGGATGTCGGGGCGGCGTATCAGCAGGTCGGATGGCAATCCGGCAGGCAATTCGGCAAAGCTCAGCTGATTCAAGCTTGTCTGCGTCAGCTGCGCACGATTGGCCTCACTCAAGGGTTGGCCCAGCAACAGCACCAGGGCGTTTTCGTCCAGCGCGCGCTGTCTTTCCTGCTGGGCCAGCGTCACACGGGTGCTTTCCAGCAGCGTTTGCGCCAGATGGTGGTCCAGCTCGGATGCGGCACCGTGCTTCAGCTTGAGCTCGGTGAGCTTGAGCGAATCGGTGCGTGAGTCCAGTGTTTGGCGTGATACCGCCAGCAGTTCTTCATCGGCCAGCAGGTTCAGCCAGCTTTGCGCCACGGTGGCCATCAAGCTGATCTGGGCGGTTTGCGCGGCCTCGGCCGTTGCCAGATACTGGCCCAGGGGCCTGCTCTTTCAGGCTGGCAACCCGGCCAAAAAATCGATCTCGCATAGGCGTGACCATTAGCCCGGCGGTGTAGTTGCTTTTGATGGCGCCGCTACTGTTAGGCGCGCGCGAGCCGCTGGCCGCCGCGTTGACGGTGGGGAACTGGTCGGCCTGCCGGATGCCCAGCTGGGCCCGGGCCTGCTCGATATTGAGCACGGCAACACGCAGGTCAGGTTTGTTGGCCAGTGCCGTGGTGATCAGTCGCGCAGCGTGTCCTCAGAAAAAAAGTCCTTCCAGCCCACGTCGTTATTGGGTTAGCGCTATTGATTTCTTAGTGGTGGCGCAACAGCCTGACTCCCGGCCATTGGGCGTCAGATGGGCGACGGGGCGCTCTGTAGGCGGGCATCAGCGAGCATCCAGCTACAAATGTTGGTAGCTGCCAGCCCAGGTACGGCGAGTGCGAGAGGCCTGAAAGTCTTGTAAGTGTTAGACATTCGGATGCACTCCCATGTGGGCTGCTTGCTCGGCATGCACCAGTTGCTGGCGCGCACTGTCTTTGAAACAGACTGCGCACCACCACAAAAAGATCGGGCACAAACACCACGGCCAGGTGGTGCCGGTCAGGATGCCGCCAATCACGCCGGTGCCGTGGCGCGCTGGCTGGCCGAACCAGCGCCACCGGCAAGGCCAGCGCCAAAGGCACGGCCCAGGGTGAAGGCCATTGAGGTCATCAAATCGGGCAGAAACCGCAGGTGGGCGCTTCCAGCGCCGGACTCGACAATGCCTTGCCTTGCGCCTGCAGGTCTTTGGCAAACTCGATGATCAAGATCGCGTTTTTGGCCGACAAGCCAATGGCGGTGATCAGCCCCACCTGAAAGTACACGTCGTTGGCGTAGTCAGCAGCAGGGTGGCCACAATCACGCCCAGCACGCCGAGTGGCACCACCAGAATCACTGACAGCGGAATGGTCCAGCTCTCATACAGGGCCGCCAGACACAAGAACACCGCCAGAATGGCAAAGGCATACAAAATCATCGCTTGCGAGCCGGCCAGCTTTTCTTCGCGCGAAGTACCGGTCCACTCAAAACCAAAGCCTGGCGGCAGTTGGGTGGCCAGTTGCTCCATCTTTCAGCGCAGCGCCGGTGCTGTAACCGGGCGCGGCACTGCCGCTGATGCGCATGGCCGGGTAGCCGTTGTAGCGCACCGTCTGCATGGCGCCCTTGACCCAGCGGGTGCTGGCAAAAGCGGCAATCGGCACCGTTTGCCCTTTGTTGTTGAGCACGTTGAGCTTGAGCAGGTCGTCAGGTTGCATACGTGCTGGCGCATCGTACGCACCACCACGCGTTGCAGTCGACCGCGTTTGGAAAGTCATTTCTCATGTAGCTGACCCCAATGCTGTCGAAATGGTGGCGTTGATGGCGTCAAAACTGACCCAGCGGCATTTGGCCTTGTCGCGTCGATGTCGAGCTGCAGCTGCGGCGCGGTCTTCCAGACCGTCCGGGCGCACCTGGGCTTGTTTGCGCCGCCAGCCCCAGCACGGCCGTGCCGCCAGCAAGGCCTCGTGGCCTGCACCAGCGCGGAAGCCCCAGGCCGAAAGCCAAGCCTGACGAAGCGCCAAGCTCGGGGATTGGCGGCGGGCCCAGCGGAAAGATAAAATGCGTCGCGAACGCCGAGACAGCGCGCCAAAGCGAACGTCCAGCCAGGGCTTGCGCCGAGCTGCCCGGCCCAGGTCGCCTGTGACCAGTTCCTCAGGGTCACAAACGCCAGCGCGGCGTTTTGCCCCTGGCCTGGCAGTTGAGGCCGAGCACGCCACCGGCGTTTTTGACCTCGGGCTGCTTTATACAGCAAAGCCTTCCACTTGCTCCATCACCGCCCGTGTGCGTTGCGGTGCCGTCGCGCCTGGCGGGAATTTCCTTGAATGTTGACTGGCAAGGTTGCCTTATTCATTGGGCAAAATGAGGTGGGTAGGCGCTGGTACATCCACGCCGCCCCGGCCACAAATGGCCAGGTAGATCATCAGGTAGCGTGCGGCAT
>JADKAW010000035.1 GCA_016719055.1 Candidatus Rhodoferax mariagerensis | reverse complement strand
TTCACCATTCCCAATTTCATTATCCAAGCCAAAAGATAATGAACGGGTCAAATCCACCAGTCCGGCCAACTCAGGTTTGGTGTAGCTGGCTTGCTGGCGTGACGGCGCTGGCAACGCAACCAGCACGCCCTGAGCCACCCATTGCCGCAATTGCTTGGAAGCTGCTAGCGTGTCCAGGCTTGAAATCTCGCGCAGCTTTCCGTTGGCAATGGGGCCATTGCGGTCGATCCAGTCACTCACTTGAGTCCACAGAGGTGGCCGCTCTTCATTGAGCAAGGTCACCAGCAACGTGGGCACAGCGCTGTCCAGTTGCTCGCGGTACAGCGGCTCGTACAAATTGGCCTTTGCCATTTGCGCAAACATCATCGGCACGCCTTCGCCCGCATCCACATTGGGTGGCGCCGGAAACTCGCGCAGATGTCGTGCCAGCAGGCTGTTACGCGGCACTGACCCGGCCTTGCCGATGGTCGCCGGCGTCAAATTGCCTGGCAATCGCCCTGGGCTTTTCACCTCCACGCGGTCATCAAAAATGTGAATGTGAATGTCACGGTTCAACCGGTAGTCGCGGTGCACCACGGCATTGGTGATGGCCTCTTTGATCACCCGCTCTGGAAAACGGTAGCGTGTCTTGAAACCAGAGCCTGGCATGGTCAACCCCATTGCCAACCGCTCCAGCACGTAGGCCTGCGCCTTGGCAATCTGCTCTATTGCCGGGCCAGTGATGGTTTTGGGTGGCAACAGCAAGTTTGGCACCGCATCACGCTGTATCGTCTTGCCTTGGAAGTGAGAGACACGAATGTCCGCCCGCATACCCTGACCCGCCAGCAGCGCACCCGGTTCATCTGCAAACAGCAGCAGTGCAGCCAGCAACGGCTCAAGCGCGCCGTCTACCGGTATCGCCAGCCCCAGCCGTGGCAAGCGCACGGCCAAGTCCATATCTGCCAGGCCGCGTGTGATGCAGTAACTGCGCCAAGCATCCGTGTTCAGCAAATCCAGCGCCACCGGCATGGGCAGCGTTTCTGCACTCTTTACGCCACGCTGGTAGGCAAGGTCGGCAATTTCGGCAGCGCTCAGCTCGCGGTTGCTGGCATCCATGCGCGTCCAGGTGCCGTTGCCCACCACGGAATGCACTTGGTCACTTTTCTCCACCCGCAACAGCACCACATGCCCCGGCTGGCCGTTGTGCAAGGTGCAGGCCACCCGAATCCAGTGCAGTTTGGTGATGGCGGGCGTAAAACGTGTCAGCAGTTCGGTGCGGAAGTTGCCAAAGCCCTCCGGGTTTTCTTCAATGCCAAACAGGCGGCTTGGCGGTTTGTCACCCGCTTTCATGGCCTTGGCATCTCCAATGCCGATCACCAGCAAGCCGCCTTCGGTATTGGCAAAGGCGCACACCGCCTCATACATCCGCCCCTGCTTGCCGCTGATGCGTTTGAAGTCGAGCGTGCGGCTTTCGTGTGCGGCCAACAGGGCGTTGATGCGGTCGGCGGACTGGGCGGGGAGAGGTCAATCATGAGCTGACACCAGTTGATCGGGTGGTATGCCGGATTTGACTTGGCTTCTACAGTTTTGATTGCTATCTTCATGATAGCTTCTTGCGCATGTTTTATATGGGCTAGAGGCTGTTTTGATGCATAACATCTGAAAGTTATGAATGGCGGGCTGCATCAGCAATGGCCAGTGAGAGAAGTCAATCATCATGGCTGAACAGCAGCCAATTTAGCCTCAAACCGTGCAAACGACTCAGACCGCCGCAACTTGGCCCAATTAAGTGGTGGGTTGGTCCGCATGACCTTGATGGCATGCACACGGTCTTCATACTTCTTGCCCAAAGCCATTTGAAAATGCTTCATGACCATTGACTTGGGGTTCTTTTCACGGTCAGGTCGTCTGATCCTGGGCACCTTGTATTCATGCGTTGGGGTCGATAGAAATGCCGACAACTTGGCCTCGTCTGCCATCAGCCAGCTTTCAAACTCCTGCTCAACACACACAAGGTATACCGGCGCACCCTGTAGACCCTCTTTGACCAAAGCGTCCAGCAAGGCCTGGCGCTCTTGGGCTCGGCAGGGTTTGCCCTTTTTGTCTGGCCAGGCGGGGCGCAAATCCCACACGATCAATACCTTTTGACACCCTTCATTCAGCAATTTTCTTGCCACGCCAGCGGCCCCGTTCAGCAATTTGAGCTTGTTGTCCATGGTGCGTGAAACGAACTTTTCCCCTGGCTGAAGTTGGCTCGCCAGGTATTCACAAACCTGTTTATCCGCCCCTTGCGGACCGCATTCAAAGATAAAGCCGATGCTCATACCGACAAGCCCGTCAGGTTGCCCATGGTGTACAGCTTGCCCGGAGCAAATTCCTGCGCCCAGCGGCGCAGGTTGTCGTGGTCAGACGGCCTGACAAAACAAGGGTGACCTTGCATGTCACGCTCCACCACCACCAGATGTTCCAGCGTCAACAAATCCAGTAAATAAGGCGAATGGGTGGTGACGATGACTTGTGTCACGCCAGACAGCACCGCGCTGCGAATCTCTTCAACGATTAAGTGGATGCTGCGCGGGTCCAGGCCATTTTCAATTTCTTCCACCACGATCAGCGGCGGCGGGTTGGGGTGGCGCAGCAAGGCCAGTAGCGCCAGCATGCGCAGCGTACCTGTGGAAAGCAACCAGCCCGGCACCTTGAACGTGTCTTCGCTCAACTGCAACCACGCCTTGCGCTCGATCTCTGACGAGGTCAGCGTTGGCTGAATGTCTTTGGCATAAGGCAACACAAACGCCATGGTTTCTACGATGCCATTGAAGGCGTTGGCATCCTGGCGGCGCAGGTCCAGCAAAAAATCTGCCACATTCGAGCCGTCATTGGCCATGCGCACCGCACCCTTGGTGCGCTGCTGTGGCACGGGCAGACCCATGCGCTCGGGACTGAGCGTCAAAAATTGCCAGGCCAGCACTTCGACAGCCAGCTTGGTCGTGTTCAAGTCCACCGGTGCTGTCAACATGGAGCGACCATCGCTGTAGGTCAGCAGCGTCTCCAACATGTTGCGCTCGGTGAAATCGCCAGCAAGGTCAGAAACATGCTCCGAGGCAATGAACATGCGGTTTGCGGCAGGATCGTTATTCACCGTCATGGCCAGGCGGCGCACCTTGCGGGGGCTTTCCCCCAACGCCAACTCAAAGGAAATGGGGTTCACCAACTGCCCCGCGCGTTCCTTGGCCTCTTGCGCCTTGTGCCGCACGTGTTCAATGCCCAACCAGCGCTGCATGGCAATATCCAACCCGTCACGCACGATGCATTGGTAGGTCTCAAGCGCCTCAATTAGGCTGGATTTGCCCGCGCCATTGTTGCCAATGAAGGCAGTCAGCGGCCCCAGCTTCAAGGTCTTGCTATCAACAATGGCTTTGAAGTTGCGCACGCGCACACTTTGCAGTTTCATGAAATCAGCCCTCTTTCAACATCGCGCCAAGCGTTCAAGGCCGCAATTTTGACTGGTTCGGCCACCAGCGGAAAGGTGCCCAGGATGTGGGCGAACTCTTCTTCGGTCAGGGCGTAAAGGTGGGCGACCAAGCCGTCGAGCTCAGCGCGGAGTTTGGCGCGTTCTGTGGGGTCGGTGGTGCCAAAGGCCACCGCTGTCCGTGGTTGCGGCTTCAAACCCACCGCTTTGGCCAGACCGTCGAATTCGGGGGTGGTGCAGATCAGGCGGGCGGCGCGGGTGGCAATCTGGGCACACCGTAGGTCTGAAGATGGCAAGCGCGGCACCGGCAGTTGGTAAAGGTAGAACATGTTCAAGGTCGTGGTGATGCTTTGCCGTAGCAACCAGTCAAGCACCAGCTCTGCCTCGTCGATCCAGTAGCCCGAGTGTTCTGTTGTGATTTCAAATTGGTTAAACATTCGCCCTGTAAACAAAGGCAGTCGATTGGCGGCGAACTCAGTCTTGAAACTTCCGGCTGTCATTCGTCATGGCGGAATTCGTTCGTCAACTGCAAGTTCCATACGCCATCGAGCTTCTCGCCCAGAGAAGGGAATTGCAACATTTTGTTGACGATGGTCACGTCAGCCGCCCCCCGAAACTCCAGTACCGAACGGGTCTCGGCATTCATTGAGCCAATCAGTTTGGCCGAAATCTCAATGAAATTGCTTTCGTCATTGACGAATGTCCCAAACTCGTCTGCCTTGATGGCTTCACGTGGATTGATTCGGAACGTGGCGTGTAGTTTTTCGGTTGTTCCGCCCTTGGTGAAACTCAAAAAGAGCAATCCGAACGAATGATGCACCTCCTCAAAGATGAACTTTTCATTCGACAAGGAGATCATGGAGTCGACCTGGGTGTGGTCAAACAACATGTTTCGCAGCCCGGTGGCACCCAGATCTTTGTACAACCCGTTCGGGATAACGATGCCGCAATGACCGCCGGGGCGCAAAAGTGAGAAACAACGCTCGGTAAACAACTTGTAGAGATTGATGTCCGAACCCGTTTTTTTGCCGGCAACCACTGCTGACTGGAATCGGTACTCTTTCGCACTTCGGAAATACGCGCTCATGTGCGGGAATCGACTCTGGTAAGCGAGCCAGCCCGAGCGAATATCGGAATTCAAAAGCAGGCGAGCTTGCTCAGCTTCGAATGCCTTGATCGACATGTTCTTTTTGCTAATACTCTCAGAGAACGGTGAGAAATACTCCTTGGCCTGGGGCTTGAACACTTCCCAGGGCGGATTGGCCAGCACAATGTCAAAGCCGCCCCTTTCCTGCATGATCTTGTCAAACACATAGCCCCAGTGAAATGGCGTTTGCGCGGCAATATCGCGGCTCTCAATCGGTCGCTTATTGGGTTTGCCCAGGTCCTGTTTTTTGGCATCCCAAGTGGCCTCTTCAAATTTGACTTGTAGTTTTTCAAACTGGTCGCGCAGCAGCTCGTTCATCACCGCATTGGCATCACGCATTTCGACATCAATATCGTCACGCAACTCGCGCAGGCTAAGCTGTTTGCCAATTTGCTCGGCGGAATGGCGGTAGGTGTCGAGCTTGCGGTTTTTGGCGGCCAGCAGTTCTGCAAAGGGCCGGGGTTTGACCTCTGCAAAAAGACTCCGCTGGGTATTGGTTTGGTTGAACTCCACCTCATCGACCCGCATCAACCCCACCAGCGAATTGCCAGGCAGGATGTTGAAGTCAATATTGGGCAGCGGCTCCAGGTCTGCTACCCGCCTGACCGACGACACCATCGCCAGAAACAGCCGCAGCTTGGCAATCTCGCAGGCTTCTTCCATGATGTCCACGCCGTGCAGGTTGTCGGTGACGATGCGGCGCTTGATGTAGTAGCCCACGCTGGGGTGGTCTTGCTGAATGCCGCGCAGCCAGTTTTCCAGCTCCTTGCTGGCACTCATGCCAGCACGGCCTACCACGGCGTAATAGACGTTGATCAGGCATTTGAGCGCCGCTACCAGAAACGCGCCCGAACCCACCGCAGGGTCCAGGATGGTGATGCTGGGCAGCACCTCATTGACCAGCTTGATGGCGGTGCGTGCGTCCATGCGCGCCAGCAGGTCGGACACGGTGTCGAACTTGACCTCTTTGATTTTTAGCTCAGGCACGGCGGGCTCATAAACACGCTCCAGAATCATCTTGTGAATGCTGCGCTCGGCCAGGTAGCCGGTGATTTCGGGCCGGGTGTAGTAAGCACCGAAAGCTTTCTGGTTGATGTATTTCTCAAAGATATAGCCCAGCACGTCGGGGTTGATCTCGTCCGAGTCGCCACCGGGCGTGTCGTCCAGGTGCCAGGTGAAGCTGGCGAACAGCGCAAAGATGCCTTTGAAAGCGGCATCGGCCACGGTCAGCTTGGTGCCGACGCGCGGCACGTGGTTGGCGTCCAGCTCCAGCTTGTGGTGCAAAAACAGGCCGCCGTTGAGGTAGGGGATTTGGCCAGTCAGTGCTTTTGCCTCGGGGCTGCGGTCAGCTTCGGGCTTGGCGAAGGCTTCAAAAAACAGGGCATTGAGGAATTCGCCAAAGAAACGGTCAGGGCCGCGTTGCTCGCTTATGTGTAGCTGCTCACGCAGGTAGTCAAAGGCCTGCAGGCCTTTTTGGTCATGGAGAGGAAGCCCTTTTTTGCAGGAACCAGACAAACATCAGCCGGTTCAGCAACACGCTGGCGTACCAGCGTTTGTCGCGCTCGTTGTCGATGCCTTGAATGTGGCTGAGCAGTTCAAGGTGTTGTTGCTGGTAGGCGGTAAAGAATTTCTTGGTGGTTTTGTCCGCGTCCAGCGCGGCCTGGATGCGCCGGGCGGCTTCCAGCACCGGCAGGCGGCCAAAGGAGTCGAGCTCCGACAGTTCCACCACCATGGCTTGCAACTTGCTTGCAAACAGGTCCACCGGCTGGCCCTTGAAATAGTCGTGGCGGCGCGAAGTCAGACGCGGTTTGCCAGTTTCAGGGTGCTTGTCGCGCTTGACCCAATACCACTGGCTTTGTGACGCAGCCGTTTGTTTGTCGGTAAAGATCAGCAGGTTTTCGGCATGGCCGCGCGCGATGTGTTTCCACACCCGCAGGCGCTGCTGCTCGTCGGGCCAGCCGCCATCCACCACCACCTGAATGGCGACCACGCCGCCCAGCTCGGCCACAGTGCGGCGGGTGAACGGGGTGTCACCCGCTGCGTCTTTGGCCCAGGCGGCTTCAGAACTGGCGTGGTTCCAGCCCAGCACATCAGCAAACAGCCGGGGGAAGTCAAAGGCTGAGAGGTACTTTTCGAAGCCGGGGAAGTCGAGTTGGGCCATCCTTTTGGCGACCCCTGGAACTCAAACTTTCGCACGGTTCCGGGCCCCGCGCTCTCCTGCCCCTCTCCCTCCCGCCCCGTCCCAAACGGGCTCAACGCACCCCAGTTGTTTGATGGTTTGCAGCCCCACCAGTGAGCGCATTTGTGTGATGGCCATGGCGTTAAGCGCCAGCAGGCGTTGTGGTGCGCTTTGGCCTTGATGGATCAACATGGCGTTGATGCTTTCCAGATTGGACAGCACGACCAGTTGCTCCAGCGTGGCGGCATCGCGCATGTTGCCAGGATGCTCGGGGTTGGCATCGCGCCACTGCTTTGCCGTGATGCCAAATAGCGCCACATTCAACAGGTCGGCCTCGCTGGCATAGGCCATGCTCCTTTGTTCTGCGGACACCTGCGCCGGAATAAGCCGTTCTTTGATGGCATCGGTGTGGATTTTGCAGTTGACTTTGGACAGGGTGCGCTGAAAGTTCCACTCCAGTTTTGATGTTTGCGACTCTTCATCTTTCAGCCGCTGGAATTCTTTGATGAGATAGAGCTTGAATTCGGCGCTGATCCACATACCAAACTCAAAGGCAATGTCTTTGTGTGCATAAGTGCCACCATACCGGCCGGTTGCAGCATAGATGCCAATGGCGTTGGTTTGCTTGACCCACTCCTTGGCGCTCAGTTTGTAGCTGTTGAGACCGGCCTTGCTTTTAATTATGGCGAATTCGCCATAATTAAAGTCGGGGTTGTAGATGCTTTCCCAAATGCCCAGAAACTCAACGGTGTTGCGGTTCCGCAGCCAGTCCGCGATAAAAAAATCGCCGTCTTTGGCTTTGAGCATGTCGGTCAGCGAAATGTAGTCTTGCGCGTGACGCGTGGCGATGGTGACTTCAGCACCTTGAACTGTAATGACCCGATTTTTCATATCTCGCTTCCTACTTTGCGTTCACTAGGCCACCAGCCCCAACGAGCAGACCACGCGCGGCTCGCGCAGGGTGGCGTCGTCTTCGGTGTAGGTCAGGCGGGCTTCTTCGCGAAGAGACTTGACGGCACCGGCCAGCTCTTCATCATTGACACCGCTACGCATCAGGCGGTTGAGCAGGTCGGCGGCGGTTTCCAGCAGCGGGCGCTGGTAGAGGTCGTCCAGCGCCCGCTCCAGCTCTTCATCACGAAACAGTGTTTTCATCTGCTCGGTGGCATAAGGTTTGAGCCGCTCATAGGCTCGCCTGCGTGGACTGCTGGGGCGGCCCAGGCCGCCGCCCACCGCTTTGTCTTGGCTTACGGCCAATTGCAGGCCGTGGGCAACCAGTTCATGGTGCTGTTCCAAGCGTGGCATAGCCGGTGTGCCAGGCGGACATTCGGCGGCGCGCAGCACGACAAACTGTGATTCGGTCACGGTTTTGCCGTTGGAACCTACCCAGGCCAGGTGGTCATTACCTTCGGGGGACTTGACGTAAACCAACGCGCCACCCTGTGCAGCGTCTGCGCCCAGCAGGGGAAAGCGTGCCTCGTCCAGCGCAAATGCCTTGGCGGAATAGACCACGGGTGGCAAGGATTCCACCGCGCGGGCCAGGTCGGGGTCGTCCTGGGTGGCCTGCTTCCAGATTTGCCAGGCGTAGGAGGCCAGGTCAACCTCGTCGTCGCTGTCATCCAGCACACCTTGCTGTTCGGTGTAAAGGTTGCGGATGGTGTTGGCTTCTTCGTCTTCAAAGAAGGACTCGTCGGTGCCAACCACTTCGGCGTTTTCTTGCAGGCGCTGGCGAATGCGCGAGCGCAATTGAATGAGTTGTTCGACCCCGTCGGCGGGCAAGAAGGAATAGCAATGAATTTCTTCCGCCCGCTGGCCAATGCGGTCCACCCGGCCAGCCCGCTGGATCAGGCGGATGATGGCCCAGGGCAGGTCAAAGTTGACGACCACATTGCTGTCCTGCAGGTTTTGGCCTTCGGACAACACGTCGGTACAGATCAGCACCCGCACTTCATCGGCCTTGGGCACTGTTTTGTTGTTGGACTTGGGGCTGAATCGGCACGCCAGCGCGAAAGGGTCGGCGCTGGCACCGGTGGCGACTTCGATATGGGTCACGCCAGCATGGTGCAGCTCGCGGGCCAAGTAGCGCGCGGTGTCGGCAAACTGGGTGAACACCAGCACCTTGGTTTTGGCGTGGGTTTGGGTAACGAGGTGGCGCAAGGCCAGCAGTTTTTGGTCGTGCGCCGGGTCCCACTGGCCTTGTAGGCTGAGCAGTTCGGACAGCGTTTGGGTGTCTTGCGCCAGGTTGTCTGCCAATGAGGGCTTGAACAGGCTGGGGCGAATCCACTTGAAACGCTTTTTGTATTGACCGGCGTATTGCGCGTAAACCGCTTTGGCGCGAGCCATGTCGTCCAGCAGGCCGTCGGCTTCTGTGGCGGTTTCCACCAAGCCGTCCAGCAAGTCTTCCGGGTCGCCCTCAACGCCGTCGGCATCTTCATCGACGCGTTCCAGGTCCAGCAGGCCCGCGTCCAGCACGCCCACCGGCAGGTCCAACCCTTGTTCGATGGCGTACTGGTAAATCTGGTTGCGCAAAATGTGCCGGTCTATCGACTGCAAGAAGGAAAAACCGTTGGATTCAAGCCGCTTGAACAGGTTGGTGCGACAAAAGCCCATCAGGCGTTTGCCAGCGCGGCCCAGGTTTTCAATGATCTTGCGCTCTGGCCCGGTGGCATCTTTTTCGGCCAACGGGTCAACGTATAGCCCCAAGCCGTAGCGCGGCACATGCAGGGCGTTGATCTGGTCCACCACAGCCGGGGAGTACAGCCGGGCATAGCGGTCGGCCGGGTCGGTCTCATCCACCGTGAACTGCAATGACACCGGCTTGCGCACCGGAAAATAGCGCTTTTCGCCATCTTTGCCAGCGATGAAACGACGGCCCTTGGCATCCGCCTCGGTGTAATGCTGGATGATAAAGCTGCGGGTGCGGCGCACCATGTACAGGCGAATCAGCTCGCGCCAGTCATCAAATTCGTCGCTTTTTCAATCGCCAGAATGGAGTTGACCTGGCACTGGTGCTTGCGTTCAAACTCGGCTTCGCCCATGCCGCATTTGCGCATGTGGTGCTCAGGGCGAATGCCGATATTGGCTTTTTCGTCAATGAACAAGCGCAACTGTGATGACAGGTCGGCCTTGGTTTTGTTGTAAGGCGTGGCTGTGAGCAAAATGACTTTGGCATCGCAGCTTTTGATGTAGTCGGCAATTGCCTTGTAGCGGCGGCCTTCGCGGTTGCGCAGGTTGTGACTCTCGTCAATCAGCACCAGGCGATAGCGCTTTAGGTCGGGCAGTTTTTTGGTGACTTGCGACACCGGCAGCACCATGCCGCGCAGGCCATATCCGGTGCGGTAACTCTCCCACATGGTTTCCAGATTCTTCGGGCAGATGATGAGGGTCTCATAACCCAGGTCGTCCTCAAACATGCGCGCCAAGGCGGTCGCCATGATGGTTTTGCCCAGGCCCACCACGTCGCCAATCATCACGCCACCCCGGCGGTGCAGATGGCGGGCGGCAATTTTTACGGCGCTTTTTTGAAACTCAAACAGTTCCTGCTCAAAGCGGGCGGGTAGTCGGAACTGGCTCAAGCCTGCGCGTGCCTCGGTGCTGAGGTGATAAGCGATATTGAGGTAAATGTGGTGCGGGGGTATGGCCTGTTCGCGCGCCCAACTGGTCTCAATGATTTGCGCCAGATCGTCCGACACATCCAGCGCCCAGCGGTCGCCCCAGCGGGCATCAAACCATTTCGCCAATTTGTCGGTGGCCAGATGGTCCAGCACATCGACATTCAGCTCACCCTGGCGCGACAAGCCCGACAGCGTGAGATTGCTGCTGCCGACAAACCCGGTAATGGGGTTGTTGATGTCATCCCTGAACAAAAGATAGAGCTTGGCGTGCAGCGGATAGGGCAGAAACAGCTTGACCACCAGTTGCTTGGTGCGAAGTTGTCTGGCCAGACGGCGCAGGCCAGCCTCGTCGTGCCCGGTGGGGATGCCCAGGGTGATTTGCTCGCGCAGGTGCGCAGCAAACTGCATTTTCAAACGGCTGGCAGTGGCGTTGTCGATCAGCCCGCCACCAGCTGTCTGACGGTACAACTCGCGAATTTCTTCATGGGGCGGGCGCTGCATGCCCACCAGCACGCGACAAACCTGGCCGTCAAGCGGGTTCCACGGTTGCACCAAATCGTCTACCGCCTGCCAGCCCCGCAGATTGAGGTAGCCGACACAAAAGTCGGCATGCCTGGAGACTTGCAGGGTGCCGCGCAGCGTGGTCAGCAAGTCCTGGTCGATGTTGTCAAAAATGCGTGTCATTGTTTGGTGTGCTCGTTCCCAGGATGGGCCATTGTGCCTGCCTGTTGCCGCAGAATCGAACACCTTGTTGCCCCCGGCCGACCCAAGCTGTTCCAGTTCAGCAGTCCCCCGCCTGTCTGAGGACTTGGCTGCTGGCAGTCAGCGTAGCGGATGCCGCCGGTATTCCCAATTGCCTTCGGCGTTGGCCGTGAACCCCATCTTTTCCCAGAATTCGCGGGCTGTGAAGCGCACCCGGTCGGCAATCAGCACCGGGTAGCGCGATTTGAGCATGTCAATGGCGGCGGCACCATAACCGTTGCGCTGGAACTCGGGAAACACCTGGATTGAGTAAACAATGGCTTTTTCACCCAGCAGCCGACAACGGATGTTGCCGATGCGGGCATCCGGCAGGTCAATGTCGATGCGGTCGTAGCCGGTCAAGGAGCCCTGCGGATTGGGCGTAAATTTGGGAACCTGTTTCATGGCCATTTATTCAAAACCACGGCAAAAGGCGAGGGCGTTTTTGCCCAGGTCGGGCAGGTAATAACCCCCTTCCAGCACGGCAAAACGGCGCTGATGCCCAAGGCGGATCGCGTAGCCTTGCAGCAGGCGACCGATGGTGAAGTAGTCGTCGGTGGCCAGCTTGCCACCCAAATCGTGGATGTAGGCATCAAAACCGGCTGATACCGCCAGAATGTCCACTTGCGGGGCTTGTTTCAGGCGAACTTCGAGGTTCTGGATCAGTTCTGCGGCGCTGTCGCCATAGGTGTTGAAAACTTCAGCCTCGGGCCAGCCGCGCAGCACATCCTTGGTGCCGTCGCCGGTGTGCAGGTCAAAATCCACCACAAAGGCCGAGCGAATTTGCCCGGCCGCGCGCAGCCGCAGCAGTGCAATCGCCAGGTTGCTGAAGCTGCAATGGCCCCAGGCCAGGGCGCGGCTGGCGTGGTGCCCGGGCGGGCGCAGACAGGCAAAGCACGGTTCACCCTGCAAAGCCAGGTCAGAGGCCAGAATGGCAGCGCCCGCAGCCAGCGCGGCCATGGCAAACAGGCGTGGTTTGGCCTCAATGGCTGCGATATGGGCATCGGTATGGGCGCGCAACAGGTCGGCGCGGGTGGCCGGGGCCGGTATCGTGACCTCGTAGCTACCATCATTGCGCAGGGCGGCCATCAGGTTCACCAACCGACCCTCGGCAGCCCCGTTGTCAAATTCATCCTCGGAGTAGAAAGACTGGTGAAAGTCTTCGTGAAAAATGACACGCATGGGGTGGTTTCTTGAATCGTCAGGTCAAATCG
>JADKAW010000034.1 GCA_016719055.1 Candidatus Rhodoferax mariagerensis | reverse complement strand
AAAAATATTTACTAGGCCACGAGGCTTTGTCAGCCACATTCAACAATAAGCAGATACTGTGCCAAGTTTTTCAATTCTATTTAAATCAATGACTTACGGCACTAGTCGGGATCCTTTGGCACTAAGCTGTAATGAAAATCGACACTTTTTTATGAATCAACCGATAAGTTGTGCAACACTCTGTCATCACATTGCAGACAGGTTTTCATCATGACAAGTTCTTCAAAGCTGAATTCTGTTTTTGACTATGGCGCGGCTTATTCCCGCAACATCGGCTGGGTCACCTTGTATGAGCAGCAAACCCTGCGCAAGGCACGTATCGCGATTGCCGGCCTGGGTGGCGTGGGCGGTGCGCATTTGCTGACACTATCCAGGCTTGGCATCAGCGCCTTCAACATCGCCGACTTTGACGATTTCGATGTGCACAACATCAACCGCCAGGCGGGTGCGTTCATGCCTTACATGGGGCAACCAAAAATTGACACGATGGCCCGTCTGGCGCGTGACATCAATCCTGAAATCGATTTACGCTTGTTCGCGCAAGGGGTGCAGCCCGATAACGTCGATGAATTCCTGCGCGATGTGGATGTGTATGTGGACGGGCTGGATTTTTTTGCACTGCCGGCACGACGCATGGTGTTTGCCAAGTGCCATGAGAAAGGCATACCCGCCCTGACTGCTGCGCCTTTGGGCATGGGTGTCGCTTTTCTTTACATCAGCCCCACCGGAATGAGTTTTGAGGATTATTTCAAGGTCGAGGGGCATGAGCCGCAAGAGCAATATGCGCGTTTTATTGCTGGTTTGTCACCCGCCATGCTCAACCGTGATTACCTGGTGGCACCAGAGGCGGTCAACTTCAAGGAGAAGCGCGGGCCTTCCACCATCATGGCGTGTGACCTGTGCGCGGGTGTCATGGGCACGTCTGTGCTGAAGGTTTTAGCTTAGCCGCGGCGACATCAAGGCTGCGCCTTGGGGCATGCAGTTTGATGCGTACCATCAAAAGCTCAAGTTCACCTGGCGGCCATTTGGCAACGCCAACCCGTTGCAGCAATTGCTTTTAAGGTTTATTCGGCCGGTGTTGCGTGGTGTTCACGGGCATAACACAGAACGCTTGGACGCCGCTCAGGGGTCAAGGGTCTAACACAAATGGTGCCAGGCTCGGATTATTCAGGTTCGCTTTACTTTCTGCCGTTGCCAGGGGTAGAGACGGAATGACCCGTCCTTCCCTCCGAACCACGCATGAAGATGCTGATTGAGCGTCACGAATAGCGTCTGTGCGCCACAGAGTGCTATTATTCGCATCTTTAAAAGCACTCGGAGCACCATGTCGCATCTTGTTTTGACTGGGACTACCGCCAGCGTGTCAGAATTGAAAAGGGATCCGATGGGGACTGTTGCCGCCGGCGAGGGTTTTCCAGTGGTGATTCTCAACAAAAATGAACCGGCTTTTATTGCATCCCGGCGATGGCTTACGAGGCCCTGATGGACCGATTGGAAGACATTGAGTTGAACGAGATAGCCGATGCCCGCGCGTCGCAAGCGCAATCAGCGTCACTATCGATGAGCTTTGATCTCAAATTCAAGATGGAGGCGCTGCGCGAGTAGCGTGCGCTGGACAACGCCATTCGTGATCCGTTCAAACACCGGCTGATTGAGGCTGTCCCAGCCCGCGCGTTGCAGCGGCTCAAGAATGTCGGGGCAAAGGATCGCTATAAGATTAAGTTGCGCACAGTGGGTTACCGTCTGGTTTACGAGGTCCGTGATGCCGAATTGATCGTTTTGGTGGTCGCCGTCGGAAAACGCGAACGCAATGCGGTGTATCTCAACGCGGCTCGGCGTCAGCCTTGACTGCATGTCAGTTCAAATGTCGGCCTCCAGCCCCTTGCGATCAAGCAGGCTAAGCAACGTCAACGAGGGTCCGCCAGGGTGTTTTTCGGTGGCTTCCCACTTGCGCACAGTTGACAGGCTGGTGTTCAACACTGCTGCCAGAACGGATTGGCTTAGCTGCAGGCGCTGTCGTAACACCACGGGTTTATCGCTGTCATGGGTGCGATGGGCGTGTGGCCTTTCAGGGAAACGCAGATCTGCATGGCTGAAGTCCACTGGCCGCCAATCAGCGGGGAAACGTGCAAGGGAGGAAATGCTGCGAATCGCGAGCACCGCGCGTTTGGCAGCATCCTTATCCTTGACCACCAGAAATTGATTGAATGGCTTCCCGCATGCCCGAGCCGCTCAACCAGAAATTGGCGTCTCGCTCGATGCGCTTTTATCCCGGATTCAAGGATCAGACCCTGCCAAGCGGGCCAACCTGCCACCGAAATCGACGGTTTTTTGCATCAAAAAGCATGCGGCATCACGCTGCGCGGTTTCGGTAATAGTTCAGGCAGCCAAATAGCAGACAAACTGATCCGCACTGGGTGAGCCTCTGTAAATTTCAGGAATTTGAACGGCACTATTTCAAGAGCGACCACATGCATCCGGGGTAAAGTTTGCGCCTGAATTCCACGAAAAGGTCGGCATGCACAAACAACTATTCATCCTGGCTTTCCCGATGGCGCACAAAGAGTTGGGCACCGTCAACGCATCGTTGAGAGAGACGGTTGGGTGACATTTCGTTAGCGCGGACGACTGCTTCAGGCATACCCAAAGAAGACGTGCGCGGCAGGCGGTTCGCGCGGACGAGCCTGATGGAGAATGACCACCTCAAAGCAGGTGACTATCGGGCCCGCCCCTCTGATACCGCACCGTACCCTGATGAACTGGAAGGCACAATTTCTTCGAGACGGCCCAACCTCCTTCTTTACCGTGCATGATCAACCCAAGTCGGTGATCATGACCCCTGAAAAAAGCCTGCAATGCGCCACCTTGTTGTCCCAAGACATGCGTGTCTCAGTCGTTGCACGCCAGGCGAAAATAAACGCAAGAGCAATATGCGCGTTTTATTGCTGGTTTGTCACCCGCCATGCTCAACCGTGATTACCTGGTGGCACCAGAGGCGGTCAACTTCAAGGAGAAGCGCGGGCCTTCCACCATCATGGCGTGTGACCTGTGCGCGGGTGTCATGGGCACGTCTGTGCTGAAGGTTTTGCTTGGCCGCGGCGACATCAAGGCTGCCCCTTGGGGCATGCAGTTTGATGCGTACCATCAAAAGCTCAAGTTCACCTGGCGGCCATTTGGCAACGCCAATCCGCTGCAGCAATTGCTTTTGGAGTTTATTCGGCCAGTGTTGCGTGGTGATTCACGGGCATAACACTGAACGCTTGGTCGCCGCTCAGGGGTCAAGGGTCAACACAAATGGTGCCAGGCTCGGATTATTCAGGTTCGGTTACTTTCTGCCGGTGCCAGGGGTAGAGACGGAATGACCCGTCCTTCCCTCCGAACCACGCATGAAGATGCTGATTGAGCGTCACGAATAGCGTCTGTGCGCCACAGAGTGCTATTATTCGCATCTTTAAAAGCACTCGGAGAGCAACATGTCGCATCTTGTTTTGGCTGAGACTGCCGCCAGCGTGTCAGAATTGAAAAGGGATCCCATGGGGACTGTGGCCGCCGGCGAGGGTTTTCCAGTGGTGATTCTCAACAGAAATGAACCGGCTTTTTATTGCATCCCGGCATTGGCTTACGAGGCCCTGATGGACCGATTGGAAGACATTGAGTTGAACGAGATAGCCGATGCCCGCGCGTCGCAAGCAGAAATCAGCGTCACTATCAATGAGCTTTGATCTCAAATTCAAGATGGAGGCGCTGCGCGAGTGGCGTGCGCTGGACAACGCCATTCGCGATCAATTCAAACGCAAGCTGATTGAGAGGCTGTCCAACCCACGCATTGCAGCGGCAAAAATGTCAGGGCAAAAGGACCGCTATAAGATTAAGTTGCGCACAGTGGGTTACCGTCTGGTTTACGAGGTCCGTGATGCCGAATTGATCGTGTTGGTGGTCGCCGTCGGAAAACGCGAACGCAATGCGGTGTATCTCAACGCGGCGCGGCGGCAGACTTGACCGCACGTCACTTCAAATGGCGACCTCCAGCCCGCCGCGGCTAGCAACTCAACGAGGGTCCAGTTTTTCGGCGACTTACCACTTGGCAAAGTGACAGGCTGGCAACACTGCTGCCAGAACGGATTGACTCAGCTGCAGGCGCTGTCGTAATACACGGATTTGTGCGCTGTCATAGGGTGCGATGGGCTCAAGACAAAGTAGACCAAACTTACGCATTTTTCGTCGCATTTGGCGCTGCAGCCATGGATACTGGACTGGGGTGTGGTCTGGCCACGGAAACGCAGATCATGGCTGTCGTCCACTGGCCGCCCAATCAGCGGGAAACGTGCCGCTTTGATCCCGGATTCAAGGATCAGACCCTGCCAAGCGAGGCCAACGGGCACCCGAAAACGACGGTTTTTTGCATCAAAAAGCATGCGGCATCACGCTGCGCGGTTTCGGTAATAGTTCAGGCAGCCAAATAGGCTATATTCACGCTTCTCACATTCAGTTACTTGCAGCTTGCACAGGGGATACGCTTTGAAAAGTTCTTTCACCACCTTCCATATGGCCGTGCGTTTGGTCACTATCGGGCTGCTGGCCAGCTTGCTGAGCGCGTGCGCGGGTTTTTCGTCCGGCTACCCTGCTGCGCCAGCCGCCGCTGCCACGCCTGACTACAACTATATTGTTGGCCCGGGTGACAACCTGAACATCAGCGTCTGGCGCAACCCTGAGCTTTCCATGTCGGTGCCGGTGCGCCCCGATGGCAAGGTCACCATGCCTCTGGTGGATGAGTTGGTGGCTCAGGGCAAGACCTCGGTGCAAATTGCCCGCGAGGTCGAGGCAGTCTTGGGCAAACTGGTGCGTGACCCGGTGGTCACCGTGATCGTTACCGGGTTTGTAGGCCCCTATAGCGAGCAGATTCGCGTGGTGGGTGAGGCCGCCAAGCCCCAGGCATTGCCCTACAAGCAAAAGATGACTTTGTTGGACGTCATGATCGCCGTCGGCGGCCTGACCGACTTTGCGGATGGCAACGGCGCTTCCATCACCCGTGCCTCAGAAGACAACAAACGCTACTCCGTTCGCATCAAAGACCTCATCAAGCGCGGCGACATTTCGGCCAATGTCGAGATGAAACCAGGCGACGTTTTGATCATTCCGCAAGGCTGGTTTTAATTTTTGCCTTTCTGATTTTTCTGGCAGCCGGGCTTGAGCCAAGTCCTGCAGTGCCCTAACACCGCTCGCAATGACGTTATCTGATGGATGAGCTAATTCGCCAAATCTCCACAACTGCCCGTGGCATGTGGAAGCACCGCTGGCTGGGCATGCTGGCAGCCTGGGTTGTGACCATTATCGGGAGCGTTGTGGTGCTCTCGGTGCCTGATAAATACGAGGCCAGTGCGCGTATTTTTGTCGACACCCAGTCTATTCTGAAGCCCCTCATGTCGGGCCTGGCTGTGCAGCCCAATGTCGAGCAGCAGGTGGTCATGCTCAGCCGCACACTCATCAGCCGTCCGAATGTTGAAAAGCTGATCCGCATGGCCGATCTTGACTTGGGCAGCAAGTCAAAGAGTGCCCAGGACGCGCTGATTGACGAGGTGACGAAGACCCTCAAAATCCAGAACATCGGGCGCGACAACGTCTACCTGCTGTCCTACCGGGATGTCAGCACCGCGAAGGCCACCAAAGTGGTGCAGGCCCTGGTGTCCATTTTTGTTGAATCCAGCCTGGGCAGTTCGCGTAAAGACTCTGATGTGGCCAAACAGTTCATTGACGAACAAATCAAGAGCTACGTTGCCAAGCTGGAAGAAGCCGAGGCGCGTTTAAAAGCCTTCAAGGTGCGCAACATCGAGCTTCAAAACCCCGAAGGCAAGGACATGGCCGGGCAACTTGGCACCGTGAGTGCACAGCTTAGCCAGGCGCGCCTGGAACTGCGTGAAGCCGAGAACGCCCGCGATGCGGCCAAGCGGCAGCTTGAGGCTGAAAAGTCCCAAAGCGCAGACATCACCTCACGCAGTCTGCTGCAAGAGTCAGCCATGTCGGTTGCCACACCTGAAATTGACAATCGCATCGCAGCCCAAAAGAACAACCTTGATGCCTTGCTGCAGCGGTTTACCGAACAGCATCCCGATGTGATCAACACCCGGCGCCTGATCAAAGACCTGGAGGCGCTCAAGCGCAAGGAAGTTCAGGAGCTGCGCAAGGCTGCCATGGCCAACCCGGTCGCAGCCTCAGGCAACAGCCTGGCTTACCAGGAACTCAACCGCATGCTGGCCAGCGCCGAGGTGCAGGTAGCGGGCCTGCGCGCCAGGGTGGGTGAATATGAGGCGCGTTACAGCCGGGCGCGCGAGATGATGAAAACCGCACCACAGATCGAGGCCGAGTTTGCCCAGTTGAACCGCGACTATGAAATCAATAAAAAGAATTACAACGACCTCGTCTCCCGGCGTGAATCGGCTGCCATGTCGGGTGAGCTGGAAAGCGCTGCTGGTGTGGCAGATTTCCGGCTGATCGACCCCCCGCGGGCTTCACCCAAGCCGGTGGCGCCCAACCGCATGCTGTTGTTGCCGCTGGCGCTGCTGGCCGGTCTGGGTGCGGGGCTGGGTGTCACCCTTGTCATGAGCCAGTTGCGTGCCGTTTTCTACGATGCCCGCGCCATGGGCCATGCGCTAGGCTTGCCCCTGCTGGGTGTGGTTACCTTGGTCATGGACGATGGCTCGGTGCAGCGGCGCAAGACGGAATTGATTCGGTTTTTGGGGGCTACCGGGGGTCTGGTGGCGGTCTTTGTCGCAGGAATGGCGGCCTTGTACCTCATGGCTTCGCGTGCAGGATGAAACAATTATGAGTAGCTTGATCGAACAGGCAGCCAATCGCCTGGAGCAGCTTCGCAAAGCAGGTGCCGATGTGCCGGTTTTTGTGCCAGCTCCGGCACCCGCTCCCGATCTGGATGAGGCCAGCGAAGCGGTGCTGTACACGCCTTCGGAGTTGCCTGGCCAGACGTCTCGCCGGGTTGTCATTGACATGGACGCGCTGGTCGCCTCGGGCATCGTCAGCCCGAATGCGCCTCGCTCCCAAATTGCAGACCAGTTCCGGGTCATCAAACGGCCATTGATCAAAAACGCCATGGGCAAAGGTGCGGCTTTTGTCAAGCACGGCAACCTGATCATGGTCACCAGTGCCTTGCCCGGTGAGGGCAAGAGTTTCACCGCCATCAACCTGGCCATGAGCATTGCCACCGAGCTTGACAACACGGTGATGCTGGTGGACGCAGACGTGGCTCGCCCGTCGGTCATGCGTATGTTGGGTTTGCCCATTGGCCCTGGTTTGCTGGATTTGGTGCAGGACGAGGGCCTGGAACTGTCCAGCGTTCTGCTCAAGACCAACATCGAAAAGCTGACGATATTGCCCAGTGGCACACCGCATCCACGCGCCACCGAGTTGTTGGCCAGCGATGCCATGATGCGCTTGCTGGAAGACATTGCCACGCGTTACTCAGACCGGATCATTGTGTTTGATTCCCCACCGCTTTTGCCCACCACCGAAGCGCGTGTGCTGGCGACCCACATGGGTCAAATCGTGGTGGTGGTGCACGCCGGCAAAACCCTGCAGTCAGAGGTTGGCCAGGCATTAGCCACCATTGAGTCCTGCCCGGTCAAACTGCTGCTGCTCAACAAGGTCAACACGGTGTTCAAGGGGGGCTATGGCTATGGCTATGGATATGGCGAAGGTTATGGTTATGGCCATGAGCAAGCGCAGGCCTGAACATCTGCTTGCGCTCACAGGCTTGTTGCTTGTGGCGTCTACGTCAGCTTGGGGGCAGGTCACCGTGACACCCCGTGCGACGGTGTCCGAAACCATCACCGACAACGTGGGCCTGGATGGCAGCAACCCGCGGTCAGAACAGATTACCGAGATCACCCCTGGCATTCGTATCAGCATTGCAGGTACCCGGCTCAATACCTATTTTGACCTGGGTCTGAGCCAGGTCATTTATGCGCAGGGCACCTCGCCTGATCGCCGCCAGATTCAAAACGCACTCAACACCTTTGGCACTTTTGAAGCAGTTGACAATTGGGCCTTTGTTGATTTCAGTGGCACGGTGTCCCAGCAGGCAGTGTCTGCGTTTGGCACCCAGTCGGCTTCCAACACCTCGGTCAACGCCAACCAGGCCGAGGTTTCCAATTACCGCATTTCACCGTATTTGCGCGGCCGCTTGTTTCATGCAGCCGACTATGAAGCACGCTACAGCCGCACCACCACACGCAGCGACGCTGCAGCGGCATCAGACGTAGACTCGGCGGACACATCAGTCAGGCTGAGCGGTAATAGCGCATTCAGAAACCTGGGCTGGTCAACCGATGCCAGCCGACAAACCATCAGCTACAGCGAAGGGCGCACCACAGAGACCGACCGTGTTAACTTGGGTCTGACTTACACCCTCACACCCCAGCTTAATGTCTCTGCCAGCGCCGGCCGTGAATCCAACAATTTCACCACCCGGGACAAGGAAAGCAGCAGCACCCACAGTGTCAGCCTGAATTGGCGGCCTTCCGAGTTGACCCGTTTGTCAGCGACACGCAGTCAGCGTCCGTTTGGTGATGCGCACAACGTGAGTTTTGAGCATCGGAGCGCTCGCACGGTGTGGCGCTTCACTGATTCAAGAGATGTGACAACCACGCCCAGCCAGACTGGTTTTGGAAGCATTGGCGCTGTTTATGACCTGCTGTTCAGCCAGTTCGCTTCCATAGAGCCAGACCCAATTGCGCGTGCTGCTCTGGTTGACGCCTACCTGCAAGCCAACGGCATTTCCCCTTCGGCAAACGTGGTGAGCCAGTTCCTGTCGTCTGCCGTGTCCTTGCAGCGCAGCCAGAACTTGTCGTTTTCACTGCTCGGCCAGCGTGACACCATCACCTTTGTCGCCACCCGCACCGAGAGCACCCGGCTCGACACCTTGGCGACCAGCGTGGATGACCTGGCCACTGCGTCAAAAATCCGTCAGCAGGGGTTCAGCATCAACTTTGCGCACCGGCTCACGCCAGACTATTCGCTGGGTGTGTTGTGGTCCCAGCAAAATACCTCCGGCGACAACAACACACAAGACA
Source organism: Candidatus Rhodoferax mariagerensis (assembly GCA_016719055.1). Classification (GTDB taxonomy): domain Bacteria; phylum Pseudomonadota; class Gammaproteobacteria; order Burkholderiales; family Burkholderiaceae_C; genus Rhodoferax; species Rhodoferax mariagerensis. Next base: position 14,570 of record JADKAW010000034.1, on the reverse strand, counting down.
CCCGCTTGCGCTCCGCCAATGTCAACCTCACCGGCCGTATCGGCAAACGTGCTTCTGCAGCGGTTGGTCTGCGTCACGTTGTGTTTGACGGCCTGGCACCCTACACTGAAAACGCGCTCACCGGCAACCTGAATGTGCAGTTTTAATCCATGTACGAGTCTTATTACGGGCTGACCAGCAAGCCTTTTCAGCTCAACCCTGACCCCAGTTTTTACTTCAGCAGCAAGCAGCACCGCCGGGCCAAGGCCTACCTTGAATACGGGGTGCAGCGCAATGAAGGTTTCATCGTCATCACCGGTGAAGTGGGTGCCGGCAAAACCACCGTTTTGCGTGGCCTGATCGAAAGCCTCGACCCCAAAAAAGTGGTGGCCGCCAACCTGGTCACCACACAGCTCGATGCTGAGGACACCTTGCGCATGGTGGGTGCGGCCTTCGGCGTGCGTGTGAAAGACGCTTCCAAATCAGACGTGTTGATGGCGCTTGAGGCCTTTCTTGTCAGTCAGACCAGCCAGGGCAAGCGTTGCCTGCTGATCGTGGACGAGGCGCAAAACCTGTCTTCCCGCGCCGTTGAAGAGTTGCGCATGCTGTCAAATTTCCAGTTTGGACAGCAGGCGCTGCTGCAAACCTTTCTGGTCGGTCAACCCGAGTTTCGGGTCATTTTGCAAAGTCCGGACATGCAGCAACTGCGCCAGCGTGTCACTGCCACCTGCCACATTGGCCCGCTTGATGCAACTGAGACCCAGGGCTACATAGATCACCGCCTCAAATGTGCCGGTGCCACAGACCGCCCCACTTTTGATGCCGCGGCCTACGAGCTTGTTTTCACCGCCTCAGGCGGCATTCCCCGGCGCATCAACCTTATTTGTGACCGCTTGCTGCTGCTGGGCTTTCTGGGCGACAAGACAGCTTTTGGCTTTGAAGAAGTCAATGAAGTTGTCACCGAATTGCGTGAAGAGTCTGCGCCCCAGGTAGGTGCTGGCCCCGTCACCAAAGGCGAGTGGATCGACTCTGGCATGCAGGAACTCGGCGCGCTGTCAGAGTTGGACATTTGCCTGGACAAGTTGCAGGTGCCATCGCGCCTGGCGGGTGCCATTTCAAGCCAGATCAATGGTTTGGCGGACGAGCAATTCGACCACCGATTGCGCCGCATCGAGCACAGCGTGTTGCGCCTGGAGCGTGTCAATGTCGAGGTGTTGTCAATGCTGAAAAAGCTTGTCAAAGCGGTTGCCAGACCTGTCAAGGAATCTGAATGATGACTGAACTCGGCCCAATCATTTGCGTGGTGGGTGCACGCCCCAATTTCATGAAAATGGCACCCATTTTGCGTGCCATGGCGGCCCACACGCCGCCACTGCCGGTGCTGCTGGTTCATACCGGCCAGCATTACGACAAAGACATGAGCGACCGCCTGTTTGAGGACCTGCGCCTGCCCCGTCCTGATGTCAACCTTGAGGTAGGGTCTGCCACTCATGCCGTGCAAACGGCTGAAGTCATGCGCCGGTTTGAGCCCATTCTGGACGCCCACAAACCCTCCTGTGTCGTGGTGGTGGGTGATGTCAACTCCACCCTGGCATGTTCGCTGGTGGCGGTTAAAAAAGGTGTTCCGGTGGCCCACATTGAGGCTGGCCTGCGCAGTTATGACAGGGCCATGCCAGAGGAGATCAACCGCATTCTCACCGACCAGATTTCAGACCGCCTGTACCTCACCGAGCGCACCGCCCAGGACAACCTGGCGCGTGAGGGCATTCCTGCCGAGCGCGTGTCGTTTGTTGGCAACGTGATGATTGATTCTGTGGTGTTTGGCCGCGCCAATGCGCCCAAGGCTCAAAGCACCTTGCAGGCGCATAAGGTCGATCCAAAGTTTTTGGACCATCCTGCAGGTTACGGCGTGGTCACCTTGCACCGGCCGTCCAATGTGGACGATGCCGACACGCTGCGCGCCCTGCTAGGCGTGTTGAGCGAAGTGGCCGCTGATTTGCCGCTGGTGTTTGCCCTGCATCCGCGCACCCGCAGCAACATCGACCGTTTTGGTTTGTCAGACTTGATTGACCCGGCGCGAATGGTCATGTTGCCCCCGCAAGGCTACCTTGACATGCTCGGCCTGATGGCTGGTGCCACGGTGGTGCTCACCGATTCTGGTGGCCTGCAGGAAGAAACCACGGCATTGGGCGTGCCCTGCCTGACCCTGCGTGAAAACACCGAGCGCCCTATTACCGTAGAGCAGGGCACCAACATTCTGGTGGGCCGCGACCGCAGCGCCATTCTGGCGGCCATGCAGGACATTCTTGGCGGGCGCGGCAAGCGCGGCCGGGTGCCCGAGTTTTGGGATGGCCGCGCCGCTGAGCGCATTGCGGCAGACATGCACGCCTGGCTGACCTCTTTGCCATTTGTCTCACGCTGAACCCGGCCTGTCCACCTCGCACCATCATGCCAAGTTTGCCCATTGCCAATGCCTTGACGATTGATGTGGAAGACTACTTCCAGGTCTCTGCGTTTGCGCCGTACATCGCCCGCTCTGAGTGGAACACCCGTGAATGCCGCGTTGAGCGCAACATCCATTTCGTGCTGGAGATGCTGGCCAGGCACAACACCCAGGCCACGTTTTTCACGCTGGGCTGGATTGCCGAGCGTTACCCGCAGCTGGTTCGCGACATTGTGGCGCAAGGCCACGAGCTGGCCAGCCACGGCTATGGCCATGAGCGCGCCAGCGACCAAACCGAAGCTGCCTTTTTTACCGATGTTCACCTGGCCAAAATCATTCTTGAAGACCTGTCCGGCGTCCAGGTCCGGGGCTACCGCGCACCCAGTTTTTCCATTGGCAAGCGCAACCTGTGGGCATTTGACTGCCTGGCACGCGCGGGCTACAGCTACAGCTCCAGCGTCTACCCCATCAAGCATGATCATTACGGCATGCCGGATTCGCCACGTTTTGCCTACGAAGTGCGCCCCGGCCTGATGGAAATCCCCATCACCACCCTGCGTGTGCTCAAACGCAACCTGCCTTCCAGTGGCGGGGGTTACTTCCGGCTGCTGCCTTATGCAGTGTCACGCTGGATGTTGGGCCGCGTCAATGCCACAGACCGCGAGCCTGGCGTGTTTTACTTTCATCCGTGGGAAATTGACACCGAGCAGCCCCGCGTGGCGGGCATCAGCAGCAAGACCCGGTTTCGGCATTACGTCAACATTCACCGCATGGAAAGCCGCCTGAACCGTTTGCTCAGCGACTTCAAATGGGGCCGCATGGATCAGATCTTTCTGGACAAACTGACACAGCACGCGGCAACCACTGCCTTGACCTGAGCCGCGCATGCTGACCGTCAAGCGCCTGTCACCGCAAGATGCCGCCACGGCCACACGCTGGGATGCGTTTGTGCTGGCCTGTCCCGAGGCCACCTTTTTTCACCGGGCAGGTTGGCAAAAAATCGTCACTGATGTCTTTCACCATGACAGTTATTATTTGTACGCCGAGCAGGGTGGTCAAATTCAGGGCGTGCTGCCACTTGGCCATATCAACAGCTGGCTGTTTGGCAACTCGCTCACCAGTTTGCCCTTTGCTGTTTACGGTGGCGTGGCCGCGCTCACGCCCGAGGCGGCCGACGCGCTGGAGCTTGAAGCCCAGCAGATCGCAAAAAGCCTGGGGTGTGTCACACCTTGAGCTGCGTAACGTGCAGCGCCGCCACACCGACTGGCCGCTGCAAGACCTGTATGTGACCTTTCGCAAGGAAATTTTGGCCGATGAAGAGGCCAACATGCTGGCCATTCCACGCAAGCAGCGCGCCATGGTGCGCAAGGGCATCAAAAACGGCTTGGTCAGTGAAATTGACCGCACCGCAGACCGCTTTTTTGACGTGTTTGCCGACAACGTGCACCGCCACGGCACGCCCGCCATGCCCAAAAAATACTTTCAGGCGCTGATGACAGTGTTTGGACCCGACTGCGAGGTGCTGACAGTGACCGCGCCAGACGGCCGTGTCTTGAGCAGCGTGCTGAGCTTTTATTTTCGTGACGAGGTCTTGCCCTATTACGCGGGCGACTTTGAGGCGGCGCGCGACCTGGCCGCCAACGACTTCAAATACTGGGAGCTCATGCGCCGCGCCTGCGCCCGCGGCCTGAAGTTGTTTGACTATGGCCGCAGCAAGCAGGGCACCGGCCCCTATGCTTTCAAGAAAAACTGGGGTTTTGAGCCCACACCGCTGCACTACGAGTATTGCCTTTACACGCGCGATGCCATTCCGCAAAACAACCCCACCAACGCCAAGTACCAGTTGCTGATTGCCACCTGGCGGCGCATGCCCATCGGTCTGGCCAACTGGCTTGGCCCCTTCATTGTGCGCAACCTCGCCTGAGTGCCGCCATGGGCAACCTGCTTTTCCTGGTGCACCGCATGCCCTATCCGCCCAACAAGGGCGACAAGGTGCGCTCTTACCATTTGCTCAAGCACCTGACGCAATCGCACCGGGTGTTTTTGGGCACTTTTGTCGATGACCCCGCAGACGAGGTTTATGTGGGCACAGTGCGCGCCCTCTGCCCAGATTTGCATGTGGCCCGCCTTAACCCGCGCATGGCCAAACTGCGCAGCTTGAGTGGCCTGCTGACCGGGCAGGCACTGAGTGAGCGCTATTACCAGGACGCCGCCCTGCAAACCTGGGTCAATCACACACTGGCCAATGAAGCCATTGATGCCATCGTGATTTTTTCATCCGTCATGGCCCAGTATGTGCCACTGCGGTCAGTGGCTGGCAAACCACCCATGCTGGTAGATTTTGTCGATGTGGATTCTGCCAAGTGGACACAATATGCTTCCCAGCACCGCTGGCCCATGTCGTGGCTGTATCAGCGTGAGGGTGCCCGGCTATTGGCCTACGAGCGCGTGGTGGCGGCCAGGGCGCAGCGCTCTTTTTTTGTCACCGACAACGAAACCGCCTTGTTTGCCAAACTGGCCCCCGAAGGCACCAGCCAGCTGGAGACCATCTGCAATGGTGTGGATGCCGACTTTTTTTCGCCAGACCCGGCGCGCCCATCACCTTTTGTGGCGCAGGGCTCTGAGTCTGACCACATTCCGCTGGTTTTCACCGGCGCCATGGACTACTGGCCCAACATTGACGCAGTGACCTGGTTTGTCAGTGACATCCTGCCCGGCTTGCGCCAAACCTGGCCACAGCTGCGCTTCTACATTGTGGGCCGCAGCCCGCCACCCGCCGTGCTGGCACTGGCTGGCCCGCATGTGGTGGTGACTGGCACTGTGCCTGATGTGCGCCCCTACCTGCAGCACGCGGCGCTGGTGGTGGCACCCTTGCGCGTGGCTCGCGGCATTCAAAACAAGATCCTAGAGGCCATGGCTATGGCCCGGCCCGTGGTGGCGTCCACCTCGTGTGTTCAGGCAATTGACGCGCGCCCGGGTGACGAACTGCTGTCTGCCGAGCAGGCGCAAGACTTCATCAATGAAATCAATGCCTTGCTCCTGGTACCTGCCAAGGCAGCGGCAACCGGGCTGGCCGGCAGGCAACGGGTTGTGGCAAGTTACAGTTGGGCTGCACACTTGGGGCGCATAGACCGTCATTTGGTGCCGCAACCCCTTGCCAGAGAACTTACATGAACCCTTCCGCCAGTACACAGCCACCCACATCAGGTGTTCCCATGGCTCCGGGTTGGCGCCCGGCCTTGACGGTACTGCTGTTGCTGGTGGGCTCGGTGCTGTTTTTGTACCGCGACACCGGCATGGCCATGGTCACTATCTGGTACCGGTCTGAAACCTTCACCCATGCCTTTCTGGTGCCACCCATTTCGCTGTGGCTCATCTGGCGCCAGCGCCACCTGATTGCCACCAAGTCACCACAACCCCTCTTCAGCGTTCTTGGGCTCGCCGCGGGCGTGGCCTTTGCCTGGTTGCTGGGAGATCTGGTGGCCATCAATGCGGTCACCCAGCTCGCACTGGTGACACTGCTGGTGCTGGCGGTACCTGCTGTGCTGGGTTTGTCCATCACCCGGTTGATGATTTTTCCGCTGGGTTTTGTGTTTTTTGCCGTACCCATTGGCGAATTCGTCATGCCGCAGCTGATGGAGTGGACTGCCGACTTCGCTGTGATGGCCCTGCGCCTGAGCGGTATTCCGGTGTACCGCGAAGGTCTGCAGTTTGTCATTCCTTCAGGGAATTGGTCAGTGGTGGAGGCCTGCAGCGGCGTACGGTATTTGCTGGCATCTCTCACCGTGGGCACCTTGTTTGCGTATTTAAACTACCAGTCCACCAGCCGGCGCGTGGCGTTTGTGCTGGTGTCTCTGGTGGTGCCGGTGTTGGCCAACTGGATGCGCGCCTACATCATCGTCATGCTCGGGCACCTCTCAGGCAACAAGCTCGCTGCCGGTGTGGACCACTTGATTTACGGCTGGGTCTTTTTTGGTGTCGTCATCATGTTCATGTTCATCATCGGCGCACGCTGGGCCGAGCCTGACAAAGTGCTGCTGCCCACTGCTTCTGATCCGAAACTGGCCGCCAAGCCAGCCAGCATGGCCAGGCTGTGGGCCGTGGCTGCGGGTTTTGCCGTGTTGGTGGCGTTGCCGCACGCGGCCAACCGGGCCATTGAGCTTTCTGAAGGCGCAGTTACCGTGCAGCTCAAGGCCCCTGATGCGTTGGCACCCGCCTGGCAAGCCGTCAGTTCGCCAACCGCATACTTCAAACCAGCGTTTGAGAACCCCTCCGCTGAAATCAACAGCAGCTATGCCAGACAAGGCCCGTCCGTCGGGCTCTATCTGGGCTACTACCAGCACCAGGACTACAGCCGCAAGCTGGTCAGTTCCAGCAACGTGCTGGTGCACAGCAATGACCCAAATTGGGCGCGGGTGGCATCCGGTGCGCGCTCAGTGTCTGTCAACGGCCAGCCGGTGCAATGGCGCACCGCCGAATTGCGTCAAAGCGGTTTGGGCTTGTCCGGCAACCAAAACCGTCTGTTGGTCTGGCAGGTTTACTGGATCAACGGCCGCCTGACGTCCAATGACTACCTGGCCAAGCTTTACAGCGCGTTCTACCGTCTGACCGGGCGCGGTGATGACTCCGCCGTGCTGGTGATGTACACCCTGCAAGACAGCCAGGCTGGCAACGCCGACGCTTTGCTTGAGTCTTTTGTGTCAGACAATCATGCGGCCATCAACACCTTGTTGTCCGGCGCACGGCGAGCCAAATGACGCTTTTCTTTTAAAACAACGGAGGTTTCCAAATGAGTGTGGTTGCAGTGATCGGTTTGGGTTATGTGGGCTTGCCCCTGGTGATTGAGTTTGGCAAGCACTTTCGTACCATCGGGTTTGACATTGCGGTCTCCAAGGTGGAATCATGCCTGCGCGGTGTGGACCCGTCGCGTGAGTTGTCTGACGCTGAGATGAGCCAGTCGCCCCACGCCGTCTACACCGCTGACCCCGCCATGCTGGCCGAGGCCGACATCATCGTGGTGGCAGTGCCGACGCCGGTGGACGAGGCCCACATTCCTGATTTTCGTCCCCTTATTGGCTCCAGCACCAGTGCTGGCCGCCACATGAAAAAAGGCGTCATTGTGGTGTATGAGTCCACGGTGTACCCCGGCGCTACCGAAGAAGTGTGCATTCCAGTGCTTGAGCGCGAATCCGGCCTGAAGTGGAAGCAAGATTTTTTTGTAGGTTACTCGCCCGAGCGCATCAACCCCGGTGACAAAGAGCACACCCTCACCAAAATCCTGAAAATTGTTTCCGGCGACACCCCTGAAACTTTGGACAAGATCGCCAAGCTCTATGAATCCATCATCATTCCCGGCGTACATCGCGCCTCCAACATCAAAACCGCAGAAGCTGCCAAGGTCATCGAAAACACCCAGCGCGACCTCAACATTGCGCTCATGAACGAGTTGTCCATCATCTTTGAAAAGCTTCACATTGACACCTCCGAAGTGTTGGCAGCCGCTGGCACCAAGTGGAACTTTCTCAAATTCAAGCCGGGCCTGGTCGGTGGCCACTGCATTGGTGTAGACCCGTACTACCTGACCCACAAGGCCGACATGCTGGGCTACAACCCGCAGGTCATTCTGGCGGGTCGCCGTATCAACGACGGCATGGGCAAGTTCATTGCCGAGCAAACCATCAAACGCATGATCAAAAGCGGCAGCCATATCAAGGGCGCCAAGGTCAATGTACTGGGCCTTACTTTCAAGGAAAACTGTGGTGATCTGCGCAACTCCAAGGTCATTGACATCATCAACGAGCTCAGAACCTATGGTGTCGAAATTTTTGTCACTGACCCTCAGGCCGAGTCTGACCATGCTCAGGAAGAATACGGTGTGCCCCTGCTGCCATGGGCCGACATGCCCCAGGCCGACGCCATCGTGGCAGCGGTGGCGCACAATGAATTTGCCGCATTGAGCATGGCAGACATCGCCCAGAAGCTGGTCCCGGGCGGTGCCTTCATGGACGTCAAAGCCGCTTTCAACCGTGAAGCCATCCAGTCCGCTGGCTTCAACCTCTGGCGTTTGTGACGATGGATGCAGATTGTGGTTGTGACACCCGCGCCCTCGTTCTGCATGTGATGTACCGCTTTGACACCGGCGGGCTGGAAAATGGCGTGGTCAACCTCATCAACCACATGCCTGCCGATGCCTACCGGCATGCGGTGCTGGCCCTGACCGAGATCACTGATTTCGACAGCGCATACGGCAGTGATGTTGAGTTCATCTCTTTGCAAGCCGCCAGGCAGCAGGTGGTGTCTGGCAATACCCCAAGCTGTACAGGCTGTTTCGCCAACTGCGCCCCGCATTGTGCACAGCCGCAACCTGGCTGCCCTTGGAGGTGCAAGTTCCCGCCTGGGCTGCCGGTGGCGCCAGTGCGCATGCATGGTGAGCATGGCCGTGATGCCGATGACCTGGCGGGCAACAACCTGACCTACCAGCGCGTGCGCCGTTATTACAAGCCCTTTGTGCACCATTACATCGCCCTCTCGCGTGACCTGGACGACTACCTGGTGCAAAAAACGGGTGTGCCCAAGACAAAAATCACGCAGGTTTACAACGGCGTCGACACCAACCGGTTTTGCCCGGCACCCAGGCTGCCCGGCGAGCGCAGTGACGTGGCCGACATCATGCGCGGCCTGCACGCCTTTGCCTTGCCCTCGTTGGGCGAAGGCATCTCCAACACCATCCTGGAAGCCATGGCCAGCGGCTTACCGGTGGTCGCCACTGCGGTGGCGGCAATGCCGATTCTTGCCGTGCACGGGCAAGACTGGTTTCATTACCCCGCCGGGTGACTCACAAGCCATGGCGCAGCAACTGGTCGCATTCGCCAGCAACCCATGGCAGGCCCAAAGATGGGTCAGGCTGGCCGCCAGCGCGTGCTGAGCAACTTCAGCATGCAGGCCATGGTGTCTGCTTACCAGCGCGTGTACGATCAGCAATTGGGGCGCTTACAGCCCAATATTCTCAGGAAAACACCTTAAACCATGTGCGGCATCACCGGTATTTTTGACACCCGCGGCTCAGCCGACATCAGCCGCGCTGTGCTGCAGCGCATGAACGACTCGCAGCTGCACCGCGGCCCCGACGAAGGCAGCCTGCACATTGAGCCCGGCGTGGGCCTGGGCCACCGGCGCCTGTCCATCATTGACATTGCCACCGGCCAGCAGCCGCTGTTCAATGAAGACGGCTCGGTGGTGGTGGTTTTTAACGGCGAAATCTACAACTACCAGCAACTCATCCCGGAGCTGCAGGCGCTGGGCCATGTGTTTCACACCAAGAGCGACACCGAATGCATCGTGCACGCCTGGGAGTCCTGGGGCGCTGACTGCGTCAAGCGCTTTCGCGGCATGTTTGCCTTTGCCCTATGGGACCGCAACCAGCAAACCTTTTTCCTCGCGCGCGACCGGCTGGGTGTCAAGCCCATGTACTACGCCTTGCTGGATGACGGCACCCTGCTGTTTGGTTCTGAGCTCAAGTCCATCCTGGCCCATGGTGGTCTGCGCCGCGAGATCGACCCGCTGGCCGTGGAAGAGTATTTCGCGCTCGGCTACGTGGCCGAGCCGCGCACCATCTTCAAGCAAGCGCAAAAACTCTCACCCGCGCACACCCTCACCCTCCGGCGTGGCCAGCCCATGCCAGCGCCGGTGGCGTATTGGGACGTCAGGTTCAGCCTGGACAACCCTATCTCAGAGGCCGATGCCCAGGCCGAACTGGTGCAGCGCCTGAAAGAATCCGTGCGCCTGCGCATGATTGCCGAGGTGCCTCTTGGTGCTTTTTTATCAGGCGGTGTGGACAGCAGCGCCGTGGTGGCGTGATGGCGGGCCTGTCAGCCGAGCCGGTCAACACCTGCTCTATCGGCTTTGATGACCCCGCTTTTAATGAATCTGCCTTTGCCCAGACTGTGGCCGACCGCTACCACACCAACCACCGACTTGAAATTGTCAAGAGCGACGACTTTGACCTGATCGACACCCTGGCACGCCTCTACGACGAGCCCTATGCCGACAGCTCGGCCATTCCCACCTACCGCGTCTGCCAGTTGGCGCGCAAGCACGTTACCGTGGCCTTGTCGGGGATGGCGGTGACGAATCATTGGGCGGCTACCGCCGCTACCGCATGCACCTGATGGAAGAACACATGCGCAGCGCACTGCCCATGGGGCTGCGCCGGCCACTCTTTGGCACGCTGGGCAAGCTCTACCCCAAGGCCGACTGGGCGCCGCGCATGTTTCGGGCCAAGACCACGTTCGAGGGCCTGGCCCGCACGTCGGTGGAAGCCTACTTTCACACCGTGTCCATTCTGCGTGGCCCCATGCGTGAGGCTCTTTTCACCAGCGACTTCAAAGACCGAACTGGCTGGCTACAAGGCGCAAGAAGTCTTTGACCGCCACGCCGCCCAAGCCGGCACCGATGACCCATTGGCACTTATCCAGTACCTTGACCTTAAGACCTACTTGGTGGGTGACATCAACACCAAGGTCGACCGCGCCAGCATGGCCCATTCGCTGGAAGTCCGTGAGCCGTTGATGGACCACGAACTGGTTGACTGGCTTGCCACGCTGCCCTCCAGCCACAAAATCAAGGGCCAGGAAGGCAAGTACATTTTCAAGAAATCCATGGAACCCCACCTGCCCAACGACGTGTTGTACCGCCCCAAAATGGGTTTTCAGTGCCCCTGGCGCGCTGGTTCCGTGGCCGTTAAAGCAGCGCGTGCGCGAGGCCGTGCTGGGTGACAGGCTTGCCAGCACCGGCTGGTTCAACAAAACCTATTTGCAGCATCTGGTGGACGCCCACCAGTCCGGCACCCATGACTACAGCGCGCCGCTATGGACATTGTTGATGTTTGAAGCCTTTCTGCGCCAGGTGGTTGACGCACAGGTGGTGGGCGCCGCATCATGACCCTACGCATCCTTCACGTTCTTGATCATTCCATTCCGCTGCACAGCGGCTACACCTTTCGCACGGCGGCGCTGTTGCGTGGGCAGCGCGCCCTGGGTTGGGACACCTTTCACATCACATCTCCTAAACAAGGCCCATGCAAAGCTGCTGAAGAAGAGACTGACGGCCTGCACTTTTACCGCACACCCAATGGCACCGGTTTGCTGGCAGACCTGCCGGTGGGTCGTGAAGTGGCCCTGATGAAAGCCCTGGGCCAGCGCCTTGAAGAAGTTGCCCGCCTGGTCAAGCCCCACATCATTCACGCCCACTCGCCCGTGCTTAATGCGTTGCCGCACTCAAGGTGGGGCGCAAACTAGGCCTACCGGTGGTGTATGAAATACGCGCGTTTGGAAGACGCCGCCGTAGACCACGGTTCCACCAACCAGGGCAGCCTGCGTTACCGTGCCACCCGCAGCCTGAAACCCGTGCCATCCAGCGTGCCGACCATGTGTTTACCATTTGTGAGGGCCTGCGTGCCGACATCGTGGCGCGTGGCGTGCCCAGTGCCAAGGTCACTGTCATCCCCAATGCCGTCAATGTGGAAGCCTTCAGCCTGGGCAGCCCGCCAGACCCGGCCTTGCTGGCGCAGCTAAACCTTAGCGGTGCCACGGTCATTGGCTTCATAGGGTCTTTTTATGCCTATGAAGGGCTTGACCTGCTGCTGGCCGCGCTGCCAGCGCTGCTCAAGGCGCGCCCGGATGTCAAGCTCTTGCTGGTAGGTGGCGGCGTGCAAGAAGCCAATTTGCGCCAACAAGCGCAGCAACTCGGTGTGGCAGACAAAGTGGTGTTTGCCGGCCGCGTGCCGCATCAGGACGTCAACCGCTACTACGACCTCATCAACGTGCTGGCCTACCCGCGCCACCCCATGCGTTTGACCGAACTCGTCACACCCCTCAAACCGCTGGAGGCCATGGCCCAGGGCCAGTTGTTTGTGGCGTCCGACGTGGGCGGCCACAAAGAACTCATAGAGCACAACAAACTGGCGTGCTCTTCAAGGCTGGCAGTGCCGATGCCCTGGCGCAGGCCCTGCTTGACCTGCTTGACCACCCTGCCCTGTGGCCAGTGCTCAAAACCAATGGCCGCGAGTTTGTGGAAAACATCCGCAACTGGAAAACAGCGTGGCCAATTATGTGGAGCCGTATGAAAGGCTTACCGCGCTGGCCGCACCTTGGTGCTAGCCATCACAGGTAAAAGTACGCAAGTTATGAGACTCAACCCCGCCGAACTCATCGCCATTCGTATGAACGTGCGTTCAATTGACCCTGAGGGCAAGCTATATCTGTACGGCTCCAGGGCTGATGATGCGCGACGCGGGGGTGATATTGACCTGTTTCTGGAAGCTACACGCGTCATAGACCTAAAAGCAGCGCTGACCCTGCAATACCGGTTAAGCAGCGCATGCGACACCAAGGTTGACCTGCTCATCAAAACCCCTGACCAAACCGAGCAACCCATTTACCAAATCGCCCGCAAAGGAATCCGGCTGTGAGTACAGAGCTGGATATGTTGAAGATCAGTGTGAATGCAAGTGCGCAGCGCGTTGCCAAGTTGCGCCAGTCGGTTGCCAAGGTTCAGCATCTGTTTCCCTTAGGTCTTCCTGGGGCGGCAGCATTAACAGATGACGAAGAGGAATCCATCGATGCGTTGATACTGCGTTATTCCCAGTGCGTTTCCATGATTCAAGATCAATTATTTCGAGGCATAGCCTATCTTGAACAAGAAGACATCAGTGACAAGTCAAACCGTGACAAGTCCCTGTTAATGGAAAGGCTGGGGGCGATTCAATCGGCTGAAGATTTTGGCACTGCAGCCATGCTTCGCAACAAGTTTTCACATCACTACCCCGAAGAATCGTTCGTCCGTTTACAGCGGCTCAATCTAGCTGTGGACGAGAGCCGGTTCGTCATTAGCACCTTTGAAAACATTGTTGAGTACTTGCAACGCAAGGGATTCAATTGAAATTATTTGCCAATGATCGTAGCGGCGGCGGCCATGTTTTCCTGAGGTATTGTTTCAAAAAACGTTTCACTTGATAATCAGACGCGTGGCTTTCACGCTTTTGGCATCTCCTTGAGATTCGTATAAATATCGTTTCATGACAACTTCGTCAATAAAAAAATAGCGTCTAGCTCGCCACGGTCTTCAGCTGACAATCCCAGAAGTCGAGCCTGAACGTCCCAATGGCGCACGACGTCAATGATTTTGTCCACAATTGTTTGTGCCTCTTTTGCGCTGAGCCGATAAAACTCAGCCGTTTGCAAGACCGTTTCCAAATCTGGCGTTACGTCATGGTCGGCCAAGGCCAGAACATGGCTGTCTCGCTTGCCTGAGGAATTCATGTCAAAAGCCGGTGAAAGCCGCCAACCCCCGGGCAAACGGACGAAACCATGATTGCGCAAATGGTCGTCTCGGTTGGCAACAATGACATTGAACGCAACGCGTCGAAACAGCTCGCGTAAATCGTCAGCAATGTGCGCCGGGCTCCCTTTTGTTGCGATAAATTCCGCCAGATCCAGGTAGCTTGCTTCTTCTTTGTCAGTTTTGTTAAGCAAGGACATGGCAGATGTGAAGAACCGGCGCCTACTACCCAATCGGTCAAATCTTTGCACCAAAAAAGTATGGTAGCCGTGGCCAATAAGCTCCAGCCGCGAAGGTGGCACGTCAATGCCACATTGCTTCGCCAAATCGTGAACCAGCTTCTCGCCAAGTGCCACATCGGATTCATCGTCTGCGGCAGGGAACTTTGCGATCCAAAGACTCTCACCTTCACCCAGCAGGTTGGCCTTGGGCCGTGCACCACCCAGCGAGGCACCCGGGGCCACCAACACTTTTAACCAATGCGACAGCAGTGAGAGGTCGTCCTGGCGCTTGCGACTGAGTGCCAGCGCAACCTGTTGCAAAGCGCCCAGTTGCGAAACAGGCGGCGCCGCCAGGGCTTCATTGGCCAAAAACACCGGCGGCTCAATGTCGTCAGCCGCGCTGAATCGAAGAGCGCCCATGCGGGTAATGTCCTGAACGCCAATCAAGAAGTCCCACGCGCGCAGTTCGCGTCGAGTCCGACATTGCATCTTTGCCTCAACCAACTCGCGTCGTTTCATTAGCACTTGCCCCCAACGATCCGGGCAACTGTCCAAAAAAACGCCAAAATTCGAATCTCCGGGAAAAAGTC
>JADKAW010000033.1 GCA_016719055.1 Candidatus Rhodoferax mariagerensis | reverse complement strand
ACATCATCGACTGAAGGCATCAAGCGGATTTCATCTGCCAGGCACTGTGCGGCGGTGGCAAAGGCTCGGGTAGTCAGCAAGCAAAGTGCCGACGACTCAATGGCGTCGGGTGTACATCGATCATTGCCAATAACCAGACCTGCTCCGACATTGGCCAACGCGCGCGCATTTCTAAAGTGATCAGCGGCTTGTGGAAGTATCAATTGGGGTACACCGTAGGCCGCGGCCCCCAACACGGTTCCAGCGCCGCCATGTGACACGACGGCACTGCAATGTTTGAGTAACGCAGCCTGATTGAGATAGCGCTCCACATGGACATTCTCTGGAAGGCTTGAAAAGTCATCCATATTGCCACTGCCACCGACAGTCGCGACCACCACGGCATCCAATCGGGCGAGCCCAATCGCGGCAGTTCTAAGCGCCTCCAGTTGATTGAAGACTGTTCCGAAGGTGAGGTATATCTTTGGTTGTCGCGAACAGATCATT
This sequence comes from Candidatus Rhodoferax mariagerensis, assembly GCA_016719055.1. GTDB lineage: Bacteria > Pseudomonadota > Gammaproteobacteria > Burkholderiales > Burkholderiaceae_C > Rhodoferax > Rhodoferax mariagerensis. Next base: position 23,771 of record JADKAW010000033.1, on the reverse strand, counting down.
GCATGCAGCAGTCTGCTTGGCAAGTCAGGTTCGCACATCGACTGACTGGCCGAAGGGCTGAGAAGCTGCGAGGAGTCTGGCTTAAATTCTTGAACTGTCTGCAAGCTCGGTGGCGCAATGTCGATGTACAAATCGCGATAGAGACCCGCGTCTTGTGGCGGCTCAATCCCCGTCATCTGCCAATGCGGGGCGAACTCCCTCATCGCTTCATTGAGATGTGATTGAGGCAGCTTGAGCCCATACCCATGGGTCACATACTTGACGTCTTGGCGCTGGCACGCGAGTGGCATGGCCAAGGCGGCAGGTTCGAGAACTACAAGGTCAGGAGCATAAAGATCAAGTGCAGCTTCAAGGTCGGCAATCATGGCTGGTGCGACAACGCCGCCAAACAGTCTTGGAAATGTATGCCCCGCATGTTCTTCGCCACGCAACGATGCGGCTTCAGGCCAACGTTGGTGGTAAATGCGTCTGGCATCGTCCATCGCCAAGCCAGCAGGAAATAGTTTGAAGCCAGTTTGCGCGAGTTCTAGTAGCGCATCAGGCGAGGTGGCCCATGCCACGCCGTGTCCCCGCTGTTGAAAGGCCAAGGCCAATGGCACCATCGGCCTAAGGTGCCCAGCGCCCCCGGTCGAGCAAAAGAGAACTCGCATTCCTATTCGCGATCAAGACCGTATTCTGTGATCAGCCTCAGCCAGGTCGTTTGCTCATTGGAAACAGTCGCTGCAAGTTCTTGCGGGGAACTCGATTCGATGAAGACCGCACGACGTTCAAAGTCACCGCCGATTTCGGGTTTGGTCAAGATGCCCGTCAACTCGGTGGCCAGGCGGGACACGATTGCCTGTGGCGTTTTTGCCGGTACAAAAATTGATTGCCACGTCGGCACCGATATGCCAGGATATCCGGCCTCAGCCAGGGTTGGCACATCTGGCAATACGGCACTACGCTTGGGTAAAAGGGTAGCCAAGACACGAATTCCGCCGGTCTTTATGTAGGGTTGAGCCAGTGTCACTGGACCAAACATGACATGGATGCGACCGGCCAGCAAATCTGGCATTGCCTGCGAACCACCTTTGTAGGGCACTCTGGTCATGCGCACACCCGTGGCCTTCATGAACTCGGCTGCGGCCATCAGTTCGCTCATGGTGCTGGTCCCGTAGTTGAGCTTTTCAGGATTCGCGCGGGCATAAGTGATGAACTCGGCAACTGTCTTAGCTGGAACGTCTGGATGTATAGCAAGGCAGAAGCTCAATCGGCCCACTTTACCGACTGGAGATAGTTGCCCAAGCCAGTCGAATGAAGGCGGCTTAACTTGAAGCGGAACCGCGATCATCGAGCCAGTTACAAACAATAGTGTGTAACCGTCGGGCGCAGCGGCGATGACTTCGCGGGTTGCAATTGCGCCATCCGCTCCCGGCTTGTTGTCAACAATGACAGTTTGTCCCAAACTCGACGCAAGACTCTTGGCAACGGTACGGGCAATATAGTCCGTTGGTCCACCCGCGGCCAGCGGCACGACCAGTCGAATAGGTTTTGTTGGATAGATGTCCTGCGCAAGTGCAGGGATTGCGTTTGCCGTCAGGGCAACAAAGACGCAGAAAAGGTTGAAGAATGCTCGCACGATGAACTCCTTTGGGTGTTGATGTGCCAAATTTAGGCGTTCATTCATAGGAGCGAAACATGAAACAATGCACAATGCGCTTTACCTTTTGGTTGAAACAACTAGCGTGAGCATTGGGATGTTGTATGGACAAACTAAGGGCATTGCAGTACTTCATTGCGTCGGCTGAAGAAGGCAGCTTCTCCGGTGCAGCCCGTCGGCTCGACGTTAGCGTGCCATCTATTTCCAAGCTCATCGGCTCTTTGGAGCGCGAAATTGGCATGCTGCTATTGGACCGCAGTACCCAAGGCCTAAAGCTTACTTCTAAAGGCGCAGCCTACCTGGAAGCTTGCTTGCCGCTGGTCAACCAACTTGCCGACGCTGAGCAAGCAATTGCCAATGCGCCAGCCCAACTTGAACGCACTTTGGTCGTAGGTGCCCCCGGTTTACTGTCACGTCTAGTGTTAATCCCCGCGCTCCAGCAGTTCCGCGAACGCTTTCCCAAAATTCAGATCGATCTGCGCGTCATTGATCACCTCACTGTCACCGATTCGCAGGCTCAGGGCTTGGACGTCCTGGTCGCATTGGGTTGGCCAGGCGATGTGAATTTGGTGCAGCGTCCCCTGGCACAAAGCCGACTCATTGTGTGCGCTAGTCCAGCTTACTGGGAACGACACGGTATTCCACTTCGGCCCATGGACCTTGCGAGTCATCAGTGCCTATTGGTGCGATCTCCCGAGGGCACAGTTCTGGATCTATGGCGTCACGTCAAAGGGTCCGAAAGCGAAGAGGTCGCAGTGCGTGGCTGGCTCGTTAGTGAAAGCCGAGATTATGTTCTGCAAGCTGTCCTCGAAGGGCTTGGCGTGGGTCGATTTGCCGACATTTCGGTTTGGTCTCACGTCAAGAACTGCACGTTACAGCCGGTTCTCATGGATTGGGGCAGCCACGATGCACCACCATTTAGCGCCCTATACCGCCCTGACGCACGCAAAGATCGTCAGGTTCAGGCTTTCATTGCATTCCTGGAGAATTTACTGAACAGTTTGGAAGTACAGTGCCAGGCTGCAATTGGTGCTCGGTTGTTGGCTGCAAAGCCAAGTTGGTATGGTCGGCGCAAAGGACGAGCGTCTGCAACGCCAAAACCGTTTGGGCTGGGCTCCGCTCAATGAATATGTACTTTGCGTCTAGCAGCCGCATTTCTTTGTTTCGGTTCTCAGTTTGCTTGAAAGGCCGGATACGGCATGTAGCCGATCAACTCGAACTGTCGCTGATCGGTTTCGAAAATCATGAAAGTTGCTTGGCCGGAAGCGGCCAGTGCTGGCCGTCGACTCAGATGCGGACTTGCCCCACCAAAGTACCGCGCGAACGACAGCCATCAGCCTTAAGAAATCCATCAATCCCCATCCACTCAACATAATTATTTAGCTATAAATAGCATAGCTAGCAGCCCAGAAATAACGGGGTCTTCAGGCCAATTTGTCATATAAGTATCAGGTAGTCTGCATGATTCCCGCCATCCCAATCCAGTGAACGCCCATTGACGTATCACTTGAGGTATTTAATTTGCCCTTGCGCAGGCGCAACAGCATCGGCGCAGCAGCCAGACAGGGTAGCCCCGATTTCTGGTACTCCAGTATGAGGGTCCGCCCTGTCTGGTTGCTGCGCCTCAGTTGACGTGGGTGACGTGCTGAAGAGGCTTTAATGTGCAGGTGTTTGCAGCACCATATCAATGCGTCGCTGCAAGACCGCTGCTGCGGACACCTCGCCTGCTGCCTGGGCACGCTGGTGCATCATCCTCAGCCAGGCCAGCAGTGGCCGGCGCCAGCCCTGTTTCGACGCAGTATCTGCCGCCAGCCCAATATCAGCGGGCGTTAGGCACTTCATTTTCAAGAGCAAGCTGGCGGCAATCAGACGCGTCACAGGCTCCTTGATCGGTTCCAGAAGACTGTTGTTGGGCGTTGTTACAACAACTGTGCCGCTGACTTGCCCAGGCTGCGTGCAATTTGTCAGGACTGGTGCCACCAGCGCACGGTAGGGTGCTGGCAGCAAGTCAGGTTTCAGGGTGCTCCAGCGGCCGGCCAATAAATCGGCATAACTCTGCTCTGCCGCAAGCGCATCGACCGCCAGGGCCTGATAGCCGGTGCAGGCGCTGAAATCCAGGCTAGCCGTTTGCAGGGCACAGCGCACCAGCTCAATGCGCGCCATCAGCTCCGGGCGGCCGGTGCGGGCCACCTCGTTTTTGGCACGGTTGAACTCAAAGTCGGCCACCCGCGAATTGCCTTCCAGATAAGCAGAGCTGAATTGACCCAGTGCCGCAAACGCATTGGCCTGCCAGTCGGGTCGCGGCGGTGCGCTGGCACAGGCTCCAAACAGCAGGCTTGCACCTAACGCGGCAAATCTCACCAACAAGTTTTTCATGACTGATGGGTTCATGGCAGCTTGATCTCCGTGTCGCGTGCAAACGGCCATTTGCGGTTGATTTCGTCGGTCAACTGGCTGATCCTGCGCAGATTGGCTTCGACCTCAGTGCGCAAAATGCCCAGGTCGGCACTGACGGTGCGCACATTGGCACCCACGGCCTGGGCCTCTCCCAGCACCGCATCCACCTTGGTCAGCGTGTTGCGGGTGTCGGTCAGCAGCGCGGTCAGCTGCGCAATGGCGGCTTGGCTGCTGCTGAGGGTGGCTTGTGTGATTTTGAGTGTGGCCTGGGTGTCATCTGCCACACCGCCTGTGCCAAACACCCGCTGGTCGGCGTTTTTCAGCAGGGCGTTGCTGTTGTCGAGGGTGGCGATGACTTTTTTGGCATTGTCCTCACTGCCCAGCACGCCCGTCAGCATGCCATAACGGCTGGTCAGGCGCTCGGTCACGGTTTTCAGGTGCGCCAGGCTGGTGTTGACGCTGGACTGCTCGGCCGTCATGTTTTCCAGGTTTTCGAGCAGGGCGCGCACCGAGGCCACCACGCGCGGAATCTCTGCCGTCATGTCGCCGCGCAGCAAGGCGCGCTCGGAATTGGCAGGCAGGGGCGGGTCGGTCAGTATGCCGCTGAAGGCGCGGATACGGGTGTCGCCCACCATGCCGCGCTCCAGGGTAAAGATGCTAGAGGTGCGCAGCCAGCGTGCGTCTTTTTGTGGCACTTCCATGACGATGCGGACCTTGCCGTCGTCAGCCAGCTCAATGCGCCGCACGCGACCAATCGGAAAACCCGAAAAGGTCATGTCCATGCCGACGATCACGCCTTCAGAGTCATCAGAGGTCAGCACCAGCTGTTGGGTCTGCTCAAACACACCGCGGGCAAACATCACGTACAGCACAAAACCCACAATGGTCAGCGCCACGGTGGTCAACAAGACAAGGGCTTTGCGCTCCAGGCTGGCCATGTGGGGCACCGGATCTTTGGGGGGCAGGGCAGGGCTGGTCATGAGTGCGGTTGATTCATGGATGGGTCACGTGGGAATGACGGGGCATTTGAGGTTTGCCAGACAGTTCGTCAGACATATTTGACAACCAGCGAGGCAGCCTCCAGCATCAGCAAGACCAAAAACAGCCGCACTGAGCCGGGCTGCATGCTGTCACGGGCCGGCGTAGCAGCCCGCTCCAAGCTGGCAGCCATCGGCACCACAGCCACCGCCATGCTGAACAAAAAGGCTTTCAAAATAAAGCTCAAGCTCACGGTCAGGTCAAACACCTGCCCCACGGTGCGGGTAAAACCCGGCAGACCCCAGGGCGACAGGCCATACACCATCAGGTAGGTCAGCACCAGGGCAATCATGCTGCTGATCATGGCCAGCGCCAGCACAGAAAAAGCCTCGGCCAGCAGGCGTGGGGTCAGGTCGGTGCGCAAGTGCTCCAGACTCAGGTCAGCTACCCGACTGACCTGGCGGTGGTCCAACATTCCGGGCTGGCCGCTGTTGAATGCCAGCCCGGCGCGCAAGGCCACAAACATGGCGGCTGACAAAGGAATCAGCTCAAGCACCAGCACCCGCACCACCATTTGCAGCGCATATTGCGACAGGCCATAACTCAGGGCAGTGACGACCACGATGCGGATTAGCACCAGGCTCAGCAAGGCTGACAGTGCGGTAAACCATGGCAACACCTGCCAGGTGTTGGTGTACATATGGCGCGCTGTGGTGGCGCGATACGCCGGGGTGTGGGTGGATGGTGACAGCGACAGCACCAGCACCACGGCACCAAACTGCAGCATGAACCACCAGCTTGCCAACTGCCGCTGCCAGGCCTGGCGCAGGCGACTCTGTGGGGCGGACAGGGCAGAACTTGAAAACATCGGGCAATGATATAGGCGAGCGGATCGATTCTTCAATATACTGTTGATTTATACAGTAATGATGCCATGGCTTTGCATTCCCTTTCACAACTGCTCGACGACGTGGGGCATGCCGTCTGGCGTGCCGACGCGCTGGCGGCCGCCGCCAGCAGCCAGGATGTGGCCTGGCCCAGCGGGCACGAGCTGCTGGACGCCCAGTTGCCCGGTGGTGGTTGGCCAGTGGGTGCTCTGTGCGAGATCTTGCAGGCACAAAATGGCCAGCATGAGTGGCGTTTGCTGCTGCCGGCGCTGCGCCGGTTAAAGCAAACCGTGGTGCTGGTGGGTGCACCTTACACGCCGTTTGGGCCTGGCCTGGCCGGGCAGGGCTTGGCTGTGCAGCAACTGCTGTGGGTCAAGGCCGATAGCCTGCCAGACCGGTTGTGGGCGGCCGAGCAGTTGCTGCGTTGTGCGGGGGTGGATGCCCTGCTGCTGTGGCTGCATCAGGTGCGCGCCGACCATTTGCGTCGTCTGCAACTGGCGGCACAGTCACACGCCAAACTGCTGTTTGTCATGCGGCCAGCGCAGTCACAGGCCGAGTCGTCGCCGGCGGTGCTGCGCCTGCTGGTTGGGCCAGCACCTGACGCGGATGGCCGTCAGGCTGATGGGCTGTGTGTTGATATTCTCAAACGCCGCGGCCCGCCGCTGGCCCACACGCTCAGCCTGCGCGCGCGCTGCGCCCCAATAAGCGTGCTGCTGGAGTGTGCCCATGCACTGGATTGCCTTACAGCCCCAGCCTGAACCCGCCTTGCCGGACGCGGCAACAGCTGCCGTGCACGACCCCCTGACCGTGCTGGGCTGGTGGGCACTGCAATACACCCCCAAGGTCGCCCGGCTGGCCGATGCCGTGCTGCTGGAGGTGTCCGCCAGCGAACGCCTGTGGGGCGGGCGCGCTGGTCTGTTGCGCCATGTTTATGCGTCAAATAAGCCTGTAGACCTTATAGGGTATGCGCAAGGTGCTACATCTTTGGTAGCTTTCGGGCGTTTGTATGCTTCCCGCACCGGCGTATTTCCAGCAGACGACTTGCCGCTGGCCGCGCTGCTGGCGGCACGACCCCACCTGCCCGTGTTGGCGCGAATCGGCTGCAACACCTGGGGCCAATTGCGTGCTTTGCCCAGGGGTGGGCTGGCGCGTCGTTTTGGCGCTGAGCTGCTAAATGCACTGGATCAGGCCTATGGCAACCGGCCAGATGTTTACCCATGGTTGATACTGCCTGACAGTTTTGATTCCCGGCTGGAGCTGGTCAGCCCGGTTGAAAATGCCCAGGCCATGCTGTTTGTTGCGCAGCGTTTGCTGGCGCAATTACGGGTGTGGTTGCAGTTGCGCCAGCTGGGTGTGCTGGCCATCGAGCTGGGCTGGACCATGGACGAGCGCCGCCACACCGACACCCACGGGGCAGTGGTGATCCGCAGCGCCCAGGCCAGCGCAGAAACTGCGCACCTGATGCGTTTGCTGGCCGAGCGCCTGGCTCAGGTCAACCTGGCAGCCCCAGCGCATTCGCTGCGTCTGCGCTCGATCGAAACCCTTGCGCTCGCAGGTGCCAGCACCAGTTTGTTGCTCGACGAACAGGTGCCGGGCGACAGCCTGTTGCAAACCCTTGAGCGCCTGAGCGCCCGCCTGGGGCCTGACAAGGTGCTGCAACTGCAGGCGCGGGCCGACTACCGGCCCGAGTGTCGGCAAGCCTGGGTGCCCGCCACACACGCAATTGAATCAAGAGTGGCTAGCGCGCACTCAAAAAGGGCTGCAGGCCATTTTGATGATCAATGGGCGTGTGCACTGTGGCCGACGTGGTTGCTGGCCGAGCCCTTGCCACTGGCACAGCACCAGCAGCAGCCCTGCTACCAGGGGCCCCTGACCTTGCTGGCCGGGCCACAGCGGCTTGAGACCGGCTGGTGGCCTGCACCTGCGTCTGGCACTGCGGCCCAGACGTCCTTGGCGCAAGCACCTGGCGCGCCGGCGCAGGCCGCACTGCGTGACTATTTTGTGGCGCGTAGTGCCAACTCTGTGCTGTTGTGGATTTTCCGGGAGCGGTTGGGCCATGCTCATGCGGCACAACCCTCGTTGGCCTGGTACCTGCACGGTATTTTTGCCTGATGCTCGGTGTCTGCCACATGTACGCCACCCGGCGTATTTCACAAAGCTGCCAGGTTGCCTAAAGTCACCCCATCGCCGCTTGATTGGTCTGTTTCACCCGCAGACTTTGCGCAGCGACAACGGTTTTATCAACTTTGGAGTAGCTCACATGCAATCTTTGAATTCACGTCGTTTCACGCTCAAGGCGCTTACCGCTGCCGTGGCGCTGTCTACCCTGTCGGCATTGCCAGCCCTGGCTGCTGACACCATCAAGGTTGGCATTCTGCACAGCCTGTCTGGCACCATGGCCATTTCTGAAACCGTGTTGAAAGACACCGTGCTGATGGCAATTGACGAAATCAATGCCAAGGGCGGCTTGCTCGGCAAAAAGCTCGAGCCAGTGGTGGTGGACCCGGCATCCAACTGGCCGCTGTTTGCTGAAAAAACCAAGCAGTTGCTCGGTCAAGACAAGGTGGACGTGATTTTTGGTTGCTGGACCAGCGTGAGCCGCAAGTCGGTGTTGCCGGTGGTTGAAGAAATGAACGGTCTGCTGTTTTACCCGGTGCAGTACGAAGGTGAAGAGCTGTCCAAAAACGTGTTCTACACCGGTGCCGCTCCTAACCAGCAGGCCATTCCTGCCGTTGATTATTTGATGAGCAAAAACGGCGGTGCCGCCAAGCGCTGGGTGCTGCTGGGTACCGACTATGTCTATCCCCGCACCACCAACAAGATTTTGCGCGCTTACCTCAAATCCAAGGGCGTGAAAGACACCGACATTGACGAAAAATACACCCCGTTTGGTCACTCGGATTACCAAACCATCGTGGCTGACATCAAGAAATTCAGTGCTGGTGGCAAGACCGCCGTGGTCTCCACCATCAACGGTGACTCCAACGTGCCCTTCTACAAGGAACTCGGCAACGCCGGCCTGAAGGCCAAGGACGTGCCAGTCGTCGCCTTCTCCGTGGGTGAAGAAGAACTGCGTGGTGTCGACACCAAGCCGCTGGTGGGTCACCTGGCTGCCTGGAACTATTTCCAGTCGATCAAGAACCCCACCAACACCGAGTTCATCAATAAGTGGACGGCCTACGCCAAGGCCAAGGGTATTGCGGGTCACAAGGACAAGGCGTTGACCAACGACCCGATGGAAGCCACCTACATTGGCATCAACATGTGGAAGCAGGCTGTGATGAAGGCCAAATCCACCGATGTGGACAAGGTCATCGCCGCCATGGCGGGCCAGACCTTCAAGGCACCGAGCGGCATCGTGAGCAAGATGGATGAGAAAAACCACCACCTGCACAAGAGCGTGTTCATTGGCGAAATCAAGGCTGACGGCCAGTTCAACGTGGTCTGGAAGACACCCGGCCCGGTGAAAGCCAAGCCCTGGTCTCCGTTCATCGAAGGCAACGACAAGAAGCCTGACGAACCCGCCAAGAAGTAAAACTCACGTCCAATATGGCGCGCAGGTCGGTCAACGGCCTGCTGTGTCAGTGGCTTGCCACTTCATTGCAGCCCGCCCCGTGCGGGCTGTTTCACGTGGTGCCGCAGCCAGGGGTGGATGGGCAAGAGCTTGCTCAGTTTGGTGTGGTGCTCCGCGAGGTTAAGGGAGCCATTCGCCACCCATGCCCGAAGCATGCGCGTAACAATGGTCCCCTCATCTTCAACCGCCAAGGAAATGTGCATGCACACCAACCACGCCACCACCGTCAAAGCCTTTGGCACTCACGCCAGCAACCAGCCACTGGCGCCGATGGCCATCACCCGGGGGGCCCTGCACGCTGACGATGTGCAGATCGACATCAGCTACTGCGGCGTGTGCCATTCCGACCTGCACACCGCCCGCAACGAGTGGAACAACACCCTGTATCCGTCGGTTCCCGGCCACGAGATCGTTGGCCGCGTGGTGGCCATCGGCGTGCAGGTGACCCAATTCAAGACCGGTGATCTGGTCGGTGTGGGCTGCATGGTGGACAGCTGCGGCCACTGCCCGCCTTGCCACGAGGGCGAGGAGCAGTATTGCGACAACGGTTTTACCGGCACCTACAACGGGCCGCTGTTCGGGGGCGAAAACACCCATGGTGGCTACGCCCAGTCCATCGTTGTCAAAGAGGCCTTCGTCTTGCGCATCAGCCACGCCGAGAAAGACCTGGCCGGTGTCGCGCCCTTGCTGTGTGCCGGTATCACCACCTATTCCCCGCTGCGCCACTGGGGTGTGGGGCCGGGCAAGAAGGTGGGTATCGTCGGGCTGGGCGGCCTGTGCCACATGGGTGTCAAACTGGCCCACGCCATGGGTGCCCAGGTGGTGCTGTTCACCACCTCGCCCACCAAGGTGGCAGACGGCTTGCGCCTGGGGGCCGATGAGGTGTGTATTTCCACCGACCCCGAGCAGCTGGCCCGCCTGGCCGGTCAGCTTGACTTCATCCTGAACACGGTCGCCGCCCCGCATCAGCTCGACACCTACCTTCAATTGCTCAAGCGGGATGGCACGATGACGCTGGTGGGCGCACCGGCTGAGCCGCATCCGTCACCCAACGTGTTCGGGCTGATTCTGAAGCGCCGCAGCCTGGCAGGCTCGCTGATTGGTGGCATTCGCGAGACGCAAGAGATGCTTGACTTCTGCGCCGCGCATGGCATCGTGTCCGACATTGAAATGATCCCGATACAGGCCATCAACACAGCGTTTGACCGCATGCTCAAGAGCGATGTGCGTTACCGCTTTGTCATCGACATGGCGTCGCTCAACAACCCAACCTGAAAGCAAAACATGCAGCGCCTGCATATTCTGCTGACGGGCTTATTGGCGCTGGCTGTCAGCACTTTACTGGCGGCGCAAACCCAGTCCCTGCAGATTCTCCTGACAGTCAACGGCCAGCAGTTGACCGCCACCTTGACCGATAGCCCCACCACACGCGACTTCATCGCCCAATTGCCGCTGACGCTGAAGCTCGACGACTACTCCGCCACCGAAAAAATCGCCTACTTGCCGAAGAAGCTCACCACACAAGGCGCGCCAGCGGGCACCGACCCCGCACCGGGTGACATCACCTACTACGCCCCGTGGGGCAACCTGGCCATCTTCTACCGGGACTTTGGGTATTCCAGCGGATTGATCAAGCTCGGGCGCATCGACAGCGGCAGCGACGCACTGGCCGTCCGTGGCCCGGTGACTATCACCATCGCGCCCGCCGGGAAATAAGCCGATGGCCTGCCCTGGCGAAACACCACCCGCCAAAACCCTGCGTCTGATCCTGGGCGACCAGCTCAACCCGCTGTACCCCTGGTTTGCCCAAGTGGACGCGGGCTTGGTGTATGTGTTGATGGAAACACGCCCATGCGCACCACATCCAGCGGCTGATGGTGATTGGCAACTTTGCGCTGCTGGCAGGTCTTAACCCGCCGGCACTGCACCGCTGGTACCTGGGGGTTTATATCGATGCCTTCGAGTGGGTGGAGTTACCCAACACGCTGGGCATGAGCCAGTTTGCCGACGGCGGCCTGCTGGCCACCAAACCCTATGTGAGCAGCGCCGCCTACATTGACCGCATGAGCGACTATTGCAAGGGCTGCGCTTACGACAAAAAAAAGCGCCTGGGCGAGTCAGCCTGCCCGTTCAACGCACTCTACTGGGACTTTTACCAGCGCAACGCCGACAAACTCAAGAAGAATCCGCGCATCGGCATGGCCTACCAGCAGTTGGCGCGCATGGAGGCATCTGACCTGGCGCAACTGCAGGTACGGGCGGCACATCTGCGCCAGCACCTTGATACGCTCTGACACACTGACACACTGGCAGCGCCCCACCCTGAAAAGGCCAACCCATGACCCTTTGCCGCTTTCACACCCACCCACACGCCGCCGTGCTGGCCTGCGCCGCCCTGAGTCTTGGCGCGTGGACTGGTCCGGCCAGCGCCGCCAGCGTCAAAGACAACAGCGCCTGCCCTGATCTGAGTGGCCACTACCGAGTCGCTGAATTTGGCGAGGCCAACGGTGATGCCTTGCAGGCGCTGAGCAGCCGCATGGCCGGTTTTCTGGACAGCGAGGTTCAGTTTGTTCGCGGTGTCGGGCAGGACTGGGAACTGTTCATCAAGAGCGGCGCAATGGGTCGCTTCCCGAGCAGCCCGTCCGTCACCTTGCGTTACGGCACTGACTTTGCCTGCCGCGACGGCTCGGTGGAACTGATCACCCCGGTGCGTACCAGCCGCAAAACCGAGCAGGGCTGGTTTGAAGGCCAAAGCGTGGTGCTGTTAAACCGGGCCAGCCCCAACGGCCTGAGGCTGGCGGTGCGCTTTTCTGGCGGCCAACGCAGCACCTTGTTCCAATACGACTCAGCACGCTTGAGTTTGCCGATACCAGGCACCGGCATGCGGCTCAATGAGGCCATTCGTTGGCCCGACATCAGCAAACCCGCGCCGCCCCGAATCGACAACACGCCACCCGCCCCCGAAGCGCCCGTTGTGGCCCAAACTCGCCAGCGCCTGTCCGCAAGCCTGCTGGGGCCGGTGATGTTGACCGGCTTGAAGCCGGACCCCCAAGGCGTGCGCGCCAGCCTGAAGGCCACCCAATCCAAACAGGTGGCAGCCTTGGAAGACCGGCTGCGCAGCGCCAGCATTGGCTACCGGGTGCTGCGCCAGCCCTTGTGGTCCAACAACGCGCATGAGTTTGAGCTGCTGATTCTGCCTGCGGCAAGCGTTGCTGCATGGCGGCCCAGCCTGCTGTGGGTCGAGCATGAACTGCGCCGCACCCGCCACCCCTTGGCTGAGCACGGGCCGATACAAGCCGATCCGCAAGGCTATCGGGTCACGCTGACGCTATCCGGCAGCGCACAGGCGCAGGATGTCGCCACGCGCATCCACACGCTGTCGGGTGCCTTTGCCGAGGTTCAAGTTCAGCCGCCAACCGAGGCCATGTCAGCCTCAGGCGCGCGCACCGCCCAGTTACTGCTGGTGATGAAATAAGGCCTGCTGTCGGCTATCTTGCCAGACATCGCATATTTCAAGCCTTTAAGGCCTCCAGCCCTTATACAGTCTGCGTCACTAGCTATAAATTCAGGATTATTGAGAGATTTCTGGCGGCACCGGGCTGGCCGGTTATGTGCTGCTAGCGGCGTATTATTGCGGCACTTTATTGCCCTCATGCCCCGAACATTGCGGACCAAAAATTGCACACCATGACCACCGAAATCACTTTGCGCGATGAAACACCCGCTGATGTTGTGGCCATCACCCAAGTGACGCTGGAGGCGTTCAAGAGCCTGGAGATCAGCCAGCACAACGAACAGTTGGTCGTTGCGGCGCTGCGTCAGGCTGGCAAACTCACGGTGTCGCTGGTGGCTCAGGTCAAAGCTGAGGTGATCGGGCATATTGCGTTCTCACCGGTGACCCTGTCTGACGGCACACCAGACTGGTACGGTCTGGGCCCGGTGTCGGTGTTGCCACAGTACCAACGCCAGGGTATCGGCTCAGTCTTGATCCGGGAAGGCCTGGCACGGCTGAAGGCCCTGAACGGTGCGGGTTGCTGCCTGGTCGGTCACCCGCAGTACTACACCCGCTTCGGTTTTGCCAACACGGCCGACCTGGTTCTGGAAGGTGTGCCGGCAGAGGTCTTTTTCGCCTTGCCATTCAATCGAGCCAGCCCGCGCGGCCAGGTGCACTTTCACCCGGCGTTCACCGCTGGTCTTTGAGGCACCTATGCACCGCCACTCGATACACCACAGGGTGGCTTGGTACCAGCTCGGGCTGCTTGATCCATTCACAATCAGTCCCCACTGACCAACCGCGACATTTCCACATATGGCACGCATTTTTGACAACATCGCACAAGATTTGCTGACCACCTTGCGCGCCACCCTGCAGGTGTCGCAGCGCTCAGATTTCTGTGTCGGCTACCTGAACCTGCGTGGCTGGCAAGCGATTGATGATTTGATTGCGCCATGGCGGCCAGAAAACGGCCAGGTGTGCCGGGTCCTGGTCGGCATGCAGCGCCCCCCTTTCGACGACATTCGCGAGCTGTACCGGCAGTCTGACGCGGCAGGCCTGCTCGACAACGCCACCGCCAGCCGCCTTAAAACCCAGTTTGCTGCCCATTTGCGCGAACAGATCACGCTGGGCATTCCCACCGGCAAAGACGAGGCAGGGCTGCGCACGTTGGCACGCCAACTGCGCGCTGGTCAGGTGGTGGTCAAGTTGTTTTTGCCCTACCCGCTGCACGCCAAGCTGTACTTGCTGTTTCGCGATGACATCAACAACCCCATCACTGGCTTTGTTGGCAGCAGCAACCTGACGCTATCGGGTTTGTCCAAACAGGGGGAACTCAATGTTGACGTGCTCGACCATCAAGGGACCGAAAAGCTCTCTCAATGGTTTGATGCCCGCTGGGGCGACCGCTGGGCGCTGGACGTCTCAGACGATCTGGCACAAATCATTGAAACCAGTTGGGCGCGCGAACAGGCCATACCCCCGCACCATATCTACCTCAATATCGCCTACCACCTCAGCACCGAGGCACGTGCAGGTTTGAGCCAGTTCCGCCTGCCAGCCCGTTTTGAGCAGGAACTGTTCGAGTTTCAAAAAAGCGCCGTCAAAATCGCTGCCCGCCATCTGCATCGCCGTGGCGGCGTGATGATTGGCGACGTGGTGGGCTTGGGCAAAACCATCATGGCGACCGCCCTGGCGCGCATGTTTGAGGACGATCTGGGCTATGAAACTCTCATCATCTGCCCGAAAAACCTGGAACCCATGTGGGAGAGTTATCGGACCGGCTACGGCTTGCGCGGTATGGTGTTGCCGGTGTCGCAAGTCACCAAAAAGCTGCCCGACCTGAAACGCTACCGTCTGGTGCTGATTGATGAGAGCCACAACCTTCGCAACCGCGAAGGTCGCCGTTACAAAGCAATAGCCGACTACATCAAAAGTTGCGATGCCAAAGTCATTTTGCTCACCGCCACGCCTTACAACAAAACCAAGGCTGACCTGTCATCACAGTTGCGCCTGTTCATTGATGAAAAAGCCAATATCGGCATCCGCCCCGAGCACCACATGCGCAAATGCGGCATCGGTGAGGCCGAGTTTGAACGCAAGCACCAGTGCCGCGTCAACTCCATTCTGGCGATTGAAAAGAGCGATGAGTTTGACGACTGGCGCGAGCTGATTCGCCTGTACATGGTGCGCCGCACCCGCAGTTTCATCATCGGGCACTACACCGAGGCGGATGGCCAAGGCCGCCGTTTCATCGCTGGCAAGGATGGTGAAAAACGCTATTTTCCAGTGCGCAAACCGGTGTCCTTGCAGTTCACGGTCGATGAGACCGACCCGACTGACCGTTACGCCCGGCTTTACTCCCCGGCGGTGGTTGACCAGATCAACGCCCTGCATGTGCCCCGTTATGGTTTGGGCCTGTATGTTGACCTGTTGGCTGAAAAAGATGCCACCGGCCCAGAGCGCAAGATCATCGAAAACCTGGGCCGCGCTGGTAAACGCCTGATGGGCTTTTGCCGCACCAACCTGTTCAAGCGCCTGGAATCCAACGGCTTTTCGTTCCTGCAGTCGATTGACCGGCACATTTTGCGCAACCAGATTTACCAGTACGCCATCGAACAAGGGTTGGACCTGCCGGTGGGCGTGCTGGACGCGGGCCTGCTGGACCTGGAACGCGTTGATGAAGATGCCGACGGTGTTGAGGGTGACCCGGAAGACCTGTTGGATGGCATGGTGGAAACCGCTACAGAAGCCGACGGCCTGCTGGACGACATGGCTCGCGCCAAAGCGGTTTACGCGCAATACGCCGGTCAATACAAAAAGCGTTTCAAGTGGATTCGCCCCAGCCTGTTCAAGCCCCTCATTGGCAGACAACCTGGCGCAAGACACCCAAACGCTGTCCGAACTGCTCAGCCTACAAGGCCAGTGGGACTCGGCGCACGACCAAAAACTGCTGGCCTTGCGCCACCTCGTCACTCAAACCCACGCCAAAACCAAGGTGCTGGTGTTCACCCAGTTTGCCGACACCGCGCGGTACTTGGCCCGTGAACTGCACCATGCTGGTGTGACCCATATCGCAGTCGCCACCGGTGCCAGTGCTGACCCCTACGCGCTGGCTTGCCGATTCAGCCCCAAGTCCAACAACAAGACAGTGCCCAAGGCCGATGAAGTGCGGGTTCTCATCTGTACCGACGTGTTGTCTGAAGGCCAAAACCTGCAAGACAGCAACGTGGTGGTCAACTTTGACTTGCCCTGGGCCATCATCCGCCTGATCCAGCGCGCGGGCCGGGTCGACCGCATTGGCCAGCGCGCCGAAGAAATTCATTGCTACTCGTTCTTGCCTGCCGACGGCGTGGAGCAACTCATTCAATTGCGCTCGCGCATTCGCCAACGCCTGCAGGAAAACGCCGAGGTGGTTGGCACCGATGAGTCTTTCTTTGAGGACGAAGAAGCCAACACCATCCGCAACCTGTACACCGAGCAGCAAGGTGTGCTGGACGACAACGACGACGAGGTTGACCTGGCCTCATACGCCTGGCAAATCTGGAAGCAAGCCACCCAGGACGACCCGGACCTGGCCCGCACGGTGGAATCCTTACCGCCCGTGGTCTATTCCGCCAAGGCATTTGCGCTGGACGAGGCACGCTTTCCCCTGTTGGGCGCAGACGAGGCCCAAGGCGGTGCGCTGGTTTATGTCAAGTCCCCCGAAGGTAATGACCACCTGGCCTGGGTGGGCGCCAATGGCAAAACTGTGACCGAATCACAATTTGCCGTGCTGCGAGCCGCCGAATGTGCGCCTGGCACACCGGCTGTGCCACGCTTGGAACAGCACCATGAGCTGGTCGCCCATGGCCTGCAACTCGCCGTGAGTCAGGACAAGGCGGTGGGCGGTGGCTTGGGCCGCCCCAGCAGCCCACGCAGGCGCGCCTACGAGCGCCTCAAACCCTACGCCACCGAGCAGATGAAAACGCTGTTTCGTGATGAAGAACTGGAGCGCGCTTTGGACGACCTCTACCAGCGCCCGCTGCTGGAAACCGCCGCCGACCTGCTCAACCGCCTGATGCGCAGTGGCGTGAACGACGAAGAGCTGGCCGGTGCCGTCAAATCCCTGCGCGAAGAAGCCCGCCTGACCTACACCGAAGACGACACTGCCCTGCGCGAGCCGCGTGTGGTGTGCTCGTTGGGGCTGGTGCAAGAAGAATGAGACCAAAACCATGAGCAAAGACAAAAAAATCACCATCAGCGTGCAGGGCACGGCGATCACTGTGATGTCGCAGAATAAAGATGACTTCATATCTCTAACCGATATGAGCCGAAAATTTGGCGATGACACCCTCATCTACAGTTGGATGCGCAATCGCAATACGCTGGAGTTCTTGGGTATATGGGAGCAAATACACAACCCAGGGTTTAACAGTGGCGAATTCGAGACCTTTAAAAAAGAGGCCGGTCTCAATAGCTTTCACCTCACGCCCAAAAAATGGATTGATGCCACCCACGCTATTGGCATTCAATCCCGGGCTGGCCGCTATGGTGGCGGAACTTTCGCCCACAAAGACCTGGCTTTCGAGTTTGGCACTTGGCTTAGCCCAGAGTTCAAGCTCTACCTCATCAAAGAATTTCAACGGCTCAAGGATGATGAAAGCCAACGTCTGTCGCTGGAGTGGAACTTTCAGCGCACCCTGTCCAAAGTCAACTACAAAATCCACACCGATGCCATCAAAGAACGGCTTATTCCGGCGCAACTGACCGCCGAGCAAAAGGGCATCGCCTATGCCAGTGAGGCCGATTTGTTGAATGTGGCGCTGTTTGGCATCACAGCCAAACAATGGCGTGATGCCAACCCGGAGCAGCCAGGCAACATGCGCGATACCGCGACGCTTGAGCAACTGGTCGTGCTGTCCAACCTGGAAAGCATCAACGCCATGCTGATCCACCAAGGTCAGAGTGCGCCACAACGCCTGCTGGCGCTCAACACTATCGCTATTACCCAAATGCGCTCGTTGGTGGGGCTGCAAACCATCAAACAACTGGGGGTGCGTTGAATGGCCCAACTCGACTTCCCCGGCTTCGAAAAGTACCTTTCAGCCTTTGACTTCCCCCGGCTGTTTGCCGACGTGTTGGGCTGGAACCACGCCAGTTCTGAAGCCGCCTGGGCCAAAGACGCAGCGGGCGAAACCTCGTTCACCCGCCGCACTGTGGCCGAGCTGGGTGGCGTGGTCGCCATTCAGGTAGTGGCAGATAGCGGCTGGCCAGACGAGCGGCAGCGTATGCGGGTGTGGAAACACATCGCGCGCGACCATGCCGAAAACCTGCTGATCTTTACCGACAAACAAACCGGTGCGTCGCAAAGCCAGTGGTATTGGGTCAAGCGCGACAAACACCCTGAAACTGGCAAACCGCGCCTGACCGCGCGCCGACACGACTACTTCAAGGGCCAGCCGGTTGATCTGTTCGCCAGCAAGCTGCAAGCCATGGTGGTCGAATTGTCAGAGTTGGACTCCTCTGGCCGCCTGCCTGTGCTGGAGGCCGCGCGCCGCATTGCCGCCGCGCTGGACGTTGATAAAACCACCAAAAAATTCTTCGCCGCCTACCAGCAGCAACACCTGGAGCTGCTCAGTCACATCAAAGGCATAGACAACGAACGCGACAAACGCTGGTACGCCAGCGTGTTGCTGAACCGGCTGATGTTTGTCTGGTTTCTGCAAAAAAAGGGCTTTCTGTGTGACCAAAAAGGCCTGCAGTCCTTTGATTACCTGCGTGAGCAGCTACACATAAGCGAGCAACGCGGCCCAGACCGTTTCTTTGGCGAATTCCTCAACGCCCTGTTTTTTGAAGCCTTCGCCAAGCCGGAGACTGACCGCAGCCCCGAGGCAATAGCCCTGACGGGCCAAATTCCCTACCTCAACGGTGGCCTGTTTTTGCATCACAAGCTGGAGCTGGACGCCAACCATGTGCCGCGCGTTGGCACCACCCTGACCGTGGCCGATGCCGCTTTCAAAGGCATTTTTGAACTGTTTGCCAGTTTCACCTGGCACCTGGACGACACACCCGGTGGCGACTCGGACGAGATCAACCCCGACGTGCTGGGCTACATCTTTGAGAAATACATCAACCAAAAAGCCTTTGGAGCCTATTACACCCGGCCCGAGATCACTGGCTATCTGGCTGAGCGCAGCATCCACCAGATGATTCTGGAGCGCGTGTTTGAGCCCGCCGTGCCTGAGCTGGGCATCAAACAAGTCAAGTTCGACACCGTGTCCGATCTGCTGGCGCGCATGGACACGCGCACCGCTTTGAAACTGGTGAACGAGGTGTTGCCCAGCATCACCATCCTGGACCCGGCGGTGGGTTCGGGCGCGTTTCTGGTGGCGGCGCTCAAATGCCTGATCAACGTTTATTACGCCGTGGTGGGCCGAGCTGGCATGGGCGCCAGCAAAGAGCTGGAAAACTGGCTGCGCGGCATCCAAAAAGACCACCCCAGCGTGGGCTACTACATCAAGCGCCGCATCGTCACCGACAACCTGCACGGCGTGGACATCATGGAAGAAGCCTGCGAAATCGCCAAACTGCGGCTGTTTCTGGCCATGGTGTCGTCCGTCAGGCGGGTAGAAGACCTGGAGCCCCTGCCCAATATCGACTTCAACATCCTGCCCGGCAACTCGCTGGTGGGGTTGATGCGGGTGGATGAACACGAGTTCAACCATAAGGAAGACGACCTGTTCAAGCCGCCTTACCGAAAACTTGTGGAGGACAAAAACCGCCACCTGGAAACCTACCGCCACGCCGCCGAAGTGGTTGGCAAAGACATGAACCTGCGAGAACTGCGCGACAGGATTGATGCCGAAATGCAGCACGCCAGCAGCGTCATGAACGAGCTGCTGCGTGACCAGTTTGAAGCTCTGGGCATCAAGGTTGAAGAAGCCCAGTGGGATGCCAAGAAAAAAGAGCTTGGCAAACCCAAAAAGCGCCAGGTCACCGTGGCAGACATCGCCGCACAAACCCCTTTCCACTGGGGCTACGTGTTTGACAACATCGTGCAAAAGCGCGGCGGCTTTGACATCATCCTGGCGAACCCGCCGTGGGAGGTGTTTCAAACCGATGAGAAGGAGTTTTTTCAACAGTACGATCAAACCATTCAAAAGAACAAGATTCGCATTGAGGACTGGACTAAGCAGTTCGATAAGTTAATGCAGAACAGTGAAGTTCTGGCAGTATGGTTGGAATATGTAAGTCGCTTTCCACATATGGCACGATGGTTTAAAAGTTCGCCTGATTTCGCTAATCAAACTTCCGCAAAAATCAATTTATATCTCTTGTTTGTTGAGCACAGTTTCCATTTGATGCGAGCAGGTGGTCATTGCGGTATTGTGATTCCCAGCGGTATCTACACCGACCTCGGGGCCAAAGGGTTGCGCGACTTGCTGTTTGGCCACACTCAGATAGAAGGTCTATTCTGTTTTGAAAATCGCAAAGAGATTTTTGAAGGCGTACATCGCAGCTTCAAATTCGTCGTGCTAACTTTCGAGAAGGCTGCTGCTGCCCGCCTGCAAGCTACTGGCGAGCGCAACTTCAGTGCTCCGCCCAACGACTTGCTGGCCACGCAGGCGGTTGAAGCTCAGGGCGGTGCGATAGGTACGACTCGCTTTCCGGCGGCATTCATGCGGCACGACGTGGAAGAGTTAGCGCGCTTTCCCGACGAAGGCGCACTGTGGCTGGAGGTAGAACTTATCAAACGTTTGTCACCGGACACGTTGTCGATCATGGAATTCAAGTCTTCTTTCGACATAAAGATCGCCGAGAAGCTATTTAAATTCCCGGTACTGGGCGATCATATTGAAGGCAGTTGGAATCTGAAACTTTCCTCTGAGTTCAATATGACGACTGATAGCAAACTGTTCAAATCTGCGGCTGTAGGAAATCGACTGCCGCTGTTTGAAGGGAAGATGATTTGGCAGTTTGACGCTGCATATTCTGCACCTCGATATTGGGTTGATGTTGATGAAGGTAGACAATCACTTTTGGGACGCAGAGCAGAGCTACAGCAGGTTTTTGATTACCAGTCATATCGAGTTGGATTTCGTGACATTGCAAGAAATACTGATACCCGAACCTTAATTTCTGCCGTTATTCCACCTGCTTTTCATGGCAATAAACTGCCAACGATTCAATCAAATGATGAAAACGGGAATCAGATTATCTCAATAGATCAGCAATTGTTTGTGTGTGGAATTTGGAACAGCTTCGTACTTGATTGGGTATTGCGTCAAAAGGTCACGACAACTATAAACTTTTTCTACATTTATCAATTACCGATGCCACGGCTGACCAGGGCAGACCAAAGGTTCAGCCCGATAGTTTGTCGCGTCGCTCGCCTGATCTCCACCACCCCCGAGTTCGACGACCTCGCCAAGTCCGTGGGCCTGAAAGACCACCAAGACGGTGCCACCGACCCCACCGAACGTGCCAAGCTGCGCGCCGAGCTGGACGGCTTGGTGGCTCACCTCTACGGCTTGAACGAAGAAGAGTTCACGCACATTCTGGGCACGTTCCCGCTGGTACCGCAGCCCGTCAAGGTGGATGCCCACAACGCCTACCGGCGCATCGCAAAAGGGCTGGTGGATTAGCCGCCCAACTTCTGGAAAGAGAACGCCATGCAGATCACATCTATAGCTGTAGAAAACTTCAAGGCATTGCGCTCCTCTGGCACGGTGCGGCTCAGACCCCTGAGCGTGATCATTGGCAACAACGGTAGCGGCAAGTCCAGCCTGCTGGAAGCCGCTGAAACTTATGTACGCATCCTGGACCTTGGGGTGGAAGGTGCGATGAAGCATTGGCAAGGGTTTGAGCACATCTGGCATAAGGGCGCCCAATCTGGTAAGGCCAGTAACGCACCGCTGGCCAAGCAGCCCAACCCTATGAAGTTGACGCTGAACCTCAAACTTGACAAAGCCAGGGCCAAAGTTTCGGTTGCTGTTAACACCGCCGACAAAGGAAACCTGCTGTACATCCAGCAAGAACGCGGGCAAATAGCTTCAACCAAATTTGAACGCAATGTTGTCGGAAAAAACGTCAACTTAAGTTTTTTTGGGCTCAAGTACTCCGACGACTTGAGAGCGAGTATCGAAGGTGCGTCGAGGAGTGTCGGCGGCTCGACCATGTTGTTGCCCTTTTTGGGAGCTTTCGACAAGGTCACGCGCAGTTTGCGCAGCACACTTTTTCTGCGGCTCAACCCAGACACAATTGGTCAGTTGCAGTCCGTCAGCCGCAGTGGGCAACGTATCCATTTGGCAGGTGATGGCTCGAATGTGGCTGAGTATTTGATCGACCTGCGTGAGCGCTCGCCGTCAGCCTTTGAGCAAATTACACACGCGCTGCAATATGTGCTGCCCTATGCCAGCGACGTGGAACCCAAGGTGCTGGACGCAGGCATCATCCGCCGCAGCTATGTGCAGTTGCTGGAAAGCAAGTACGAGATTCCGGGGTGGTTGATGTCGTCTGGTTCGCTGCGCGTGCTGCCACTCATCGCCACGCTGTTGGACCCCGACCCGCCGCCGGTGGTGTTTATTGAAGAGGTGGAAAACGGCCTGGACCCGCGCACCGTGGGGCTGGTGGTGGACCTGATGCGCTCTGCGGCGCAAAGTGGCCGCTCCCAGATCATTGCCACCACGCACTCCCCCTATTTGCTGGACATGCTGGACTTGGACGATGTGCTGCTGTGCGAGCGCGGCGCGAAGGGGCCAGAGTTTTCCTGGCCAGGTAGCCGCGCCGAGATGCAGGCTTGGCGGCAAAATTTCATGCCCGGGCGGCTGTACACCATGAATGCCTTGCAGCGTGATCCCTTGCCGGGCACCGATGCACCGGCCGTCATCGATGGCGAAGCACCCGAGGGCGGTTGGGGAGACAGCGAATGAAGGTAGCCATTGTGTGTGAGGGCCGTTTAGCCGGAGAGGACGCGCAAGTGTTTGAACACTTTGCCAAGCGCATTGCGCCTGGTTCAGCAGTCAAGACATTTCCCCAAGGCACTAAACCAGAGTTGTTTTCCAAGGCGGGCGATGTCGCCAAAACATTGTTCGCAACTGGCTACGACAAGGTGCTGATCATCTGGGACATATTGCCACGCTGGAAAAAACCCGATGGCGAAGCGCAAGATCGGTTAGACCTGCTGCCGTCGCTGGTGAATGCAGCGGTGGATGCGCACCCTTGCCTGTTTTTGATCGCCATCCACAAAGAGTTGGAGGCATGGCTGCTGGCAGATGGCACGGCGCTCTCCGCCGTGCTTTCGCGGCCCGCGCACCCAGTGGCAATTGCCCATACCAAGAATGCTGACACGGTATCCAATCCCAAAAAGCGGCTCGAACAACTCTTTGAGCAGTACAACGTTCCGTTTGGCCCACAGCCGATGCATGGCGCTTACCAGCCCAAACTGGCAGCCATTCGAATTGCCGAGCAAATCCCGGCTAACTTCGGCCAGTTAGGAAAACTGAGCTCGTTCAAGAAGTTTGGCCATTCTTTAACAACGGTTTGTTAAGTGGTGTCTCTGCTGTTGAGCAGGTATGTAGATTGACAATGACCAATTTCTCGGCCTGTAACCCATATAAAAAATGCGCATTTAGCTATTTCAAATATAGCAATAATGGCCGCAGCAATCCAATTCAGGTTCGGCATACCACCCGATCAACTGGTGCCAATTCATGATAGACCTCTCACCCGCCCAGTCCGTCGACCGCATCACGGCTCTGTTGGCCGCGCACAAAAGCCGCACGCTCGACTTCAAACGCATCAGCGGCAAGCAGGGCGGAT
>JADKAW010000032.1 GCA_016719055.1 Candidatus Rhodoferax mariagerensis | reverse complement strand
GCAGCGTCGCCACCGCGGCAATGGTCGGATTGATGTTCTCGCGAATCCCGGTGAACATCTGCCGTGGCAGTGTGACCTGCTGCGGCCCGGCGATGAACAAGGTCACCACTACCTCGTCAAACGAGGTAGCAAACGCAAACAGTGCGCCTGAAATCACCCCCGGCGCAATGATGGGCAGGGTAACGCGAAAAAACGTCTCCAGGTGTCCGGCACCCAGACTTAAAGACGCGCGGATCAGGTTTTCGTTAAAACTCTGCAAGGTCGCCAGCACGGTAGTGAGCACAAAGGGTGCACCCAGGGCGGCGTGCACCAGCACCAGGCCCAGATAACTGTCATTGAGCCCCAACTTGGCAAAAAACAGATAGGTGCTGACCCCCACCACCACAATCGGCACCACCATCGGTGCGATCAGCAAACTCATCAGCGCGCCCTTGCCCCAGAAATTGACACGCGCCAGACCCACCGCCGCCATGGTGCCCAGGATGGTCGCCAGAATGGTGGCCAGGGGTGCCACAATAAAACTGTTGCGCGTGGCGCGCCCCCATTCTTCGCTGGAGAACAGGTTGTCGTACCACTGCAGCGACCAGCCCGGCATGGGGTAAGACAGAAACGAGCTGGCGCTGAACGACAGCGGCATGATGACCAGAATCGGCAGCAGCAGAAACAGCAGCACCAGCACACCCACACCGCGCAGGGCATACCAGCCAACTTTGTCCAGCAAGGTGGCGTAAGCCGGGAAAACGGGGCGGGCAGGTAAAGACATCGGTTTACCCCAGACTCAGTTCAGATTTAACGACCCGGCGGTACACCGCGTACAGCACCAGCGTGGCGCTCAGCAGTACCGCTCCCAGTGCACACGCCATGCCCCAGTTCACATTCACATTGGTGTACTGAGCGATGTAATAGCTCAGCATCTGGTCATCGGCACCTCCAAGCAGCGCTGGTGTGACGTAGTACCCGATACTCAAGATGAACACCAGCAAGCCGCCTGCACCAATGCCGGGGTAGGTTTGTGGCACATAAACCCTGAAAAACGCCGCCAGCGGCGACGAACCCAGCGACACGGCAGCCCGCAGATAGCTAGCAGGCACCGATTTCATCACGCTGTACAACGGCAAAATCATAAAGGGCAGCAGGATGTGCACCATGGCAATCACCACGCCCAGGCGGTTGAACAGCAGTGGCAGGGGTTCGCTGAGAACACCCAGTTCCAGCAACGATCGGTTCACCAGTCCGTTGGACTGCAGCAGCACAATCCAGGCGGCAGAACGCACCAGAATCGAGGTCCAGAACGGCACCAGAACCAGAATCATCAGAATATTGGCCTGGCGAGCACTCAGCGTTGAAAGCCAGTAAGCCAGCGGGTAACCCAGCAGCAGGCAAAACACCATCACCGTGGCGCTGATGCTGAAAGTGCGCATCAAAATCCGGAAAAACGCCGCTTCATCGGCGTCCACCTTCACAAGTTCGCCTTGAATGTTGCGCTTCAGGTCGACCGAGGTCAGCAAGTAGTCGGGTGTCCAGCGCGAACCATTCTTTTCAATGGCCTGCCAGAACCCCACTTCAGCCCAACGCGGGTCGAGTTCGAGCATTTTTACCTTCACCTGCGCAGGTGACAGGGTTTTGTCGAACGGCAGGGCACGGTAGGTGCTCATGATCAGCGAGCGTGCACCGCTGATCTCGCTGTTGAGCCGACGCGCCAGATTTCCCGCATCCGCCTGCTCGGTAATGGCCGACAAATCAGTGATCAGCGCCGAAAAGGCCTGATCGGATGGTGTTGAGGTTTTATCCCAATGATCCAAAGCCTCCACCGTGTGGCTCAAAGTGCCTGCCACCTCGGGGTTCTCCACCGCACGAATCAGCAGCGCGCCAATGGGCACAATGAAGGTGGCCAGCAAAAAAATCAGCAAGGGCAGGGTCAGGGAGATGGCAAAGGCTTTTTTGCGGCGCTGAGAGCGCCGAAGTTGGCCCGGCAGTTCGCCAGCGACGCCGCTAAAGACCGGGGCTTTCATGCCGTCTCTCCTGCTGCCATGTTACAAATTACTGCGCAGCCCAGGCGGCAAAACGCTTTTCGAGCGCTTCGCCCTGGTCAGCCCAGAAACTCACGTTGAACTGCAGTGCCGTCTTGGCATTGGCAGATGAGGTGGGGAGTTGACCAAGCACCTTGGCATCGAGCTTGGCCAGCGCCTTGGTGTTGGTCGGGCCGTAAGAGATGTTTTTGGCGTATTCGGCCTGGGCGTCAGCGCTGCTGGCCAGGGCGATGAACTTCAGAGCCGCGTCCTTGTTGGGTGTGCCCTTGGGCATGACCCAGTAGTCCAGGTCGTAAATGCCGCCAGTCCAGGTGATCTTGAGGTTTTTGCCTTCGCGCTGGGCGGCGTCGATGCGGCCGTTGTAGGCGGTGGTCATGACCACGTCGCCCGCCACGAGGAACTGCGGTGGCTGTGCGCCGGCTTCCCACCACTGGATGTTGGGCTTGAGCTCAGTCAGCTTCTTGAACGCGCGGTCAGCACCGTCTTTGGTCATCAGCACCTTGTACACGTCGGCCACCGGCACGCCGTCAGCCATCAGGGCAAATTCGACGTTGTAACGGGCGCCCTTGCGCAACGCGCGCTTGCCGGGGAATTTTTTGACGTCCCAGAAATCAGCCCAGGTGGTGGGCGCCGACTTGAGCTTGTCCCCGTTATAGGCCATCACAGTCGACCAGACAAAGGTGCCGATACCGCACTCATGCACGGCAGCGGGCTGAAAGTCGGCCTTGTTGCCGATCTTGCTGTAGTCCAGCTTCTCAAACAGGCCCTCATCGCAACCACGGGTCACGTCGGGGGATTCGACCTCGACCACGTCCCAGGTGACTTTTTTGGCTTCGACCATGGCCTTGATCTTGGCCTGCTCGCCGTTGTACTCCACGCCCACCACTTTGTTGCCGGTGGCTTTCTCAAAGGGGGCAAAGTACGCCACTTTTTGGGCATTGCCATTGGCACCACCAAAGTTCACCACGGTGATCTGGGTTTCGGCCTGGGCGGCCAGGGCGGTCAAAGCTGCACAGGCGGCAACGAGGGGTTTCAGTTTCATCAACAGTCTCCAATTTGGGTAAAGAACGGGGGTAAAAATTGCATGCAGATCACAAATAGACCCGCAAATGCTCGGGGGGCAGGTGCAGCCAGACCTGATCACCCGGTGCGGGAATGGTCTGACTGGCCAGCGCAATTTTGACCGTGGCTTGGGCCTGCTGGGCCACCTGGCAGCGCAGGCGCAGGTGGTCACCAAAGTAAATCACGTCATCCACAGTGGCCGACATGCAGTTGCCCGCGGGCCGGTCGGCAGCGCGGTGCACCTGAATGCGCTCCGGCCGAATACAGGCCTGGCCCCGGTTGCCTTTGACGGCGGCGTTCACATTGACACCGGTCGCAGTGCTACCACAGGGGAATAACACGCTGCATTGGCCGCCCGAAGTGGCCGATACCTCGCCAATCAGCACCGTGTTGTCGCCCACAAACCCGGCCACAAACCGGTTGGATGGGCTTTCGTAAAGCCGTGTCACCGCATCAATTTGCTGAATGGCACCGTCGTTGAACACCGCCACCCGGTCTGACATGGTCAGGGCTTCAGACTGGTCGTGTGTGACATAAACAAAGGTCAGGCCCAGTTTGCGGTGCAGTTCCTTGAGCTCGATTTGCATGTGCTCGCGCAGTTGCTTGTCGAGTGCGCCCAGCGGTTCGTCCATCAGCACCAGTTGCGGGTCAAACACCAGAGCCCGCGCCAACGCCACGCGCTGCTGCTGGCCACCCGACAACTGGCCAGGGTAACGGGCGCTGAGGTTGCCCATTTGCACCATGTCAAGCGCGCGTTGCACCTTTGCTTCGCGGTCGGAGCGGCCCAGCTTGCGCACCGTGAGCGGATAACCCACGTTTTCGGCAATGGTCATGTGCGGAAACAGGGCGTAGTTTTGAAACACCATGCCAAAGTTGCGCTTGTGCGGCGGCGTTTTGGTGATGGGTTTGCCAGCCAGAAAAATTTCACCCGAAGTCGGCGACTCAAACCCGGCCAGCATCATCAGCGTGGTGGTTTTGCCTGAACCCGAGGGGCCCAGCAACGACAAAAATTCACCGCTCTGGATGTCGAGGTTCAGATCGCGTACCACCAGAGTGTGCCCGTCGTAGGTTTTTTGCACGCTGCTAAAGCGCACCAAAGGTTCGATAGATGCCATTGTTTGCTATTTCATTAAGAGCTGCCAGCGCATACAGGACAAGGGCTGGAAGCCTTTTTCTTATGCAAATAGCGTGCCAGTCAGGCCAGCGCAGCCAAGCTGGATTCGATGATACTCAATCCCTCATTCACAATCGCATCACTGGCGGTGAGCGGCACCAGAATACGCACCACGTTGCCATAAGTGCCGCAGGTCAGCAGAATCAGGCCGCGCTTGGTGGCTTCAGCCGCCAAGGCTTTGGCCAGGTCCGCATCAGGTTGGTGCGCGTCGCCACCTTTGCACAATTCAATGGCCACCATCGCACCTAAACCGCGCACGTCGGCAATGCGTTTGTCTTTGGCCGCCATGGCTTTAAGGCTGCTCATCAGGTGCGCACCCAGGTCGCGGCTGCGTGCCAGCAAGTTGTCTTTTTCAAACACATCGAGCACCGCCAGCGCCGCAGCACAGGCAATCGGGCTGCCGGCGTAGGTGCCACCCAGCCCACCCGCAGCAGGCGCGTCCATCACTTCGGCCCGGCCAACCACGCCCGAGATGGGGTAACCACCGGCCATGGACTTGGCCATGGTGATCATGTCGGGTGCCACACCACTTTGCTCCATGGCAAACCAGGTGCCGGTGCGGCCGGCGCCGGTCTGAATCTCATCGGCAATCAGCAAAATGCCGTGCTGATCGCACAGGCTGCGCAGGCGTTGTAGAAATTCTGTGGGTGCCACGTTAAATCCGCCCTCGCCTTGCACGGGTTCAACAATGATGGCCGCCACGCGGCTGGCTTCCACGTCGTTCTTGAAAATCGACTCGACCGAGGCGATGGAGTCGTCCACACTCACGCCGTGCACGGCGTTGGGAAACTGGGCATGGAAAATTTCGCCCGGAAACGGACCAAATCCGGTCTTGTACGGTGCCACCTTGCCAGTCAGGCCCAGCGTGAGCAGCGTACGGCCATGGTAACCACTGGTAAATGCAATCACCGCGCTGCGCTTGGTGTGTGAACGGGCAATCTTGATGGCGTTTTCAACGGCCTCGGCACCGGTGGTCAAAAACAGCGTCTTCTTGGCAAAGTTGCCCGGTGCCAGCGCGTTGATACGCTCGGCCAGTTCCACATACGACTCATAGGCCAGCACCTGAAAACAGGTGTGGGTGAAGTTGTCGATCTGTGCCTTGACAGCTTCAACAATCTCGGGGCGGCAGTGGCCGGTGTTGAGCACGGCAATACCACCGGCAAAGTCAATATAGCGGCGGCCTTCGACATCCCAGACCTCGGCGTTATCACCACGCGCAATGAACACTTCATGGCTTTGCCCCACACCCCGCGGAATGGCCGCGCGGCGACGGGCCATCAGGGCTTCATTGGTTTTTTGGGTCTTGGTCAGCATGGGAATTCTTTCCTGAAAATATGGAAGCGGGTTGGCAAAGTTGCGTGACTGTAGTGATGTTGACCCTGGTCAGCCATATACAGTTGGCGCTTTTTTGAGGATGTACTGTGCAGTGCCAGCGACCAGTACAGACGGCCATGTTAGCGCCTTTGCCGTCTTTGTTGTCAAAATCCAGACTTCATATTCATCCGAAACCTGGACCAGACCAACCATGCCAAACCTTGACCCCATTGAATACGAACAAGCCTCGCCAGTCGTGCAGGCTGTCTACGACGACATCATGGCCACCCGCAACACCGACTGGGTCAACAATTTCTGGAAGGTGCTGGCCCATCACCCCGCGAACCTGCAGCGCATCTGGAGCAACATCAAACAAGTGATGGCCAATGGGGCCCTCGACCCGCTGACCAAAGAGATGATCTACGTAGCCATTAGCATCACCAACAACTGTGGTTATTGCATTGCCTCCCATTCGGCTGGCGCACGGGCCAAAGGCATGACTGAGGCGCAGTTTGGCGAGCTGATGGCGGTGGTTGGGCTGGCCAATGAAACCAACCGCCTGGCTGTGGGTTATGGCGTGCCGATTGATGAGGTGTTTAAGCTCAAGTAAGCAGATTCACAATCCGACTTGGTTTACAAGCGCCGGCGAGGTTTTGGAATCTGCGCAGGTGGACATCAGTTCGGGCCTTACTTAACATTCGTGACATGAACCGCTTTGAATTCAGCATCAACCTTTCAGCCCAAGAGTACCTTCAGTACTACCGGGGCAGCGTCGATAAGGTGTTTGCGCGATGCACCGACGGAACAACAATTCAGTTTCCGGCTCTGTTGCTCAAGCCATTTGTCACAACTGGCGGGATCCGTGGCAACTTTGTCCTGACTTGTGATGAAAGCGGAAAAGGCTCTGTGATCAAGCGAAGGTAGATTCGCAGAAATCTGAATCGAACGGTACGAGGCAGGAGAGTGGGTTTGCCCCTGATTTGCGGACTCCTTCGTTGCGAATTTCAGCGACATTGGACTGCTCCAGTACAAATCAAAAAAACTCAAGACTCAGAAATGTGATTGAATTCAAGTTTGGAGGTATTGCCGTGAAACAAGAAATGCGAGTTGGCATCACAGGTGCTGGCGGAGTTTTGGGCTCTGCACTGGTACAAGGATTTTGCGAAAAGTGCGAACTGGTGCTGTTTGATTTGAAAACCTTACCCAGTTTTAAGCAATACGAATGTAGGCAAGTGGATTTGGCCGATCCGACCCAATTGCCCGGTGTTTTCAAAGGGCTCGATGCCATCTTCCATCTTGCCGGTAATCCAAGCCCCGGGGCACCACGCTCAGACACGATGCGCAACAATTTTCTGGCGACCAGTCTTGCGTTTGAGCAGGCCAGGCGCGATGGTGTCAATAAAATTGTCTTCGCGAGCTCCAATTTCTACCACCAAAATGACATTGCGGCCGCGCTTCGAAATGGTCGAAAGTCCAGCATTCGCTTGGACGACCGAGCAAGCCCGGACTGTCTCTATGGCGATTCGAAAGTCTATGGCGAGAATCTGGGGCGTCACTATTCCTGCTTTGGGATTGACTTTGTGGGGCTACGCATCGGCTGGAGCGTGCCAGGCGACACGCCAGTTCCGTACAACAGCCCTTACATGCGCGCCATGTTTTGCAGCAAGCGCGATTTGGTCAAGGCGTTCGAAAAATCACTTGAATCAAAGGAAAAGTTCACGACCGCCTTTGCGATCAGCAACAACGATGAAAAGGTGTTCGATTTGACCGAAACTGAATCGAAATTCGGTTTCTATCCTGAGGATAACTCAGCTCACTTTTTTTAACTATTTCTGGCCGATACCGCTAAAGGTACCATCAAAGTTTCAGGGTGTCACGATACCGTCTGCATCCGAATAGCGCAAAGAAAAACCCGCTACGCTAGGGAAACGTGCGGGTTTTGAGGGGTTCTGACCGAGACCGGAACCGCGTTGAGTCTCTAAGTTGTTGATTCAATTAAATAAAAACTTTTCTCAAAAAATAAGTACCGTCAAAAGTACCGTCATTTTTCAATCCGTCTCATTTACGCGCATTGGCACAGCCACCAACACCCGGCAAATCCATAAAGAACCAGATCACCGCCATGTCAACCAGCGCCAGTCAGCCACCAGCGCATTGATGCCCAGCACATTGATCTTGCCGGGTCTGACGGTGCCGCCGTCATTACCGATTGATATGGGAAAACCCCATATCAGCATCGCGCGCCTGCGCGTATTTGCTGGGAAATTACATCCCGCCGATACCGGCCAGCTTGCCCGTGAGTCGCTTCACCATCTCGTCAGTGCTCTGCAATGCAGCGATTGAATGGCGGTTGAGTTCGTTCATCAGTCGCAGATAGGTTTTCCAGTGCATCCCCTTGGGCTTGTCGCCGTCGGGGTTTGCAACACCAGCGCACCAGCCTAATGGCCCTGCCACATTAATCTGTGCGTCCAACGCCAGGCTTGCTGCCAGCAGCTTTGCTGATAAACCCGCTGGCCTGATGGTGCCGACGTCGATCACCGCGCCGTCAACCGGGGTTGTAGGCAAGCCTTTAACGTCCGGTGTGGGCAAATCGGCCTGCACCTTGGTGGGTGTCAGTGCAGAGTCATTCGCCAGGGGCCTTGGCAGGTTTGCTAATGCTATTGTTGCTAAAGTTGCTAAAGTTGCCGTGTCTACTGCCCCAACATTAGCAAGATTAGCAGTTTTAGCATTAGCAAAGCCTTTCGGCCTGCCACCTTTGAGCATGGCCAGCAAGCTCATGATGCTGCCACCAGCAAGTCAGGGTGAATCTGAATCAGCCGCTTTTTGCCGTCCTTCACCAGCCGCGCGCGGCCCAGCTCTGACAGTTCTTTCAGCGCCTCGGTGTAGGTGGCTTTGGCCCGCAAGCTGCCCGGCCCGAATTGCTGAATCTGCGATGTTGGCACTTTGTCCATGCTTTCGCGCCTGCACCAGTCAATCAGCCAGGATTCAAGCCGTATCGGGTTTGCCAGCTCGGGGGGCATGGCCAACTCACCCAAAAACCGTTTGGCCTCCAGCAAGTGCCAGGTGATGATCTGCGATGCCGATTCAATGCAGTCAAGATCAATCGCGCCAATACTGGCAGCGAAAACATGAAACAGAGCCGCCATGCGCACCATGTTGTCAGCCGCTTTGCTGCCCACATCGCGCAAGTCGTAGAGTTCGCCGCCCGTGCCCAGCATGGTTTCTACGGCATCATGAAATTCAATCCATGCCTGTTTCGCGTCCGGGCTAAGTGTCGCCATGGCCGGGGTCAATACGCCAAAGTCATCTACTGGCGCTTGTTTGTTCAGAATCGCCGTCAACCTGTTGTTGAATGCTGCCAGTGCTGGCCAGCCGTCCGGGGGCGATGCAAACATGCGTGTTCCCATAGTCGATTCAGGCCAGGCCACCAGAAACCGCGCCAGAAAACCAGTCCCACGGGCTAACCCTTTGGTGTTGTCAAAGAAGGCCCGTAGCGTGGGTTCCTGCACCTGCAAGCTCATGGTTAACCGCGCCGTGGTGTCGCCGTAGCCCTCGCTTGTTACCCGGTCGGTTGCCGCTATCTTGCCGTCCCACAGTTGATTGAACCTCGCCATGTTGCGCATGGCCGTATCCTTGTTCATGCCATGGCCACCAAGGACAACGCCTGCTTCATTGCTAAAAACACCGCCCGAAGGCCAGCCATTCACCAGATTCAATGCCAGCGCTTCGGGTGTTGCGTCTGAGTAGATCAGCCGTGGTACGCGGGGTGCTATCGGCTTGTTGCTGTCCAGGTCGTGAAGTTGGGTTATTTGCGCCTTGGTGTCCTTGCCCGCTTTGGCCAGTGACTTGATGCTTTCCTGAATCCCGCTGGCCTGTGCAGTCCAAGCCTTTAATTCGGTTTCATAAGCCTGAATCAGTGGCTTGGCTTTTTCGTGCTCACGGGCTTGGTAGTCGCGTATGGCCTGAGTGAAGTAACCGTCCAGGCTGGATTTGCGCTCACCAGAATCAGCGATGCCACACAAAAACAGTCCGCATGGCCCCTCTAGCTTGATGTCGCGCTGCACGTCGGTGTGGGCTTGTATGGCCACCGATAACGCTGCCAGTGCGGCCATTGCCACCAGCGACACGGGTGCTTTGACAAACCCCGCAACTTCCATCACCGCGCCGCGAATCAGCGGGGGCAATGCGTCAATCGGGTAGTCCTGCGCTTCTGTCCTTTCGATCAGTGGCTGAAGCTCTGGCCATGCGTCCGGCCCAGCGCCTGTGTCACTTGCCGTGACCGTGCCGATAGCGTCATAGTCCCAATGGGGTGCTCGTTGTTGACGCGGCCCTTCCAGCAGGTCACGCAAGCTCTGCCAGGTGTTGCCACTGCAACTGTCGTGCATACAGTGAAAACCCAGCTTACCCATGTTGTCCCTGAAAACCGCCGCTTCACCATTGACGTGCTCGCCGTTGAATGGGCAGGCTTTCAGCTTGAACCGCTCGCGGCCATCGTGTCGGTCTGTGCTGTAGTCCAGTCCGTGCCGAGCTAGAAAATCCTCCAGATTGAATGTGCTCTGTTGCGTGGTGGTGCGTGGTGGTGCGTTGGCTGGCGCTGTCGGTATCGGTTGCACCATGCGCAGTTGGTCAACCGTCACCAGCACTCGCGCCGGGGTGCTCACCAGCGCCGATAACCGCCAGGGTGCGGCATCGGTGTTGTCGCCCTTGCTGGCCACCGTGCCATACAGTTTGCAGATACGCGCCGCATTGAAAACGCTGCGGTCAACCTTGATTTGATCGTCATCAAATTGTTCTGCCAGCGCCGCCAGCACGCCTTTCAGCAGAGCCGTCGAGTCGTCATCGTTGGGCAGGTCAACCGCATATAGCAGGTGGTAGCCGTTGCCGGATTTGGCCACCATGGGTTCTGCCCAGCCGATGCCTTTCAGGTGCTTGTAAATCGCCTGTGCTTTGACGTGCGCCGCTCCAAGCTGGGTGTCCGATGCACTTGTTTGGGCAGGTCGCGCCGGGTCAAGATCAATCAGCAGCCAGCGCCGCCGGACAATTTGCTTGTCGGCTGTTGTCGCCCCTGCGAATGCCTCGATACGGTTGTTGTAGCGGCCCAGCAGTTGCGGATCAACCGGGTTCAGCGTGATGTAAACCGCTGCACCGTTGTTGCTCAATTGCGCTGCGTGCTCTGCCAGGTCTGGCCAGTGGGCAGAGTCAAAGTAACCCGCGTCGGTGCGCTTGCGGCCCTTGGGAAACGCCCTGAGTTCGATCACGTCATCAGGGGTAAACATCACTGCCAGCGCTGCCAGAATTGCCGCCTTGTCGGGTGTTGGTGTGGTGGTGTTACTCATGGCGTACACCTACTTTCTTAGCGAATGCCTCCAGCGCCGCAAGGTCTGCGCAGTAGCGTGTCAGTCCGAATTTGCAGCAGGTGAAGTCGCCGTGAGTGCCTTTGATGACGACGTGGCCAGCCAGCGCCAGCCGTGCTATCTGGGTTGCAACGGCTTTGGCATCAGGGGCTTGCTGAATCGGCCCGTGGCTGGCAAAATACGATTCGTTGGTGTCGGCATGCAGGCCCTCAGAGTCGCAAGCTCTGGGGGCTTTTTGCTGGGTGTTGGTGTATGTCATGGCCAGCCCTTTACACCGTGGCCTGAGCCGTCATCCATTCGCGTACTTGCGACACCTTCCAGGCTGTAACCCTTGTGCTGAGTTTGTGAGGTTTGGGAAACGTGCCGTCTTTGACTTTGCGCCATAGCGTCGGTGCTGAAAATGGCAGTGGTGCGCCGTTGCCGGGTCGCTTGGGGCTTTGAACCAGTTGCGATTCACGGATGAATGCGCTGTCTGGTAGTTGATCGAACCCAGACTGGTTCGATTTGACGGTGGTGGTGGTAATCGTCACCTGTTCGGCGACGACTGTCGGTTTGCGTTTGAAAGGGGCTGGCATAGTGTTGCTCCATGTGCGCAACAAACAACCGTGGCCTACAGCTATGTGTTGCGCGATAAAAAAATGCGCGCAACACGGATTGTTTTGGCATACAACCAGACGTGCAAACCTTAGCTTTTGAGCAAACCTGCAATGCAGTGCCGTCAAATGACACAAACTGATTTAATGTCGCTGGGTGTCCCAACGTTTGCAATTCATTCAATTTTCCGCGTGTAAGTCATTGATTTTTTTGGTGCGAGTACTAAATCAGATTCAAATCGGAACCAGCGAAAAGTTCATGAAAGCTGAACAAACTCAAAAAATTACCCGCAAGTCGGGACTCAATGTTGGGACGCTACTGATTTAATGTCATTACAAATCAATTGGTTACATCAAACCTTAGCTTTATGCAACAGAAGGTGAATTTCTAGATTGAATTTGCGACAAACCGCCGACTGCTCGAAGTTTGGCAGGTTCAAAAAAACCCAGCGGGCGAGGTTGGGCTCAATGAGGTGATGCTGCCTACGCCGCTGCCCGAATCGGTATCACGTCCGCACCAACGCGCAGCTTGTCCAAATAGTCCGCCCAGCGTTGCATCATGGCCTTGCGTGCGTCCAGGTGCGCAGTGCGGTTGTAGGCCCTGCCGTTGGGGTCTTTGACTTGGTGCGCTAACTGGTGCTCGATCAGGTCAACCCGTTCTTCCAGCACCTCATCCATGATGGTGCGTGCCATCGCCCGAAAACCATGGGCAGTGTGTTTGTCAGTGCCGTAGCCCATGGCGTGCAATGCGCTGTTGATGGTGTTTTCAGACATTGGTCGATCTTCACTGCGTCCGATGCTGGGGAAAACGTAACGCCGTGTGCCTGTCAGCAGTTTTATGCCTTTCAGAATCGCCACGGCCTGAGTGCAAAGGGGGACAAGGTGGTCAACCTTCATTTTCATTTTGCTGGCAGGTATCACCCATTGCGCCGTATCCAAGTCCAGCTCCGCCCATTCCATGCCGCGCAGTTCACCAGGCCGGACAAACACCAGCGGTGACAATTTCAGCGCTGCGATGACGTTGGGGTGTCCTGCGTAATTGAAGATACTGCGCATCAGATCACCCGCTTGTTTGGGGTCGGTAATAGCTGCATAGTGGGCTGGCGCATGTTTGGCAAGTGCGCCCTTCAAGTCCTGAGTCACGTCACGCTCTGCGCTGCCCGTGGCCACTGCGTATCGAAACACCTGCCCACAGATTTGTTTGACCCGTTGCACGCTGTCCAATGCGCCCCTTGCTTCCATGTGGCGTAACGCTGCCAGCACGTCACGCGGCCCAATGGCGGATATGGCCATGTTGCCGATATAGGGGAAAACGTCTTTTTGTAACCAAGTGGCCACTTTCCCCTGCGTGCTGGCCATGCGATCAGCCTTGGTCTTATCCACCCATTCCAGCGCCACCTTCTCGAACGTGTTGGCCAGTACCGCCGCCTGCGCTGCTTTGGCTTCCTGTTTTGCTGCGCCGGGGTCGATACCGTCTGCCAGCAGTTCGCGTGCCTTGTCGCGCCGCTGCCTGGCTTTGAGTAGCGATACCGCCGGGTAAACGCCCAGCGCCAGCGTTTTGCGCTTTTCGGCAAAGCGGTAATCCATGCGCCATAGTCTGTTGCCCGTTGTGGCCACCAGCAAAAACAAGCCTTGCGCGTCGGTTAGCTTGTATGCCTTGTCTGTTGGCTTCGCGTTGCGAACTTCGGTGTCAGTCAGTGCCATTGTTGCCCCTATGAATGAATTTGACGGTATCGACTTTTCAGCTTTTGCTCGATACCGTCAAAAATGACGGTATTGTGTTGAGCTTCAATGATACGACTTGACACCCAATGACGCAAAGAAAAACCCGCTACGCTAGGGAAACGTGCGGGTTTTGAGGGGTTCTGATAATGCCTGAAACTACTAAATGGTGCCCGAGACCGGAATCGAACCGGTACGCCCGTTATTCACGAAGCGGCGGATTTTAAGTCCGATGTGTCTACCTATTTCACCACTCGGGCATCGTCAAACTGTAAGCATACATACTCCGACCTTCAATCTGTCAGAGCGCTCGTTGAAAATTCAGAGCAAGCCATCTTAAGCGTCACAAGCTTTGACCTGCCATGACCGAACCTACAAGGCCTCTGGCTCTGAATTCGCCAAATAATGAGCGGTTCACAATGGCGTAAAACAGACGTCCAACCGCTTTTTCTTGGACAAATTGTAGGTTATTTAACCGACAGATCAACGGCACATCAATGTCCCGAATACCCTAAGAGCTTGACGTGCGGCGGACAGGAGTAAAGTAAGTCCCTTACCAGATTAAACCGGAGCCACTGTGAGCGAACCTCTTTCCCCTGTCGAACAAGCCTTGCGCGACGCTGCCACTGAATACCATCGATTGCCGACCCGTGGCAAGATTTCGGTCAACGCCACCAAACCTCTGCACAACCAGCGCGACCTGAGCCTGGCCTATTCGCCCGGTGTGGCCTACCCCTGCCTGGAGATTCAGGCCAATCCGGCCATGGCGCACGAATACACCAGCCGTGGCAATCTGGTGGCGGTCATCACCAACGGCACTGCCGTGCTGGGCCTGGGCGACATCGGCCCGCTGGCCGGCAAACCGGTGATGGAAGGCAAAGGCTGCCTGTTCAAGAAGTTTGCCGGCATCGATGTGTTTGACATCGAACTGGCCGAGCGCGACCCCGACAAGCTGATCGAGATCATTGCCGCCATGGAGCCGACGCTGGGTGGCATCAACCTCGAAGACATCAAGGCCCCCGAGTGCTTTTACATCGAACAAAAGCTCAGCGAACGCATGGGCATTCCGGTGTTTCACGACGACCAGCACGGTACCGCCATCATCAGCAGCGCCGCACTGCTCAACGGCCTGGAGCTGGTGGGCAAGAAAATCGAGGATGTGCGTGTGGCGGTGTCTGGTGCCGGGGCAGCCGCCATTGCCTGCCTGAATGTGATGGTCGGACTGGGCGTGCAGGTGAAAAACGTGTTTGTCTGCGACTCCAAGGGCGTGATCTACAACGGCCGCCCCGGTGGTTTTGATGCCTCTAAAGCGCGTTTTGCCAAAGACACTGACATGCGCACAATGGCCGATGCCATGCATGGCGCAGATGTGTTTCTGGGCTGTTCCACTGCCGGCGTGCTGACTGGGGACATGGTCAGAACCATGGCCGACAAGCCGATCATCCTGGCGCTGGCCAACCCCGAGCCCGAAATTCGCCCCGAGCTGGCCAAGGCCGCGCGCCCCGACTGCATCATTGCCACTGGCCGCAGCGACTACCCCAACCAGGTCAACAATGTGCTGTGCTTTCCGTACATCTTTCGCGGTGCGCTGGACTGCGGTGCCACCAAGATCACCGACGAGATGAAGCTGGCCTGCGTGCGCGAGATTGCCGACCTGGCTAAGGCCGATGTCAGCGAAGAAGTGGCACACGCCTACGCCGGCCAAGACCTGGCGTTTGGTGTCGATTTCATCATCCCAAAACCGTTTGACGCTCGGCTGATTCTGCGCATCGCGCCAGCGGTGGCCGAGGCGGCAGCGCGGTCTGGTGTGGCCACGCGCCCCATAGCCGACCTGGACGCCTATCGCCAGGAACTGTCGCGCTTTGTTTACTCCACCGGTTTACTGATGGAGCCGGTGTTCAACGCGGCCCGCCGGGCACCTTTGGCCAAAAAACGCGTGGCATATGCCGAAGGCGAAGACGAGCGGGTGCTGCGCGCCGCACAACTGGTGATTGAAGGCGACCTGGCACGCCCGATCCTGATTGGCCGCACCAGCGTGATCGAGGCGCGCATTGCCAAAGCCGGCCTGCGCCTGAAAATCGGGCAGGATTTTGATGTGGTCAACCCCGATGCCGACCCGCGTTTTCGCCAGTATTGGGAGACCTACCACCTAGCGATGGGCCGCCACGGGGTCAGCCCCGATGCCGCCAAGTTAGCGGTGCGGCGCAGCACCACCACCATTGCGACGCTGATGGTCAAGCTGGGCGATGCCGATGCCATGCTGTGTGGCGTATATGGTCGCTTTGACGTGCATCTGGAGCACATCAACGATCTTCTGGGACGCAAGGTGGATGTGCCATGTTTTGCCACACTGAACGCCCTTTTGCTCGAACAACACTCACTGTTCATCGCCGATACCTATGTCAACGAAGACCCCACCGCCGAGCAACTGGTGGGTATTGCCCGCATGGCAGCTGATGAGGTGCGCCGCTTTGGCATACCCCCCAAGGTGGCTTTTCTGTCGCACTCCAACTATGGCTCATCCAAACGCGCTTCTGCGCAAAAGGTACGCCTGGCGCGCGACCTGTTCAAGGCCGCTTACCCCGACATCGAGTGCGATGGCGAACTACGCGGCGACTCGGCGCTGTCGGTGGAGATTCGCCGTGCCGCGCTGCAGCACACCACACTGGAAGGCCCGGCCAACATTCTGGTCTGCCCGAACCTGGACTCGGCCAACATTTTGTTCAATGTGCTCAAAGTCACGGCAGGCGATGGCGTGACGGTTGGGCCGATTCTGCTGGGCGCTGCGGCCACCGCGCACATTCTGACCCCATCGGCCACAGTGCTGCGTATCGTCAACATGACGGCATTGGCTGTGGCCGACGTCAATGCCGTGCATTAGCGCCGGACCGACCCATCGCGTAGGGTGCAGAGTACGTCAAGCTGGGCAAAGGCAACTCCCTGAGCGACGATTGTCGAGCGCAACAAGCAGGGTTGGGTCGATTCTTGCTTTGCTATAATATTTGTAGCTTCTTGCACAATACCGATATGGTCTAGAGCCATTTTTTTGATTAATTATTCACTTCTTCATGAAACACTTGGTCTTGTTAGGCGCTGGCCATGCCCATGTTCACCTGCTGTCAACGCTGGCAGCCCAGCCAATGGCCAGCGTCAAGATCACCCTGGTTGCACCTTTTGGGCGCCAGTTGTACTCCGGCATGGTGCCGGGTTTTGTGGCCGGGCACTATGCACTGGAAGACTGCGTGATTCCGCTGCCACCTTTGCTGGCCAACACCTGCATTGAATGGTTGCAGCGCAGTGCCGAAGGTCTGGATGCCACCAGCCGCACCCTGACGCTGGACAACGGCAGCACCCTGGGGTTTGACGTGTTATCGGTCAACAGTGGGCCGGTGCAAGATCGCCTGAAGATCGAGCAAGTCATGCCTGGTGCACGTGAACATGCACTGTTTGTGCGCCCCATCGAGGCTTTTGGCGCGCTGTGGCCGCAGGTGGTGACCCTGTCCCAAAGTCGCCCGCTGCGAGTGGCCGTGATTGGCGGCGGTGCAGCAGGCATTGAGCTGGCTTGCGCCGTGGCCCACCGTCTTGAAAATTCTTCCGTCACGCTGTTGACAGGCGATACACCATTGGCGGCCAATTACCCGCTGACAGTGCAATGGCGCATTGCCCGGGCGCTCAAAAGCCGCAACATCACCGTTATCAGAGAGTCTGCCTGTGGCATTGCGGCAGGGGAAATCAGCCTGGGCAGCGGTGCCAAGCTGGCCTGTGACGTGCCGCTGCTGGCCACTGGCGCGCAAGCCCCAGGCTGGCTGCTAGACAGCGGCCTGGCACTTGACCAGCAGGGCTTTATTGCAGTGGATGAGTTTCAGCGCTCCACCAGCCATCCGGCGGTGTTTGCTGCAGGCGACGTCAGCACGCGCGTTGACCGCCAGTTGGCCCGTAGCGGTGTTTATGCGGTGCGGGCCGGGCCGCCGCTGGCCAAAAACCTGCGGGCGGTGCTGGCAGGCGTTGCGCCCACGCGCTACACGCCCCAGGAAAAAACGTTGAACCTGCTCTCTTTGGGTGACAAAAGCGCCGTTGCAAGCTGGGGCAACTACTCAGCCCAAGGGCGCTGGGTCTGGTGGTTCAAAAACCACATTGACCATGGCTTCATACGCCGCTATGGCCGGCCCGCATCCTGAGGCGGTCAACGCTCAATGGGTGTGCTGATGATGGCCTGATAGTCAGTTGGCGTCATGTATCGCGGCTCATAGCTTACCCCTCGGTTGGCCAGGGTGCTGACAAATGACCGCAGGTGGTTGCGCGAGCCTTTGAGCAGATTTTGATAAACCAGCACGATGTCCCGGTTGTCGATGGCCAGCAGCGCCTTGTTCAGGTCGATCATGTCGATCTCTTCGATCGCAGCACCGACCTTCAACGCGTCCACCAAAGACCCATTGCCGGTGGCCATCAATTGCGTGTAAAGGCCCTGCAGCAAGGTGTTTTGGTACACACCCGCTGCCAGGCTGGCAGTTGGATCGGGCAAGGCATAACGCAACAACAATCGGCGCACCGCCTCGGTGTGAGTTGATTCGCTGCGGGCGATATTGCCGAAAACGCGAAGACTGGCACCCCAACCCGCATCAAGCCCGGCGTACACGTCATGCGCCAGCTTTTCTTCTTCGCGCATGAAGAGCAGCGACTCCTGCTCTGCGGCGCTCAAGGTCTCTACCGGCAGGGCTGCCAATGACGTGCCTAGCGCTGTGCTGTCAAAGGTAGAAACACCATCCGCGTCCACCACCAGGGGTGGGCCACCCTTGCCAACGGCAGTATCACCACCGTTACCACCGTCCCCACCACCACCACAGGCCGTCAGCAAAAAAGCCGCCAGCAGCCCGGCAGAGATTGATTTGTATCGAGTATTCACACTATTTTCCCCAGATGAACAAAATAGCAGGGCCAGCACGGCCCTGCATCAGGTGCGGCGAAACCCGCCTCAGTTGGTCAGGCCCGTGCCCGGTGTGTGAATGCCGTTGGGCGTGCCAGCACCACCACCGGCCGCGCCCGTGCGCAGGCTGGGGGTGGTAAG
The DNA here is from genome assembly GCA_016719055.1 of Candidatus Rhodoferax mariagerensis. Taxonomy (GTDB): domain Bacteria; phylum Pseudomonadota; class Gammaproteobacteria; order Burkholderiales; family Burkholderiaceae_C; genus Rhodoferax; species Rhodoferax mariagerensis. The sequence goes on along the minus strand of JADKAW010000032.1, from coordinate 30,470 downwards.
ACCAGTACCTGGGGTATGAACCTGGGCTTGAGTTTTGGTCGACGTCGAGGTTTTGCTGGGATTGGTTGCGGCGGCTGCGCCTTGCGACCTGGTCGGGCCGGCAGCGTATGCGCTGGCGCCAAAAGCCACAGTTGCAATCAAAGCGATGAACAAAGAGGAAGATTTCATGATGGAACTCCAGAAAAGTTGATAAACCGACTAACGCCCACGGCCTGCGCCGCCCCGGCCACCACCACCATTGCCTGCACCATTGCCACTACCTGAGTTGCCGGAATTGCCGGTGCCCCCGGTACCGCCGCCACCTGTTACGCTGCCCTGCTGCCGGCTCTCAAAGCCGGCACCGTAGGGCAAACTGGCTGCGCCTCCCGTCTCTTCATTGCTGCCGGTAGTGACGTTTTGCGTCGGGCTGGTGGACTGTGCTGGCTGGCCAATCACAATCAGCGCCGGATCGGTGAGCGGTGCGCTTGGTTTGCGCACCGACAGGTTCAACGGACGGGTTGTCAGTGGTTCAGCATCCCTTGGCAGGGACTGGGCAGCCACGCCAGACACGGCGGTCAGCAGCAGCAATGAAAAGAGGGAAGTTGGTGCTTTCATGATGTTTGTTTTCGGGTAGGTGTATGGTGCGCCGCCTCTGTCGCCACAGCATGTCTGGATCAGTTCGCTTTGTATCAGAGTGTCGCCGTAGCGTACCTGCCGGTGTCAACGCGGTCAAAAACGCCGGGGCTTGCCGTAAACTGCCACGCACCCATCATGAACACGCCCTCACCATCCCGTATTCTGGTCGTTGACGACGACCCCGATCTGCGCGAGCTGCTGACCAGCTATCTGGGGGCCAATGGTTTGACAGTCTCCAGCGCAGGCGACGGTGTTGCCATGTGGGTGCAGTTGGCCCATGGCATGCCGGATGCCATCGTGCTTGATTTGATGCTGCCCGGTGAAGACGGCCTGTCGCTCACGCGTGCCCTGCGTGCCAAATCTCAAGTACCGATCCTGATGTTGTCAGCCCGTGGCGAAGAACTGGACCGCGTGATTGGCCTGGAAGTCGGTGCGGATGACTACCTGTCCAAGCCCTTTGGTCCCCGCGAATTGCTGGCGCGCTTGCGTGCCCTGCTGCGCCGTGGGCATGCTCGGGCAGCCGAGCCAGCAGCTTCTGAGGGTTTGGCCAACTTTGGCCCCTATGTGCTTGACACCTTGAGCCACCGCCTGCTGCGCGACGGCCAGGAGTTGGCCCTGACCAGCGCCGACTACGAACTGCTGGCCGCGCTGGTGGCGCACCCCAACCGGGTGTTGTCGCGCGACGCACTGGTGGACATGCTGCGCGGCTATGAGCGCGACCCGTTTGACCGCAGCATCGACAACCGGGTCACGCGCCTGCGCCGCAAGATCGAAGCCGACCCAGCCGCGCCGGCTTTTATCCGCACCGTGCGTGGTGAAGGCTACCTGTTCAACCCGCGCGGTAACCAGCCTTGAAGCCAACGCCCAGCCTGGCACGCCAGAATACGCTGCTGTTGGCGCTGGCGTTTGTGCTGATGGAATTGCTGGTGATGGGCCTGTTTGTGGCCTGGGTGCTGTTGCCGCTGGGGCGCACATCGGCCGACGATCTGGCGGGCTTGATGGTGCTGTCGGCCCAGACCTGGGCCGAACTACCGCCACCCACACGACCGGCTTTTGAGGAAGAACTATTAAAGAGCCATGCGCTGGCGCTGCGGGCGGAACTGCCCCGCCCTGGCCTTGATGAATGGCATCCGCCCTACTTTTACCTGCTAGAGGCCGCGTTGGCCCGGCGAACCGGTCGCCAGCAACACCTGAGCAGTGAACAACTGGAGACCGGCACCTGGTACTGGGCCACGGTGCCCACGGGCGGCGGCCCCTTGACGGTGGGTTTGTCGGGCAACCGCATTGACAGTCAGCCGGTGGCGGCGTTTTTCATGGCCTTGCTGATTACTTTGGTGTTTGCCGTGGGGGTGGCACTTTGGCTGGCGCGCCGACTGACCCGCCCGCTGGCCCAACTCGAAGCGGCCAGCGCCCTGATTGGACAGGGCGGTAGCCCGGCACTGTTGCCCGAGACCGGCCCACGCGAGATGGTGGCCCTGAGCCGCCGCTTTAACGCCATGGCGCAACAGGTGCGTGATTTGCTAAGCGCCCGCACCACACTGCTGGCCGGTGTGTCACACGATCTACGCACACCGCTGGCACGCATGCGCCTGGCCCTTGAGATGCTACGAGACCAGCCAGACCCGGCCCTGATCGACCGAGTGGAGCGCGACATCGAACAGATGAACCGGTTGATTGGCCAGGTGCTTGAGCTGGCGCGCGGCTTAACCCATGAGGCACCGGTACCCACGCAGCTCGATCATTTCCTGAACACCCTGGCCGCCGACTTTGCCACGCCGGCCAGCCCGGTCACGGTCAGTTGCCCGGCTTGCCAACTTGACATGCCCGCAACGGCCTTGCACCGCGCCCTTGGCAATCTGCTGCAAAACGCCCAGCGCTACGCAGCAACGTCTCTGGTGGAACTGGTGGCCCAAATCAGAGTGCATGGCGTGCGCATTGGTGTGCTCGACCGCGGCCCGGGCATTGCCCCGAACCAGGTTGAGGCCATGTTCCAGCCGTTTCAGCGGCTTGAAACCTCGCGCAGCCCATCAACCGGTGGTTCAGGGCTGGGCCTGGCGATTGTGCGGGAACTGGCACGGGCCAACGGCTGGCAGGTCACGCTGGAGCAGCGCGCCGGCGGTGGACTGGAAGCCTGGATCGACCTGGGACATGTCAAAAATGATAGCTAAGATAGACGGACAGACGGGGGCTAGAGAGCTTTTTTGTAAATTCTTTCGGTGCTGACCCACCCAGCACACTCAGCCGACCGGGCAGTTCCCAGTTTGAGAATCCGGTGTAGCTGATCTCGGGTGTGATCTGATAGCTGTAGCCAAGCCGGACAAGATGCAGAACGCAAGGGATTTTTGACGGTTGAGTCTTCACTAAAAATCATCACACGCTATCTCACAATTGTTGTTCTGCGAGGTGCTGCGGCGCAAAAGTGCCATCAATTCGTCTGTACGCCAATTCATATCGGCCTTGCCATACGCAGCATCGGACGATGCCATAGCTAAGGCCATCAAACATCTTCAGCGTACAGAGCCCACCGGTTCAATCAGCCACCAAGCATGCCATTTTTGAGGGTAGCATCGACTGGCTTTTCTCCAAGCCAGATACGCAACACCGAGGCAAAGAAGTCTTCGCCTGCAATCGGCGTGCCGCGCGGGCTACCGTTGACCGTGACCCGGGTGCCAGCGTCAGGCAAAAATTCAAAATGAATCACGTCGCCCTTCTTGGCTTCACCCACGGCTTTGAGGTTGGCATTTAGCGCGTCAATTTGCGACTTCATGGCAACAAACTGGGCCTCGGTGTGATTGTCACGCAGGCCCTCGTTCAGGGCACCCGCAAAACTTTCGGCATCCACATTACGCAGCATGGTGATGGCGACGCGACGGGGGCCCTTTTGCGCCAGCAACTGGGCTGACGTGTTGGCTTTTTGGGGCACATACAGGCCAGCCACATAGACCTTGAAAAACACCTTGGTGCGCAAACCAGCGCCATTGAGTTGCAAGGTGGCGGGACCCATCTGACTGGTAGCTTCAAGTTTGACACCCTCTACCTCCAGCACTTGTGACCCACTGGTTAACGCAGCACAGGCCAGCAGCAGGGCTGCGAAAGGTTGTTTCACATTCTTCAATTGACGCATTACCGGTCTCCTTCTGTTTGAAAAATCACTTTTTCGGCGGATGTCTGCCAGCGCTCATAATTTTTGGAGTATAGGTCTTCAATCCTGTTACGTTTGACCTTGAAAGTGGGCGTAATCAAGTCGTTGTCCACCGTCCATGCTGTGGTCACTGCAATCAGGCATTTGAGTTGCTCGTGGGGGTCCAACTGCTCGTTGATGCCCTTTAGGTGTTGCGAGAGCGAGGTGGAGAGTTCTGCCCGGGCAACAGTATCACCCAGCGATGCAACCGCCTGGACATTGAGCATCACGATGCCAAGTGGCTGCCCCAGGTTGGCACCAGTCACCACACAGGCCTCAACCGCATCATGCATGACCAGTTTTTCCTCAATAGGGGCCGGGGCCACGTATTTACCTTTGCTGGTCTTAAACAGGTCTTTCACACGACCGGTGATGCGCAGGTTGCCCTGCGCATCAATATGCCCCTTGTCACCCGTGCGCAACCAACCGTCTGAGCTGAATGTTTCACGGGTCAGTGCGGCCTCTTTGTAATAGCCCAGCATCAGCGCCGAGCTTCGCATTTGCACCTCGCCGTTAGCGGGATCAATGCGGACTTCTACGCCTTCGTAAACCGGACCGACTGAACCCTCCTGGTTTTTTCCCGGCAAAGTCAGGTGCGACACAGCCAGGTTTTCGGTCATGCCATAACCCTCATTGATGGGCAGGCCGAGGGCACGAAACCAGGCCAACAAGGTCACCGGCATGGGCGCGGCCCCACCTGCGGCAAAACGACACTGGTCCAGCCCCAACGCCTTGAGCACCTTGCGTCGAACCAGGCCACCGATGATGGGTAGCGACAACAAAAGCTTGAGCTTGGCAGCTGGCATCTTGTGATGCACGCCCTGCTGAAACTTGACCCACAACCGGGGCACTGAGAAAAAGATGGTGGGGCGTGCGCGCTGCAAATCGGCCGTGAAGGTGTCGAGAGATTCGGCAAAAAACACATGAAAACTGGTACGCAACCAGCCATGCTCGACCAACACCCGCTCCACCACATGGGCCAGCGGCAGGTAGGACAACATGCGGTCCTGGTCCGACATGGCAACGCGCTTGAAGGCAGCGTCCATGCCCCAGGCAAAATTGCCAAAAGTATGCATCACCCCCTTGGGCATCCCTGTGGTACCGGAGGTATATATCAGGGTAGCCAACTCGTCTTCGCCGCGCAGAACATCACCTTGCAGGGGCTTTGCGGCGGCGCACAAAGCATCCCAGCCGAGGTAGGTCGTCAACGCATCAGTGGGCGACAGCGGGTAACTGATGCAGGGCAAACCGTCGGGCACACCGGGCTTCATGCCTGCCCAGCCGTCAAGTTTGCCAACAAAACAGGCTCGTGCATCGCTGTGGGTCAATATCTGCTTGACGGTGCTGGCCGCCAGTGTGGGGTACAACGGTACCGAGACATACCCCGCCATCCAGATTGCCAGGTCGGTCATCAACCACCAGGCACAGTTTTTGGACAAAATGGCTACTTTGTCGCCGGGTGCCCAGCCCTGCGCCTTCAGGTGGGTGGCCATGCGGCGCACTTGATCACCCACCTGTGCCCAAGTGAACTCCAGAACCTTGCCGTCCCCCATAGGTTGGGTCAAGGCCACGCGTTTGGGTTGGCTTTTTTCCCAGTAGTAGAGGCGCTGAAGTGCCAGCAATTCGGGTGCGATTTTGCTCATGAAAAGGTCTCCTTCTAAATTGATCTTGAGGCTTGCGTCCACTCAAACTGATGCAGGCGAGCGCGAACATTTTGGCTGCTGACCACGCTTGCTGGATTGACGGATAGAAGGCCTTTCAATCGAACGAGACCAAGTATCGCACCATGGGGCAGCCCTCAAACCGGGTGCTGACTTGGGGTTTTGCCCATACCGTCAATTGACTGCCGTGCTTGGCTGGTTTGGCAGCACACCATTGTCTTCAAGAGTGATTACTGGTGCAACGGGTAGGTCAAGCAGCAGCGAGTCTGAATTGCCGCTTTTGACCTGTCGACAGTTGCTGCGCTGGTCGGCATCACCGTCATCCCAAAACAGTGGCCCGGGCGCCAAGGTGATGCGAGGGGGTTCGCAACCCTCGCTGATGGGATCAAAATCTTGCGGATATCCGCGCCTGTGGGAATGTTCATGATCAGTCTCATTTGGCCGCCGCAGATCGGACTAGTCAAAGGAAACCCTCTTGGATGTGGGCGAATAAATCCGCCCCTTGGAAACTCGCCGGTGCGCGCCTGGCTGGATCGGGCTGTGGCAACAGCCGTTACCGTAGCCCGCAGTGGCGAATTTTGTGCCAGCGCATCAAAATAGCGAGGCAGGTGGGCGCGGACAAGTTACTTGATCATGCCGCGTGCTTTCATTTTGTCGCAGCCATTCTGGCGGGGGGTATTCAGGGTCACACCTTTTTCTTTGGCACGTACTTCCATGGCGGCATGGTGTTCGGTTTGCACCAGTTTGCATTCGTCATAGGTCTTGACAGCGCGCATCTTGGTCTGGATGGCGGTACGTTCTTCGGCCGTCATGAGTGTCCAGCCGGGCGTATTGTTCTGATTCATACGCATGCCGCGCATGCCGCCCGCACCGGGGCCCATCTTGCCTGCGCCTGGCCCGGCTCCCATACCGGGTGCGGAAGCCGGCGCACTTTGAGCTAGCACCGATGCCGACAAGACGGCAGCCAATGTGGTGGCAATGGCGATGAATTTGAATGTAGTGGCGGTTTTCATGGGGAACTCCTGTGGTTGATCTGAACTGGGCTGCGGGTGTTGCCTGCATCCCTGAGTGTTATTGGAGCGCGCCTGTGTCAACGCCGTGTTGCAGCAATGCGCTGTTTTGCATCGCGGTGTTGCATGGAAGCCTTGCGTTACAGTGGGTTACAAAACTCGCAGGCCTGACTGCTTCTCAGGGGTCAGCCCTGGTTGTAGGCTTGCCTCAATCGCAAATGAAATGACCTGCATGGACACCAAAGACTGCATCCTGATCGTCGATGACGAGCCTGAAATCCGCCGGCTGCTGGTGGACTATCTGGCACGCAATGGCTTTGAAGCGGTGGCAGCACGTGATGGGCGCGAGATGTGGCACATGTTGCAGCAGCATGCAGTAGACCTGCTGGTGCTGGACCTGATGCTGCCCGACACCGATGGCCTGACCCTGTGCCGCGACCTGCGCGCCAAGTCCGGTCTGCCCGTCATCATGCTGACAGCCCGGGGCGAGGAAGCTGACCGCATCGTCGGTATTGAGATGGGCGCGGACGACTATCTGGTCAAACCCTTCAACCCGCGCGAACTGCTGGCGCGCATCAAATCCATCTTGCGACGTACCCGAGCGCTACCACCTAACCTAAAGCCCGAACCGGTGCGCTACCTTTGTTTTGCCGGGTGGTGGCTGGACACGGCCGAACGCTTGCTGACCTCACCCGACGCGGTGGCCACGCCGCTATCTGGCGGTGAATTCCGCCTGCTGCGTATCCTGCTGGAGCACCCCAACCGGGTGGTGACACGCGACCAGTTGATGGAGATGATTCACGGCCGGGAAGCCGAGGCCTATGACCGTGCCATCGATGTGCAGGTGAGCCGCCTGCGGGTGCGGCTGCGCGACGACAGCCGCGAACCCCAGTTGATCAAGACCGTGCGTGGCGAAGGCTACGTGCTGGCCGCCAGCGTGCAGGCGCGCAGCACATGCGCCTGAGTTCAGGCCTGAAGTGGCGAGCCATGTTAACCAGTCTGTCGGCCCGCATGGCGCTGATCCTGCTGGGCGGTCTGCTGGTGGCGCAAGGTGTGAGCCTTTGGTTGCAGTGGGGTGAACGTGCCACGGTGGTCACGCAGGCGCGCGGGCTCAACTTTGCCGAGCGCATTGCCCGAACCGTGGGCGTGCTGGAGTCCGTCGGTGCCGCTGGCCGCGCCACCGCGCTGCTGGTGCTGCAGTACGAAGACCTGAGCGTGGTGCTAGTGCCGACCGACCAGGTGTCCCAAAAAGAACCGCGGGGGGGCATTGTTGCCATGATCGCGGCCCGCCTGGGCAGCGAACGCCAGATCCGCCATGTCGAAACCAAAGCCAGCGCCCATGCCGGCGGACCGCAAAATGAAAGCGCCCAGCGCAGTTTTGATGTGCGCCTCAACGATGGTCAATGGGCCCGCATCTCGATTCGCCGCAACGCGGAAACCACAAGCGCCCCGGCACTGTCAAACGACCTGATCCTGCAATTGCTGCTGACCTTGGTCATTGTCACGGCGGTGGTCATGATTGCGGTCAGGCAGGCGACCCGGCCGCTGCAACAGTTGGCCCAGGCCGCCAACAGCCTGGCCCACGATCTGGATGCCCGGCCGCTGCCAGAGACCGGCAGCGCCGAAACCCGCCATGCTGCGCGAGCCTTCAACCGAATGCAAATCCGCATTCAGCGGCTGGTGCGTGAGCGCGCTCGCGCGCTGGCCGCCGTGTCACACGACCTGCGCACGCCACTGACCCGCCTGCGTCTGCGCACCGAGTTGATCGACGACGAACCCCTGCGCGAGCAGATGGCCGCCGACTTGCAAGTCATGGCCGCCATGATTGATGCCACGCTGGACTACCTGCGCGGCCTGCAAACCCACGAAGCGGTGCGCGCCATTGACATCAATGCCCTGCTTGAAAGCATGGCCGAAGACGCCCGCGTGCTGGGACGGGACATTCAGATTGAAGGGCAAGCGCACCATCCGTTCAACGCCCGCTTGACCGGCTTGCGCCGCGCCTTGCAAAACCTGATCGACAACGCCTTCAAATACGCCCAGGGTGCCCTCATTCGCGTGCAAGACAGCGTAGCCAGCCTGAGCATCACGGTAGAAGACGACGGGCCGGGCATCACGCCCGCCGATTTGCCCAAGGTCACCGAGCCCTACTTTCGGGCTGACAGTGCCCGCAGCCAGCCTGGTGACGGCGTGGGGCTGGGGTTGTCGATCGTGCGTGACATTGCACTCATGCATGATGGTGAGCTGATCCTGAGCAACCGGGCGCAAGGCGGCCTGGCGGCCACGTTGTGCCTGCCACGCCAATCAGCACCGGTCCAGCCAGGTGCAAAGGAAATTTGAACAACGCCGGCTGATCCAAACATGGCGGGGAAAGGGCCAAGGGTGCCAAACATCAGGAGCCAGGAGCTCTTCAGTCAGATGTAGGCGATTGCCGGAGCAGCCCTACCCTGCTGACGCGTAATGGTTGTCCGTCCGAACGCTCGGGCGGCATGCAGCAGCGCGTAGTGACTACCCTGGTGGCCTGGTGTTGCATTTGGTACCTCATCGAGGGTTTTGCGCGGATCAAGGGCGATTGCCGGGTGCGATATTCAGGTTCATGCGGTTGAATTTCCTATCCGTCGCTCATCTCAAGGCCGAACCTTTGTATCTGCAGGTGCGGCCTTGACGACTTCTTCTTCGCGTGCGTATGGACATGTGCAAGCAGTTAGCTTGGCCAGGGATCACCTGGGCTTTGCCTCGTTGCTGGCCTCCAAACCGTGTCATGAGCGTGACCTGGCGGCCACCATGGTGGCCTCGCGCATCATTGGTCCGGTCACCAAACTGGCCACAACGCATGCGATGAGGCAGGATTCGCGCAAGGCTCTCCCGGATCGCTGTGTAAAGCCGTGTACCATTGGAAACATGTTGACCGCCTGTGGAGGATCCATGCGCCCAGCTAACATTCTGTCTTTTTGCATGATGGTGGTTCTGATCGGACTGCTGCCAAATCCACCTTCGGCCGCAGCGGGATGGGAAATCATTACCCTCGACGCTGGCTATTCGCCTTCCCTGGCGATCAACCCGCTCAATCAGAATCCGTACATCAGCTACTATGGTGCGACCGCGAAGGATCTCAAGCTGGCCTTCCCAGTCAGTTCGGCCGGAGATTGTGGTCCGGGCAACACTTGGTCATGCAATTCAATCCAGTACACCAATACCGTTGATTTTGGACTCGGCAGCTCGATTGGTTTTGACAGCGCCGGAAACTGGGGCATCAGCTACTTGACCAACAATTCCTCTGGCCTGGGCTTCCATGGCACCGCCCCCAGCGGGAACTTCCAGTATTACAAGACGATAGAAACCTCATATAGTTACTTCGTCACGTCCTTTCGCTATTCCGCCAGTGGTGTGGCCAGTTTTGCCTATGTTGCGTTTGATGGGATCAGTTCTTATCTGCGCTTCGCCCATTACAATCCGCGCGGCGCGAGCACCTGTGGGCTAGCAAACCAATGGGATTGCGAGACGGTAGCAAAGGTCGATGGTCACGGTCTGTCCTCTGCCAGCCTGGCCTACATGAACGACCTGGCCGTGATCGCCTACCGCGACTCGGTCTATGGACGTCTGTATACAGCGGTCCGAACCGGATTTGGAAACGGGACCTGCATGTCTTCACAATGGGAGTGCAAGATTGTCGATTCCAACTCTCAGGTTTCGGGCACGCCGTCTGTCGGCGCATACAGTACATCCAAAGTCGGCATTGCCTACTACGATTTCTACAACCATTACATGATGGTCGCCGACGCTACCACAGGGGTCTGCGGCTGGACCTGTATCTACGTCGAGAATGTCAACGCGCAGCAAAATGACAATGCTGCCATTGCGATCGCGCTGCTCAATGGCCAGTACATCGTTGCCTACACCGACCGCACCAATTCAAATAACACCGTTCTCAAAGTGGCCTACCCGTACTCTGGTCGCGCCGGCGATCGCGCAGCCAACTGCAATTACGATGGGATTAAGAAGTCGTTTGGCTGGCACTGTGAGGTCATCGATGACGGCGGCGGGACAAAAAAGGTGGGCCAGTCGATCTCGATGGGTGTCACCACTGCCGGAGCGGTCTATATCGCCTATTCGAACGATAGCGATCGCACCATCAAGCTGGCCTACCAAGCGGCGCCGGTTAAGCCTAAGCCAGACCTCACACCGATCTTGATGCTGCTGCTGGACTGATAACGCGTTCCAGAGAAGCACCACTGGCACCGGCAAGCGCAGCAATTGCTAGTATTTATGTAGCGTACTGATTACGCTGTGTAAGGGCTAAAGGCCATTTACAGCAAGAAATGCAGCAGGAAGCCAAGTATCGCGAATTTGTCAGCCGTTTTTGAATACAGCCCACCTTCTCTGGAAGGTGAACGCTCCGGCACTGCATTTGGCGTGGTTTGATGCAGCTATCATGCCTTGCTGCCAGCCGTGGCTCAACCGGGCGCTAAAGGCTGCTGACAAACGCTGACACATCCGGGTGCACGCGCCCAGGTTTGCGCCGGTTGGCGGTGCCCACGTTGATGCAACAGATCGCCTGCTCGCCCTCGGTCAATTTAAACAGCTTGCGCAGCGCTGCAGAGCGCATGGCTTGCCCACTGGTCAGACTGCTGCCAAACCCCATGCTGTGCGCCACCAACAAAAAGTTTTGCAAGGCTGCACCCACCGACACCATGCGCTCCAGCGGCTCTACATCGGGCTCACACGGCCCCAAACGGGCAATGGCCAGCGCCACAAAGGGTGAGCGAAAGGCCTTTTCGCGCGCTTGGCTGATCTGCTCGGGCGTGGCAGTGGCATCGCGCTCGACCAGGGCTTGGGCGAACACGTCGGCCAGCGCGCCACGCTTATCTGCTGGCACCAGCACAAAACGCCAGGGCACCACCACCATGTGGTCTGGCGCTGCCGCAGCGGCGCGAAACATGTCGCTCACCTGCGCCGCGCTGGGGCCGGGCTCAAACAGGCGCTTGGGCAACAGGGTTTGCCGCGAGGTGATCAGGGTCAGCGCAAAGCTGGCCTCATCGTCGGTGCGGGTGTCAACGGCTTGCATCATGCGTGAATGGTCGCGGCTTTTCTCACGGCGCGGCGGCGCTGAGTTGCTGGCGCACATACAGCAGCAGCCCGCCACAGGCGTCCTGGACCAGGTCAAGCACCTCCTCAAAGCCACGCGCGCCGCCATAATAGGGGTCGGGCACCACCGGGCTGCTCAGTTGCTGGCAAAACTCGGTCAGGCGGCGCAGCTTGTGCTGATGCGCTGGCGGGCAGGCCTCTTGCAGCAGTGCCAGGTTGTCCCAGTCCATGGCCAGAATCAGGTCAAAGCTTTCAAAATCAGTTGGATTGATCTGGCGCGCACGCAAGGCTGACAAGTCATAACCACGTTTGGCCGCAGTGGCCTGCGAGCGCTCATCGGGCGCGCTGCCAGGATGGTAGTTATGCGTGCCGGCCGAATCCACCCGCACCGCTTGCGCCAGGCCATGCGCTTTGACCAGGTGGCCAAACACACCGTCGGCGGTAGGGCTGCGGCAGATGTTGCCCATGCACACAAACAGGATCGAATATGTCATCAAAAAAATTTATAAGAAATAGGCCTCTAGCCCATGTTGGTCATGCGCGATGAGTTACAAAATATATAGCATCGCCAGCTCAGTATTTCGCCAGTGGTCCGCCAGAATTGCACCAGCACCAACCGGAAGTTTAGCCACAACAAGCCAATTCCATGCGCAGTAGCGGCCCAGATGAACTGCCCGGATAATCTGACCAATGAATGTCACAGCCAATTTGTTGCTTGTTTTGTCGCGCCGGACGGGTTTGACGATGCGCCACCAGCCGCGCCACAGCGCCTGCTACCTCTGACCGGGCCATTTGATGGAAAACGAGCATCACCACGACCAAGGATATGACCATGCTCATGCCCCCGAAGAATTCAACCTGGCGTTCGCCATCGGCATTGCGCTGAACATCGCCTTTGTTGGGATCGAAGCTTTTTACGGCTGGCGCATCAATTCTTTGGCGCTGCTGGCCGACGCAGGCCACAACCTCAGCGACGTGGCCGGTCTGGTGCTGGCCTGGGGTGGTGCACTGGCTGGCAAACGCCGGGCCAGCGCCCGCTACACCTATGGTTTCAGACGAGCCTCCATCCTGGCGGCGTTCATCAATGCCGTGTTACTGCTGCTTGCCATGGGCTCGCTGGGCTGGGAGGCGGCCGAACGGCTGCAGTCGCCACAGGTCACGCAGGGCTGGACCATCATGGCGGTGGCCGTTGTTGGCATTGTTGTGAACGGTGCCACCGCGCTGATGTTCATGCGCGGCGCGCACGGCGACCTGAACATTCGTGGTGCTTTTTTACACATGGCGGGCGACGCGCTGGTGTCGCTGGGCGTGGTGATCGGTGGTGCGCTGTACTTGTGGCAAGGTTGGGCCTGGATGGACCCGGTGATGAGCCTGGCCATTGCGACGGTCATCGTGCTGGGCACCTGGGGCCTGTTCAAACAGTCGCTGCATCTGTTGTTTGATGGTGTGCCCGCCGGCGTTGACCTGCAGGCCGTGCGCCAGGCTTTGCTGAGCCTGAACGGTGTGGCTGATGTGCACGACCTGCACGTGTGGGCCATGGGCACCTCTGACATCGCCCTGACGGCGCATCTGGTGCTGGCTGATCCGGCCCCTGACCCCAGCGCCGTGCTGCATCAGGCTGAGCACCAACTGCATGCCCGTTTTGAGATCTGCCACGTCACGCTGCAGATCGAGTCACCCGCTTACGCGCTGCAATGTGGTCTGCGAAGCGGCGTTGGTTGCGCTTGAGTCACTATATTAAATATAGCAAATAGCGCTTATTTATCAAGGGCTAGAGCCCATTTTTATGCATAAAGTTAAACCATTGACAGGACACCTACCAGGCTGTGTGACCAAGCTGGCGCGTCTCAGGCAGAATCTGATCCTGAGCAGGACCAGCATCCGGCGTGGGCGCTTTTTGGCGTTGTTGCCGTGCTGCTGACTGCCGCGATGAGCCCCCGAATGATTGTGTTTCCATGACCACTGCCCCACTGCCCTGTATCCTGCCTCAGCCGAGGCCCTGAACCGCGATTGTTATTGCCGCACCCTGAACCGGGAGCGACTGCGTGCGCAGCTTGAAGGTGACCCCAGCCTCATGGGCATGATGGACAACATCAACCAGCACCAACCCAACCTGTTCTCCAGCAGTGTGGTGTTTGTCTCAGACCAGGTGCAGCGGCAGATCGAGGCCACCGTGACTGCCATTGAGCGTGTTGCCGCCCTGTCCGGCTACCAGTCACAGGCCCTGGCGCGTGTCAACACCCTGGCGCAGTGCAACTTTGGCCCGCGCGCGGTTTGCATGGGTTACGACTTTCACCTCAGTGCCCATGGGCCACAACTGATCGAAATCAACACCAACGCGGGCGGACTATTGCTCAACGCTGCGCTGGCCCGGGCCCAGGAAGCCTGTTGCGATGGGCTCAACCTGGCTTTCACGGCCAGCACTAGGCGCACCAGCCTGACACACGCACTGATCAGTATGTTTCAAACTGAGTGGCGGCTGCAACGCGGCAACGCGCCCTGGCGCAATGTGCTGATTGTGGATAGCGCGCCAGCTGCCCAGTACCTGGCACCCGAGTTCGAGCTGTTTCGCCAGTTGTTTACCGCACATGGCCTCTCGGCAGGCATTGCAGATCCGTCTGAATTTCATTGGGACGGCAAGCAGTTGCTGTACCAGGGCAGTCCGGTGGACATGGTTTACAACCGCCTGACCGACTTTTACCTCGAAGATCCTGCCCACTTGGCGCTGCGCCAGGCGTATGCCGCCGGTGCCGTGGTGCTGACACCACACCCGCGCGCCCACGCCTTGCTGGCCGACAAGCGCAACCTGATAGCACTCAGCCAGGACGCGCTGCTGAGCGCCTGGGGCACCAGCGCAACCGACCGCAAACTGCTGGCGGCGCGTGTGCCAGCCACCCGGCTGGTCACGCCCGAGCGTGCCGACGAGCTCTGGGCACAGCGTCGCCAGCTGTTTTTCAAGCCAGTGGCCGGCTATGGTGCCAAGGCCGCCTACCGGGGCGACAAGCTCACACGTCGGGTTTGGGCCGACATTCTGGCGGGTGATTTTGTGGCGCAGGCACTGGTGCCACCGGGTGAACGCATGATTGACGTCGACGGTGTGCTGACTGACCTGAAATTTGACCTGCGCGCCTACACCTACAACGGCCAGGTGCAGCTTTTGGCAGCACGCATGTACGCTGGCCAGACCACCAACTTTCGCACCCAGGGCGGCGGTTTTGCCCCGGTGATCGTGGTGCCCGAGCAGGAGGCCCACTGATGTGCGGCATTTGCGGTGAGCTGCGTTTTGACGGCCAGGCCCCCGACATGGCGGCCATCAGCCGCATGTCTGACAAGCTGGCACGCCGTGGCCCTGACCACGCCGGCACCTACAGCGACGGCCCGCTGGCGTTTGGGCACCGGCGCCTGTCGATCATTGACCTCTCAAGCCACGCGCACCAGCCGATGGTGGACGCCACGCTGCAGCTCACGCTGGTGTTCAACGGCACCATTTACAACTACCGCGAGTTGCGTGTTGAGCTGCTGGCGCTGGGCTACACCTTTTTCTCAGAGGGCGACAGCGAGGTCATTCTGAAGGCTTACCACGCCTGGGGCAACCAGTGTGTGACGCGGTTTATGGGCATGTTTGCCTTTGCCATCTGGGACCAGCGCAGCAGCCAGCTGTTTCTGGCACGCGACCGTTTTGGCATCAAGCCCCTGTACCTGACGCAAGACAGCCAGCGACTGCGTTTTGCCTCCAGTCTGCCAGCACTGCTGGTCGGTGGTGGCGTGGACACCCGCATTGACCCGGTGGCGCTGCACCACCATTTCACGCTACACACTGTGGTGCCGGCACCGCGCACCGTGTTGATGGGCGTGCGCAAACTGCCACCCGCCAGCACCCTGATGCAAAACCCCGACGGCAGCACTGAACAGCATGTCTACTGGACGCTCGATGCCACCCGGCCAGAACAGGAACTGACCGAGGCACAGTGGCTGGACGCCACGCGCGAGTATCTGGCGCAAAGCGTCAGGCGCCGTCTGCTGGCCGCGGATGTGCCGGTGGGTGTGCTGCTGTCTGGCGGGCTTGATTCGAGCTTGCTGGTGGGCCTGCTGGCGGACCAGGTGCCCGATTTGCGCACTTTCTCCATCGGTTTTGAAGACCTGGGCGGGGGCGCTGAAAAGGCCGACGAGTTTGAGTTCTCTGACCAGGTGGCAGAGCACTTCAAAACCCGCCACCAGAAATTCAGCATTCCCAATAGCGAAGTGCTCACGCGCCTACCTGAAGCGGTGGCACAAATGACTGAGCCGATGGTCAGCCACGACGTGATTGCGTTCTATTTGCTGGGCGAAAAAGTCTCAAAAGAGGTCAAGGTCGTGATGTCGGGCCAGGGCGCCGACGAGGTGTTTGGCGGATATTTCTGGTATCCGCAGATGAACGCTGCCGAAGGCTCGGCGCTGGAGCGGTTTAGCCAGCATTATTTTGACCGCGAACATGCCGAGTATCTGCAGATGGTCATGCCACCTTTTCAGGTGGGCGATGTGACCTCTGAGCTGGTGGCCACTGAACTGGACAGACCCAACGCCGATGAGTTCCTGGACCAGGTCTGGCGCTTTGATGCCACGCAGCTGATTGTGGACGACCCGGTTAAACGGGTTGACAACATGCCCATGGCCTGGGCCCTGGAGGTGCGCACGCCATTTCTGGACCATCAGCTGGTTGAACTGGCCGCCAAAATGCCGCCTGCACTCAAGCTCAAGGAGGGTGGCAAATTCCCGCTCAAGGCCATTTCCCGAGGGCTGATTCCGGACTCGGTGATCGACCGGCCCAAGGGCTACTTTCCGGTACCAGCACTACGCTACGTGCGCGGCCCTTTTTTAGAGCTGATGCGCAGCATTCTGAACTCCGAAGCCTGCCTCAAACGGGGCCTGTACCAACGCGACTATGTGGACAAGCTGCTGGCTGACCCCGAGGTGCCCGAGCACTTCACCCGCATCAACGGCAGCAAACTGTGGCATCTGGCGCTGCTTGAATGGTGGCTGCAAGTGCATGTGGACAGCGCACCTTAGAATGCCGTTCAAATAGACAAATAACCATTCGCTGCAAAACAGCGATGGGTTGTTGCACCACCCAAGTGCACAGTGAGGCAGTTGATTTGAAACTTTTTGGCCAGAATAGTCAGTCCACGGGCCACCCGTCATCCGTGGCCTTGCTCAGGTTTGTCATCGCTGCCCTGATCATCGGCCCGATTGCCACCCTGCTGGCGCTGGGTTCGTCCATACCAAGCATGGCGGTCAATTATTTTGGCCCGCTGATGATGCTGACAGTCGCCCTGACTGGCTGGTTTTTTTTGGCGCGCGGCCAGATTGACAGGGCCACCAGTGCGCTGGTCTACGGTGTCTGCTTCGCCACCACGGTGATCGCCACCTTTACCGGCGGTGTGCGCTCACCGGTGGTGGTGGTGTATCCGGTCATCATCCTGATTTTTGGCTGGTTGCGCGACGAACGTGCCGCCGCGACCATGGCGGGCCTGACTATCTTGCTGGCGGTAAGCCTGTGGATTGCCGAAGTCATGATGATGCTACCCGCTTTCAGCAACCCGCCAAGCCTGGTCTATGCAGTGCACCAGGTCATCATCTACGCGCTGTCAGCCGTGTTGGCACATTTTGTACTGCGCACCTACAAGCAGCGACTGAAAGACCTGAAAGACACCAGCCTGGAGCTTGCCAAACACAGCCAGCTGCTTGAGCTCAACACCAACCTGCTGCAGCGGGCGCAGGCTGTTGCCAAAGTAGGCAGTTGGGTGTCAGACATCAACACCGACACCATCACACCGTCCCTTCAGTGCTGTTACATCCTGGGCATTGCCGAGGGATCAAGCACCAGTTTTGGCGACTACCTGGCGCGCGTGCATGCCAATGACCGCAGCGCCGTTGATCGCGATTGGCGCAAGGCACTTAAACCGGGCCAAGGCCGCTTTGATGGCGAGCACCGCATCATTGTCAACGGGGCCGTGCGCTGGATTCGACAGAAAGCCGAGGTCGAATTCGACACCCAGGGCCAACCCGTCAGTGCCCTGGGAATAGCGCAGGACATCACCGACCACAAACTGACCCAATTGGCACTCAAGGCCAGCGAACAACGCCACCGCACCCTGATCGAATGGACCCCCGAGGCCATCCTGGTGCACCGGCAAACCCGTATTTTGTATGGCAACCCGTCAGCCGTCCGGTTGTTTGGCGCACCTGACTTGGCCAGCCTGCAAGCCAAGACCACCACTGAGCTGATTCACCCTGGCTCTTTGGACAGCCAGTGCGACCGCATGCAATGCATCCAGCGCAAAGAACCCGTGCCCGCCTTGGTCGAGGCCAGATTTCTGAAGTTTGACGGCACTGTGATTGACGTGGAGGTGCAGGGCACAGCCATCGACTATGACGGAGAACCCGCCATCCACGTGTCGATTCGTGACATCACCGAGCGCAAGCAGCTTGAGAATGAAATCCGCCAGTTGGCCTTTTACGACGCGCTCACGCACCTGCCCAACCGGCGCCTGCTCAGCGACCGCCTGGCCCAAACCCTGTCTGCCAGCAAGCGCAGCGGCTGCTACAGCGCACTGATGTTTCTGGATCTGGACAACTTCAAACCGCTCAACGACAGCCGTGGCCACACCGTCGGCGACGTGCTGCTGGTAGAGGCGGCACAACGCATCAAGGGCTGCGTGCGTGAAATGGACACGGTGGCTCGTTTTGGTGGCGACGAGTTTGTCGTGCTGCTGGCCGAGCTTGACAGCGACTGGAGCCGCTCAGCACAACACACCCAGAATGTGGCCAACAAGATTCGGCTGGCGATGTCAGCGCCCTACTCGCTTGAATTTCATTCAGACCACGGTCAGGTGATTCGCATCCAGCACCGTTGCACCGCCAGTATTGGCGTCGTGGTTTACGCCAGCACCCATGCCAACCCGGACGACCTGACCAAATGGGCCGATGCCGCCATGTACCAGGCCAAAAGCGAAGGCCGCAACCGCATCAGTTTTTCTGCCAATCCGCCACACCAGCAGGGTGGCGAGTTGTTTTGATGCTTAGGGCTTGTTCACAAATAACATGTACATTTGGCTCGCCAGATTTGGGCGCACTGCGTCGTTGCATATCGCTTGTGCAGCAGGGCTGCACGGCACGCTTTGCGCCTAGCATTGCATCCCAACTCTGACGGCCAAATGCACAGCTTATTCATGAACAAGCCCTTAGCCAATACGCTCAATTGCCAGATCAGCCACGGTGTTTTGCACACCATCTTCAAAATAGCGAAAGTCGCCATCGTTTTCGGTGACCAGAATGGCCGGTGGGTTGAATTCCAGGCAACTCGCAGCTATTGCTGCATCGGGTAGCAGCAACTTGCCGCCGTCGGCTTTGGCCAGCTGGCTGCCCCGGTTGGCGGCAAGTTTGAGGCGGTTGGCGCGCAGGGTGGCGGCGCGGTCAAGCACTTGATCGGTGACAGGCACGATTTCCACATCACCGCTGTCAAATTCAATGCGAAACGCGGCTTCAGCCCGTTGAGCAAGTAGGGGGTCGGCCAATCGCCGTGCCGCAATCAAACATTCAGCAACACAGATGGCGCTGGTCACCATCCTCGTGCCAGGGTATTTTCCATGCAGCAAGGCCATTTGTGCACGAACTTTGATCTGCATCGCTGTGCTGCCCAAAACTACATGGCTCCAGACATTGGAGTCAATCAGCAACGGTGGTGCCATCAGATTTTGTCCTCTGGCATGACAAAGTCACGGTGGCTCCAGCCTTCACGTTCACTGCGTAAAAATCGGCTGAGCTCTGCACTGTCTGCCCCTGGCAAGGTAGGCCGATTCGGGTCAAGCAACCGGTCCCAGCTGGCCTGAATCGCCAGCAAATCCTGCCCGGTGGAGATGGATTCGACCAGGGTGTCGATCTGGTCCATCAAGGGCTTGAGCTCGCGGCGGATGTTGCTGCGCAGGCGCCCCAGCGTGCGCGGGTCCAGCTCCAAATCCTGGCTAATGCCCAAAATGCCTTGCACCGCCAGGGCAGCTTCACGGCCCAGAGCGACCAGACGGCGGTGCGAGAAGCGGTTGCCATCGAATTCGGGCCAGGGAAGTTCCAGGATTTTTTTATGAACGTGGCGTGGGCCAAACAAGCCTCGCGCCTGAAACTCCTTGATCTTGCCGTTGGCAAATCCGCTGTTCAGGTAGCACTCGACGTACCGGGCTTCGTCTTCGGTAGCCGTAAACGCGATGTAACTGGTGGTTTCCGCCAAAAAGGGTTGCGCCAACGCTGAAATATCTAGCACACAAGCTGATGCATCACTCGCGTATGCCGTGTAAATCACAGCCCACTTGCCGTAACTGGCTGGCTGGTCAACTTGCGTTGCCAGTCCAACCAGTCCGTCAGACTTGAATTTTGCTTTTTGGCGCTGTCACTGCGGCGCTCATCCCACAGCTTTTCACATTGACCAAACCATTTGGCTGCTTCCACGTCACCCAGCAAGGTCAACTCAGCCGAGTCGAGCAAACGCCAGCGCTTTTTGCCCGGCATGGGCGTGCCCTTGGCATCCTCCAGGTCTTCCGACACCAGCGGCAACGCCACCAGCGGCGGGTTGACCAGCGCAAACGGCAACACATTGCGCGCCAATGCGGTGCGAAACAGGTACTGACCCTGCATTTGGCCGGTAAGCGAGATACCGTCCCACGGCTTTTTGGCCCCTTCAAGCGCCAGCGGGTGCGTGCGCACATTCACCACACGCTCGCGCACATCGGTTTGCGCGCTGACCGTCGTGCCCTGCGGTTCAACAAAATAGAACGACCGCGGAATCATGTCCGAGCCTTTTCTAAAACGTGAGGCATAAACATTGCCACCACTGTCACCGCTAATCTTTTGCTGAACCAAGGCCGAGCGCTTCTTTTTGCTTTGCGCGTTGCCCAGTTCCTGAAAGTACCAACGCACGGTTTTTTCGGTGACAAAGGCCTGCGCGTCTTGCCAATGCATGTGGGGCCGGGGCAGCTTGCCGACAAACGTGGCACCCACAATGCCGTTTTTGGGCAGGCTGCGGCTGCGGCGGGCGTCGTCGCCTTCAGTTTGGGAGGCGCTCGCCATCAACACGCAGGCGGGCACATTGAACAGCGGGCTGATGCCATCCAGGTCCCACACCTCGGTGAGCTTGAAACCGCTGGCCTCGCCGCTGCGCACGTGGGCGTGCTGGTCGGCCGTCAAAAAAGCGCGTGGCAACACAAAGGCGAGTTGCGCACCGTCTTTGGCCAGGTATTTGCCGCAATGCGCTAAAAACACCGCCGACAGGTCAAGATTTGCATTGTTCGATTTTGCCGATGGCATCAGCCCATAAACGCGTGCAATGTCTTGCACCAGAGTCTGGTAGTCGCCACTTCTGATGTCGGCATAGGTGAGCCACGGCGGGTTGGCCACAATGGCATCAAAGGTGCGGTACATGAACACCGGCTGGTAAACGTTTTGCAGCACAAACTGCCAAATGCTGTCGCGCCCATCCAGCTTGGCCTGGCGCATGGCGCGGTAGATTTCATGCAACTGGCTGATGTTTTCGCGCTCCAGCGCCACGGTGGGCACGCGGTTGCGCAGCGCCTTCTCAAAAGCGGCCAAAGGCTGCTCGGTATCCACATTGGCTTCCACCAGATGCTGCGCCAGGCCAATCGCCTTGGTAAAACGGTCGCTCTGGCCAATGAAGGGCTCCACGTCCAGCGGCAGGCGCTGTTTGTCCACCTTCACCAGAAACCGGTGGCCGGTGGTGAAGAGCGTTTTTTTGCCTTCGTCCTGCGACAAAAACAGGGTGTTGGCCAGGTAGACATTCAGCGTGACGGGCCTGCTGGCGCGCGCCACGCCCTCGCCCAGGGCCAGCAGCAGCGTGGTTTTGGCAATTTGCACTGACAGTGGGTGCACGTCAATGCCGGTGACCTGGTTGGCAATCTGCTGCACCGGCATCTTGGGCCAGTCAGCCCGAAAGCGCGCCACCAGCGCCCGCAGAAACGAACCCGAGCCGCAAGCCGGATCCAGCGTATAAGCACCGCGAGCCAGATCCAGACTGGCCACCACCCGTTCACACAGCCAGTCAGGCGTGTAGTACTCACCCAGCGCATGGCGGGTGTCAATGTCGATCAGCTCCTGGTAAACCCCTTTCAGGATGTCTTCTTCCACATCGGTGAAGTCGTACTCACTGATCTGGTTGTACAGCTCGCGCAACGCCGGAGCCAGACGCCCAAACACCGCCGGGTCTGACACCCAGTAAAAGAAGTCGCCTTCCACAAAGTTGGCCACATTCAGGGCGTTGAATGCCTCACCGGTCAGGATGCTGCGCAGCTCGTCGTCACTCGGGCGGCTGGTCGGGCGCAACACCGCATAGGCCAGCAGCTTGGAAAACACGCTCAGGTACGTGTGGACAAGGTAGACGTTTCTGCGGTCGTCAAACTTGCCGTAGGCCAGCTCCAGAAAACGCTGCCATTGCTCAAAAGCCACTTGCACGGGCGACGGTGCATCAGGCGCGGGCAAAACTTGCTGCATGGCGCGCACGGTGTTGATGAAAGCGCGCGAGGTGTCACCAAAGTCAAGCTGGATGGCCTCCAGCGTGGCGCGCTGCCTGAAGGAGCGGAAAAGGACCCTGTCAAGAAAGTAGAAGAACTTGTCCTCGTTGTCTTTTTTGACCTCAAAGTCTTCCACCTTGCGCAAGCCGGTGCGGTTGGGGGTTTGCTGGCCCAGCAATACCTCCAGATCAGGCGCATAAGTGCGCCAGATGCGGCCATCGGTGGCGATCAGCACATAGTCATAACGCTCGCCCATATGCCAGCTACCGGCCAGATACTCGGCCAATTGGTCTTCAGCATGGCGACCGGTTTTGGCCAGGTCTTTCTCCCACTCGATGATGACGTTGCTGTAGGCAATGTCGGCATAGCCAGTTTTGGGCACACCCACGCGGGGAATGTTGAAAATGGTCTTTTCACCACCCTGCGCCAGTTGGTTGACCACGTCCTTGGCCGCCTGGCTGTCTTGAAACAGGCGGTTCAGCAGGTTTTGGAAGCGCAGCTTTTTGGCTTCTTCGCTGTTGGCCTGGCGCAGGCCGGACAGGTAGTCTGCAACCTCTTGTTGAACCTGATGTTGGGCCATGTGGTTTTGAGCTCCCGGTTTGATGTCGATGCGCAGCAACTATAGGGTGAAAACCAGCCAAGACATTTCTATTATTTTGATAGCTGTTAGCCCTTTATGAGTAAGGGCTAGAGGCCAATTTCTTATAAATTCCTAGCGCAGTGCCAGCTTCAGGCGGCCAATGCCTTCTTCGATCTTGGCCACATCCGCGGTGGCAAATGAGAGGCGCAGCGTGGCCGGGTCGGGGTCATGCGCATAAAACGGCGCGCCGGGCACAAAAGCCACCAGCTGGTCGATGGCGCGTTTGGCAAAGGCGGCTGCATCTGCACTGTGGCCGTCGGCGCCCGTCAATCTGGCCCAGAAGAACATGCCGCCTTGCGGGGCGTTGAAGGCAATCGCCTCGCCCAGGTCGCGCTGCAGGCACTGCGCCATCACCCGCGCACGCTCGGCGTAGGTTTGGCGCACCACGGCCAGCGTGTCAACCAGGCGGTTCATGGTCAGGTAGTGCGCGCAGATAGCTTGTGTCAGGTTGCTGGTGTGGGCGTCGCTGAACTGTTTGCACATCACCGCCTTGGCCAGCAGCTCGGGCGGGGCAATCATCCAGCCGACGCGCAAACCCGGGCTCAAAATTTTGCTAAAACTGCCGCAATGGGCCAGCCAGTCGCGGCTGCCGGGCACGCCGTTGCTCAAAGCCAGCAGGCTAGGCGGTGGCGGTGCTTCAAAGTACAGCTCGCCATACGGGTCGTCTTCCACCACCAGCGTTTGCGTGCGCACCGCCATTTCAAGGATGCGTTTGCGCCGCGCCAGGCTCAAGGTGGCGCCGCTCGGGTTGCTGAACGTCGGGATCAGGTAAACCAGCTTCGGCTTGTGTTCAACAATCAGCGCTTCAAGCTTGTCCACGTCCACGCCGTCAGCATCAATCGGTGCGCCGATGATGTGCGCGCCATACAGCCGAAGCACTGGATGGTGGCCAGAAAG
This sequence comes from Candidatus Rhodoferax mariagerensis, assembly GCA_016719055.1. Taxonomy (GTDB): domain Bacteria; phylum Pseudomonadota; class Gammaproteobacteria; order Burkholderiales; family Burkholderiaceae_C; genus Rhodoferax; species Rhodoferax mariagerensis. The sequence continues at coordinate 6,831 of JADKAW010000032.1, read as the reverse complement.
GTGGGTGCTTCGACAATGATCTTGTCACCCGGCGAGATCAGACATTTGCCAATCAGATCCAGCGCCTGCTGGCTGCCGGTGGTGACGATCAGGCCGTCTGGTGCGACCGTGCTGCCCTTGCCGGCCATGAAAGTGCTGATGCTTTCGCGCAATGGGCCATAACCTTCGGTGGCGCCGTACTGCAGCACCGGACCGGGGTTGTTGGCCAGCACATAGGCGCTGGCCTGGGCAATGCCTTCAGCGTCAAACAGCGCCGGGTCAGGGAAACCACCGGCAAAACTGATGATGCCGGGTTTTCCCAGCAACTTGAAAAGTTCCCGGATGGCGGAGGTTTCGACGTTCTGGAGGCGGTCGGCAAATTGCATGGCTTGAGACTCAGGGTTAAAAGACATCAAATAAAACAGGTGGCAGCCGCTTGCAAAGGCAAACTTAAGGGCTTGCGGCTGCAAATTGGGGTAAATTGTCACTGATTGGAAAACCTAGCTCACAGGAATAAAAACGATGCACGGTCTGGACGACTTTTTCGCCACGGTTAAACTGCCCTCGATTTCGCAAGTGACCCAAGCGCTGATCGAAACCCTGAACGACGAAAACGCCGGTGTCCAAGACATCAGCGACATCATTGCCCAGGATCCTGCCTTGACCGCCAAGCTGCTGCGTCTGGCCAACAGCGCGCAATTTGGCTTGCCGCGAGGCGTCGGCTCAATTGAACAGGCGATCCAGATGGTCGGCATGACACGGGTGCGCAGCCTCTCGCTTGGTGCCAGCCTGTGTGACAGCTTCCCGGCCCTGCCTGGCCTGAACCCGCAGGAATTTTGGCAAAGCAGCATGGCATGTGCAGCGTATGCCCAGTGGTTGGCCACCGCGCTGGACATGGATGCGCAGCTGGCCTGGCTGACGGGCATGATGCAACGCCTGGGCGAACTGCTGATTGGGCAGGCTGACCCGCAGCTGCTGGCCGAGATCGAGGCACTGCCACAGGCACCAGGTAGCCGATGGGAACGCGAGAAACGTTTGGTGGGCTTTTCTGAGGGCCAGATCACCGCCGAGCTGACCCGCCGCTGGAACTTTCCGATGCAGATCGTGCAGGCCCTGGAGCGCTCTTATGACCCGCTGGTGGAGCAGGCGTTTTCCAGGCTGGGCGCGGTGGTCCATTTGGCCGGACTGCTGGCCGACACGCCAGGCGCCAATGCCGAAGCGGTCGATGCCCTGCCCCATGACGTGATCCAAACATTGGCGCTGGACGTGCGCTGGATGAAGGCCACTTTTCCAGACAGCGACTCATTCCTGAGCGTGGCCTGAACCCATGAAGCCGGCGTCTGTCGAGGCTTTTTTTGCAGCGCTGGCTGCTGCCAACCCCGAGCCCCAGACCGAGCTTGAGTTCGCCAGCGTGTTCGAGCTGCTGACTGCCGTGCTGCTGTCGGCCCAGGCCACCGATGTGAGCGTCAACAAGGCCACCCAGCGCTTGTTTATGGTGGCCAACACACCCCAAAAAATGCTAGCTTTGGGGCTGGCCGGGCTGGAAGATCACATCAAAACCATCGGCCTTTATCACGCCAAGGCGCGCCATTTGTTGCAAACCTGCCAGATGCTGATCGACCAGCACAGCGGCCAGGTACCACGCAGCCGCGAGGCGCTGCAGGCACTGCCCGGCGTGGGTCGCAAAACCGCCAATGTGATTCTGAACGTGGCCTTTGGCGTGCCCACCATGGCGGTGGATACACACATTTTTCGTCTCGGTAACCGTACCGGTCTGGCCCCCGGCAAAACACCGCTGGTGGTCGAACAGGCGCTGCTTAAGCGCGTGCCAAAAGCCTACCTGGCCAACGCCCACCACTGGCTGATCCTGCATGGTCGCTACGTGTGCCAGGCCCGTACACCGCGCTGCTGGCAATGTGCAGTGGCTGAGCATTGCGACTTCAAACCTAAAACTCCAAGCCCGAAATCACCACCATGATCTCACCTCACACTGTGCCGGCTGACATGAAAACCCTGTTGGAAACGCTGGACTGGCCGGTCATGCCAGAAGTTGGACAGGCGCTGATTCGCACTTTCAGTGACGCCGACGCTGACGTTCACCTAGTGTGCCGCATCATCAGCAAAGACCCGGCGCTGACTGCCACGCTGCTGCGCATGGCCAACAGTGCTCTATTTGGTTTGTCGGGGCAAGTCGATTCGCTTGAGCGCGCCATCAGCGTGGTGGGCATGTCACTGATCAGGGCACGGGCGCTGTCGATTTGCATGGCCCGCGTGGCCAATTTGCCCGCGGGCATGGACCGCATGGCGTTCTGGCACTATTGCATGCTTTGCGCAGGATTTGCACAGTGGTTGGCCAGCCAGGCTGGTGTGGACGAACAGGAGGCCTGGTTGGCGGGCATGATGCTTCGCCTGGGTGAAATCAGCCTGTGTAAAGCCCGGCCAACCCTCGCCCCGCAGTTGCAGGCCAAGCCGGTTGAGCCGGGGGAACGCTGGTTGCGGCAGCGCCAGCTGATTGGTTTTGACGAAGGCCAGGTGGTGGCCGAACTGGCCATGCACTGGGATTTTCCTGACCTGCTGGTGCAGGGCTTGCGCCATACCGCCCAGCCCTTGCTGAGCCCGCAAGTGTCACGGCTGGCGGCCGTGTTGCAGCTTGCCGCAAGGCTGGCCGACAGCGGTACGGTCAACGCCCAAAGTCTGGAGGCGCTGCCTCTGATGGTGCTGCTGTTGCTGAAACTCGACACCCAGACGCTACTGGCCAGCGCCCCTGATGTCAAAGCACTGACTGACCTCTCCATGTTTCACGCCTGAGGCAGCTGCTGCACCAGCCACTGGCCAAAAGCCGGTGCTGCCAAAAATCGGCGGTCCAGGCGTGATAGGGCAAGCGACTGCTGCTGTCCCAGCGCTGGCCCTCATAGCTGCCAAAGTTCATTTCGCGCAACCTCGTGTCGAAGATATAAGACAAATCGCCTCTTAGCCCATACTGATCCTTCGTCAAATGCTCTCATATTTGTAGCTGAGAGGCATTGATGCGGGGTTGGCAGGCAACTGTGCCGTCAGCGCGTGCGCTACAAAACGGGTTGCGTCGGGGTCCACTGGCCTGATGGTCAGCAACGGCCAGGTGTGCGGCACCATGCATGCGGCAAACGGGGCCCTGCACATCAGGTCGGCACTCACGTGATGCAGCAGCGCCAGCAAGGTCCCCTTGGTCAGCAATGCAAGTACCACGGTTATGCACACATCAACCGGGTACTCAAGCGTTTTGACTACCCGCATCGAAAAAAATTTGAGCGTGGGGAAATAGTGGACTACCTGCAGCACACCAGTCACCCCGGGCGTTTGGAGTACGTCCACACGCCCAAAAAACGGCTCGTGGCTAAATCTGGTGGAGCCCTCCGTCTCCAAATTGGCGCGCAGTTTCTTGCGCCATATCCGCGTGGCATCGCTGGACGAGTTGAAGCAACGTATCCTCAAAGGTATCGACGAAATGAATGCACATCGAGTTCGCTTTCAATGGAAAAACGAAACTGCTCAGCATCTGCAGTGGTCCCGCTAGCTTGGACAGCCACCGGGGTGGAATAAGCTAAAGCTGGTGCCGGGGGGTTTGGTCTTGGTTTCCCGGATTTGAAAATAATTTTAGTAGCTTGAGCGCTTTGGAGCTTGTGGGCAGGCTCCGACCTGTGGTCAAGCGGTGGGCAACGCAAAGCGTTGTCCATGGCTTGTCCATAGGGAAGCGCGCCCCGCGCGCTTAGGCGGGAACCGGCGCAGCCGGCTGTCCACAAATCCACAGTGCTTGGCACCACTCGCATTTCATGCCGCCATCGGTTGCGCTTTGGCCAGCGTGCCGAAATAGGCTTCGTCGGGCGCCTTCCAGCTCAGCGATTGATGCGGGCGCCTACGGTTGTACCAATCAAAGCATTGAGCCAGGCTGCGCTGTTGTTCGATGCCGTCGTTACAGGGGCGCTGGTACACCCGTTCGTGCTTGACGGTCCACCACAGCCCCTCTACAAAGATATTGTCATGGCAGCGTCCACGCCCATCCATGCTGATCTGGATGCCGTGGTCCATGAGCACCTGGGTGAATTCGGCACTGATGAATTGACTGCCCTGGTCGGTGTTGAAAATCTCTGGCTTGCCATGACGCGTCAGCGCCTCCTTCAGCGCTGAAGTGCAGAAGTCACTGCTGAGCGTGTTGGACAGACGCCAGGCCAGGACTTTGCGCGTGGCCCAGTCCAGAATCGCGCACAGGTACAAGAAGCCGTGACGCAGGGGGATGTATTTGTTGGCTCCGCTGTTCTGTCTCTCGCACCATGCCACGGCTGGGTGACTGCGTAACGCTAAATCGCCACCATAAGCCGCACCCCATCGGCCTCCATGTTGGCACCGGGCCCCTGCGCCTTGACCGCACCACGCTCCATCACCACGTAGTAGTCGGCCAACTCCTGGGCAAAGTCGTAATACTGCTCCACCAGCACGATGGCCATGGTGCCACGGTCCGCCAACATCCGGATGACGCGGCCAATGTCCTGATGATGCTGGGCTGGATGCCTTCGGTAGGCTCGTCCAATACCAGCAGCTTGGGGCCGGCCGCCAGTGCCCGGGCAATGGCCAACTGCTGCTGTTGCCCACCCGACAGGTCACCACCGCGCCGGCCCAGCATTTGCTTCAACACCGGGAACAGCTCAAACAACTCAGCAGGAATTGGCGTGCTGGCGCTTTTGTAGGCCAGTCCCATGCGCAGGTTTTCTTCCACCGTCAGGCGTGAAAAAATCTCCCGCCCCTGCGGCACAAACCCGATGCCTGCTCTGGCGCGCTCGTAGGGCGTGGCATCCTGGATGGGTTTGTTTTGAAATTCAATAACACCGGTCTTAATGGGGACAAGCCCCATCAGGCTTTTTAGCAAAGTGGTTTTGCCCACGCCGTTGCGCCCCAGGATGACGGTGACCTTGCCCAGCTCGGCCTGCAGGCTGACATCGCGCAGGATGTGCGAGCCGCCGTAGTACTGGTTGATGTTGGTGACGTTCAGCATGCTCATCTTCCCAGGTAAACCTCAATCACGCGTTCATCCGCCTGCACCTGCGCCAGCGAGCCCTGCGCCAGCACCGAGCCATCACACAAAACGGTCACGATGTCTGAAATGGTGTTGATAAAGCTCATGTCGTGCTCCACCACCATCAGCGAATGCTGGCCTTTCAGCGACAAAAACAGCTCGGCAGTGCGCTCGGTTTCTTCGTCGGTCATGCCCGCCACCGGCTCGTCGAGCAGCAGCAGCTTGGGGTCTTGCATCAGCAACATGCCAATTTCCAGCCACTGCTTTTGCCCGTGGCTCAGGTAGCCCGCCTGGCGCGACACACTTTCAGTCAGGTGGATGGTGTGCAACACCTCAGCCAGCCGGTCGCTTTGGACCGAGTCCAGCTTGAAACGCATTGACGCACCCACCGCCTTGTTGGTCTTCAGGGCCAGTTCCAGGTTCTCAAACACCGTCAACTGCTCAAACACGGTGGGTTTCTGAAACTTGCGGCCAATGCCCATCTGTGCAATTTCGGCCTCTTTGTAGCGCAGCAGGTCAATCGTGCTACCGAAGAACACCCGCCCTTCGTCCGGGCGGGTCTTGCCGGTGATGATGTCCATCATGGTGGTTTTGCCGGCACCGTTGGGGCCGATGATGCAGCGCAGCTCACCCGGGGCAATGTCCAGGCTGAGTTTGTTGATGGCTTTGAAACCATCAAAACTCACGCTCACGTCTTCCAGATACAAGATGCGACCATGGGTGATGTCCACCTCACCCGGCACCGCCAGGCGCGAAAAGCCCGCATCCCGTCCGCCCGACTCGGTCGCACCGCTGTTTACCGGGTGGGCCGCCTGGTAGGCCGCAATGCGTTGAGCGCCCTGCTCCATCAGATCGGGGGTCATTTCGCACCACCTTTCAGCTTCTTGACCAGGCCCACCACGCCATCGGGCAGAAACAGCGTGACACCAATAAACAGCGCCCCCAGAAAATACAGCCAGAACTCGGGGTAAGCCACGGTCAGCCAGCTCTTGGCACCACTGACAATGAAAGCACCCAAGATCGGCCCGATCAGCGTGGCGCGCCCACCCACCGCCGCCCAAATGGCGATCTCGATGGAATTGGCCGGGCTCATTTCGCTCGGGTTGATGATGCCCACCTGCGGCACATACAAGGCCCCGGCCACGCCACACATCACGGCCGAGATGGTCCAGATGGTGAGTTTGTAGCCCAAGGGGTTATAGCCGCTGAACATCACCCGCGTTTCAGCATCGCGCACGGCTTGCAGGACCCTGCCAAACTTGCTGTTGATGAGCCAGCGTGCCATCAAAAAGAAGCCCAGCAATGTCACGCCGGTCAACACAAACAGCGTCATGCGCATGCTCGGGGTAGCCACCGGGATGTCCAGAATGCGCTTGAAATCGGTGAAGCCGTTGTTGCCACCAAAACCGGTCTCGTTCCTAAAAAACAGCAACATGGCGGCAAAGGTCATGGCCTGGGTGATGATGGAAAAGTACACCCCCTTGATGCGCGAGCGAAAGGCAAAATAGCCAAACACAAATGCCACAACCCCCGGCACCGCAACAATCAGAAACAGCGTGGCGACAAAACTGTCGCTGAAGGTCCAGTGCCAGGGCAGTTCTTTCCAGTCCAGAAACACCATGAAATCAGGCAAGGCGCTTTTGTAGTTGCCCTCCAGCCCGATCTGGCGCATCAAATACATGCCCATGGCATAACCACCCAGCGCAAAAAACAAGCCATGGCCCAAGCTCAGGATGCCGGTAAATCCCCAGATCAGGTCCATGGCCAGCGCGCAAATGGCGTAACACATGATGCGCCCGACCAGG
>JADKAW010000031.1 GCA_016719055.1 Candidatus Rhodoferax mariagerensis | reverse complement strand
GCGGTGCCCACTTTGGCGAAAATGGTATCCACAAAGCCGACTGCTGGTCTGTATAAGCGAGTGCCCGGTCTGGAGCAGGCAAATCGGAATCGGCTACTTCGGCAACGGGTCTCAAGAAGCCCGTCAACGTTCATCCAACAAACAAAAGGATTAGCTATAAATTGAAGAGCTAGAAGCGCATATTTAACGTGGGCTACAGGCCAATATTTCATATAAATGCCACGCGCTCGCACGATTTGGCCAGCACCATCCGTCGAACACCAGTTGATGCACAACTTGCGGTATTCAAACTGCCCTTGTGCACTCTCCAGCATCGGCGTAGCAGCCAGACAGGGTGGCCCCGACTTCTGGTACTCCAGCATGAGGGGCCGCCCTGTCTGACTGCTGCGCAGCACCCGCTCGTCCCACCACCGTGACCCCCAGCCTGCGTGAGACAACAAAAACTGACGAGTTTTGTAACGCACTGTAACGCCAGGCTTTAGTGCAACACAGCGATGCAAAAAGCCGGGTTTCAGCAATCTGGGCGAAACACAAGCGCGCTTCAATACACCCCAGGGACACGGCACAGGCAGCGCCCCACCTTCGCAACCACTGGAGATCATCATGACAAGCGCAACATTTTTCAAATCATTGGCCATCGGTACCGCATTGACGGCTGCTTTGTCGGCCACCGTGTTGGCCCAGTCTGGTCCGGGCGCAGCCATGGGGCCAGGGTGGCGTACCCAGCAGGCGAGCGCCGGTGTGAATGGCCTTGAACCGGGCGCACGCGCGGGGCGAGGCATGCAAAGAATGCAAGGCCCTGGCGCGGCATTGATGACTGCTGAGGAGCGCGCCGCCAACCAGGCGCGCATGGCCAGCGTGAAGACGTATGACGAATGCAAAGCCGTGCAGGCCGAGCAGCACGCTGCCATGCAGGCGCGCGCCACAGAAAAAGGCATCACCTTGCCCGCGCCCCAGTCGCGCGGCTGCGACATGCGCAAGGCACGCGGCTTGATCACCGGCTGATGCCACCCTGCCTGCGCTTTTGAGCTACCCCTCACAGACGGAGACCCCCAATGCCACTGATACAAGCCAGCAACATCACCAAGAGCTACCGCATGGGTGATCAGGACGTGTCGGCCCTGAAAGGTCTGAGCTTTGAGATCGGTGAAGGCGCGTTTGCCGCCTTTGTCGGCCCCTCGGGCAGCGGCAAATCGACCTTGCTGAATCTGATTGGCTGCCTGGACCACCCCAGCAGCGGCACACTGCGGGTGCATGGCACCGACATCAGCACCCTGTCGCGCAGTGCGGCGGCCACCTTTCGGGGTGAACACCTGGGCTTTGTGTTTCAGGACTTCAATCTGGTGCCGGTGCTCAGCGCTTACGAAAACATCGAATACCCGTTGCTGATGGTGCGCGGCTGGAGCGAGGCCAAGCGCCGTGAGCGGGTCAACAAAATGATCGCCGCAGTGGGCATGACCGAGCAGGCGCACAAGCGGCCTGACCAGCTCTCGGGCGGACAAAAGCAGCGCGTGGCCGTGGCCCGCGCGCTGGTGGGTGAACCCAAGCTGGTGCTGGCCGACGAGCCCACCGCCAACCTCGACCACGACACCGCCTACAAAGTGCTCAACCTGATGAAAGCCATGCGCGACGACTTTGGCACCAGTTTCATCTTTTCCACCCACGACCCCAAAATCATGCATGAAGCCGAGCAGACCTTCACACTTGAAGATGGTCGCCTGGTCGAAGGAGTCCACCGCATGAGCTCAACTCTGAAACTGGCCATGCGCAACCTGTTGCGCTACCAGCGCCGCACGCTGCTTACCGCGCTGCTGATCATGCTGGGCGTGGTGGCGCTGCTGCTGTTTGTGGCCGCTGCCGGCTCGTTCAAACAAACCATGGTTGGGTCCATCACCGACAGCATGCTGGGCCACCTGCAGGTGCACCGCAAGGGTTACACCGCCTCGATGGATAACCTGCCGCTGACCATGAGCCTGCAGCCCAGAGCGGTGGGCATGATTGAAGAAGCACTCAAGGCCGACCCGGCGGTGGCAGCGTATTCCAAGCGTGTCAAGCTGGGTGCCATGTTCAGCAACTTTACCGAGAACAGCAGCATCCGCTTGAACGGCGTGGACGCTGCCGCTGAAGATGCCGCCGTGCCCGCTTTGCGTCAGCGCATCAGCGAAGGCAATAAGACCGGCCCTCTGGTCGAGCCTGGCAAGGTGCTGGTGCCGGCCCTGCTGGCCAAAGGCATGAAAGTCAAGCTGGGTGACTCGGTGGTGCTGGTGGCCACCAATGCCTCGGGCTCGGTGAATGGCAAAACCTTTATTGTGGGCGGCATTCTGGAAGGCATTACCGGCCCAGGTGGGCGCGACGGCTACATCGACATCAAGGATGCCCGTGAACTGCTGCGCATGGACAAGGAAGAAGTGATGGAAGTGGCGGTGCGGCTGAAAAACATCGAAACCCTGTCGGTCGCCCAAAAACGCCTGACCGCTGCGCTTGACACCATCCGCAACAAGGAAGACAAGCCCGCCACCGAGTTGCACACCTGGGCCGAACTGTCGCCGTTTGCCAACATTGTGCAGATGATCGACATGATGACCTTCTTTATCCGCGTCATGCTGATCGCCATTGTGCTGGTGAGCGTGATGAACGTGATGCTGATGGCAGTTTATGAGCGCATTCGCGAAATTGGCACACTGGCCGCCATTGGCACGCAGCCGCGCAAACTGATGGCGATCTTCTTGAGCGAAGGCCTGCTGCTGGGCCTGGCTGGTGCGCTGGCGGGTGTGGCGCTGAGTTACGCGGTGGTGGCTGCCCTGAATGTCTGGCCGGTGGTGTTCAACTTTGGACGTGAGCAGATCACCTTGCTCCCCACACTGGACGGAAGTGCTGGGCGTGCTGGGGCTGGCAGTTCTGGTGTCGGGGTTGGCCAGTTTGCAGCCGGCCTGGCGTGCCGCCCGCATGGACCCGATCCAGGCGCTGCGCCATGTGTGAACCTTTGAAAAAACCAACATCATGAAACTTCTCAAATCCATCGTTCTCGCCACTTTGAGCCTGCTTGCCTTCGCCGTGGATGGCGTGGCGATTCTCAAAAAACTCGACCGCAACCTGGAGCCCGAGTCGTATGAGAGTTACCGCAAGCTCATCAACATCGAACCCAATGGCAACAAAAAAGAGTTTGTGTTGTATTCGGTCAAGAAAGGCAAGGACCAGACGGCCAGCCTGTTCCTGCAACCCAGCAGCGACAAGGGCCGCAGCACCCTGCGCCAGGGCGACAACATGTGGCTGTACATCCCCAACGTGGGCAAGCCGGTGCGCATCACCAGCCTGCAGTCGGTGACCGGCGGCATCTTCAACAACGCCGACATCATGCGTGTGGACTACGCGGTGGAGTACGACGTGAGTGCGGTCGATGAAACCGACAAGCTCTACACCCTGCACCTCAAAGCCAAAACCGGCGAGGTGGCGTACGACAAACTCAAGATGACGGTGGACAAAAAACTCATCTTGCCGGTTGACATTGAAGCCTATGCCAGCAGCGGCATGCTGCTCAAAACCCTGCATTTCAAAGACATCAAAGACTTTGGCGGTGGCATCAAGCGCCCGGCCACCATCGAGACCGACAGCCCGTTGTACAAGGATTACAAATCGGTGATGCTGTACTCGGGCCTGAAAAAACGTGACTTTGCCGACGAGGTGTTCACCCAGGGCAATATGGCCCGGCTGGAGGAGTTGCGCAAGTGAGTGTTGTGCGTTGCGACCGGAACACCCTGACAGGTGTGCTGTGGGTTCTGACCGGTATGCTGACTGCACCGGCCTGCGCCAGACTGCCAACTCCCCGGAGTTCAGCTTTGATGCCTCGGAATTCGAGAAAAAAAGCTTTGAATTCTCGGGCTACATCGAGCAAAAAGAAGAATACCTCAGGCTGCGTGGCGACGGTTCAACGTTTAAATTGACGTACCCTGTGTGCCGCCGCGCCTGATCTGTTGCGCCAGCACCCCCACGCTGGAGCTCAGCAGCAAGCTTAACCTGGGCGATGGGGTGCTTGATGCACGCGCCCAAGGCAGTTGGGCTGACGACGCCCTGATCAGCAGCACCAAGGACTTGGCCGTGATGGAGGGTGGTCTGCGCTGGAGCGTCAGCCCAGGCCTGAGTTTTGATGTGGGCAAACGCGTGCAGCGCTGGGGCAAGGGCTACGCCTGGAGCCCGGTGGCGATGGTCGAGCGGCCCAAAGATGCCAATGACCCAGCCGCTTCGCGCGAGGGTTTTGTCATGGCCAGCGGCGAATGGACCCAAACCTTGAGCGGGCCGATCTCTGCAATCAGTGTCACAGGTCTGTTGGTGCCCACCGACGGCAATCTGAACAGCGACTTTGGCCAGACGCACGACCTGAACCCGGCGGCCAAACTGTATCTGCTGGCCTGGGACACCGATGTTGATGTGATGTGGCGCGCCAAAGGTGCCCGGCCCGAGAGTTTTGGTGTGGACTTTTCGCGCAACATCAGCACGGCGCTGGAAATCCATGGCGAATGGGCGCGCACGCTGGGTGCCACGCGCACGACGGTGAGCGCCACGGGTCTCACCAGCAGCCAACAGGCGGATGTGGACTCCTTTTTGCTGGGGCTGCGTTACCTCACGCAAGGCGAGGTGACCTGGATTGCCGAGATTTATCACAACGGCTCGGGTTACGAGCAATCCGAAATGGCCGCCTATTGCCAATTTCTCGACGCTGCGCTGGCAACCGGTGCGCCCGCCGCACTGCTGAGCAAAGCGCGCAGTGTGGCTCAGTCGGGTTACGGTCGGCCCAACCCGGCACGCGACTATCTGTATGTCAAAGCCAGCGTGAGCGAACCCTTCCATTGGGTTTATGGCGCTGTGTCGGTGACGGCCATGGTTAATCTGAATGACCGAAGCTACCAGATCATGCCTGAAATCAGCTACACCGGATTCTCAAACTGGGAACTGCGTTCGCGGCTGACCCGCTTGCGGGGTTCAAGCCGTACCGAGTTTTTTGAGAAACCTTCCAGCGATCGTCTGGAGGTCTATGCCCGTTACTTTTTCTGAGCATGATTGGCATCATTTGTCACGCAGCCTTGCGCCACCCTGTCGCGGCTGGGTACATCACTGGTATACGCCACTTTGCCGTGGGCGACAACGCCGGCTTGGCCCCCGCAGGCCATCCCGCGAAGCGTGGTAACCGCAGCGACCCCGACAGCCACCCGGTTGCTGGCCGCTTCAGGCGCGCCTTTGGTGGCAGCCGCGGGTGCCTTGCGCGACTTGCTGTGGGCGTTCCCAGGTTTGAGTACCAAATGGCATTCAGCGCTTGCTGCTTGCGCTGGCAGCTATACTTGGAGCAACCCAACGCCGGGATATCAACTGTGGAAATGCCGCCCCTGTCGCCCCCCCGGGCTTGAGCAATGGGCCAGCAGTCGTTCGCGAAAGGGCGCCCCCGGAACCGGGAAGTCTCCCAGGCTGTTCCGGCAGCCCGGGTTGCCGCCAGCGCCGCGGCCGCCTGACGGTCGCCGACCCCGCGGCCGCCCCCGGGTTGCGCCCAACACGCGCCCGCTTGCAAACCAGCGCCGAAAAACCTCGCTGATAACCAGCCCTGAAAGGTCTCATTGATGTCCCCCATTGCCAGCAACGTTTTGCATCCCACTTGCGCCGTCAATTTGCGTGTTCGTGATGATGTGCGCGCCTTGATTGATCGTGCGGCCAAATCCCATGGCAAATCACGCTCCGAATTCATGATTGATGCGGCACGCCGTGCCGCCGAAGATGCGCTGCTTGACCAGACGCTGGTGCGGGTGGACCCTGCCGCCTACGCCCATTTTCTGGATGTGCTGGATCAGCCCCCCAGCGGCGCTGGCTTTGAACGCTTGATGGCGGCAGCCAAGCCGTGGGCCAGGTGAGCCTGTGCCCGCCGGTTTTGTTGACGGGTCTGCACGATGTGAGCCGATTCAACTGCGCCACCCCCAGCCTGGATGACTGGCTCAGGCGGCGCGCGCTGGCCAGCCAGGTCAGCGGGGCGGCGCGCAGCTATGTGGTGTGTGATGCGGCTGATGGCCAACGGGTGGTCGGTTACTACGCCCTGGCCAGTGGGGCACTGGCGCTGGCGGATGTGCCGGGTGCCGTGCGGCGCAATATGCCAGACCCGATTCCGATGGCGATTTTGGGCCGCCTGGCAGTGGATGTAGTGTGGCAAGGCCGCGGTTTGGGGCTGGCTATGCTGCAAGATGCCGTGCTGCGGGCGGCGCAGGCGGCCAGTATTCTGGGTGTGCGCGGCGTATTGGTGCACGCGATTTCGCATCAAGCCAAAGGCTTTTATGAACGCTACGGTTTTCAGGCTTCACCAACCCAGCCGATGACGCTGGCGTTGTCGCTCAAGGGGATGGCGGCGTAGCCTGGTCGGCATCAATCTTGGGTGCTACCCGATGCCGTATTTGTGCTGGCCATTCGATGTCAGCGAGAAGCTGGGCAAAAAAATACTGGGTCTTCATGGCAACTCGGGCCGCCAGAAAGATGCCATTCATGGCGAATGCTGAGAGAAACCGCGAGGTCACAAAATGAAAAATGCCAGATTCGAGCTTTTGGGGCGACTGCAGCGCCAGTATCACCAGCACCATCCCTGGCGTTTGTCGCAGGGCCGTCTTTATATTCCGCATTCCTATGCGGATATGACGCCAACAAGCCTGTCGTGGTGGGATGACGTTGGCTTTATTCTGAACGGGCGACGCATCATGGTCTGGTGGCAACATCCGCGCTACGTTTATGCACAAGCGATTGAAGATCAAGCCTGGCAAGAAGCGGGTGTCGGGCCGCAAGACAATTGGTTGACCGAAGGGGCCACAAAAACTACCGCAAGGTGGGCAGGTCACGCAAGAAACTGGTGAGCTACACCAGCCGCGAGCCTTCTCTAGGAACAAAGGCAGCATTACGACTTGCTGCGAGACATTGAAAAGCGCCTGAGTGCTGAAGGCATCGATTTCGACATTGCCGCCACCTGAAATGGGAGCGCCTGACGTGGGCGATGGGGTCAGCCTGGTTGCGCCGTTGGATGCGCAATGAAGTCGAACTGGCCGCAGTAGCCAACCTCGCCCGGCGGCTGATTCTTGGGAAAACCACACTGGAGGCGGAGTTTCCTGGGTATCGTTATGGCCGCGCCGATTGGCTTGTTGAGCAGCAGAAAAAGGCCTGAGCATTTTTTGCAGATGGCAGTATTGCTGACACTGTAGTAAGAAAACAGGCGCAAGCCCAATATGAAAAGCGCTGGAATGCTACAAAATACGAAGTAACTGGTGTCCGCCAAACTTCACCGCGCCAGCGCCGTCCACAGCTTGAGCGCCTGCTTGGGCGGCCGGGCGATGTTGTTGATCACCATGATCGCGATCAACTCACCACGCCTGAGACCAGCGGGAACGCAGCCGGGTTTCGTATGGACTGCACTGATCAATCAATGTCCAGGCGTGGCCAATAAAGATGGTCAGGGGTAGGCCAAAGTGCATACGACCAAGATGATCGCCGACCACAACAGCCGTGGCGGTACCCGCAAGACCGACACCAAGCAGGCGGTGACGGTGCGTTACAGCCCGGACGTGCTGGATGCATTCAAGGCGACCGGCCCCGGCTGGCAAGCCCTTATGAACGATGCCTTGCGTGAATGGCTGGGTGCGCGCTCCCAGGTTTGAGCATAAAAATGGCCTGCAGCCCATGTTCTTCTTGCGCTAGTAGCTATAACTTGTAGAGTAACGAGGCGACTGTGAAGGAAGCTGCTCAAAGTCTGATGCTTCAATCTGCCAGTCCAGCTATAACTGCCATCCTGCCCAATCACAGCAAGCGCTACTAGCTCAGTAAAGCGTAGGATGGGAGATCGCCGCAGTTGTCGCCCGAGGATTTATTAAAGGCGTTGTGACTTGACCGCCATGACTGTGCGCCTGCCAGATGAGAAACACCGCCGCCTGCAGGCCCTGGCCAAAAGCAGTGGCACCGCGCTCCCTGCTTGATCGACGACATGACGACGGTGATGCTGGTCGAGTTTGACGCGGAGTGCTGCGACACTTGCGCAAACTGAATTGATGTCCATACAAGAAAATCCATGCAAATCGAGTTTGACCCAGCCAAGGATGTCTTGAACATCAGAAACCATGGTCTATCGCTGGCAATGGCAGAGTGCCTTGAGTGGGATTTGCTGGTCACGTATGCGGACGACTCCCGGCATGACTATTTCGCGCAGAGTATGGTGGGCGATGCGCCCATTGGCGACACGCTGTACTGTGTGGTGTTTGTTGAGCGCAGGCCAGACGTGATGCGCGTCATCAGTCTGCGTGTGGCGGATAAGAAAGAGGTGAAACGGTATGCAGCAAACTCCAGTTAAAACACAGTCCGGACGGGTCTTGCGACTACCCACGGATGAAGAAGATGCCCGCATTCATGCAGGCATTGCGGCCGACCCTGATGCACGTGAGGTCAGCGATGCCGAGTTTGCCCAGATGCGGCGCAGGCCGGGCCGACCGGCGGTGGCAGCGGTGCGGCCCATGCTGTCGATGCGCGTGGATGCCGATGTGGCAGCCGCCCTGCGCGCCAGCGGCAAGGGCTGGCAAACACGCGTCAATGCCTTGTTGCGTCAGGCAGTGGAGCAAGGGCGGGTGTAGGTCTTGCGGTCAGCGCTGGTCAACACCGGGCGGAAACCGGCCCTTTTGCGGCTTTCAGTGCGACAGGCTTGGCTTTCGTGGCGATGTTCGGGTGGGTCAACGGCTTGGGGCGCGAGAGGTGTGTAAAAAATCAGGCTGCTACCTGGCAGCCTGTGCCGCAATACCGTAGTTGAACGATGCATGGCGTGATTGGCTGAGTGCGCGTTCCCAGGTTTGAGCATCAAAATGGCATCCAGCGCAATCGCAGAAAGCGCTGCCAGCTCAGTAAAGCGTAGCACTGACGATCGTCACAGCCGAATCGCCAAGTGAAACCGTGGTCTGTTCCCCATTTTCCCTCCTGCTTGTCATTGTGAAAGTAGACTGTGTACATTCAAACGCCAGCAGCCCATTTCACCATGTCCATCACGATGACCATTCGCCTGGAAGACGGTATCAAGGGGCTTGAACAACTTGCTGCAGCAACACAGCGCAACAAATCGTTTCTTGCGGCCGAGGCGATTGCGCAATTTGTCGAGTCCAATGAGTGGCAGATCAGCGAAATTCAGGCCGCTTTGAAGGAAGCCGACGCAGGGGATTACGCCAGCGACCAGGAAGTTTCCGCTGTGGCTGCGAAATGGATGGCAAGTGCGAATTAAGTGGTTGCGCACGGCGCTGCGCAATCTTGACGAGGAAGCCACTTACATTGCACTGGATAACGAAGCCGCCGCGCAAACCGTGGTGGCGCGCGTCATGGCAGCGGTAGCCCAACTGTGGCCGAGCAACCTGGCATCGGGCGACCCGGTCGTGCCTGACACTCGCGAGCTGGTGGTGCTGAAAACACGCTACATCGTTCCTTATCGGGTGCGCGGTGATGGCGTCTCTATCTTGTGGGTTTTTCATACATCGCGGCGCTTGCCATAGCGCTGGTAGCTTTTCTACGGTTTTGATCTAAAAATTCCTTCCAGCGCTTGCACAGCTTGCGCTGTGGCCTATTACCTTTAGAGCAATTAATCAGTTGTGTTGAAATCTGCTGAGAGTCGGATACTGCTTTGTGGCATTTCAAATGAAATTGGCTTCAAGCTCAATGGCAGCAAGCGCCAACAGTTGGACGTGCCCGAGTGGGCCGCTGGCGGCGCGACTGGGTAGGCGAGACGACGACGCGGGCTACTGCCCGCCAGGAGGAGCAACGACCCCAGGCACGTTGCCAGTGGTTCAATCGGGTGCGTAGCGCTGCCACCCGATGGGTGAACCCCATCGAAGCTAAAAAAAGCAAATGCACATAAGGACTTAAAGATGAAAACAAGCGGTCAACTGAATCTAGGTTAAAGTCGTTTGCAGATTTTTTGGTTTTCTGAGGGGGCTTGTATGATCAATCGCAGCGCCACCTCCAAAAAAGCGCCCGTTTGTTTTTACAACCTTTAACCCACCGGAATCCAGATGAATTTGCGTGAGCGTGCTTACAAAGTGCTGCGGGCTGGCCGTGCCTTTGGTGCGCTTGAAGAGCATGTGCTGCAGGACCTGGCTGGCCTGTTGGAGTTTCACAGTGTGCGTGGAGGTACGCTTGTTTTGCGCGAGGGAGAGCCGTCGATCGACATGATTTTTGTCATGAGCGGGGGCTGCGGGTGTCTCGGCGCAATGCATCGGGACAGGTCAATTTGTACAACGAGGTTCGGCCGGGTCAAAGTGTGGGCGAGGCGGCGCTGATCCTGCAGCAGCCGCGCGCTGCTGATGTGACCGCGATGCGAGACAGCACTTTGGCCGTGTTGAGTCGGGCTAATTTTGAGGCTTTGCTGATTCGTTATCCGCTCGCGCTGAGCCGAGTGTTTGCGCAGGCCAATTTTCATTGGGTGCGTGATGTTCGCAAAGTGGTCGAGCAGCGATACGCCCATTCGGTCGTGGTGATCGGCTTGCACGATGGAATTGGTGCTCACGAGGTGGCCGATTGTCTGGCCAAAGCCTTTGCCAGATGTGGGCGCATGCATCATTTTCAGCCCCCGCAGGATAACGCCACAGAGGCTGCGGTGTTTGACGTTGATCGGCAAAATGAACTTGACGAGCAGTTTGACTTTTTGGTGTACGAAGCCGGACCGGGCCTGTCGCCCTGGGCACGGCGCGCCTTTCGTCAAGCTGATCAGGTGGTGTTTGTGGCTTCGATGGGGGCTTTGACCTCACTTGGACCTTTGGAACGGGGTTTCATGGAGGAACCAGGTTTCCCGATGAAGCGCAAACACTTGGTGTTGCTGCACTCTGCAACTGCCACTGTGCCGGGTGATGTGGGGAGTTGGCGCGATGAGTCAAGGTTTGAGCGGGTGTATCCGATACGTTCGCGCCATCAAGGTGATTTTTCAAGACTTTCCCGGTTTTTGACCGGAAGCGCAGTTGGTGTGGTGCTGGGTGGTGGCGGGGCCCGCGGGTTTGCCCATGTTGGGGTGTTGCAGGCGCTGGAGGAGGCGGGCGTTCCAGTTGACCTGGTCGGCGGCAACAGCATGGGGGCGCTGATTGGTGCGCAATATGTTTGCGGGGTTTCGCTAGCCGACATTCTGACCCAGACCCAGCGGTTTGCTGCGGGGGGGGAGCGGCTGACACTGCCCCTGATTTCGATCGTCTCGGGCCGTCGGGTGGAGCGTGACTTGAAGTCGATGTTTGGCGATATCACCATCGAACGCCTTTGGCGGCCGTTTTTTGCTGCGGCTTGCAATCTGACCAAGGGGGTGACGACTGCTCAGGACACCGGCCTGTTGTGGCGTGCTGTGCTTGCCAGCAATTCGCCAGCGGGTTTGTTTCCGCCGGTGTTGCACAAGGGGCAACTGCTGGTTGATGGAGCCATTTTGGACAATGTACCGGTGGAAGCGATGCGCATGCGCTTGGGTACTGCGCTGGAGAAGCGCCGCGGCAACGGAACCATCATCGCCATTGATGTGGGTGTGCCTGATGCCTTGAGGGTCGACCCATCTCTGGCACGTTTGTCGCCCTGGCACACCCTGGCGAGCTTTTTACCGGGTACGCGAACGTCCCCAGGAATCGGTGACATTCTGTACAGCGCTGGCCATGTTGGCTCGGTCAGCCAGCGCGCGCGCACGATGGCGCAATCTGACCATTATCTGGAGCCACCGGTGGCTGGTTTTTCATTGATGGGTTACAAACACGCCCAGGCGATTTCCGAGGTCGGTTATCGCTATGCCCAGGAAAAAATTGCACAATGGAAACAATTGAACTCGGCACCGTGGGAAGTCGTCCAGTAGGTTTGTCGCTTAGCCAACGCGAGGTATGGTTGGACCAGCGAGCGTGGCCTGGCAGTTCCCATCTCAATATCGGTGGCGGCGCCTATTTGGTCGGCAGGCTGGACGTGCCGCGCCTCAAGGTGGCGCTTGATGAGTTGGTGGCCGAAACTGACGCTTTGCGACTGGCCCCCAAAACGGATGGCAGCCAGTTGCTGTTGGATCAGTATGCTGCGGACCTGGAATGGGTGGACATGAGCGCTGTGGCTGACCCGCGAGCGGCCATGCGCGACTGGTGGCAGGAACGTATCCGCCAGCCTTTTGCACTGGAGGGCGAACCCCCCTGGCGCTTTGCCTTGCTCCATGCCAATGACGAACTGCATGGCCTGACGATTCAGTTTCATCATCTGGTGATGGATGGATGGGGCACGGCTCAGATCATGCAGCGTTGGAGCGTGATTTACAACGCGTTGGCTGGTGGCGAGGCGCTCGAACCCAGTGGTAGTCCGGGCTACCTGCAGTATGTTGAGGAATCCAATGCTTATCGGCAGTCTGAGGCCTTTGCGCGTGACGCCGACTTCTGGTCTAAACAACTTCCAACCTTGCCTATGCCATTGGTGGTGCGGCGCCACGCCCGAGGTCGGGCACTTAAACTGCCGCCGTCGCGCCTGGCCGTGCAAGGTATTGCTCGCAGTGACTACGCCCGGCTCGAGGCACATGCCAGTGCCTTGGGGCTGACAGCCTTCAATTTTTTCCTGGCAGCGTTGGCGCTGTACTTTTCCCGGATTAACAACTGTCAGGAAGTTGTGCTGGGTGTGCCCAGTCTCAACCGTTCGGGACGACGCTACAGGGCAACACCTGGAATGTTCGTGGGGGTTCTGGTGCTCAAACTGACAGTCACCGAGGCCATGACGGTATCGGATTTGCTGGTGGCCAGCAATGCCGCGCTGCGGGGCGCTTTGCGACATCCGCGCTACCCCTTGAGTGAATTGGGCAAGGCGTTGCAATTGATTCGTAGCGGACGTGATGGTCTGTTTGACGTGTTGTTGTCGTTTGAGCGGCAAGACTATGCCGTGACATTCGGGGCGGCACAACTGGTGGACTCCAGACAGATTTTCTCAGGTGACGCGCGTTACCCGCTGGGTGTCACCGTGTGCGAATTTCATGCTGATCAGGATCTGGAATTGGTGCTGGACGCCAGCAGTGAGTGCTTTGCTGCGGGTGAACCCGCTCTGTTAGGGCGCCGGCTATGGCATCTGGTGACATCGCTGATGACGGCGCCCGCGTCCGCCCTGAAGGACATTGCACTATTGCCGCCGGAAGAAAGCTGGGCGTTGGTACAGGGTTTACACAAAGACGTTGCCAGCCACGATCTGCCCCAAACTTATGTTTCTCAGTTTGAGCACCAGGCGGCCTTGCGTCCGGAAGCAATCGCTCTTGTTTGGGATGGAGGCACTCTGACTATGCCGCACTTCGACCGACTGGCCCACCGACTGGCGCTGCAACTTCAAGACACGTGCCAAGTTCCAGATAGTCTGGTTGCGCTGGCAATGGCACGTTCGCCCGCCATGGTTGTGGCGCTGCTGGCGATTGCCAAGGTCGGTGCGGCTTTTGCCACTGGATCCTGACGCACCGGTGGCGCGTGTGGCGCAAATTTTGCGTGACAGTGGCGCTCGGGCCTTGTTGATGGATTCAGCTGGTCAGCCGCGTTTTGACCGACTAAACGTCCGCGCCGTCGTGGTGGACGACAACGTCTTTTTGGCACCGCGGGCCTCGATTGACCCGCCATTGAGCGCGAAGCCGCCAGTCCCCGGCAGCCTGGCCTATGTGTTGTTTACCTCAGGGTCAACCGGTCAACCCAAAGGTGTCATGGTCGATCACGCCACCCTCTCAAGGCGTTTGGCCTGGCTTTCGCGTGCGTATGCAGTGGATTGGCATGATCGGTCCGCACAAGCGACACAACTCACTTTTGATCCGTCCTTGATTGAGCTGTTTTTGCCCTTGATTCATGGGGGCAGCGTTGCCCTGCCGCCACCGGGGCGGGTGTTGCCGGAGTCATTGGCTGGATTTGCAGTTAAACATGGTGTCACGATTATGGCGTTTGTGCCGTCCACCCTGAGTCGCTTTTTGGACGGTACGCTCGGAATGGCTGGTCTGAAGCTGCGCGTAGCATGCTGCGGTGGCGAGGTATTACCAGTTGAGTTGGCCAACCGGTTTATTGCGGAAACCGGTGCGCGCCTGTACAACGTGTACGGCCCGACCGAGACGGCCATTTTCGCCAGTGCGTGGGTGTGTGAGCCTCAATCGGGCGATGCTGCATTGCCGATTGGTCGACCAATTGACGACACGCGGATCTATGTGCTGAACCCCCAACTGCAACTTATGCCATTTGGTGTGACGGGTGAAATATTCCTGGGTGGTGCCACCTTGGCGCGAGGGTATCTGAACCGTCCGGAGTTGGACGCGCAGGTGTTTTTGGATGACCCTTTTCACGCTGGCGGACGCATGTACCGCACCGGTGACCTGGGGTGGATGGGAGTTGAGGGCAACCTGCACTTCGCCGGCAGGCTTGACCGTCAGATCAAGTTGCGTGGCTATCGGATTGAACTCGGCGAGATCGAATTTGCCTGCCTGTCCGTTGACGGTGTCACACAAGCGGCAGCCAAGCTGGTGCAGGACCATGGCAGACAACTGATTCATGTGTGGGTGGCTGCCGGCAACAAGGTTGATTCGCAGGGGTTGCAGCTCGCTTTGCGTGAACGGCTGCCAGACTACATGATTCCTGCGGCCATCAGCGTACACGCTGCGTTGCCCGAAACCAGCGCTGGCAAAATTGACTTTGACGCATTGCCGGCGGTCAATCGAGTCAATATTCCTGCTGATCTGCAGCTGCCACAGTCTGAATTGCAGCTTGACCTGGTTGTCCTTTGGCAAGAGGTACTTCAGGTGCCGGTTGTAGGGATTCAGGACAACTTCTTTGACCTGGGTGGCGACTCTTTGGCTGCAGTCAGTATTCTGACCGGTATTGAAAAATTGATTGGACGCCGGGTACCCATGTATGTACTGATCGAGCATCCCACCGTTGAACTGCTGGCAGCGGCCTTGGGCCAGGCGGTCAAGACACCAGGGGTCCTGATTGACCTGGGCAGTGGCCATGGTCGCGTTCCCCTGTACCTGGCGGCCTCGGGCCATGGCGATTTGCTGAGGTTCCAAAACCTGGCACGCGCGCTGGGAAATGTCTGTGATGTTCAGATGCTGCAGCCACCCCCTGGCAAGACGGTCGCCTCGGTGCCGGAACTTGCCGCCCTGTATGCCGACGCCATTGTGGCGCAAGGATTGGCACCCGGGTTTGTCGCGGGTTTTTCAGTGGGTGGCGTGGCGGCACTAGAGACTGCGCGCTTGGTCAGACACCAGGGCACAATGGTGCGCGGGCTTGTATTGATCGATACGATTTATCCAAAGGGTGCGTTTGGTGGTGCCAGGTCCTGGCGCCTGATGGGTTGGCTGGTTCGCAATCTGCACGTGCAGGAACTCAGTATGAACGGCAGGCGTTTGGGGGCAATGTTCAATGACCCACGATTGATCAGCCAGGTGATGGCGCTGGGCGGGTACCGTCCGGCTGACTTTGATGGCCCAACCTGGCCTATCAAGTCTTCGGGGCTGGCCAGTTGGGATTGGTTGTTTTTTCGTCCCTGGCGGCGATTGATGGACAAGCCAATTGTCGAGCTTCTGGTGCCAGGGCTGCATGGCTCGATTTTCGAGGCAGGCAACCTGGATGCACTCGCTGCAGCAATTGCAAAAGCACTGCGCCCTGGTCATGAGAATCAGCACTGAACATCGCACCCGCCTGAAATGGCGATTGACGGGTTTGCTGGCAGCCCTCATGGTGCTCATCGGCCTGGCGGTGGCCTGGAGTTCGTCGCCGTTGAGTGCTTGGCTCGATATCAATCTGATCGTGGGCAATTTGCAGCGGCTGGGTGCCAGCTTGGGCCCGGTCGCAGCTGTGGCTGGGTTTGCCTTGGCAGTTTCGCTTGCGGTTCCGTTGACCTTTTTGACGCTGGTCACTTTGGTGGCGTTTGGTCCGTGGGCGGGTTTTGCGTGCGCCATGACTGGCGCACTGATCGGCGCCTCTGTTAGTTATGGTTTCGGTAGGTTTTTAGGGCATGAGCTTGTCCAAAGGCTGGCTGGCGCAAAGGTCAATATATTGAGTCAGCGCCTTGCGAGCCGGGGCGTTATGGCGGTGGTGGTTGTTCGCCTGGTGCCGATTGCCCCTTTTGCTATTGTCAACATGATTGCGGGGGCGACCCATATTCGTTTGAGCGATATGCTGATCGGTACTTGCATTGGGATGACACCCAGCACCCTGGTCATGATGTTGTTCATGGACCAAATCCTGACTGCCCTTAAGCAACCCAGGTCTGCGGGATGGTTGTTTCTGGTTTTCACCGGCTTGTTGATTGTGATGGCTGCAATGGCTTTGCGGCTTTGGATACGTCGGACCGGCATGCAGGAATCTTTGTGTCGAAAAACTTTACAGTGCCATGAAATCTCACGCTGATCTGCCGGGAAATTGGTTGCCAGTCTGCAGTAAGTGTTTGATTCGTATAACCGGCGAAATAATCTTGATTAATGGGCATGTTTTGTGCTTCTTTTCTGGAAAACACCAGGGTTTACCAGTTTTATAATTGAGCCATGCAACACAACCCTTCAAGCAGCATCAGAAACTCTGTCAAATCCAAGCGGGTTGCCGATAGATTTGAGACGAGGTTGCCTGTCGAACTCAACGGCGTCCAGGGCCTGACCCGCAACATCAGCGCCACCGGCATTTATTTTGAGTCGCAGGCTGACCAGACACCTGGTTCTGTTGTTCAATTCATTGTTGAGGTCGACGTTCAAGGCGAAAAGCTCAAAATGGTGTGCAAAGGCGAAGTGGTTCGCGTTGATCACAAGGACGGTATGGTCGGTATCGCCGTCAAACTCGCAAATTCTTTCTTTACTGATCCCGACTGAGGTGAAATTACCCATCCGCTCTTTCTCCTTGGTGTCAGCGGAGATGATCGGGTTTTCCGGGGCGTGGTCAGCCTGTGTGAATCGTGGTACGCAACAACCCTGGCGTTTTGGTGACTGCGCTTTTTCCACCCACGATCAACTGGTGGAAATTGCTGGGCGCGGGGCTCATGGTCAACCCCAAAGCCGCAAAGGTCTGGGTGAAATTGGTGTTGATGTAACCACCAAAATAGGCCGGGTCATCGGAGTTGACCGTGGCCACAATACCGGCGTCCAGCATCTGGCCCAGGGTGTGTTCTGACAGGTTTTTGAAGACCCGCAGCTTGAGGTTGGACAGCGGACAGACCGTGAGTGGAATTTTTTCACGCACCAGCCGTGCCATCAGCGCCGGGTCTTTGATCGCCTGGACCCCGTGGTCGATACGTTCAACTTTGAGCGCATCCAGGGCGCCCCAGATATAGGCGGGCGGCCCCTCTTCGCCGGCATGGGCGACCAGGCGCAAACCCAGGCTGCGCGCCCGGGCAAAGACGCGGGCAAATTTTTCAGGCGGATGACCAACTTCGCTCGACGCCAGACCCACACCGACCAATTTGTCGAGATGTGGCAGCGCCTGCTCCAGCGCGTCAAAGGCCTCGGCCTCGCTCAAATGGCGCAAAAAACACAGGATCAGGCTGGCACTCAGGCCCAGCTGGTTTTGAGCATCGATGCAGGCGCGGTGCAGGCCCTGGATCACCACCGATTCCTCAACTCCGTGGCCGGTATGGGTTTGCGTGTCAAAAAAGATTTCGGCGTGCACCACCTGATCAGCCGCCGCACGCAGCAGGTAGGCCCAGGCCATGTCGTAAAAGTCCTGCTCGCAGCGCAACACCTGGGTGCCGGCGTGGTAATGTTCAAAAAGTCTTGCAGGTTGTCAAACACATAAGCCTGTTTCAGGGTGGCGACATCGGGGTAGGGCAAGGCCAACCCGTTGCGCTGGGCCAGCGCAAACATCAGCTCGGGTTCGAGTGAGCCTTCAATGTGCAGGTGTAATTCGGCCTTGGGCATGCGGCGCAGCAGCTCAGGCAGGCGGTCGGGGGTGATGGGGCGGATATTCATGGTGCGTTGGTGAGTGCAAAACGACACCTGAATATAGAGCCGCCAGCGCCTGCCAAAGGGCGGGGAGCCCAAAAATGCTTGATATTTTGAGAGTTCCGCTTGATTCACCGTGCTGCCAGGCTGCTGCGTCCTTCGTCGCGAAGGCGCAAGACCTGCAAATGCCAACGACCCGGCAACTCTGTGGGAGTCGCGCCCCGCGACGAAGGCGGTTGATTCCGGCTTGTCAGGTTTAAGTCAACTGCCTTCTGATGTGCCCACCTATTTGGTCTGACAATGCTTCGAACATGATAGCTTATTGCGCAGTCTGGACGAGCGCTAGAGGTCAAAAAAGCATAAGAAAAGCACTGTGATCGCCGCTGCTCTTTTGGAGGGGGAAAGAAGCGAATCCGACGGCTTTTTGTTTGCGGCGACAGCTAGCGACAAAGCTTGGAGGTTTTCCTTGGCTGTGGCCCGCCGAACAGGCCATGGCGTCATTCGTCGCGAGGGCGCAACTCCTACAAATGCCTACAGCCCGGCCACTCTGTGGGAGTCGCGCCCCCGCGACGAAGGCTGTTCGATTCCGGGTTGTCTGCTTTTGGGGTAACTGCCTTATGAAGCGACCACCTGGTTGACATGAATTTGCTTCTAAATATGCAGCTGCTTGCGCAGTCAGGACAACGGCTGGAGGTCAAAAAGGCATAAATTTCATAGGCGACACCATGCCGCGGCCGTGTGGTCGAAACCAATCCATCGTACCGTCAGGCTGACCGGATGACTGTTGTGTTCAAGCCCGATAATGCGCGTCACTCCTATTCATTGGCGCAGAAAAAAACATGATGACACGCACATCTCGGGGCCGGCAAACCTTGTCAAGCAGCGCCTGTCGGTCAATGCTGGCCACATTGTTATTGGCCGCAGGTCTGGCATCCGCAGCCCATGCCACGCCAGAGCAGGCCGCAAAGTTTTACGAAGATGCCTTGCAGCGTTATGAAAAGGGCGACCTGCCTGGCGCGGCCATCCAGCTCAAGAACACCATTCAACAAGACCAGAAAATGCTGGCTGCGCATTTGCTGTTGGGCAAGGTCTTGCTGAAAAATGGTGAACTCAAAAGCGCCGAAGCGGCTTTTGAAGAAGCGCTGGCCCAGGGAGTGAATCGCAGCGAGCTGGCCATTCCGCTGGGGCAGCTTTACCTGATGTTGGGCGAGACCAGAAAACTGCTCGATACAGTGAACGTGGCGGGGCTGCCCCAGGCGATGCATGCCGAAATTTTGACACTGCGCGGTGTTGCCTACAGCATGTCGGGCAGCACTGCCCTGGCGACCCGCAGTTTTGCAGATGCGCGTGCCGCCGACCCAAGTGCAGTTGCACCGTTGTTGGCAGAAGCACCGCTGCTGCTCAGAGCTGGCGAGCGCGACAAGGCCCGCGCCAATGTCAACAAGGCGATCGAGCTGGCGCCTGACAATGCCGCAGCCTGGTACACACGGGGTTGTTCAAAGCGCCCTGAAGGACTTGAACGGTGCCCTGGCCTCACAGACCCGAGCCGTTGGCCTGAGTGCCAGGTTTATTGATGCACGGGTAGCGCGCGCCGGCCTGCTGATCAACCTCAACCGCGAGAAAGAAGCCCAGCAGGAACTGGACCAACTTGCCAGCCTGGCACTGATCGACCCGCGCGCCTCGTTCATGCGTGGCCTGCTGGCCAGCCGAAATGGGGATATTGCGGCCGCCAAACTGGCTTACGGCGAAGCTGTCGGACTGATTGACAGTTTGCCGCCCAGCATATTGTCAAACAGCACTGAAGTCTTGATGACGGGTGCCTTGGCGCACCGCGCACTGGGCAACCGCGAAAAGGCCAAAGCCTACCTCGAGAACCTGCTGAAACTGGATGCCAAACACGTTGGTGCGCAGGTTTTACTGGCATCGATGTTGCTCGAAGTCAAAGACCACGCAGGTGCGCTGCCCTTGCTTGAGTCTGCGCAGCGCACCAACCCGGACGACCCCCATGTGTTGTACCTGCTGGGCACGCTGCGGCTGGACCGCAAGCAATGCTTGTTGGCCAGTCAGTTGTTTGAGCAGGCCATTGCCCGCGGCGGTGAGCCATCGCTATTGCGTGAGTTGGGTGTCAGCCAGTTGGGGCTGGTCAGGGTCAACGTGGGGTGGCCAACCTTGAGAAAGTTTATGCCGGCAACCCGGCTGACCTGAAGGCGAGCATTCAACTGGCCTTGACCTATGGGGCGCAGGGGCAATTTGCCCAAGCGCTGAAAATTGCCGAGGCCATCGTCAAGCGTGACCCTGCGAATTTGACCATGCTCAATTTTTTGGGCAATGTGCGGGGGCGCACCGGCGACAAACGTGGCGCGCGTGAAGCCTTTGGGCAGGTGCTGGCCAAAAACCCGTCTTTTCGCCCTGCAGCCATCAATCTGAGCTGGCTTGACATTGAAGAGCGCCGCTTTGACGACGCACGCAAACGACTTGCCCCGATGCTGACCCAAACCGGGAACGACCCCGGTTTGTTGTTTCAGTCAGGCGTGCTGGAACTGCGCGCCGGGCGCCCCGACGACGCTTTGCGCCATCTGACGCGGGCCACCGAAGTGCAGCGGTCTGACCCGCGCGCGGGGTTTGCGATCATCGAACTGTTCAACAGTCAAAAACAAGCCGACAAGGCGCTGGCCGCTGCCAAGTCGCTGGCCTCTGCCTACCCCGACAGCCTGCCAGTGCAAATGGCCCTGGCGCGCAGTTACCTGGCGGTGGGTGACAAGAACAGTGCGCGCCTGACCCTGAAAGACGCGACCCGCCAGGCCGAGTTTGACGCCGACAAACAGGTTCAGATTGGACGCATGCAATTGATGGCCGGCGGCACGGATGACGCGGCTTACAACGTACAAAAAGCATTGCAAGCGCACCCTGACGATGTGGACGCCTTGGTTTTGCAGGTCGAAGTCGAGTCACGCCGGGGTGACGCTGGCAAGGTGGATGCAGCCTTGAAAACGCTGGCGGCCAAACACCCCGGCAGCGTGGCCGCGTTGATCACCAGCGCCCATGTGGCCATGTCGCGCGGGCAGTTTGCGCCGGCGCTGGCAGGCTACCGCGCAGCGATGGACAAGGCACCCACTACTGCCAACGCCATTTTGGTAGTGCGTGCCCACATTGCGGCGGGCCAGACTGAACAGGCGCTGATCTTCATGCAAGCCTGGTCAAAAAAACAACCGGCAGACCTGAATGCACTGAAAGCGTTGGCGCAGGTTCAGATTCAGGCCGGCAAACTCGAAGACGCACGTCAAAGCTTCAAGCAGATTCTGCTGACCGAGCCAGAGGACCCGTCCACGCTGGGCAGTTACGCCCAATTGCTGCAGCAGTTGAACGACCCCGCTGGTGTGGCCATGGCCGAAAAAGCCCTCAAGCTGTCACCGGGCAACCCCGAATATGCCGACCTGCTGGGCTGGATATTGGTGCAACGTGGCAACCCCGAAGAAGGTTTGCGCCATTTGCGTGAGGCGCGCCTGCGCCAACCCTCCAATGGCGAAATTCGCTTTCACCTGGCCCAGGCGCTGGCCAAGACCGGCCGCAATGCCGAAGCCAAAGATGAACTGGCTGCCGCGCTGGCTGCGCCGGTCAAGGTTCGCAAGAGTGCTGAAGTGGACAAACTCAGGAAGGCGCTGGGGCTGTGAAGTGTTGTTGTAGCGTTCATTTGACTGTCGGAATATTTGACACATTTGAGTTTGACTGTCCCTGGGTAAAGAATTTCTCTTTGTAAATCAAGGACTTATTTAGTTGGCCCGGGTTTTGCTTAGGTCTTTACAAGTCAAGGTTAAATTGGACTTTGGCAAATCGAGGATTGAGTTACAAGCTTGCCGTTTCAGGTGAGCTGACTAAAATCCCGAGAAGATCAAAACCTACAGTTTGTGAATATCATGAAAACTATGCAAATGCCCAACAAAGTTCGCCAGATCATCGGTATGGCTGCGGTGGTGTTTTGTGCGTTGGGGGCGGGGGGCGCAGGCGGCGGACCCTATTTGACAATGTCGATAATCCCTAACAAATTGCACCAGAGTTGCTCAATATGGCAACTTCACAGGAAAACTAATACAGGTGCCTACCAGGTTAAGGAAGGTGAATGCGCACCCATTTTGGGTGTATTGCCTTGATCCGTTGACCTAACTTCGTCAGTCCTCAAATACTTACGGCACATCAAACTTGAGCCATTTATAACAGGTGGCCATATGCAACCTGTTTGCGACGGCTCAAATTAATTCCAGAGTCAAAGATGGACTCGATCGACGGTCCTAAAGATTACGGCAAGTCAAATACAAGCACCTGCCACGGTTTTGGACAAATTGACGGAACTGTACTCGCACGCGTACTAAGACAGCCTTGTGACCAGCAATGACAAATCGGGAGCCTTTCAGTACGCCATTTGGGAGATTGAAGGGATACGTCGTGGGTGCTACTCGGGCACAGCCGGTGGTTTGCGTTTCGGGGACCGGTTCGTAACAACGCGGATCCAAGTTTTGTGAAACAAGTCAATACATATTTCACAGCACTGAATGCAGGCAATGTGGACATGTGGCAGATATTGGCTTGGGTTCGCCACCAATTTCACCTACACGGTTTACAAGTCCTGGGTAACATTTGGGTGACAATCTCAAACTGTCATGAAAGTGACCGAGGTTCCAACGCAGCTTCTCTGTGCCCTGTTTGCAGTCGGCGTGCTGGCCATTGGTGATCGCGTCGCCGGCTCGCAGCAAACTTCCGCATCCTGAGCGGACGGGACCCGGAAACAACCTTCGTCGCGGGGGGCGACTCTGCAAACAGCCGGGCTGTTTTTAATTTGTGGGAGTTGCGCCCTCGCGACGATCACCCGATCCCGACCCAGGCTCTGCATTTTTTGGCATTGGTGTTCTGGCCTTGGGTGCGTCCCGCACAGGTTCTCCAGCAAACTTCCGCATGATGAGCCGGACGAGCCGAATGAAGCCTTCGTCGCGAGGGCGCGACTCCACAAGAGCGGCCAGGCGATTTTGAGTTTGGTCGTATCTCCCGACCGAATGACATACCTTTTGAATTCCTCGCAGAAATTGCTGGACTGAACTGTCGGTGACCAAGTGCATGCGGCCCCCGCCCCCCTGCTGTGGGCTTGGCCCGCAGAATTGGGGTCAGAGCCCAATTCGGAGTGGCATTGGCAACATAATCAATCGGTATTTGCCGAATTGGGATCCGACCCCAAATCTGCTACAGCGTTTGGTAACTATTATTTATATAGCTGACAGCGCAATACCTGTAAGGGCTAGAGACCTAAAAGACTCTAACTCTGTTCTAAAACGGCATCAGCATGGTTTTCGATGGGATCACCATGGTGGCGGGGTTACCAGTGGGGCAAAATCGGACTTTTGCCCGGCACCTCGGGTAGATCGGGGAAAAACATGAGTCTCAGGTACTTTGTCCGTGGAATGGTTGTGTCGGCGACCTTGTTGGCGACCCCGGTGCGCGCTGAGCTGATCAGCACCATCGCACTGGTCAAACCCTCGGTGGTGATTGTGGGCACCTTCAAGGCCACCAACAGCCCACGTTTTGGTTTGCGTGGCACGGGTTTTGTGCTGGCCGATGGCAGTGCGCCGGCCAGCAATCTGGTGGTCACCAATGCCCATGTGCTGCAAAGGCCGGCTGAAGAAGACCCCGACGCCACCCTGGTGGTGCAGATTCGCACTGGCGCAACCGATCTGCAAATGCGCACTGCCACCGTGCTGGAGGTCGACAGTCTGCATGACCTGGCGCTGCTGCGGATTGACGGGCCAGCGGTGCCCGGGCTGACCCTGCGCGACTCGGACACCGTGCGCGAAGGGCAGTCGGTGGCCTTCATGGGTTTCCCGATTGGTGGTGCGCTGGGTTTTTCGCCGGTCACACACCGCGGCACGGTGTCGTCGATTGCACCGGCCGCGTTACCAACGCCCAGCGCCCAGCAACTCAACCCGCAGGCCATCCGCAATCTGCGCAGTGGCAGCACCTTTGACATCTTTCAGCTGGACGGCACCGCTTACCCTGGCAACAGTGGCGGCCCCCTGTTTGACCCGGACAGTGGTGCGGTGCTGGGTGTGGTCAATATGGTGCTGATCAAAAGCACCCGCGAATCGGCCTTAAGCAGCCCGTCAGGCATCAGTTATGCGATTCCGTCCAGATTTGTTGCGCAACTGCTGCAGCGGCGCCAGCTCAAATAGACAGCAGCTGCCAGCCCTCACGCGCCATGGCCCGGTGCCGACTGGCGCGTTTATTCTTCCAGAAACCGCGTGGCGTAGCTCAGGTCTTCGTCCGTGCTGCCATGTTGCAGTGCGCTGACAAACTTGCGCCAGGGCAAGTCGGGTTCGGCCAGTTTGAAGCCATAGGTGCGGGCAAATCCGCTGGCTTTGTCGCGTACCGCCATCACCTTGACGGTGGATTGTTCTGACTGCCCGAGCTGGATTTGCGCCTCGCCCCATTCGCCCAGTGGTATTGCTGACTTGCACAGCGCCTGAAAGCCATACTCGGACAGATCGGTCAGTGTCAATGCATAGGCTGCTTTGGTTCTGGCAGTGGTCACTTTCAGCAAGCCCGGGCACTTGACTGAATATCGGTCGTGGTGCCGCAGTGGGTGGGCTTGCGTCAGTTGCTCGTCGATGCGGGGCAACACGGCCTGGTAAGGCTGCAGGTCGTAGATGGCGCGCAGCAGCACCTTGCGCCGGTTTTCCAGTTGGGCAAAGCCCTGGGTGCGCTGGTTAAAAAAGTAGTCCAGCAGGGCCGGTGTCATGACCGGATCATTGGTGGTGTGGTAACGCCGGCGCGGCAACACGATATTGGGTAACACCGCCTCAAAAAAGTAGTTGTGCAGGTTTTTGCGCAAGCTTTTGTTGCCGTAAACAACCGCAAACCGTTCACCCGCGTGTTGCAGGTCCAGCGTGGCCCCCACGGCTGGCGCGCCATTGGCAAAATCGTAGTTGTCCACCAGGTTTTGGGTCAGCCGGTGAAACAACAGCAGTGATTCGTACAACTGGTTTTGCGAAACTTGGGGTGTACCGCCAGCGCCGAGACTTCGGCAATATGGCCGTGTTTGGCGCGTACCTCGGTCAAATCAAAGATGCTTTGCAGCGGAAAACCAATCAGGCTTTCGCGAATCAGCGACAGGGTGCCCACCACCTCACCGTCAAACTTGGCACACAGCGTGGTGGTGGTCGGCAACGCGTGGTAAACGGTGACACGCATGCCCGACGGGTCTGGTTTCATGAAACCACTTGACACATAAGCATCGTGCAGCAGCGAGAAGCAGGCCTCAAGCTCCTGCTGGGTCTCGGCAATTTTCAGAACCAGCCGGGCATCGGGCTGCGGGTCACATTCAACAAATGAGCGGTAAATGGCAAAACGCGCCGGACGCGGCAACACCGCGAACACCTTGCGCAGCGCGATGTGAAGTTTGTGTGTGATGCCCATGCCGAGAGCTTACAGCTTTTGCAGCTTTTGCAGGGCCAGATTCAAGGTCTCGGTTTTCTTGGCAAAACAAAAACGCACCACATGCTGGTCGAACCCATTGCCATAAAAGGCAGATAGCGGAATGGCGGCGACACCCACTTCAGACGTTAACCATTTGCAAAAATCAGTCTCGCTCAAGTTACTGACCTCTGAGATATCCACGCACTGAAAGTAGGTTCCTTCACAGGGAAGCAGCTTGAAACGCGTTTCTTCAAGCCCGGCACGAAACAGATCGCGCTTTTCCTGATAGAAAGTTGGCAGATCGAGGTAGGGTCTCGGGTCAGTCATGTACTCTGCCAACGCATGTTGCACAGGTGTATTGACCGTGAAGACATTGAATTGATGAACTTTGCGAAACTCCTGGCTCAGTGCGAGAGGGGCTGCCACATAACCCACTTTCCATCCGGTGACATGGTAGGTTTTTCCGAAACTGGAGACCACAAAAGAGCGTTCAGCCAGGCCGGGGTATCTGGCAGCGCTTTGGTGCTTCTGGTTGTCAAAGACCATGTGCTCATAGACCTCGTCGCTGATCACTAGCACCTTGGTCGGAGCCAGTAGTCTTTCCAGGTTTTGCATCTCATCGGCGGTCCAGGTGGTTCCACTGGGGTTGTGCGGTGAATTAATGATGATGGCGCGGGTTCGTGGTGAGATGGCTGCCGCGACGCGCTGAAAATCCGGGCGAAACGTGCCTGGTGTCAAAGGAACACGCACGGCCACGCCGCCCGCTAGCTCAATGTTGGGTACATAGCTGTCATAGCAGGGCTCCAGTACGATGATTTCGTCGCCCGGATGCACCACCGCCAGAATGACCGTGATGATCGCCTGTGTGGCACCCGCTGTTATGGTGATTTCACTCGCAGCCCTGTACTTATGATCGTAGTTAGCTTCTATTTTTATAGCAATGGCTTCTTGAAGGGCTGGTACACCTGGCATCGGTGGATACTGGTTAAAGCCCCCTTGCATGGCTCGGGTGACCGCATCCACCAATTTTGGGTCGCAGTCAAAGTCGGGAAATCCCTGGCCCAGATTGACGGCATTTCTTTCGCTCGCCAGCGCTGACATGATCGAAAAAATGGTGGTACCAACGTTGGGTAGTCTGGATTGAACGGAAATGATCGGCATGGTCTGGATCAGCTAAGTAGGGTATGTTGAGGTCGGTTTTTGATCTGGCAACTGGTCACAACTCGTAATCATTGATATGACCTGTCATGGCACGAGCAACCAGGCTGCGATCAAGTCTGCTGCTAAGAAGCTCGGCGAACCGGTAAACAAAACTGCGCAGGTAGGCACCTCGCTTGAACGCGACACGCGCTACGTTCTGACCAAACAGCTGGCCAGCCGCTCTAACGACCAATCCACTTTTGATA
This sequence comes from Candidatus Rhodoferax mariagerensis, assembly GCA_016719055.1. Taxonomy (GTDB): domain Bacteria; phylum Pseudomonadota; class Gammaproteobacteria; order Burkholderiales; family Burkholderiaceae_C; genus Rhodoferax; species Rhodoferax mariagerensis. Next base: position 4,188 of record JADKAW010000031.1, on the reverse strand, counting down.
CCGTCCTCTACGACATCTCGAACCGACATTTCAGCCGCAATGCCGACACCCAAACCGAGGCGTACATAGGTCTTGATCACATCCGAGTCGATCGCCTCCAGGGCGATACGGGGTTCGAGCTTGCGGGTGGCAAAGGCGTGGTCAATCTTGGTGCGACCGGTGTAGGAGGGATGGTAGGTGATCAGGGGTTCCTGGGCTATATCTTCCAGGGTGACATGTTCTTTGGTGCATAGCAAATGACCGGCCGGCAATACCAGCACATGCTGCCATTCATAGCAGGGTAAGGTAACCAGTTCGCTATAACCTGCCAGGGACTCTGTGGCTATGCCAATCTCTGCCACCTCATCCAGCAACATACGGGCTACCTGGTCAGGTGAACCCTGGTGCAAGCTGATGTTGACTTTTGGATAGGCCTGGCGTAGTTTTGCCACCGGTTCAGGCAAAACGTATCTCGCCTGGGTGTGGGTGGTTGCTATAGATAGCGTGCCACTGTCGCCAAGGCTGTGTTGTTCTCCAATTCGTTTGAGATTGCTGACTTCGCGCAAAATCAGGTCAATACTTTTCAGCACTTGCTGGCCAGGTTCTGTGACTCGCTTGAGGCGTTTTCCGTGTCGGGCAAAAATCTCAATTCCGAGCTCATCTTCCAATTCAATAATGGCTTTTGAAACACCCGGTTGCGAGGTATGAAGGGCCTTGGCTGCTTCGGTCAGATTCAGGTCACGCCGCACGGCCTCTTGCACAAAGCGAAATTGATGCAGATTCACAGTTGAGCTCGTTTTGCTTCAGTGTGGTGGCATCGCAATTCGTGCCAGCATCTCTATTACCCGGGTGTCCTCACCTATAGATGGGTTTAGCTGGAAACTGATTTCAGGATAGAGGGTCATCAATCCGTTCACCAGTTCGGGCATGTCCTCCCGGGCGTGCTTGCCAACCCCCAAAAACATCGGAACAATAGTGATGCTCTTGGCACCAACGCAAATCAGATCGGCAACTGCAACTGCCATGGTCGGTTCGGTCAGCTCCAAAAAAGCACAACGTACTTGCACTTGTGGATCAAACTCACGCATGCACTGCGCAACCTTGTCCATGGGTGTTCGCCAGAAGGGGTCGCGCGAGCCGTGCGAAAAAAGAATGGTGGCTTGCATAAATGATCTTTCGGCTGGTCGTATCGGGTGTAACTCAACTTGCACAATGCGCTACCGCCTGAGTACCAGCCAGGTAAATGCGGTTAACGATAGCAGCGAATAAATCAGTCCAGGCAAAGCAGCGGTAAGCCAGGGTTGCCAGTTTTGCAAGTTACCAATATAGCCAAAAACATTGTTCAGCAAAAAGAAACTGATCCCAGCCATGACGCCACCAAACACATAGGTGGCAATTCCACCCGCGCGGAAATGCAGATAAGCGAATGGCAGTGCCAGCACAATCATCACAAGACAGCTCAGAGGGTAAAACACCTTTTTCCAAAACTCGATCTCATACCGTTGTGCGGCTTGTGCATTGTTCTGCAAATGCTGGATGTATTGAAACAAGTCCACGGTGCTCATCCGCTCAGGTTTTAGCAATGCAGCAGATACCATTTCTGCGCTGATACGGTTAGGCCAGCGCAATGTGGGTAATGTTGTGCGTTCAATTTGAGCACTTGTACTGCCGTGCACGTTGAATTCGGTCCGGTGAACTTGGTTAAGTGTCCAGGCTTCTTCGTCCTGAATGGTTGCTGTTTCTGCTTTGGTCATCGACATCAACAGCCCCTGGTTGTCAAACTCAAACATCCGGACTCCACGCAAGCTGCCGTCGGAGGCAAGTTCAGCGACGTTGACGGCGTATTGCCCATAGGCCTGCTTTTCCTTGAGCCAAGCGCCAGTTTGTCCCACTGTGATGTGACCTGTGTAACGCGCCTTGAGCAGCTGCGCCGTTCGGTCGGAAACCGGGGCAACATAGTCACCAATGGCAAAAGTCAACACCACAAAGCCCATACCCAGAACAAGCAGCGTCTTGAGGGCGCGCCAGGGATCGAGCCCACTGGTTCGCAGAATGGTGTATTCGGAGCTTTGCGCCAATCTGGCCATGACAAAAATGGTGCCAATCAAAACCGCTATCGGGATCAATTCGTACAGGTGACTGGGTATCATCATGGCAACATACGATAACGCATGCACCAATCTGTACCCGGATGCTGCGTTTCGCCCGACCGACTGGACTTCCTCTACGAAATCAAAGAAAAAGAACAGTGACAAGAACCCCAGCGAAACAAACGCCACAGCATTGATGACCTCGCCGTAAATGAGATGGCGCAAGGTTTTCAAGATGTGATCGTCCCGATGTTCGGTTTTTTGGCCTGATGTCCGGACAGGTTATGCCAGTGCCAGTTGTTGTGGCCTTTGGCAAGCCAGAGCGTTGCCATCACGAAAATACCACCATGCAGGGTCAGCATATGTATTGCCATGCTGTATTTGCCGGAGGCTATCCAGCTTTGACCAAGATTCAACAAGTTGTAGTAAAAAACAAAAGTGAACAGTGAAAAAACCAGATTCACGCTTTTGTTAAGCCGGGGATTGACGTTGGACACCGCCACTCCGATGATCACAAAGTTAACGGCAGCGAGCACCAAGCCGATTCGCCACGACAGTTCGCCCAAACTGGCAGGTGTGAGATTGGCGATCAGTGCGCGCGTTGTTTGCGTATTGACGGGGGTGTATGCCGCAATGCTCAAGGCATCGGTGCTGATTTGAGCGCCATAGACTTCAAATTCACTGACCTTCAAGTCAGCCGTGCCAATGACGCTTTCCAGCCTTTGTCCATTGCTGAGCATCAAAAACTGCCCCTGCGGCAGTGACTCAATGCGTCCACTTCGTGCAGATGTAATGGTCTCCTTGCCTCCTTCCGTGGTGGCAATGAAAACGTTGGAGCCAGACTGCTGGCTGATGGTGTTTTTCTCGACAAAAAACACGCGTGTCCCACTGCCCGATTCCTGAAACTGCCCCGGTTCAATGCGTTCAAGGTCACTGCGTTTCTCGTACTGATTCTTTAAGTCCTCAATGCGCAGATTGGTCCATGGTAAAACCAGCAAGGCCAGCGCCGCTACCACGGCAAAGACCGGCCAGGCAAATCGCATCAAGGGTGGCAACAAGGCAGAGAGGCCTTTGCCGCTACAGAACCAGATCACCATTTCGCTTTCACGGTACATCCGCGAAAGCGTTGCAATGATGGCGATGAACAAACTCATGGTCAGCAATGTGGGCATGTAAGCCAGCACGGTGTACCCCATAACCAGCATCACATCCGACGGGTTAAAACTACCGCGGGAAGCCTGACCGAGTGTGCGAATCAGGGTCATGGTCATCACCACGGTGACCAGAACGATCAGCGTTGCGCCGAAACTTCGGGACAGCTCTCTGCGTAAAGAGGAATGGAATAACATAGCGTGAAGGAAAACAGTGATTGCCGAACTTTTTGAGCTCCAACCCCTGGCGCAAACCGACTGGGCGCATGAAAAAGCCGATGCCTTGCTGGTTTTGTTGACCGCCGCCTTCACCCCGGCCACCGACACCTTGTCCAATGTGGTGGCCCAGGTGCTGAAATCTGGCGACCTGCCGGCCAAGCCCGGGCAATTGCTCGATATTTACCGTCCGGCCCGGCTGGCCTGTGCCAGGCTGATTCTGTTGCCCACCGGAGATACCCTGGCGAGCGATGTCCGCAAAGCAGTGGCCGCTGCGGTGAATCTGATCAAGGGCAGCAAACCCACGGAGATCACGCTGTTTTTTTCACAATCTCCCAGCCCGATGGTGCTGCGGGTGGCCTTAACGGCGCTGGCCGACGCCAGCTATGTTTTTACCACCACCAAGCCCAAGGCAGACGCGCGCACACTTGCCAAGGTCAAGGTGGTGGTACCAGACGCTCAAGACCTCCGATTGGCCTTTGAACACGCGGTGGCAGCCATCACCGGCATCGAAATGGCCAAAGAATGGGGCAACCGGCCAGCCAACCATGCCACACCTGCCAAACTGGCGCAGGCGGCGCGGTCACTGGCCAGGCTGCCACGCATCAAATGCAAGGTGCGTGGACCCAAGGAGGTGGCCAAACTGGGCATGGGGGCGTTTGAGGCGGTGGCGCAGGGCTCGGACGAGCCGCTGCGCCTGATCGGACCGGAATTACCTCGGCGCCGGCAAGTTGCTGCGGCCAGTGGTGCTG
>JADKAW010000030.1 GCA_016719055.1 Candidatus Rhodoferax mariagerensis | reverse complement strand
CAGCGACCGGTGACCTGCAAAAAGTCTGTGATGGCATAGCGCCATATGTCGAAATCAGGGTCGTTCTGGTTGTGGAACATCGACTCCAGAAACTCTGCGCCAGTGACAAACCCGCAATACGCGGTGTGGACCCCGTATGTTTCTCTTGTGATTTGATAGGCCATGACATCCTCCTGTCAGGCAAGCACATGATTGGCGGACTGGTCGCGCACCAGCCCTTCAAACGCCGAGAGGTCTATCGGCCTGCCAAAAAAATAGCCCTGAAACTCGCGGCAACCGTTGGTCTGCAAAAACTGGCACTGCTCGGTGGTCTCGACGCCCTCGGCAATCACCGCGATGTCAAGGCTTTGCCCCAGGGTGATCACTGCCCGCACGATGGCTGCGGCACTGGGGTCATCTTGCAGGCCACGCACAAACGACTGATCAATCTTTAACTTGTCCAGCGGAAGGCGCCGCAAATAACCCAAGGACGAATACCCGGTACCAAAGTCGTCCAAGGCGAAGCGCACCCCATGGCGTTTGAGCATCGCCATTTTTTCAATCACAGCTTCCATATCGCGAACCATCATGCCCTCGGTTAGCTCCAGTTCGAGCAACAAAGGGTTGGCTCCGGTATGCGTCAGCGTGGCCAGCACCTGCTGGGCAAAGTCCTTCTGATTGAACTGCCTGGCGCTGACGTTGACTGACAGGGTGAGGTGTTGCAAGGCCGGGTCTTCTGACCACAACACCAATTGCTCACACGCTGTTCGCAAAACCCAGGCACCGATTTGAATGATGAAGCCGGTTTCTTCAGCCAGCGGGATAAACATGGCGGGTGAAATGGCGCCTTGCTCCGGGTGTTGCCAGCGCAGCAACGCCTCGGCGCCAAAGGGCAAACCCAAGTGGTCGGTTTGTACCTGGTAATGCAATGTGAACTGGTCTGGCAGGCCCTGGCGCATCCACTCATTGAGCATGAAACGGGTCTGCAGCACGGCCTGCGTGCTTGCGTCAAAGAATCGAATCAGGTTGCAGCCGATTTCCTTGGCCCGGTACATGGCAGTTTCTGCCTGGGTGACCAAGGTCGAGGCTTCCACATTCAAGTTTTCAAACAAGCGTATGCCGATACTGGCCGTGGCGGGATGGCTATGACCCATCAGGACAAAGGGCTCGCCAAACGCTTCAATGATGCGACTGGCCACCAATTCGGCCTTTTCTGCGGCGCTTGTCGATTGCGTCGCAAGCGCCTCAAGCACCACTACAAACTCGTCGCCCGCCAGGCGCGCTAGTGTGTCGGTCGGATACAGACAGGCCTTGATGCGCTGGGCCACCTGGACCAGCATCAGGTCACCCATCTGGTGTCCCAGAGCCTCATTGAGACTTTTGAAGTCATCAAGGTCGAGCAACAACACGGCACCAATCGTTTTGTTGCGTTCGCAACTGATCAAGGCTTGCTGTAAGCGGTCAAACAGCAAAAAGCGGTTGGGCAGATCAGTCAAGGGGTCATAGAACGACAGGCGATGCAGGCGATCTTCGGTGTTACGGCTTTCACTCAAATCAGTAAACGCAATGACATAGTGCGTGACTTGATTCGGCTTGCTGGCCACAGCCATGATGCTCAGCCGCACCGGATAGGTCTCGCCGCTTTTGCGCCGGTCGGTCACTTCACCACGCCAGAACATCTCGGTGGGAGACCGGTTTGTCTGCGCCCAGAACCTCGTCAAATCGACATGGCCTGAACGTGTGATGGCCGACTTTTTACCCACCGCCTCTGCGGCGCTGTACCCGGTGATGTTTGAAAACGCCACATTGACTTTGATGATGGACATCTTGGTGTCAATGATCACCATGCCTTCCGTTGATTCAAACGAGGAACGGGTCAGGTTGAGATCATGTTCGAGTTGATGGCGCTCGCTTAAGTCACGTATAAAGGAGCAACACAAGACGCCAGCCTTTGACTTGATCGCTGTCAGGGTGATCTCCATCGGCAATTCATGGCCATGTCGATGCAGGCCGTCTGTTTCCGTGCGTATGCTGGATTCACCCCGGCTTTGAGCAAGAAGAAAAGCGCTTTTTTGACTTGTCCGATGGCGCAGGGGCAGCATCGTGTCGAAAAACACTTTGCCAATGACTTCGTCGGCAGACCAGCCGAAAAGGCGTTCGCACGGCGTGTTCCAGCCGGTGATGTGGCCACAATCATCCATTTGAACGACGGCATCAAGGCAGCAATCCAGAAACCTCTGGACCAGATCATTTTTCGGTTCACGTTTTTTGGGCTGCCAGGCCTGCGTTGTTTCTTGTGAACGCACCAGACGTGCCAGTTTCTGGTCTTCATTGCCAATGTGCGCCACCAGCCAGTGTTCGAGGTAAGCGCCTAGTTCTTCAGCAATGTCTGCGTCTGGCTGTGTCGCACGGCGCAAAATCAGCGCCTCCAGTATTTGGGCAAACGCACGGTGCGATGCCAGATGCTGGCGCTCTGACTCCGAACCACTGGCAACCTGTGCCAACAGAACCTCCTCTTCACTAAAGTGAAACAACACGTATATTTTCAGACTGGGCAACAACTCATCAAGCGCCTGGGTGGACTGCCCTGCCAGATGCAAACTGATCAAATGATTGATACGGGTGACCAGCTCGGCGTGTTGCTGATCCATGGACCGAACACCGGTTACCAAAGCCGGGCCCCATTGAAGCCTTGTTTTTTGAGTCATGTTTTCCCCCTGGCTGGTGCCGCGATGCTGCGGCTAAAAGCCGAGCGAAGCCAGCAAGTCATCCACATCGTTTTGCTTGAGCGCCTTGTCGGGTACTTGCGGGCCTGCCAGTTCTGAACTGGGGCGACAAGCCGCCAGGTGCTCAGGGGCGCTGTTCATCAGCAGGCTGAGCAACTGCTGCTCTGTCAGGCTGATGATGTCGATGACCTTTTTGATGATCTGGCCCGACAGGTCCTGAAAGTCCTGTGTCATCATGATGTCGCCCAACACCGCGCTTTGGTCTTGTGCAAAGGTGCTGGACTGCTGGGCAAATTCTTCGCTGGCCAGTATCAACCCATTGATGTCGTCCTTGCCCGGGGGGGGTCCACTTTGCAGGTGTCGCAGCACCTGCAAAAAGCAGTCACTCCTTGATTTGAATTGATGACATTTGGGTTGTGCCAAATCTATCAAATTTAGCACTTTACAGGCAGCCACTTCGGTCATTTGCCCCACATGGCTGAGGCGGTCCCGGGCATCAGGAATCTCTTGTGTGACCGCCAGCAAACCTTGCTCGAGCCCGAGTTCGGTCATGGCTTCGTGCAGTTGCCGGGTAATGCGACCAAGCCGCTCAAAAGTTTCTTCGGCACTGACTGCCGCAGGTGGTGGGGGTATGTTCATAAAAGTCCCTTGCGCTGAAAAATCGCCTCAATTTTTTGTATCAACGTTGCTGCAGTAAACGGCTTGAGGATGTAGCCATCCGCTCCCGCCTGGGCGGCTTCAACGATGTTTTCCTTATGGCCTTCTGCTGTAACCAGCAAAAAAGGCAGATTTTTGAGTTTGTCAGAGCGGCGAACGGCTCTGAGCAATTCAATGCCGTTCATACGCGGCATGTTCCAGTCACTGACCACAAAATGAACGCTGCCGTGTTCCAGTTTGCGCAGCGCCTCGGTGCCATCTTCGGCCTCGACAACATGACCAAAACCCGCCTCGCGCAACAAATTATTGACAATTCGGCGCATGGTGGCAAAGTCATCGACCACCAGGGCCGTGCAATTTGATAAATCCATCGTGTGTTCCAAAAAGCCTTGTTCACAGGTCAAGTAATTTGCAAGCAAAATCATTATATTGATATAAATGATAAAAACATCCGGCAAATTGGGCAATTTTTTCTATAAAATGAAACCGTGCACCCACCAGAACCCAACTCTGACGATCTCAACTTCATGACCACCCGCTCAGTCGCGCGCCAGCTTGGGCTGGCCGTGCGATCAGTGCAACTGATGGTGGATCGGGGTGAGTTGGTGGCCTGGCGCACTCCTGGCGGGCATCGGCGCATTGAGCGCCAATCGGTTCAAAAGTGGCAAACGCGCGGGTCGGATGTTCGTGCCGACTTTTTGCCAACCCATGGCGCAGCTTTAGAGTCTGCAAAAAATGGCACCGTGCTCTTGATCGAGGATTCGGTTCATTTTCAGAATTTGGTCAAATTGCTGCTCAATCAGGAGTTTCCCGATGTGGCGCTGCATGTGGCAGGTGACGGCATTGTGGGCCTGGCGATGGCCGGGCAATTGCAACCCGATGTGCTGATCATTGACATTTTGCTGCCTTCCATTGATGGGGCCACCCTGATCACCACCTTGCGCTCTCACCCGCAATTTAAAAGCAGCCAGTTGATCGTTCTGACCTCTCTCGATACGTCCCAGCTTGGCCCTTACAGATTTGCACTCAGTGATTTGCCTGTGGTGCACAAGCCGCACATGGTGACCGATTTGCCGCCGCTATTGGCAACTTTGCTGAAAGCGTCAAAAACACCATGAATACAGCGCTTGCACCCGACCTGGCAGCCTGCCAGCAGGCCGCGACGGATCGCTATTTCAAGGGCTCGGCCAGCCTGTACCAGGCTTTTCTGAAGGCCGGCATGGCGCAGTTCCCAAACGATGTGGCGGCCATCGAGATGGCCATGGCATCCCAGGACAGTGCAGCATTGCGCCGCCAGGCCCACAGCCTGAAAACGGCGCTGGGCATGCTGGGTTTTGAAGCGCAAAAGCAGCAAGCCCTAAAGCTGGAGCTGGCCGCGTTCGAGGGTGACTGGCCTGCTGCCACAATGGCCTGGCACAGTTTGGCGCACGACCTGACACACCTGATTGGCATCGTGCAAGCCCAGGCCGTTTAAACAAGCAGCCCCTCGCAAGGCATCAAATCTATGACTGACAAGTTTGTGGACGGTGTAACGCACTTTCCCATTGTCGGCATGGGTGCTTCGGCCGGCGGGCTGGAAGCTTTTGAGGCTTTTTTTCGTGCCTGCCCGGCCAATACCGGCATGGGTTTTGTGCTGGTGCCGCATCTAGATCCCGGCCACGAAAGCCTGCTTACCGAAATCCTGCAACGCTGCACTGCCATGCCGGTGGTGGAAGCGCTGGACCAGGTTGCAGTGGTGCCCAATCAGGTTTTTATCATCCCGCCCAACCGCGAAATGGGCATTCTGAATGGCGTGTTGCAACTGCACCTGCCGCAGCAGCCACGTGGCCAGCGCCTGCCAATTGATGGTTTTCTGCGCGCGCTGGCTGAGGATCAGGCCGAACGCGCCATCGGCATCATCCTCTCGGGCAACGCCAGCGACGGCACGCTGGGCCTGCGCGCCATCTTTGGCGCCGGTGGCGCTTGCCTGGTGCAAGACCCGAGCAGCGCGGGTTATGACGGCATGCCCCAGAGCGCCATCACCGCCGGTTATGCCACCCATATCCTGCCGGTGGAAGACATGCCGGCGATGCTGCTGCAATTGAACAGGCAGTCCGCCTACCGGCTGAGTTTGCCAGGCACCCAGCCTGAGAAAGCCATTAGCGGCATCAACCAGATCTTGCTGCAACTGCGCAACGCCACCGGCCATGATTTCTCGCTCTACAAAAAAAACACCACCGGCCGGCGCATTGAGCGACGCATGGCGCAGCACACCATCGACGATCTGGCGGTTTACGCCCGTTTTCTAAGGGAGAACCCCACTGAAATCCAGGCGCTGTTCAAGGAATTGCTGATCAACGTCACCAGCTTCTTCCGTGACCCCGAGGCCTTCATTGCGCTGAAAACAAGCATCCTGCCGCCCTTGCTGGCGGTCAAACCGGCCGGCGCTGTGTTTCGGGTCTGGGTCGCCGGCTGCGCCAGCGGCGAGGAAGCCTATTCAATTGCCATGGTGTTGCAGGAACTGCAAGACGAGGCCGCGCTCACCCACCCCCCGACGTGGGGCTACCAGATCTTTGCCACCGACCTTGACGACGATGCCATCGCCACGGCGCGCGCCGGCAACTACCCGCCCAATATCGCCCAGGACGTGACACCCGAGCGCCTGCAACACTTCTTCACCAAGGACCCGGATGAACGCGGCGGCTTCAAGGTGAAAAAGAGCCTGCGGGAAAAAGTGGTGTTTGCCGTGCACAGCGTGATCAAGGACCCACCCTTCACCAAACTCGACTGCTTGAGTTGCCGCAACCTGTTGATCTATCTGGAAAGCGAACTACAAGAGCAACTCGTCCCCAGCTTTCACTACGCCCTCAATCCGGATGGGGTGCTGTTCTTGTCGAGTTCGGAGAGCATCACCCATCATCCAGAGCTGTTTGCCCCGCTCGACCGCAAGTGGAAGTTCTACCGTGCCAAAGCCACGGCCCCGCGCAGCGTCAGCCTCATTCGCCACGACTTGAACTGGACTTTTATGCAAGCCATCGACACCAGCGTCCATGTTGCCGCTGGCAACCCCGCGACCAAGGGTGTCGCCGAACTCGCCCAGCGCGCCCTGCTGCAAGCGTTTGCGCCAACCTCGGTCACCACCGACCGCCACGGCAACATTCTTTATGTGCATGGTGACGCCAGCAACTTCCTGCGCCCGCCGCCCGGCCTGATCAGTACCCAGGTGGTGGAGATGGCACACCCTGGCCTGCAGCTCGAGTTGCGTGCCGCCTTGCTGGCGGCGGCCACCCTGGCCAAGCCAACCCTCAACCGGGAAGTGACGCTGCCCGGCGATGACGGCAGCGGCAAGCGCACCGTGAGCTTTAGCGTGCGACCGCTGCCGGGGCAGGCGGCCGATGGCGAAAACCTGCTGCTGGTCAGCTTTCAGGACCTGCCCGCCGCGTCAGCAGCCCGGCATCCGCCCGGCCAGGGCGACGCGGCACCGACCAGCGCCGAAGCGGTGCGCATTGGCGAGCTGGAGCGCGAAGTCGACTACGCCCGCGAAAACCTGCAAAGCACCATCGAGGCGCAGCAGGCATCGAACGAAGAGCTCAAATCGGCCAACGAGGAATTGCAGTCCACCAACGAAGAACTGCAAAGCACCAATGAAGAGCTGGAAACCTCAAAAGAGGAACTGCAATCGCTCAATGAAGAAGTGCTGACGGTGAACAGCGAACTCAATGCCAAGGTAGAGCAGTTGAGCGGCATCCAGAACGACATGAAAAACCTGTTCGACAACATCCATACCGGCACCCTGTTCCTCGACCACCAACTGACCATTCGCCGCTATACGCGCGAGGCGCTGAAGATTTATCCGCTGATCGCCGGCGACATCGGCCGTCCGCTGGCTGACATCCAGTCAAATTTCGACAGTCAAAGCCTGCTGGTCGAGCTGCAAGCGGTGCTCGACACGCTGGTTCCCCAGGAGCGCGAAGTGCGCACCTTTGACGGCAAATGGTATCTGGCGCGTATCCAGCCTTACCGCACGCTCGACAACGTGATCGAGGGCGTGGTGCTGACCTTTACCGAAGTCACCGACTTCAAGCGCCTGAGTGATGCCGTGCGCCGCAACGAGGCCATTCTGGCTACGGCGCAGGAGATTGCCCATCTCGGCAGTTGGGAACTGGACCTGGACAGCGGCATGGCCCACTGGTCGGACGAGATGTTCAAACTTTTCGGCTACCCGGCAAGCAGCCAGCCGATGGCTCTGGACGATGTGCTGATAACCCTGAACGCAGACGACCGCGCGCGGGTCGTGGCAGAGATGCACAACGCCGTCGCCCATCACACGCCCTACGACATCACCTACCGGATCACCCGCCTGGACGGCACGCAGCGCGAGATTCGTGCGCGCGCCCTGCCAGTAGCCGATGCCAGCGGTCGCATCACACACCTGGTTGGCACTTCTCTGGATGTCACGCCATGACAAGCCCGGAATTCACCTTATTTCAGCGGGTGACTGGACATGAATTCGGCGTGCTCAGCGCTGATCCTATCGCTGAGGCTATTGATCAGCGCCTCAAGCTTTGGCAGGTCGTTTTGAAGGGTGTCCCAAACAACAGCAGCATCAACCCTGAAATACTCATGGGTAAGAACGATGCGCATCTCGTAGACGTCTTTGAGGTTCTGCCATGTTTCAGGGCTACTGTGCTCAATGGTGGAGTCAAGCCGCATGATGCTATTGGCAGATTCACCGATCACGATAACGCTCTCAATCACCGCTCGTTGAGTTTTTCCGTCGGCAAGAAATTGATCTTTGGTCATGACGCCAAGATCGCTTCTGGCGTTTCCAATCGCTTCACGAATATCCTGAATACGCTCGGGCAATCGACGAGCCCGCTTGCTCATACCGGCGCAGCCTCGGCAAGCACAGCTTGTCGAAAGCGTTCATGCAAGGCCATCGGGGTCAGTACGTCTGTGCGCACACCCGTCAGGGCTTCAACTTCGCGCTTGATGCGAACCAGACTGGTTAAAGTGGTGCGACCATCAATAGGATCGACCAGAAGGTCAAGGTCGCTTTCGCCGGTGTCGTCGCCATGTAAGGCCGAGCCGAACACGCGCGGGTTCTTGGCGCCATTCATCTCAACCACTCGACGAATGTCGGCCCGGTGCAATTGCAAAGCTTCAGATGGTCGCATTCGGTTTCTCCCGCCAGAAAACCCGATTATCCCGGCTTTCAGGCGATCGCAACAAACAACGAATCCGCCATTGGCAACCTGCCCCGCCAAGCTGCCAAGCCCCGCGGGCTATGGCCTTAGTCCAAGTAAGCGCGGTTTTGTCGATGTTATTGCCGTACCCACAGCGTAACGCTGAATAGGCTGCTGAAGGATTTCCATGACAAGCCCGGACCAACCCACAACCCTGCGCGCCGTCGCTGAGGCGCGGCTCGCCGCCACACCAGAGTCCACGCCGACACGGTCGGCGACCGAAACGCTGCACGAACTGCAGGTGCACCAGATCGAACTGGAAATGCAAAACGAAGCCTTGCGCCAGACGCAGTTGGCCTTTGAGCAACAGCGTGACCGTTACCTCGATCTTTACGAATTCGCCCCGGTCGGCTACCTGACGCTCTCGGCAGAAGGCATCATCACGGAAATCAACCTGACCGGCGCCAAGCTGCTGGGCCGGGAACGCAAAGCCTTGTTGCAGCATCGCTTCGCGGCATGTGTCGCTCCGGCGGATCGGGATGTGTGGCTGCGGCATTTTCTGAGCGTCAAGCAGCACGCGGCACCCCTAAGCATAGAGTTGGCCCTGCAGCGCGGCGACGGCTCGGTGTTTCAGGCGCAGCTCGAGTTCGCGTCGCAAAAAGTAATGCATAGCAGTATGCCTGGGGACGGCGCTGTCGGTACGGCGCAACGGGTGGCCCTGTTCGACATCTCCGAGCGCAAGGCGACCGAGACAGCCTATCGCACACTGTTTGAAAATAGCATGGACGCCGTGTTGCTGACATCGCTGGACGGCCGCATCTATGCCGCAAATTTGGCCGCCCAGAAGATGTTCGACCGCAGTGAAGCCGAGTTGCGCCGCATTGGCCGCGACGGCGTGGTCGACCCGACCGACCCGCGTCTGGAACAAGCGTTGGCTGTGCGCGAGATCAATGGAGCTTTCCAGGGCGAACTCACATTTATACGCAAGAACGGTGTGAAGTTCCCGGTCGAAATTTCGTCGCAGGTATTTGCCGGCAAAGACGAGCGACTGATGACGAGCATGGTGGTGCGAGATATCACTTCCCGGCTCAAGGCAGAGAATGCCCTGGCAAAAAGCGAGGAACGTTATCGGCTGGCTTTCCAGAACAGTCTTGATTCCGTGAACATCAACCGCCTGAGCGACGGCATGTTTGTCGAGGTGAATCAGGCCTATCTCGACATCATGGGTTACGAACAGCAAGAGGTGATGGGGCGTACCTCGCTGGAACTCGACATCTGGGCTGATCCTGTCGACCGACAACACTTTGTTGACAAACTGCGGCAGAACGGCCGCTGCCACAATTTTGAAGCCCGCCTCAGAAAGAAGAACGGTGAAGTGATCTGGGGTCTGGCGTCTGCCGCAGTGATCGAGCTGGACGGTGTGCCCTGCGTGCTGTCCATCACTCGGGACATGACCGATGTCAGGGCAGCTCGCGTGGTTCTGGAACGTCATCAAGAACAACTCGAACAGCTGGTGGAATTGCGCACCGCCGATCTACGGGATGCACAAACCAAGTACCGCACCGTCGCCGATTTTGCCTACGACTGGGAAACCTGGGTCGATGATGCCGGGCGCTGGTTGTATTGCTCGCCCGCCTGCGAACGCGTCACCGGTTATCGCGCCGAGGAATTCCTGGCGCGTCCGGCCTTGTATGTCGAGATCACCCACGAAGATGATCGCGCCGAGCTGCGGGCCCATTTGGGCGAGGGTGTGTGTGTTGGCGTCCACAATATCGAATTTCGCATTCACCACAAAAATGGCGAACTGCGCTGGATCGAGCATCTGTGCCAGTCGGTCCGGGATGCGGCGGGCAACTCGCTCGGTCGCCGGGTGTCAAACCGCGATATCACCGAGCGCAGACGTAGTGAGGAGGCGTTGCGCCAGGCCCGTGACCAGGCCGAAGCTGCCAACCGCGCCAAAAGCACTTTCCTGGCCAATATGAGCCACGAAATCCGCACGCCAATGAATGCCGTGATCGGCTTTACCCACACGCTACGGCGCAAGATCAGCGAACCCGAACACCTTGACAAGCTGGGCAAGATCGCCATCTCGGCCGACCATCTGCTGCGCGTGATCAATGACATTCTGGATATCTCCAAGATCGAAGCCGACAAGCTGGTGCTGGAAAAAAGCAACTTCGAACTCGATGCAACGCTGCAGCGCGTGCTTGCCATGGTGGCTGACCGTGTCCATGAAAAGGGGCTGGAACTGGTCATTGACACCGCGCCCGATCTGGGCGTTGTTTATGGGGACGTCACGCGCCTTAGCCAGGCGCTGCTCAACTATCTCGGCAACGCCATCAAATTCACCGAGCGCGGCTGCATCACGCTGCGCACCACAATCAGCGAAAAAACTTCCAACGACATCCTGTGCCGCTTTGAAGTGGCGGATTCTGGCGTCGGCATTGCCGCTGAACACCTGCCACGCCTGTTCCAGACTTTCGAGCAGGCCGATGGCTCGACGACGCGCCGCTTTGGCGGCACCGGGCTGGGCCTGGCCATTACCCGCCGACTGGCCAAGCTGATGGGCGGCGATGCGGGGGTCGAAAGCACGCCAGGCGTTGGCAGCATCTTTTGGTTTACCGCGCGGCTGGGACGCGTCAGCGCCGAAACCGAAAACAATCTGATCCCGGCCCTGAAAGGCCGGCGCGCGCTGGTGATCGACGACACCCTGGTGACGCAAATGGTGCATTCGCATTTGCTGCAAATGATGGGCATGCATGCCGAGGCGGTGGCGAGTGGCCGGGCCGGGCTGGAGCTGCTGACGGCAGCGGACCAGGCCGGCCAGCCCTTTGAGCTGGTGCTGGTGGATCTGCTGATGCCGGGAATCGATGGCTTTGAAACCCTGGCCAATCTGCGCACCCTGGCCCTGCAGCATCCGCCGCTGGTTTGGCTGGTGACGGCATCAAGCGACCCAGCGATCGTGGAGGATGCACGCAAGGCCGGTTTTAATGATGTGCTGCTCAAACCACTGACGGCAGTCGTGCTGCAAGCCACGCTGGCCAAACATCTGGCCGAAAGATCAGGCTTGTGGTCAACACTGATGCCGGCCCACGCCTCGGAAAACGAACTGTCGCAGCAAGAAGCAGAGGCTTTGCTGCGGCGTGACTTTGCGAATACCCGCCTGTTGCTGGTCGAGGACGATCCGTTCAACCAGGAATTGGCGCTGATTCAACTGGGTGACTTTGGCTGGACGCTGGATGTCGCCGAGAACGGACGCGAGGCGGTGGACCTGGCGAGCGCCAATGCCTACGATCTGATCCTCATGGACGTGCAGATGCCCATCATGGACGGTCTGGAGGCGACCAAAATCATCCGCCAATTACCGCAACGCCAGGCCGTGCCGATTCTGGCGATGACAGGAAATGTGTTTGATGAAGATCGCCAAGCCTGCCTGGCGGCGGGCATGAACGACTTCATCATCAAGCCGGTGCTGCCGGAGAAGCTCTGCGTGGTATTGCTGAAATGGCTGGGGCGACAACAGAGCTGAGTGCGGGTGCTGGCGGCCAACTTTTGTTGTGACCAGTGATAAACGGCAGTTTTCTGGGCGACAAGCGTATCCACCTGCCAGAAGCCATCGACAAGACCCGCTCGATTGAATACAACATGCGCTGCTAGCGCCATTTTTAGTAGCAAACATCACGCATCGTCGGAAGTGAACCAAAGTAGACAGTCCCGTTTGCTGGCAAGCTTCATCATAGCCAGGTTTATATAGCGATAATCCACATCCAATGACGCTCTGGACGGCTGTCGGGTTGGCAACATTTTTCAACGCTGTTAGTTGCTTCACGACACAGCGATGTCGCAAACGTCACAGATTCATGGGCGAAACACAGCACAACGATGAATGTCTTGTGGGGCGCACAACCAGCAAACGGGCCTGACGCAGCGTAATGCCGACCGAAAAATGTTGATGGCACGTTGCTTGCTCAGGTATATAACGAAATAACCATTGAATGTTCAAAATGCTCAACAAACTCACAAGCAGGGCCTATCCATCATGGCTGTGACTGCGTCCAAACTGACCGGCAAGCTGCAGATCGACACATCGATGGGCAGTTTTCTGGGCGACAAGCGTATCCGCCTGCTCGAAGCCATTGACAAGACCGGCTCGATTTCGCAAGCCGCCAAAGCCGTGCCGATGTCCTACAAGGCCGCATGGGATGCGGTGGATGACATGAACAACGTGGCACCGCAGCCGCTGGTCAACCGCGCTGCGGGGGGGCGCCACGGCGGTGGTACGGAGTTGACGGCTTTTGCCCGTCGCCTGATTGCGTTTTACCGGGCGCTGGAGCAGGAGTCGCAGCTTGCGCTGGAAAAACTCACCGCCAATCTGGAGCAAAACGGCGTGCTCGATGTCGCCGACTTTCGGCAAGCCTTAAGGAGAATGTCCATGAAAACCAGCGCCCGCAATCAGTTTGCCGGCCCCGTCACAGCGATCAAGGAGGGTGTGGTCGACACCGAAGTCACCCTTGAGCTGGCGCCCGGGTTGGCGCTGACCGCCATTGTCACCCGCGCCTCGGCCGAAAACCTGGGCCTGAGCGTGGGGCGCGACGTGTTGGCCTTTGTCAAAGCCTCGTCGATCTTGCTGATGACTGGCGAAGGTGGCCAGATTTCAGCCCGCAACCGCTTTACCGGCACCGTCACGCACATTCATCCTGGCCCCGTCAACACTGAGGTGACCCTGACCATGCCGGGTGGCCAGCACGTGATCACCGCCGTGGTCACTGACGACAGCGTGAAACGCCTGGGTTTGGCGCAAGGCCAGCCTTTGAGCGCGGTGTTCAAGGCCTCCAGCGTATTTCTAGCCTCTGTGGACTGATTTTCCTGTTTTTCTTCAAGGAGTTTTTGATGAAACCATCGCGCCTGATTTCCCTCTGCCTTACAGCGCTTGCCAGCGTTTCGTTCGGTGCTTGCGCTGACGAACTCTCGGTGGCCGTCGCCGCTAACTTCACCGCACCGATGAAACAGATTGCCGCCGAATTTGAGAAAGATACTGGCCACAAGGTGATCGCTTCTTTTGGCTCGACCGGCAAGTTTTATGCGCAAATCAAAAACGGCGCACCTTTTGAAGTGTTGCTGACTGCCGACGACGAAACACCCACCAAGCTGATCAAGGAAAACGCGGCTGTTGCAGGCAGCCAGTTCACCTACGCCATTGGCAAACTGATGTTGTGGTCGGCCAAACCCGGCGTGGTGGACGCTGCGGGTGAGGTGCTGAAAAAAGGCGGTTTTGACCACATCGCGCTGGTCGACCCCAAGCTCGCCCCTTACGGTGCCGCTGCCGTTGAGGCCATGAAAGCGCTGGGCGTGTATGACAGTCTGCAACCCAAGGTCGTGACTGCCGAGAACATTGCGCAAGCCTACCAATTTGTCAGCAGTGGCAATTCGCAACTGGGTTTTGTGGCACTGTCGCAGGTGCTCAAAGATGGCAAGATTGAAGGCTCTGCGTGGCAGGTTCCTGCCAATCTCTACACCCCGATCCGGCAAGACGCCGTGGTTCTGGACAAGGGCCGGGGCAAGCCAGCGGCCGAGGCTTTGATAAAGTTCCTCAAGACGGACAAAACCAAAGCCATCATCAAGTCCTTTGGCTACGAATTGTCCTGAGCCGGCATGAGGTGGGCATGAAAATGGCTAGGTGAGCCGAATATTCACTTCAACCGTGCCTCACACCATGAAAATCGCCATTGCGGTCAAAGAAAATTGGCAACAGGTCAGCGGCCACGCCGGACAAACCCGGCACTGGCTGGTATTTGACTGCGAGCCGGGCCTGGGCTTACCCGAGCCGCAGCGTATTGAGCTCAGCAAGGCGCAGTTGCCGCACTACTTCAAGGACGACGGGCCACATCCGCTGCACGGCACGGAGCTTGTGGTGGCGGCCAGCGCGGGTGACGGTTATCTGCGGCACATGGAAAAATGGGGTGCCAAGGTGCTGCTGACAGGTGAAACCGATCCACTGACCGCCTTGAAAAAAGTCCTTGCGGGCGAGGCTCTGCCCGATACCCGTTTTGACATCACCACCACGCTGTGCAAACTGCGCGACCTGTTTTCGCTGCACTGATATGTCGACGCTTGACGACCCCCACTTGCTGGCATTGCTGCACGACGATGTGCCCAGTGGCGATCTGACCACGCAGGCGCTGGGTATGGGCCTGCGAGCCGGGCAGCTTTCATTTCATGCGCGCCAGCCCATGACCGTGTGCGCCACCGAAGAAGCGCTACGCCTGTTTGAACTGGCCGGCGCGCGTGCCACGTTGCTACTGCCATCGGGCACACCGACCAACGCGGGTGACCTGTTGCTAGAGGCGCATGGTTCAGCCGCCAGCCTGCACGCTGCGTGGAAGGCTGCCCAGACGCTGGTGGAGTGGGCCAGTGGCATTGCCACCGCCACGGCTGCCGTGGTGGCCGAGTCTGGCGGCGCGACCGTGGCGTGTACCCGAAAAAATGTGCCAGGCACCAAGACCTTGTCGGCCAAGGCGGTGCGCGCGGGCGGCGGCATCATGCACCGGCTGGGCTTGTCCGAGACGCTGCTGGTGTTTGCCGAACATCGCCTGTTTTTGAATGAACCACCGCTTGGGACGATCCAGCGCCTTCGCCACGCTCAACCCGAAAAAAAGATCGTGGTCGAAGTGTCGAGTCTGCAAGAGGCCAGCCTGTGGGCGGACGCTGGTGTCGATGTGCTGCAACTGGAAAAATTCACGCCGCAAGCCGTCGCTGACTGCCGGGCCGCCATCCTGAGCCGGGGCGACGGGCATCGCCCGCTGCTGGCCGCCGCTGGGGGCATTCGCGCTGACAACGCAGGTGCCTACGTGGCTGCCGGCGCAGACTTCC
The DNA here is from genome assembly GCA_016719055.1 of Candidatus Rhodoferax mariagerensis. Lineage (GTDB taxonomy): Bacteria > Pseudomonadota > Gammaproteobacteria > Burkholderiales > Burkholderiaceae_C > Rhodoferax > Rhodoferax mariagerensis. The sequence goes on along the minus strand of JADKAW010000030.1, from coordinate 30,001 downwards.
TGATCACCTCCTGGCCATACACCGTCGCTCCTCGCGATGTGCAGGTTAGTTTCAGCCTTGCCGCATGAACACGGCGATGCAGAGCCGATCGCAACAAGTGGCGGACTTGTTGTTGCATCCTGCCCAAGCATTGGTGGCCAACGACCCGTTGCGCCCGATTCTTGCCAGCTTGCTGGTGGGGCGTGCGCGCGCTGAAGGCGTGCTGCCTGCCACACTGGGGCTTTCTGAACAGGGCTTTGAGGCGCTCTGGAACAACTACTTTCCCGGCACCCGGCTGGAACTGCAACACGGTGGCGCAGAGGAAATTGCCGAGCTGACCGACCTGATCGACCTGCTGCTGCACTACCGCGCGGGTCAGCAGGACGCTGAAGCCTGGCTGGCGCACATTGTGGCCTGGGGTTGTGCGGGTCGGCATCACCTGTGGCAGGACCTGGGCTTGGCCAACCGGGGCGAACTCTCCATGCTGCTGAACACGGCTTTCCCAACGCTGGCCGCACTGAACACGGGCGATATGAAATGGAAGAAGTTCATTTACCGCCATTACTGCAGCAAAGAAGGCATTTACGTTTGCCCGGCACCCACCTGCGTTGAATGCGCCGATTACAGCAGGTGTTATTCAGCGGAGAATTAACGCCATTCATGCACCTCTCACCCGACCTGATCGCCGTTGTTCTGACTGCCAAACTCGCGGGCCTCACGACGCTGTTACTGCTGCTGATCGGCACGCCGATTGCCTGGTGGCTGACACGCAGCCGCTCGCGCCTAAAAAACCTGGTCGGTGCCATTGTCACCCTGCCCTTGGTGTTGCCCCCAGCCGTGCTCGGGTTTTACCTGTTGGTGTTGCTGGGGCCGCAGGGCCGAGTGGCCAGGTCACGCAGGCGCTGGGCTTGGGGCTGCTGCCCTTTACCTTTGCCGGGTTGGTGGTCGCCTCGGTGATTTATTCGATGCCCTTTGTGGTGCAGCCCCTACAGCAGGCCTTTACCGCCATCGGAGACAAACCGCTGGAAGCCGCTGCCACGCTACGTGCCTCGCCCTGGGACACCTTTTTTACCGTGGTGTTGCCACTGGCGCGCCCGGGTTTTATCACCGCTACCGTGCTGGGCTTTGCCCACACGGTGGGAGAGTTTGGCGTGGTGCTGATGATTGGCGGCAACATCCCCGGCAAGACCCAGGTGCTGTCGATGGCCATCTACAACCACGTCGAGGCCATGGAATATGCCAACGCCCACTGGCTGGCCGGCGGCATGTTGTGTTTTTCGTTTCTGGTGCTGCTGGTGCTTTACAGCCGCGGCTGGAACCGGCCCACATGAGCATTCAGGCGCGTTTGCAGTTGCGCTATCCGGGGTTTACCCTGGATGTGGATTTGAAGCTGCCGGGCCAGGGAGTCACCGCGCTGTTTGGCCCGTCAGGTTGCGGCAAGACCACGGTGCTGCGCTGCATGGCCGGCCTGACCCGCGCAAGCTTGGGTGAAATCAGCATCAACGGTGAAACCTGGCAAAGCGACACCTTGTTCACGCCGCCCCACCAGCGCGCTGTGGGTTATGTGTTTCAGGACGCCAATCTGTTCAACCACCTGAACGTCCGGCACAACCTGCTGTACGGCCAGTCGCGTGTGGCAGCGGTCAGTCGGCGTGTGGGTTTTGACCACATGGTTGAACTGATGGGTATTGGGCCGCTGCTGGAGCGCATGCCCACCGGGCTGTCAGGGGGTGAACGACAGCGCGTGGCGATTGCGCGTGCGCTACTGACCAGCCCGCTGCTGCTGCTGATGGACGAGCCGCTGGCCGCGCTGGACCTCAAGCGCAAGCAGGAAATCTTGCCTTATCTGGAGCGCCTGCACGCCGAGCTGGATATTCCGGTGCTTTATGTCAGCCATGCGCCCGACGAAGTGGCGCGGCTGGCCGACCACATTGTGGTGCTGGATGCTGGGCGCGCGGTGGCCGCCGGGCCGCTGAAGGACACCCTGGCACGGCTGGATTTGCCCATTCACCTGGGGGAAGATGCCGGTGTGGTGCTGGATGCGGTGGTAGCCGAACGCGATGCCAAATGGCACCTGACGCGGGTGGCGTTTGCTGGTGGCAGCCTGTGGGTGCGCGACGGCGGCCACGCCCTGGGCCAGTCAGTGCGCGTGCGGATATTGGCGCGTGATGTCAGCATTGCCCTGCAAAAAGTCAGCCACAGCAGCATCCAGAACTGCCTGAGCGCCGTGGTTGATGACATTGCCGACGACGATCACCCGGCCCTGGCGTTGATTCGGCTCAAGTTGGGCGACTCGCCAGTGCTGGCGCGCCTGACGCGCCGCTCAGCCGTGGGCTTGGGGCTGTTGCCGGGTTTGCCGGTCTGGGTGCAAATCAAGGCCGTGGCGCTGATTGGATAGCTGTGCAAACAGTCGCTGCCAAATTTTGATCAAATTGGCTTGTAGCCCATACGCTATAAGCACTGGTAGCTATACTATTTATACCTAACCACTTTGACATTCAGGGTTTGAGCAAGCAAGCCTGTCCCTATTACAAAGGTGATGCCCAGCAACGCGACCCCAATCCAGAAGGTGACCGAATGACCCAGCAGGGTCCAGTTCACCGTGCCACACATGGCGCGAGGTTCAAACACCTCAGGCAACCACCGGTCGAGCGCCATCCAGTCCGGAAAACCCTTAAAGCGCTTGCAGCTGGCTTCGCCGCCATCCCGAACAATCTGCTCCAGGCCCAACAACAGGTTGACACGGTACAGACTCCACCCCAAAGCAGTCAGGCATCCCGTCAGTGCCACAAGCCGCACGATCCAATACCTGGGTGCCAAAGCACCAACGAGACCGGCTGCGCCAAGTGCAAGAACACCTGCGCGAACGTAAATACATTCGTTACAGGGTTCAACCCGCAAGACATGCTGCAGATAAAGGGCAACGCCCTCCAGGCAAAGCGCAACGGCGACCAAGGTGAGCCAGGGCCAACGTTTCTGGGACAGGCAGTGGATGGTTATCAGCATATTTTTCATTCAGAACCTCTCTGAAACACAGGCCGCGCCCAAATGTCACCCAAAGCAAAATGCCGACAACGTTGTTTCCATGACCCGATCCGAGAACACCTTGCGACCAGGCTCGCTACTGGCTACACCGGTAGCGGTCATCAGCGGAATCAAGTGTTCTTCAGCACGCCGCGGATGGCATTGCCGGGCACCGGGTGCCTGCTCCCAGTGCGTCAGCATTCGATGACGCTCTGGCGGACTGGATTCAACCGCCGTCGTCAGCCACGCATCAAAAGCATCCGAGATGGGGCTGAATTCCGGATTGCCATAGGCTCGCATATTGTGAAAACTCATACCGCTGCCAATGATCAGCACACCCTGATCGCGCAACGATTCCAGCGCACGACCAGCTTCCAGGTGCCGCGCTGGGTCCAGCGAGTTGTGCAGCGACAGTTGCACCACCGGAATGTTGGCCTGCGGAAAGATCAGTTTGAGCGGAATGAACATGCCATGATCAAAGCCACGTTGACTATTGGGCGCACTGGCAATACCTGCAGCGTTCAACGTCTTGACGATCTGGTCCGCCAGTGCTGGCTCACCGGGCGCAGGGTAGGTCAGCTCATAGGTATGGGGCGGGAAACCGTAGTAGTCGTAAATTAATTCTGGCTGTGCACCGCTGGTCACCGCAAAATGCGGCTCCAACCAGTGCGCTGACACCATCACCATGGCTTTTGGTGTGCGCGGCAAAGTGGCTGCCAGATTTTTCAAGAAATCAACCATTGGGTTCCAGGCATCTGGCGGGCTCCAGTCCATAAAGAAACAGGGGCCGCCCCCATGGGGAATGAACCAGGTGGGCATTCTTGCGCTGCTGTCTATGGGTGTGGCGATAGGTGTGGGTGTGTTTGACATACTCTGATTCCTTCAACTTTGAATGTTAGACGCATTGGGATGTCGCCTGGTTTCACGCCCGTGTCACTGAAAAACCCTGCCAGACCGGTGCAATGGCCGTGCCGCGCCCTGCGCCATAGGCAAAGTAAATGTTCAGACCCGCCACCGGTTCTAGGTAGCGTGCGTTTTTCAGACCGCCAGCGTCTGCCGTGAAATAGCCCATGCTTTCTGCCAGTGTCTTGACAGTCGCTTTGGCCATCTCGTCGTCACCGGCATAGAACACAGTTACCTTGCTGCCATCAGCCAGTGCAGCACCTTGGCCCAGCACTTGGGCCAACACGGTGTTAAAGGCCTTGACCACATGGGCACCGGGAATGGATTTGGCAATTTCCTCCGCCGCAGACGTGCTGTGGCCCAGCGTCAAGCCCATGTAGTCGGCTGTCAGTGGATTGGAGATGTCCACCACCACTTTGCCTTGCAGGTGACCGACCGACTGGAGCGCAGTCACGGCACCGTTCGAGCGAATTCGCAAGACCTACATGGACGACGTAGCCTACAGTCTGTTGCAGCACTCACTGATGGACAACCCGACAGCCGGTGATGTTATTGAGGGAACTGGCGGGCTGCGCAAACTGCGCCAAGCGGATCCTCGGCGTGGCAAAGGTAAGCGCGGTGGCGCTGATCAGATAGCGTGTGTAAGCAGGCCCTGGCAAATTTTGATCGAATTGGCTTGTAGCCCATATGGAATAAGCGCAGGTAGCTACACTATTTGAATCAATCGCTGCAGGTTCGAAAGTGCTTGCATATGTCCCGGATGATGCGATAGTGGTCCGCAAGAGGCTGGAAGCGGGCCCAGCGACTGGCGATCTGCCTACCTCAAAGCGGCAACTCAACCCAACATGTCTGGGTCAGCTCATCTGGCGACGATGTGGTCAAATCGGGCACCGCCAATTGGCCAGTTCCCGACATTGGACCAGTTGCTCGATTGCGGTCGCTGGGCGAACCGAACTTCCTATTTCGGTCATGCGGTCTGCAGCAGCGCAATTTTGCCTTGGTCGGCCCCAGTTCAGTGGGAGCGGGCGTTGGTAGCCCGGCAGTCCGGATACCGGATCGGGCCAGCGGCGGGTGAATACAAGCTTGTTGAGTATCAATCCAGCAACAACATCAGAATCGGTGTCAGATCTAGCACCTTGAGCGTCACGATGGCCGATGCCGAGTTACTGGTACCACTGCTATTGGTGCCTGTCACCGTGTAACTGGTGCTGACCCCCGGTGCCACATTGCAAGTCGATAAGCTGACCCCGGCACACGTGCCGCCGGTCCAGGTGTAGGTGCTGGCAGCCGGGCTGCAACTGGCCGTGAGCATCGACGACCCTCCCCGGCGGATGCTGTCTGGTGCCGCAGTAAGGGTGCAGATGGGAAGATTGGACGCCACGCCGCCACTGTCGGCGCTGACCCTGAGAGAGCTGACATTCACTGGTTCAAATTCTGACAGGGTGATGTTGGTCAGGCATTCAAGGTCGCTGTCTTGCCAGCGCGCGTCTGGCGTGCCAATAAGGCCGCCGGTCAGGCCGTTGTCGGCCAAGATGATCCCGTATTGACGCATGGCCGTAATAATTGTGTTTGCCTGAGGATGAGTGCTGCTCGGGCATTTTGCGAAAGCGGCCGCATAAGCAGAAGATGTCAGGCGATATATTTGTCCGGCCGGGCCAGTCATCGAGCACGAGACTGGTGGGGCAGCTTGGGATAGTTCCGACCCGGCCGGAATTGTTCCGCTTGAGCCAGAGCAGTAGCCCACCCCGGCGGTGTGCCGCGCTGGCCAGACGTAGCCATTGAGCATATGGTTCACGGTGAAACGGATAGGATGCGTCACTGTTGCCGTTGCCACCTCATCGTAGTTGACGGTAAGGGGCATGATGGGAAGTCCAGCGGCATCTGCTGATGTCCAGCCGTTTGTGCGCAATGCGTTGCTGCTCAAGTCCCAATAGGCACCATTTGACGCGCTCCATGTACCATCCTCGTTTCGCAACCCTTGCCAGACTTCCCAAAGCTTGCATGGCTGGCCACCACCCGCGGTTTGCAGGATCAAAACATGGTTGTCGCCACCAATGTCATTCGTGGTGCTTTCGACAGGGGCGTTGGCTGGAAAAGGATAGGCCGTCAGGTAATTGTTTGTCCATCCTGCAGGTGCATCCGACTCGTCTCCATACAAAGTGAACGCCATGCTTGCCGGCGTTTGGTTATATGGGACACGAAGAAACGGAATTCCGTTGGGGTAAGGATAGGGTGTTGCGCCAAAGAAAACGCGAAGATGACTGGACTGGTACCCGGAATAAATTGGCGCGGCTGGGGATGTATCTACCGGCAACGCATCCACCCTTTGGTGGAAGATGCTGTTTGGAGGGAAGATACTGCAACCTCCCAAACGACTATCGCCATTGACTTTAATGGTCAACGTGCTGGTTGCAGTGCTGCCCACGCCATCTTGCACCTGTACCTGAAATAGATATTCCCCTTGTCCACCAACTGCTGGTGAGGATATGACTCCCGAATTTGGATCCAGAGTCATTCCTTCAGGAAGCGTAGAAAGAGCGTCGGTGATTGTCCACGAATAGGGTGAGGTCCCTCCGGTAGCGCTGAGCGCCTCTGCCGTGTACGGCATGTATTGTGTGGCAAGTGGCAACGTGACAGAGTTGATGGTCAATGCGTGAGCAAACCCATGAAGCAGAACGAGACCGCAGCGAAGGCAAAACTTTTTGAAGAACGCATTCATAACTCCTCCATTCCGATGCCCGTCAACATTCAACAAGCCCAGTGGCACGAGAAATCGCCCGCCTGGCGATGGAAGAACCACAAAGTCACTGGCTGCGGCGCAGCAATATTAGCAGTGTGAAAGGGGCAGCGAGAGGAAATGCATGATATGACTGTCTGCAGCGGGCACCTTGGACACCGCCACGACCGCCAGTTTCCCGGCATTAGGAATTGTGAAATTGAGCTTCCGGATACCTGGCGCTCGTGGCTGACTTCAGTCGCTGCAGCGCAGTCGGCAAATCTGGCACGAACAGCGGCATTTTTTATCTTCTTTCCCAACGATCAGCAACACTCACCGCATTGGTAGGGCTGGGGCGGTGGCCGATTTCTGTGCCTTTGGCAGTATGAGGTCGCCTACCCAGCCCTTCGCCTGCCAATCCCTGATGACACTCAAATGTCATCAACTTTTGTAGCAGCCAGCGCTTTTCTAGTATGGGCTATAGCCCAATTTCATGCTGCTATTGCCTGGCATCAGCCGAAACACTGCCACGGTGTTCACCAGGGCCTGCGCCTGGGCGTTCAGGCGGGTTGCAGCATTGGCCATCTGCTCCACCATGGCGGCGTTGCGCTGGGTGGCCTGGTCCATCTGCGTGACCGCATCACCCACTTGCGTCACGCCTTGCGCCTGTTCCGCGCTGGCGTTGCTGACTTCGGCCATGATTTCGGTCACTTGCCGAATGCTGTTGACCACCTCGCTCATCGTTATGCCGGCTTGCTCAACCAGCTGATTGCCTTGATCCACCCGTTGCACGCTGGCGCTGATCAGAGCCTTGATTTCCTTGGCGGCTTCGGCCGACCGGCCCGCCAGGCTGCGCACTTCACTGGCCACCACGGCAAAGCCGCGCCCCTGCTCGCCAGCCCGCGCGGCTTCTACCGCAGCGTTCAGCGCCAGAATGTTGGTCTGAAACGCGATGCCGTCAATCACGCTGATGATGTCCGATATCTTGTTCGAACTATCATTGATGTGTTTCATGGTGTCCACCACCTGCGTCACCACTTCGCCGCCCTTCATGGCCACGGCCGACGCGCTCAGGGCGAGCTGGTTGGCCTGACGGGCGTGATCCACGTTTTGTTTGACCGTGGCGCTGAGCTGCTCCATTGAGGCTGCGGTTTCCTGCAATGCAGAGGCCTGTTGTTCGGTGCGTGCGCTCAGCTCGGTATTGCCCTGAGCAATTTCGGCCGATGCCCTGGCCACGCCCTGCGAGCCTTCGCGCACCTCGCTCACGATACGCGCCAGCGCCCCCCGCATGGCTTCGAGTTGCGCCATCATGCTGTTCGCATCAGCACCGGCCACGGGCACATTCACACTCAGGTCGCCCTGCGCCACGGCGCTGGCAAAGTCTGCTGCCGCCCTGGGCTCACCGCCGGTGGACACCCAGACACTGCGCCGCGCCCAATAACCCAGCCCCAGCAGCAGTGCCGTGATAAGACCCAATGCGGCCCACAAAAACCCCTGCACCCGACTCACCGTGGTGCCGTAGTTGGCCGACGCGTCAGTGGCAAACGCCAGCGATACCTTGACCGTGTCGTCCACTCCGGCACGGTGCTGCAAATACACGCTGTGCGCGTCTTTCAGGGCCTTTTGCGCCGCAGCAGCATCGCCGGCTGCCAGCGCCTTCAGAACCTCTTGCGTGCTTGCGATGAAGGCGGTTGCCGCCTGGTGCTGTGCGCCCATCAACTGCGCCTCCAGACCATAAGGCGGGTGCTCGGTCCAGTAGGCCACACGCTCGCCATATTCCTTGATCAGCCGGGCGGCCTCGGTTTGCGCCTGGTTTAGCGGCATGCTGCCCTCGAGCGCTTGCGACAGCACCAGCCGCAATTCAATGAGGTACATGGGCGGGGGCAAAATGTCGGCCGTCACGTCCTTGGCCACAAAAGTGCGCTGCACTGCACCATCTGCATGCGTGCTGCCCCAATGGGAGGCAATCACCAGCACGATGGCTGCAATCAGACCACAGATGGTCAGAACGTTGAGGGTGAATTTGAGGGATTTCATCGCTACTCCTGCTGATTTCCAACGATTGTTAAGGGTTCCATTGTGCCAAAGCTGCCCCAATCAACCCATTGTTCAAGCAGTTCTCTCAGGCACCCCATTTCAGACTGCTGCTAACCTGCGGGCAGCAAATTCTTGGGGGGTACGTTCATTGCATACCCAGCGCCAAAGGGGCAAGGCCATGGCGATCACCGACAATTTTGCAGCAGCAGTACACCGGCACGACGAGCGCGTGGTGGCACTTGGGTATTGCGCCGCAGTTGAAGAATCAGCAGCACTGGTATGCCTTGGCACGCTATCACAGCGAAAAAAAATCCTCGCTCTTGTGCCTCACACCTCTGTGCCGAGCGCAGCACCTTTGGGGTAACTGAGGAAAATAGGTCTATTCCTGGTGCCAGCCGAAACACTGCCACGGTGTTCACCAGGGCCTGCGCCTGGGCGTTCAGGCGGGTTGCGGCATTCGCCATCTGCTCCACCATGGCGGCGTTGCGCTGTGTGGCCTGGTCCATCTGCGCCACTGCATCACCCACTTGCGTCACGCCTTGCGCCTGTTCAGCGCTGGCGTTGCTGACTTCGGCCATGATGTCGGTCACTTACCAAATGCTGTTGACCACCTCGCTCATCGTTACGCAGGCTTGCTCACGCGCTACCATAATTTAATAGAATTGGCGGGCGACTCTTACGGTGGGGTGCGAGTCAAAGTGGTGTGCCACGTTACTTTTAATCGCATCCCCTACGGTGTAAGCGCTGATAGCTCCATGATTTGAATCAATCATTGCCATTGTGAAAGTGCCAACAATTGTCGGGGTGTCGACGATTTTTCCGCTCAAACGCCAGCGGGCTGACCCCTGAGCTGCTGTGACCGCTCAAATTGCACAGGGCAAAGATGTTCGGATGCTTCAAAGCTATTCGACACTTGTCTTCATGCGGTTTGAAGGGCCTGTCCGTGATGCTCAGTGCTTCTGGTCGGGCCGGTGGTTTGGCCGCGCTGGCTCTTCAGTCCTCGACTCCTCCAACAGCCAGTGACGAAACGCCGCGACCGCCGGTCGCTCGAAAATGGCCTCAGGAATGACCAGGTAGTAGGCAAAATGCTGGCCAACCACAATATCAAAAGGCACCACCAACCGACCCTGGGCAATGGCCTTGGCCACCAGCGGCTTGGATGCCAACGCCACTCCCAACCCATCCAGTGCAGCCACGTAGACCAGTCCGGAATCGCTGAAATGAGGCCCGGCACTGCTGTCTACGCCGCTGACGCCAGCCAGCCTGAACCACTCCTCCCAGCTCAGGCCCGAGTTCACCCGGGTCGTTGCATCGTCATGCAAGAGCACTTGAAACTGCATGTCGCTCGGGCTACGCAGTGGCGGGTCTGATTCAAGCAGCTTCGGACTGCATACGGCAATGTAGTCGGCACCAAAAATATGATCAACCTGAAAACCAGGATACAACCCCGCACCATAGCGAATGACCACCATGGAGTCGTCCTGGCGCAAGCCGGCCTGTTCAAACGACGTACCAGCCGCTTCCTGGTCACCGTCGACGGTGTTGAGTGATCGAATGATATGCAGGTTCAGTGACGGCTCTGCCTCGGAAAACCGGCGTAGCCGTGGCACCAGCCAGCGGGTCGCAAACGCGGGCGGCAAAACCACAAACAAACGGCCATCAACGGTATGTTCATGGGCATTTTCCACCGCCTCGGCAAAACAACCCAACCCATCGCGCACCTTGGGCAGCATGGCAAGACCTTGAGGCGTGAGTTCCAGAGCACGCGTCAGCCGGTGAAACAGTGTCAAGCCCAAAAAATCTTCAAGTAACCTGATCTGGTGGCTGACGGCGGTGGGTGTCACTGACAACTCCGCAGCAGCGTTCTTGAAACTGAGGTGGCGCGCAGCCACTTCAAAGGCACGCAAGGCATTCAACGGTGGCAAGCGATTGGGCATGGATGAATTTTTCTCGTTTGTTGCATGAGAATTGATCGTTTGCTGCGTCGCAACATCGGGATTATCGTCCAATCGTTCCCTCACAAGGGGCCTCAATCTGCATAGGAACCACCATCATGGATTACAACTACATCGACATTCAAGCCCACATCCGCCAAGCCAACAAAATGCGCACGGATGCCATGGGTGAATTACTCGCGATGGGCTGGAGCCATCTCAAACAGGTGCTGAGTCGCCTTTCGCATCGTCAGCCGCAAAAGCAAGCTGGCTTTGCCCCCGATTAAACCCTGATTCGAATTTGAGGACGCCTCAGTTTGCCTTGGATCCCGCGGGTGCGCCAACAAACCCGCTCACCGCATCAATTCTTTCACGTCGCAGGGTAATCAGCCCAAGTGCCTGGCTTTTTGCTACCACATATTTGTCGTCAATGCTGACCACGGCACCTCCAATGGCCTGCCCATTGACATAAAAGGTCAGCCCACGTCCCGTCGATTTGCTTTCTTCGAGAGCGGCTTTGAACGCGGGTTCGTCGTTGGCGTTCGCCAATGCGGCAAAGCCAATTGACAGCATACAAAACAGCCGTTTGGCGGATTTCACCAAGATGCCTCCTGATCGGTTGAGTGGATTCGTTTAGAGAAGCGGTCGATGGGCTCTGGACCTTCCCGGAACTGGGTATTCGTGGCTGGTGGCTCCCACTGCGGACCCGTCAGCGAACCCGGCACTGACATCGTCATTTTATCTTTTTGCTCAACGACCAGCAACACTCTCTTACCGCTTGAAACTCGGTGTCGTCTTTGTCGTTGCGCATGGTATTTGCAATTGGCAGGAGGCGATCAAGTAACTTCAAAGTTTATAGCTGGCAATGGTTTTCTAGTGTGGGCTGTCACTCAATTTGATGCTTGTTACTGCCTGGTACCAGCCGAAACACCACCACGGTTTTGACCAGGGCCTGCGCCTGGGCGTTCAGGCGGATCGCGGCCTTGGCGGTGCGGCCGGTCTGCCCGCGCCGCGTCCATTTGCCCAGCGTCGCCCTGCACCATCCGCATGCATGCTGCCCCAATGTAAGGCAAACACCAGCACGATTGCGGCGATCAGGCCACAACTCAGCCTGCCGTTAACCAGCGAGCAATCTATTCAGCGGGGTACGTTCTTTGCTTACCCTCTGCCAAAGAGACAAGGCTATGGCGACCACCGACAATTTTGCAGCAGCAGTCAACCGGCACGACGAGCGCGTGGCGGCGCTTGGCTTGTCCATTTGGGTCGGGTCAGAGCCCACCTTCACAGACCGTCACGCGCAAACGCCCCACTGGCTTTTTAATGCGCTGGGCGGCGACAAGGCAGAGCGTGCGCAGGCCTTGATGCGCAGTCTGAGCCAGTCCCTGCCGGGCGGACTGGTGTTGCGCAGTGTGGGGCGGCTCTATCCGGGCGAAAAAGCGCCACGCTGGCATTTCGGGCTGTTGCGAAACCGCCAGCCCCAAGCCTTGTGGCAGGGGCCTGTCGATCCGATGCTGGGCACATCTTTTTGGCCTCACCCGCAGAACCTGACATACTGGGCTCAGGCTCTGGCAGAAGCATTCCAAAGCAAGGGTTGGGACACGGAGTGCACCGGTAGCCTTGATACCGAGCGCTGGCAGATTGCTGTGTCAGCCGATGAAACCCAAGCCTGGACGTTTGAGCTGTTCATCTGTGAAACATCAGACGCTCCAGCCTCTGAAGCCCCAAGCGGCCCCGCGCTGGCCCTGCCACAGATCAACGATGTGGCACTGTTTCGCACGGTATTGGCATGTATCGAACAGGCGGCAAGGGCCAGCGCATTGCCATCGCTGGTGTTCACCGGTGCCTTGCCGCCGGTGGACGACTCGCTTGAATTCACCACCATCACGCCTGACCCGGCCGTGATCGAGGTCAATACCGCGCCCAGTGGCAACGCGCTGGCGTTTTTGCAACGCAGCAAAGATGTCTATGCGGCCGCTGCGTCGCAGCAGCTGGCCCCCTACCGCCTGTATTTCAACGGGCTGGTGGCCGACTCGGGTGGCGCAGGGCAGATCACGCTGGGTGGCCCCACACCCGCCGATAGTGTCTTTGTGCAGCACCTGAGTTTGCTGCCACGGCTGGTGCGTTTCATGAACCGGCATCCGTCGCTGTCTTACCTGTTTTCGCACGATCATGTGGGCAGCGGCGGCCAGTCGGTGCGCGCCGACGAACGCGGTAGTGACGCTTTTGACGACCTGCAGTTGGCGCTGGCCTTGCTCGCGCGGCAGGCCGACACCACGCCAGAAATACTCTGCAAAAGCCTGGCACCTTTTTTGAGTGATGTGGCCGGCAACAGCCACCGTGCCGAGATCAACATCGAGAAACTCTGGAACCCGCAGCTACCAGGCCGCGGCTGCCTGGGGCTGGTGGAGTTTCGCGCGTTGCGCATGCAACACACGCCTGAGCGCGCCACCGCGCTGGCCTGCCTGTTGCGCACCACGGTGGCCATGTTGATCCACAGTCCGCAAGATCTGCCGCTGATCGATTGGGGGCGTGACCTGCACGACCGGTTTGCCTTGCCGTTTTACCTGGAGCAAGACATAAACGCCGTGCTGGCGCAACTGATACAAGCCAACTTGGGGCTGGACGCCGAGATCGAGCGCGAACTGCTGCACGATGAGTTCCGGCTGTTTGGCCAGTGGCCACTGGCCGGTGGCCTGCTGGAACTGCGCCGCGCGCTTGAGTTTTGGCCGCTGCTGGGCGACACCGCCAGCCCGGAGCAATTGGGGGCGTCGCGCCTGGTGGACGCCAGCACGGCGCGCATTGAAATCCGCTGGCGTCCCGCCCTTGCCGAGCCAGGCGCATCGGTGCCAGATCATGCCGACAGCACAGATGGCACATGGCTCGATTGGGACTGGTACGCCGGTGACACCCGCCTGCCCATGCGTCTTGAAAACGATAAGCAGGGCGCGCTGAAAGTGTTTGGCCTGCGTTACCGCAGTTTTGCACCGGCCAAAGGCTTACACCCGACTCTGCCATCGCAAGCGCCACTGACGCTGACGCTGCGCCACCGGTCGCTCGCCACACGGTACACGGCACAGTTGCACGAATGGCAGCCGCTGGGTGCATGTTACGACGGTTTGCCACAAGACCTGCCGCAGGCCGAAGCTCGCCGCAAGGAACGTTTGACCATCAGCAAGAGCGAGACAGGCGGCCCGCCCAGCGAATGGCCCGCGCAAACGACTCCATGTGACAAGGGTCTGCGTGCCTACAGTCTGGATTTGCGTTACAGCGGCTCGGCCTAATAGAACATGATCTTTTTGCCTATAGGGGTCTTGCGCCAGCAGCTAAGGGCTTGTAAAGCAATAACCGGTTGTCACTTGGTTTTGCGATCAGAACTCTCTGAATTTGGCTGTTGAGCTTGCTCGATTTAGCGCAATCATCGGCTTCTTCTGGAGGTGTCCCACTAGGGATTTAGGGTGTGTTCACTAAGGGTTATCCCGACAATAGAGGTATCTTAAATTTTTAGCCAAAGGAAACCTCATGAGCTCCAAGAAACTTTCGACCGTCACTTGCCATGTGATCAACGCCTATGCAAACACCGCCAGCAATGTCATTCACGCTTATCGCGCTGGCGGCGAACGCGTGGTGGGTATGTTTGATACCCGGTGGAACAGCGCCTTCAAACAATCACGTTCGCAACTGGCGACTGGCGTCGCCAAAAACGCCACAGCCGTGCACCTATTGCTTCAAAAGTACACACTGAAAGGTTTGACCGTAACCTCGGGCGGTGCCCAAGACGTGGTCAATCGGGTGGTCAAGCTCGCCGATGCTGGCGTGATGACTGTCGCCAAGAATGTGGATCGCTTTGAAGGCAAGACTGGCGTCAATATGCTCAGCACGGTTGCCCAAGCTGCCTTGTTGGGCGCCGTTCCTTTGAGCAACCTGGTCGACCAGATCGAGCGGAAGTCAGCGACCCTGGCCAGCAAAATTGCCGGTGACAACGTGATCACGGCTGTGGTCAAGCGCAGCCGCCCGGTCGTTCGCAAGGCACGCCCGGTTGCCAAAGCGGTTGTCCAAACTGCAAAAGAGACCGTTGCCAAGGTCGCGGCAGCGGCTGAAACGGCGGTTGCCTGATTCGGGCGGTTTGTCGCAGCTACTGACTGCCAAGCTACCTGAAGGTTTCTGCATTTGCTGATCTCAAAACTTCACCAGCTCAACCGTAACAGGTAGTTCCGTGAGCGCCGGCTGCATCGCTTGTGTCAAGGCATCAGCAAACTGTGCCAGCGGCAGGTTGATGCGGGTGATGTTCTGCTCGGCCAAAAAGCGCGCCTCCATGCGGGTAGGCTCGTTTGGCAGCACGGCCCAATGCTGGTCGCTGGAGCGTTTCATGATCTGGCGCGCAAAACAGCGTGTCAGTTGGTCATCAAAGCGGCAGCCCAGAAACAAAAAGTGACGCCCGCTGCGCCAGGCCTGCACGGCGGCTGGAATCGGCGTCTGGATGTCGATTTCGGTCAACACTTCGACATAGTCGCTGTCTGACACCAGGTAGTTGCCCGCCGGCGCATGGCTGCCCATCGGTTTGTAGAGCAGCCGGCCCGGCTGGGCCGGAAGCTCGATAAGTGCTGTGCCGTCAGCCGCGTAGGCACCTGTCCAATGACCAAAATGCTCTGATTGCGACAGGCCTTGCACCTGCACCCAGCTGCCCGGTGTCTGCGCTAGCCCGGCTGCAAAAGTGTCGTCGTACCAGGTGTCCACCCACAAACCGGCTCCACTGGCAGCGAGTGCCAGGTGAAAAGCCGACGGCGCAGTGGCGGTGGCAAACGCCTCGTTCATCAGGTGCACCACCGACTTGCGGTGTTTGAAGTTTTCGATGAACTGGGCGGCCTGGGTCAGGCGTTTGCGGATTTTGTGCGGCACACTGACCTTGGCTGTCATGGCTTCGGCCAACGCCAGGGGTGTGCCCGGCACCTTGACGTTGCTGCACAGTGACAACATGTCTGGCCCTAGGTAAGGGATGACTGCGCCGGTGGCCAGGCGGCTGGCAATGATTTGAACAGAATCGGTCATGTTTTTTTCCTCAAAGGTACATGGGGACGCCAGGCCCCATCCCAGCCTTCCCCCAGGGCGGGAAGGGGCAACAGCCAAATACAAATGCCAACCGGGTGGTAATTGGTTTAGCTCAGTCTTCTGCCAGAACCAGGGCTGTGGCGTGTTCGGGCTGCTGGGTGATTGACAGGCAAACGCCGCTGGAGGTGGCCAGATAAATACGGCGCGAACCCAGTCGCAGCACGGGCTTTTCGTCGCGGATGTCCAGCGCATCGACCACGATCACCCGCATGGCCGGGTCGCGCAGGCGCCAGGTGGCGGCCGCTTCTCGCAGGCTTGCTGCGTTCTGCACCACTTCGCCAGCGCTGCGCAGCGCTTCAGGAGTCAGTGCCATGGTTCAGTCTCCTGCGTCTTCAGTCAGCGCCAGGCGACGTGCCTCCACCGTGATCGGCAACGGGGTGTCAGCGGGCATGGCGGGCAGATCAAATTGCCAGCCGTTGGCCAGCGTGACTAACCCGCCCCACATGGCGGGGTTGGCCATGGCGGTGATGGGCTCCTCCAGATCTTTTTTAGCGACATAGCCGGTCAGCACGCCTTTGCTGTCTTTGCGGATCATGAGTTTCATGGGTGGCTCCTGGTGGGGGTAGAGGGTTTCAAAACGGGTTTTAAGGAGCGGTTGCAAATTCTTCACGCATCAAGGGTTCCAGCAGTGGCGGCACTGTGGACAGCAGACTGATAACCTCACCCTGTGTGGTGGTGCGTCCCATCGAGAAGCGCACGGCGCCCAGGGCTTGGTCGTCCGGTACCCCCATGGCGCTCAGCACATGTGACGCTGTGGCACCCTCCGATGAGCAGGCCGCGCCGCTGGAGGCGGCAATGCCCAGGGTTTCCAGGCGCTGTAGCACCACATCAACCGCCAACCGACCAAAGCGCAAATAACTGGTGCCGGGCAAACGCGGCACCGACTGGCACCAGATGTGGGTTTCAGGCAGGGCGCGGGTCAGGCCAGCTTCGAGTGCGTTGCGCAAATGGGTCTGGCGTGCGGCTTCCTGGCTGACATCGCCCAACAGCACAAGCGCCGTGGCCAGGCCCACAATGCCGGGCAGGTTCTCGGTACCGCCGCGCCGTCCGCGTTCCTGAATGCCAATGGTTTGGGCGACACAGGGCACACCCTGGCGCAGCAGCAGGGCACCGACACCCTTGGGTCCATGAAATTTATGCGCCGACAAGGACACCGCGTCAGCACCATAGTCTGCAAAATTGAACGGCAACTTGCCAATCAACTGTGTCGCATCCACATGCAGCAAGGCACCTGCGGCATGAGCCATTTCAGCAACTTGAGCCACCGGCATCAACACGCCGGTTTCGTTGTTGGCCGCCATCAATGACACCAGCGCGAGGTCCGGCCCCATCAGGCGCGCTGCTGCGGCCAGATCCAGCGTACCGTCGGCCAACACAGGCATCAGGTCCACCTGCACACCGGCGGTGGTCAGGCTACGCGCCAGTTTCAAATGGCCCGCATGCTCGATACTGCCAAAAAGCACCCGTCGCCGGGTCAGCCGTGCAGCCGCCAGCAGGCCGCGCACCGCCAGGTGATTGGCTTCGGTGGCACCGCTGGTAAAAATCACTTCCGCAGTTTTGCAACCCAGCACCTGTGCCACGGTGGCGCGCGCCTTGACCAAAACCCGCTTGGCATCCTGGCCAGGGCCGTGTTGAGACGAGGCATTGGCCCAGCAGCCGGTCAACACCGACAGCATGGCCTCAACAACCGCGGGCGCAGGTGCTGTGGTGGCGTTATGGTCGAGGTAAATCATGCCGCAAAAGGCTACTCAGGGCCAGAACTGGCGATTTGGGTCATTGCACAACACATCCAGCACGGCGCTGAGGGACTTGTTCTGGCAGCGCGGCACCCAGGTCTGGCTGACATGGTTGCGCGAGCACAGGTGCCAGCTTTTGTCCGCCTGCGGTACCAGCAGTGCGATGTCGATCAGGCCGCCGGCAGGGTCAATCCGGCGTGAGCAGCACGGGCTTTGAA
Source organism: Candidatus Rhodoferax mariagerensis (assembly GCA_016719055.1). Lineage (GTDB taxonomy): Bacteria > Pseudomonadota > Gammaproteobacteria > Burkholderiales > Burkholderiaceae_C > Rhodoferax > Rhodoferax mariagerensis. Next base: position 12,348 of record JADKAW010000030.1, on the reverse strand, counting down.
TACGGTAACAACCGTCTTCGAGCAGCACAATGGGTTTGACATAGCGGTAACGCACCCGCTCGCGCAGGGCCAGTTGCAGCCGGTGCTGCAACAGGTCAAACACCTGGGCACTGGCCGGGGCAAACACTGTGGCCGCCATATTCACTCGGACTCTCCGGTTTCAGGTAGCCAGCCCGGCGGGACTGGCACCAGCTCAATCTCAAGGCAGCCCACCACACAGCCGTCAAATTGCACCAGGTACACAGGCTCGTTCAGATCAGGCGCGTGGCCGGTGCTGACCACTTCGCCGACCGAACCGCGAGCTGCCAGTAGCGCACCCTCTGACCGCTCGGGGTGACTGCCGTCATTGAACAGATCGTCCAGTGCGATGACGCGCTGGCCCCACGCGTAAGCTGGGGAGCGGGGCTCGACGCCTGAAAGTGTTGGTGTATTCACAATGTAACGCCCATCGGTTTGGCCGAACCCAGCGTCGCCAGCGCGCCGGCTTTGGCACCGAGTTGCGCCAGCACCTCGTCGGGCAGGTTGTCCAGCGTGCACAGCTCTTTGGCGCGCATACCGACCCGGTGGCCCGATTCGACAAAGTCCACCGCGTAGATGTAGAACTGCTGCAAAAAGGTGTCGATACTGATCACGTAACCCATCTCGCCCTTGTGGACCAGCACCTCACCAATGTCGCGGCCGTTGTAGGTGCCGTCGTTGCGCACCACCGAGCGCGCCACCACTCGCTCGCCGTAACTAAAGCGTGGTGGAAAAACCAGTTCGATCTCGGCCTCGTCGCGGTTGATATCAGCCATGGTGTTCTCTCAGGTGAGTGACGGTACTTTTCAGGCGCTCGCGCACAGCCTGACGCACCTCAGGCTCCTTGTCACTGAGCATTGATTCCAGCGTGGCCATGTCGGCGCGTTGTGCCACTTCCCAGCGCACACGCCAGTCGGTGTCATGGGCCAGACGTGAGAGCAGAGCGACTGGCAAACATTCGGCCACGATGCGGCGCACATCGGCATCCACATCATCGGCCATGCCCAGCAAGGCCGGCATTTCAAGCCGCTGTGCCACATGCATACGCACAGCGCGGTCTGGGTCAAAGGCCATCACGGCCAGCAGCGCCAGCGGTAGGCGTTGCGCCACAAGTTCACGCACACCGTAGTCCGGGTCATGGCGCAGCGCCGTCAGGTCGCCCGGTGCCAGACGTTGCGCCACACGAATGCGCACCTCACGATGCGGGTCGTTCACCAGTCGCGCCAGTTGTGACAGCGGCAAACGCAGGGCCACCTGCAGGCGCACGGTTTCATCAGGGTCACCGATCAAGGCTCCCAGGCGAAACACGCTGGCCCGGCGCGCGGCGATGGCGCGCACTTCAAAATAGGGGTGCGACAACTGTTCGTCACTGAGTGCCGGATGCCAACTGAAAAACCGGTCAATGCGGCGTGCGTACACGTCCTGCAAACAGGCATGGCCCGGCTCGCAGCCCAAACCCTCGCCCAACATCAGCAGCTTGGCGTATTGGCAATCAGTGCAGCAGATCGAGCCGCCTTGCCAGTGCTGGGCAGGGATGTCGTCCTGCGGCGCGCGCACCGGCTCCCGGCGCAATCCAACAGATTTGGCAGGTGCGACCTGGGCGCTCATGGGATTTTGGCGGACCAGCCGCGAACCGGGTAGTCGACGGCAGCCGAGGTTGAAGCGCCCTGTTGGTGGCGCGTCAACACATGAAACAGCAGGGCACCACCCACATGGTCTTGCGGGTCAAGCCGGCGCAGTTCCTTGAGCAACAAGGCCGCTTCTTCCATGGCGTCCAGGCGCATGTTCAGATAGGCCAGCCCTTTGAGCGTGAACAAGTAAAAACGCACGGCTGCGTTACCGCGCGCGGCTTCGTCGCTGGGCGGCGCATCGCCAAAGTCGGGGCCAAGCGCGGTGCGGGCCACCGCCAGCGCATCTTCGCCCACTGCACGGGCCTGGGCCAACTGGTGGCCGTAAAAGTGAAAACGGTACAAGGCAATCAACGGTGCCGGGTGGCGCGGTGCGGCAGCACGCGCCTGCTCCAGCAGGGGCAGCGCCTGAGTGGGCAAATGCCGCAGTAGCCCGGCCTGGGTGATCAGGGCGCTGACCTGTGGGCTTAAGCCACCCCCGATGGCACCCTCGGCAAAAACTGCCAGGTCGTCGTCAAAGTGCAGGCCGCGCGTTTTCATGGGGGGCGGTTCAGTGCGCCATCACCGGGGCTGGTCGGCCGCGTCCAATGGATGAGATATCGATTCTGGTCACACCGGCCTTGGGTGAAGTCTCGGCACTGCTGCAGGCGCAGGCTTCTTTGTTAGGGTCAATAAAGCTCAGACCTGACTGGGTGGCGGTTTCGGTGAAGTCAATCGTGATGCCGTTAAGCATCAGGCGGCTTTCAGAGCCCAGAAATAGACGCACACCATCCACAGCGAGCATTTGTTCACCGGCCTGTGGACAAGCCTCCGGGCTGAACTCCGAGGCATAGCCAGAGCAGCCGCCCGGGGTGACGGACAAGCGCAAGCCGGCGTTTGGTCCCAGACCAGAGAAACGCAAGATGCGGTTGATGAATTTCGCGGCAGCGGGCGTGAGGGTGACGTTGGGCAACATGATGGGTGGCTCTTTCAACAAATGAAGGCATCAGACTTCGGTGATGCAGTCGTCCACCGGGCAGACCGCCACACACTGCGGGTCATCAAAGTGGCCTTCGCAGTCGTTGCACTTGGTGGCGTTGATGATGTAGACGCCTTTTTTGACGCTGATGGCAACATTGGGGCACTCGGGCTCGCAGGCATCACAAGCCGTGCAGGTTTCGGTGTTGATCTTGTGGGTCATGGTGAATCTCCAGTGAGGTTGACAAAATAAAACTCAGGCGGCCAGGGCCATGTTTTGCGCAAGCTGGGTAAAGGCACCCTGACGAATCTGCGCATCGCCCCGGCTTTGGTGCACCACCGCGCCGCTGGCAAGGCGCTCGCAGTAGCCGGCAAACCAGCCAAGTGCCGCTTTTTCAATGAACTCGCCCACATAGGCGTCCACCGGCTCGACGCCGGCAGCAGTCAACTCGTCTTTCGGACAAGCCCCAATCTTGGCCACCAGCACGGCGTGGCAGTCGTTGATGGCGCGTACCACCGAGGGCAGCTGGGCATCGTCACCGTCGCCACCCTGGCAATACTGGTCTACCCGGCGGTGACCGACAAACAGCGCTTGGGTGGCAGACACTTCAAACACTTGGAATTCGGTGACATGGCCAAAGTGCTCGTTGACCCGACCGCCACCTTTGGTGGCCACTGCCACCAGCACGGTCAGGTTGTCGTCTGTCTGGGTGCTGCTGGCCGTTGCCAGAGCTTGTTGCTTGGCGGCTTGCTGGGCATTGCGCTCAAGGGCCACTTTTTCCTGGTAATTGCGGCGCTTTTCCAGGTCGTACACCACGTTCATGTGTTCCAGCTTGTCCAGCGTGAACTCGTCGCTGCGGTCTTCACCCAGAAGCCCCACGGCATCGGCGCGGCATTGCCTGCAATGCCGCATCAAGTTCGCGCCGCCCATGCAGGCATCCTGCACCGCCTTGAGCTCCGCCGCACTCGGACCGCGCTGGCCGCTCAGGCCAAACACCGTGCCGTGTTCGGCCTCGCTGATCAGCGGCATGATGTTGTGCAAAAAGGCACCGCGCTTTTTGACCTCGCGGTTGACATCCATCAGGTGCTGGTCATTGATGCCGGGGATCAAAACCGAGTTGATCTTGGTCAGCACGCCACGGGCAGTGAGCATTTCCAGCCCCAGCATCTGGCGCTCGTGCAGCACCTTGGCGGCTTCATATCCAATCAGGCGTTTGTGCTTGTAAAAAATCCAGGGGTAAATCTTTTCACCCACCACCGGGTCGACCATGTTGATGGTGAGGGTGACGTGGTCCACGTTGTACTTGCAGATTTCATCGACCCAATCGGGCAGCGCCAACCCGTTGGTTGAAATACACAGCTTGATGTCCGGGGCTTGCGCCTGCAACATCCGAAAGGTATCAAAGGTCTTTTTCGGGTTGGCCAGCGCGTCGCCCGGGCCGGCAATGCCCAGCACCGTCATTTGTGGAATCTCGCTGGCCACCGCCACTACCTTGCGCACCGCTTGCTCAGGGGTGAGTTTTTGCGACACCACGCCGGGGCGCGATTCGTTGCTGCAGTCGTATTTGCGGTTGCAGTAGTTGCACTGGATATTGCAGGCTGGCGCCACGGCCACATGCATGCGGGCAAAGTGGTGATGCGCTTCTTCGGAATAACAGGGATGGTCCTTGACCTTGTCCCAGATGTGCTGGGGCATGTCCTGCGGGCCATCGGACGAGCCACAACTGGCCTTGCCCTGGCCGCCCTGCGTGCCACAGCCGGCGCCGGTGTCGGGCAGGTCGAACCCGGCCCCCAGGGACCTGATTTGACCGATGCTGACATAGGTCTTGCCTGGCATGGATGCGGCGAACGCGCTTGACTGCATGGGTACCCTTCTCGCGACCTACCTTGATCGCACAAGGGTACTTAGCTAAATCCGTGCCACCCAAAAAGGCCTGTTAGCACCAGTTTTTTGTCACATGTGGCACAGGCACCTGACCTGGCGAGCGCAGATTTTGAACCCCAATGTCAGTGATGCGACAAAGGCAACACCGCGCCTGATCACCAATCAACCAGACTCAAACCCACGCTGAGCACAACGCGTCGGCGGTTGTAGTCAATCAGCGAGTCGCCAAAACCTGAAAACAACTGGGTGTGCAGGCGCAGGCCGCTAGGGTTGCCGTTGTCATCGGAGCTGCTTAATTTTCGCAGCCATTCCAGCTTGATCGAGCCATTGCCCTGTGCACGCAGCGCATGGCGCACGGTCAGACCCAAGGTGTTTTTGAGGTCGGGTCTCCACAGGCCAGTGAGCTCGGCGCGGCCCACCAGGTCGCTGATCTCAGGGTTGTCGTCGATGCTGGCGTTCTCGGGGATACGGTACCAGAGCTTGCCCAGCAGTTGAAACCCGGCATCGTTTTCAAGCCCGGCCATCAGGATGCTGCGGTTCCAGCTTCGCGACAAGGGCAGCGGCTGCCCGTTGGACTGATGGTTGAGTGCCAGCCCGGCATACCGCAGCCGCCAGCCGCCAGGCAGATCCATATCGGTGGGGTAGATGTAGACCAGCTCGGGCTCGTGATCGGTGGTGCGAAACGGGCGCGACAAATCCCCACTGAAAATCTGCCAGTTGGACTGTTGCGAGTAGCCAAACCACAGCGAATCGCGTTTCAGCGTCTGATCAGGCGTCAGCAAACCCTGGGCGATTTTGGTGCGCACCGACAGCCCGATGCGCGCCTCGGTGGTGTTGAAATCCAGCGCCGAGGTCGCGCGATGGTCAGTCAGTGGTGAATCGGGTTGGGTGTTGACGCTGTCTGAACCAATCACCGACAAACTGATCGGTTTGTAACCACGAATGCCAAAGGTGCCGCAGTCGCTGCCGGCTTCGAGCTCCCAAAAGCGCGATAGCTCAGAAAACCGTGGGTTCTTGCAGTCATGTGCTGCGGGTGCCACCATGGTGATCACCACGGGTGCCGGGGTGGCGGCAGGGATGTTGGCGGGAGTGGCGGGTGGACCGGCGGTGGGCAGCTCAGCTTGTTGCGCCGCCCATTGGTCATAGCAGCGTAGCCGTGCTTCGTTATCACCACTCAAATTACTGCATTGCCGCCAGCCGGATTCAGCTGGGTTTTCAATAACAATTTGTGCTCTAGCCCAGACAGGTAAAGCGCTAGCCACTATGAAAATAAGAGTAGCGAATAAGTTCATGTGCTGTGATCCCCCAAGTTGCCAGCCGATTGTCTAACGGTGTTTAGCGCAGCAGCGCGCGTGCTGCCGCGCCATCAAGTGCCTTTTGGGCAAACTCAGCCCGTAGCGCTTTGAGCTTGGCGCGTGGGTCTTCTTTGGTGGTGCTCTGGTCCAGCCCCATCTCTGCAATGAATCGGCTGGGCTGCGCTGCCACCATTTCACGGCCCTTTTTACGTTTGCGCGTCCAACTCACGGCCAGGCTGCGTTGGGCACGGGTGATGCCCACATACATCAGGCGCCGTTCCTCCTGCAGGTGCGTGCTCAGGCTCTCGCTGGCAGCCTCTTGCGCCTGCGCCCGCTGAGCGGCCGACGCCGTGCCAGATTCTTGCGCCTCGGGGTTGTCGCGCAGTTTGAACGGCAGCATGCCCTCGGTCACGCCGACCAGCATCACATGCGGCCACTCCAGCCCCTTGGAGGCATGCAGCGTTGACAGCGTGACCACGTTCTGGTCTTTTTCCTGCTCGGAAATGGTCGACAGCAGCGACACGGTTTGCGCCACTTCCAGCAGTGACTTGATTTCGCCTGCCGCATTAACCCCCGAGGCATCTTCAATCTGCCCGCTACAGCGCCCGCTCATCCAGTCCACAAAATCGATCACATTGCTCCAGCGGGCGGCGGCCACTTGCTCGCTGTCTTCGCCGTCGTACAGGTACTTCTCGAACCCGATGTCTTTGAGCCAGTCCATCAAAAAGGTCTTGGCGGCCTCGGCGCCCAGGGTGTGGCGGGCACGGAACTCCAGGTCGTTGACCTCGCGGCCAAATTCGTGCAGGCTGCCCAGTGCCTTGCCCGAGATCACACTGCCCAGGCTACTGGAAAACAGCGCCCCGAACATGCTGACCCGATAGCGCGTGGCAAAGTCGCCCAGGTGCCCCAGGGACTGGTGGCCAATGCCGCGCTTGGGCGTGGTCACTGCGCGCAAAAACGCCGGGTCATCGTTGTTGTTGATCCACAGCCGGAACCAGGCGCACAGGTCTTTGACTTCGGCCCGGTCAAAAAAGCTGGTGCCCCCCGACACCTTGTACGGAATTTGCGCCTTGCGCAGGGCTTTCTCAAACGGTTTGGCCTGGTGGTTGGCGCGGTAAAGCACGGCAAAGTCCCTGAATTCCTTGAACTGCGGCCCAGCCTGATTCAGGCCGCTGGCACGCAGGCTCTGGATGCGCGCCACCGCGCGTTCAGCCTCGTGCTCTTCGGTATCAGCATCGACCACCCGCACCGGTTCGCCTTCGCCCAAATCGCTCCACAGGTTTTTGGGGAACAGTTTGGGGTTGGGGCCAATCACGTTATTGGCGGCGCGCAGGATGGCGCTGGTGGAGCGGTAGTTTTGCTCCAGTTTGATGACTTTCAGGCCAGGAAAGTCGAGTGGCAGCTTTTTCAGATTGTCCAGCGTGGCCCCACGCCAGCCATAAATGGACTGGTCGTCGTCACCCACGGTGGTAAAACGCGCTTGCCCCGGGCTGTTGCCGCCCACCAGCAGTTTCAGCAGCTCGTACTGGGTGGCGTTGGTGTCCTGGTACTCATCCACAAGAATATGACCTGCCAGCCCTTGCCACTTATGCCTGACATGCTCATGATTTTGTAGTAGCTTGAGGGGCAGGCTGATCAGGTCGTCAAAGTCCACACTTTGAAACGCTGTCAAGCGCTCTTCGTAATGCGCCATCACACGGGCCACAATGCGTTCACTGTCGTTGCTGGCAGCAGCCAGCGCACGCTCGGCGTTGAGCCCCTGGTTTTTCCACCGGCTGATGGTCCATTGCCAGCCGCGCGCAGTGGCGGCATCCACACTGCCGCCGGCGTCTTTGAGGATGCTGGTCACGTCATCACTGTCGAGAATCGAAAAGTTGGGTTTCAGGCCCAGCGCAGTGCCGTCTTCACGCAACAGGCGCACACCGAGCGCGTGAAAGGTGCATATCAGCGTGTCTTTGGCCGCCTTGCCAATCAGGCTGCGGGCACGCTCGCGCATCTCGGCAGCCGCCTTGTTGGTAAAGGTGATGGCCAAAATGCGCTTGGGAGCTACACCGGACTGAATCAGGCGGCCAATCTTGTGCGTAATCACGCGGGTTTTACCCGAACCGGCACCGGCCAGCACCAGACACGGACCGTGCAGGTAGTTGACCGCTTCTTGCTGGGCCAGATTCAGACCGGAGGTGGGCGTGTGGGACATGGGATGACGGTGACAGGGGGGCGAATCATACCCAGCCACCAGCAGCTTACCGGAACTGCTCATCGGACCAAGCCGCCCAAGCCGGCGGTTTGGACACTGCTCAGCAGCGCGTTTGCAAGACAGCCCGCAGTTCTGTCTCGCAGTCCGCTGTCGGGGCGTTGAAGAGCTGCGTCAACCAGGCGGACTCACGGGCTTGAACGGTGCCGAGAAAATAATCCACGCAGCCGCCTTGGGTGGCCATGGAAGCGAAACGGTCAAAACCGGTTTCCAGAAAGGTCTGCAGCGAACCCAGCCCAGCCAGGCGCGCCGGTTGCCGCATCATTTTGAGCATGATGCGCAGGCTTTTGCGACGGGTCAGATCGCCCAGCGTTTTGCCAATGCCCAGCACCGTGTCCAGTTGCCACTGGCGTTGGCTGGGTTGGGCCACGGTGCGCCAGGCGTTCAGGTAGCGGATTTCGGCCCGGTCTGCCGTGTGCTGGCACCAGTGCCGGGCCATGTCCAAGTCCAGCGCCTCGGTCAGGCCATGCAATTGCGCCAGTGCCACTGCCGTTGCCACCACCTGTTCGGGGAAAGTGCGCTCCAGAGCGCCAGCAATGCGCGCAAACTGGGCATCACGCACGCTGAAGTCACCCGCGCTGTAGAGCTCTTGCAGAAAAAAAGTGGCACTGGGTGCATAGGCAGCAGACGCCAACAAATCTGCATAGGTGTGGGCGAAGCGCTGGGCCTGAAGATGTTTGATGGCCAGCACGGCCTGCGCCAGCGCGGGCTGCTCTTTTGCAGCTTGCCGCAAGCCCGCCACACTGGCCATGGCGTCCCGAATGAGTTTGGATGCTTCCATTGCCTAGGCAGTTTAAGGTCTGAAAAGCGCCGGAAAATGGCCTCATTGCAACATTTACGCTGAAAAGCGTCGTATTAGAGTGGTAAAACTAGGGGAAACCCTTATATTTGAGCCATGTTAAAAACCATTGATCCTCGCGAGGAGTTCATGCTCAAGACGCCAGCAGCGCCAGACAGCATGCGCCCGGCTGAGCCTGCGTCCCTGAAGTCTCCGCGCCTGTCTGATCTGGTGGTGCCCATTCGCTGCCTGGGTGAAAACCACCGCACCCGTATTGGCAACCACCTGAAAGCCCTGAACGCGCAAGACCGCTATTTGCGCTTTGGCTTTTCAGCCAAGGACGAGCAGATTGACCGCTACGTGGAAGGCCTTGACTTTGAACGTGACGAAATCTTTGGCATCTATAACCGCCAACTCAAGCTGATCGCCATGGCGCACCTTGCTTTTTCGATCGACATGCGCATGAACCCGAGCTCCGAGTTCGGCGTGTCGGTGTTGGCACCGTCCCGTGGCCGCGGTTTTGGCGCTCGGCTGTTTGAACGTGCCGTCATGCATGCGCGCAACCGTGGCGTGAAAACCATGTTTGTGCATGTGCTGAGCGAAAACGTTGCCATGCTGCAGATCGCCCGCAACGCCCGGGCCACGGTTGAGCGCGATGGGGCTGAGTCCGAGGCGCACCTGAGCCTGCCGCCCGCCACCCTGAACACCCAGCTCGCAGAAATTGTTGAAGAGCAGATGGCACAGACCAATTACCAGTTCAAGGTTCAGGCCAAGCAGTTTCAGGATACCTTTAGCCGCATGCAGTCGTTCTGGCGCGACATGGACCACAGCGCAAGCGCTGAGTAAATCTCGCGTGGCTGCGTTATCAGCTATCCTTGCGGCCTGATCAACCACCGCATGTCCTGCTTTATTGGCTGTGTCTGACCCTCAACCTGCACGTCCCACCCGCGAAGACAACCGCACTTTTCTGCAAAAAATTGCCGAATTCATCCATCCCGGACCGGATTCGGCCGACGAACTGATTGGCACGCTGGCTGAGGCCGAGCACAACCGCATCATTGGCGCTGATTCGCGCAAAATGCTCGAAGGCGTGATCCGCATGGCCGACATGACCGCCGGTGACGTGATGGTGCCGTCCACCCGCATGGAGCTGGTCAACATCGAAGACCGCAACGACGACATGATGCACGGTGTGATTGACACCGCACACTCGCGTTTTCCGGTGTTTGATGGCGAGCGCGAGAACATCATTGGCATTCTGATGGCCAAAGACCTGCTCAAGCTGCAACGCGCGCCAGAGCTCAACATTCGTGCGCTGCTGCGCCCGGCGGTGTTTGTGCCCGAGAGCAAGGGCCTCAACGACCTGCTGCGCGATTTCCAGAGTAATCACAACCATCTGGCCATCGTCATTGACGAGTTTGGCCGCGTCGCCGGGCTCATCACCATTGAAGACGTGCTGGAGCAGATCGTTGGCGAGATCGAAGACGAGTTTGACATTGACGACGACGAAGGTGATATTTTTGGTCTGGGCCGACCGCAGCTACCGGGTCAGCGGCGACACCACCATCGAGCGTGTTGAACATGCTTTTGATGTCAAACTGGAAAGCACCGACCCCGACGATGATTTTGAAACCATTGGCGGCCTGATTGCCCACGAAATGGGCCATGTGCCCAAACGCGGTGAGCACCATGTGATGGCCGGTTTGGACTTTGCCGTGTTACACACCAAGGGCGGCGCGGTGAAATGGTTCAAGGTGTCGCCCGCCCCCCATGCAAGCGTCTGACCCGACAGGCTTTGGCCTGTTTGTGCGGCAAACGCCAAAACCTTCCCTGATACCGGCCTTGCTGGCGCTACTGGCGGGTGCCTTGCAGGCGGCCAGTCTGGCGTGGCCGTTTTCGCAGCCTGTGGCGTGGGCGCCAGAGCGCGGACAAACCCTGTGGTGGCTGCAATTGCTGGCGCTGGCGCTGCTGGTGCAACTGCTGCTGGGCAGCGCCAGTGCGCGCCAGGCGGCCGGGCGCGCCTGGCTGTTTGCGCTGGCCTGGCTGGCCTTGACTTTTGGCTGGCTGTTTACCTCGATGCACACTTACGGCGGGCTGGCGGCACCGTTGGCGGTGCTGGCGGTGCTGGCGCTGGCCGGCGCGCTGGCCTTGTATTATGCCGGTATTTGTTGGTTTTTTAAGGCTCTAGCCCAAGCAGGACGAGGTCTGTCAGCTATTATTTTTGCGTCTCTATGGCTGCTGGCAGAGCTGGCGCGGGGTCAATGGCTCAGCGGTTTTGGCTGGGGTGCCATTGGTTATGCCCAGCTTGACGGGCCGCTGGTGCCGTTGATCGGCTGGGTCGGCTTGTACGGCGTCAGCGCCGTGGCGGCGGCCGTGGCCGCGTTGCTGGCTCTGACGCTGAGCGCACCAAGTTGGTCAGCGCGTCTGAGGTGCGCGGCCGCAGCGCTGGTGCTGCTGGTGTTGCCGCAGATCTTGCCCCAGGTGTTGTCAGCAGCGCCAGGCGCTGACCACGGCAGCATTCAGGTCACGCTGCTGCAAGGCAATATTGCACAGGACGAAAAGTTTGAGCAGGGCACCGGTGTCCCCAAGGCCTTGAACTGGTACCGGACGCAGCTCAGCGCCGCGCCCGACCGTGCCGGTGGGCTCATCACGCCAGAGACCGCCGTGCCGCTGCTGCCGGAAGATTTGCCTCAGGGGTATTGGCAGGCGCTGGCGCAGCGTTTCGAGTCCGGCCAGACGGCAGCGCTGGTGGGTGTGCCGCTGGGTAATAGCAAGCTGGGCTACACCAACTCGGTGGTTGGCTTCAAACCCGGTCAAGCCACGCCCTGGCGTTATGACAAGCACCATCTGGTGCCTTTTGGCGAGTTCATTCCGCCGTTTTTCCGCTGGTTCACCAAGCTGATGAACATCCCGCTAGGTGACTTCAACCGGGGCGGCTTGCAGCAGCCCGCTTTTGAATGGCAGGGCCAGCGCCTGGCCACCAGCATTTGTTACGAAAACCTGTTTACCGAAGAACTGGCCACGCAGTTTGCCAACCCGGCCCTGGCGCCGACTTTGCTGGTCAACATCAGCAACCTGGGCTGGTTTGGCGAGCATCTGGCGATGGACCAGCATCTGCAGATTGCCCGCATGCGCAGTCTGGAATTTGACCGCTCGTTTCTGCTGGCCACCAATACCGGGCACACCGCCATCGTCAACCATCTTGGGCAAGTCACGCACGCAGCAAAACCCCACGCCGTGACGACTTTAATCGCCCAGGTGCAGGGACGCACCGGTATCACGCCTTACGCCGGCTGGGTGGCCCGTTTTGGTTTGTGGCCACTCTGGTTGCTGGCGCTGGCAGTGATGGTGGTGGCTGGACTGGGCCAAAAACAACAGCGCCGGCCTTGAAGGGCCAGGTCTGAATCGACGTGGCCGCATGCTGGGCCGGGTGCGATTCAAAGTGATGTGGCAACGTAGAAAACCAAAGATTCACGACCAATCAAGTGGGGTGACTCCAACCCGGCCCGGGGATTGGGCCATGTGCATGCGGT
>JADKAW010000029.1 GCA_016719055.1 Candidatus Rhodoferax mariagerensis | reverse complement strand
GGGCCGCGTGGGCAGGCAGGCCCAGCAGCAGTGCAAGCAAGGCACCCAGCAGGCAGATCATTTGGCGTGGCAATTTCATGGTGGTGGGCAGATCAGGGGGGTGGCAGTGTGGACGGTGCGCTGGCTGTCATGATAGCTATTGACGCAAGCCGCGCAGCTATGTCAGAGGCCGTGGCGTGAAATCAAGCGATTTACTGCAAAGACAAACCACCGCCACCGGGCCTGGCTGCCCCAATATGCGGCCTACTCAAAAGTCGGGATCGGGTTCAACATCAACTGGCGGTGCACCAGCATGATGGTCAAGCCGCCACTCGATGGGTTCTTGTCTGGTCTCCCACGCCCATCAAAAGCCCCTGAACGCTGATGTCCTCGTCGAGTTCGTCCCAGTGGATGCCAGTGCCACCGCCGGACAATTCATAGCGCTGGCGTTGTTCCAAAGAGGCATTCAACAGGCGCGGGAAGTAAGCCAGCGGCACGCCCAGCTGGCGACCATCAGCCAAAACCACCCACATCATGCTGGTGTCAAAGTTCAATTCAAGTGCTGAAGTGTTCATACCATACCTTTTCAATCAGAGGCTGATTTTCTTCGATCACGTTGACCAGACTGTTCAACTCGTGGGCAGCAAAGCCAATCCATCACAAACCCAAATGCAGCCGCAGAGCTGCATCCACCTGCACCATCAGCGCCATCGAAACATGCCCGGCAGCATTTTTTGCCAACCGGCTTTTGTCCAAAGTGCGCACTTGTTGCGCCATTGCCTTGCTGTCTTTGCTCAAGCCGGTGTCCAGGGCCAGCAGTTTCACTTCAAACGGAAAGATGCGTGAAACATTGGAAGTCAACGGCAGCACGGTGACCACTGCGGCGGCGTGGTTGGCGGCGTTATTGCTGACGATGACAACGGGACGTGTTTTTTTGGTTTCTGAGCCTTGTGCCGGGTCCAGGTCGGCGTAAAACACGTCACCACGTTGCATTAGTGGCTTTCAGGTTTGGCGTAGCAGGCTTCAGTCCGTCGCTGAGTGTGATGTCAAAGTCGGCCGCCATTTGCCGGTCTTGTTCGGCGCTTTGTGCGTAAGCTTCTGACAATTGGCTTTCTTGTTCTGAGCGTTGCAGCAATTGCAGCGCCTTGACCACCACCGCGGATCGCCCTTTAGCTGCATGTTCTGCCGCATAACGATCAATGAAACCAAGGACCGTTGCGTCCAGCGAGACCGAAATTTTTTGTGCTAGTTGCATGTTTCCTACCAAAGTAGCAGTGTTAGGGCGCAATCGTAGCAAAATATTGACCCGTCGTTCGGGGAATCGCGTGAAAATGCAGTGACTGAAGTGCCATGGCTGGCGATAGCAGCCGGGCTGATTGGTAACACGCTGTACTGCGTGGTGTTTGTTGAGCGCAGGCAAGATGTGATGCGCGTCATCAGCCTGCGCGTAGCAGACAAAAAAGAGGTAAAACGGTATGCAGCAAACTACAGTTAAAACACAGTCCGGACGGGTCTTGCGGTTGCCCACAGATGAAGAGGATGCACGCATTCATGAAGGCATAGCGGCCGACCCCGATGCGCGCGAGGTCAGCGATGCCGAGTTTGCCCTGATGCGGCGCAGGCCGGGCCGTCCTGTGACGGCGGTGGCGCGGCCCATGCTGTCAATGCGCGTGGATGCCGATGTGGCAGCCGCTTTGCGCGCCAGTGGCAAGGGTTGGTAAACGCGCGTCAATGCCTTGTTGCGCCAGGCGGTGGAGCAAGGGCGGGTGTAGGCACTGCTGATGGTGACATTTTGGGTCTGTTTGACCAGCAGGGTGCCGCTATCACACTGCAAACAAAAAGCCGGGGCACGCATGTTATGTCTCTTTCAATTGAATGACCCTGCCAGCACCGCCGCCAAAACACCAAGATACCGTTCTGTATGCCCCGAATATGGATCAACGTGAGTGCGTCGAGAGGGCTGATGGTGCTTCAATTATCGTAGCTGGTAGCGCTTATGCAATAAGGGCTTGAGTCTTATTTCATTACAAACCCTTGCAACACGTCACGCGCTGCGCACTTCATCCAGCAATTCCGGATGCTTGTTCAAAATCTTGAGCAGCAGCACCGTCGATTTGTGCGGCTGTGTTTTGCCGCGTTCGTAGTCAGAAAATGCACTGACACCGCCACCAAACAAGCGGCCCGCCTCGGCCTGCCGCAGGCCCAGCTTTTTGCGAATGCTGCGAACAGAATCTGCGCGTTGTTTGTCGGCGGCTTGGCGCAAGGTGGACAAGGCTGCGTTGTAGCGTGCCGAGCTAGCTGGCTCGGTAAATTCGATTTCTCCACAGACCAGGCAATGCCAGCCTTGCACTGTGCTGACGCTTCAATTTTCGTAGCTGCTAGCGCTTATTCATTAAAGACTAGAGTGTCATTTCTTTTGTAAAAGAGTGACCCTGATGATGATGATGTTCTGGCTACACAGGGCAAAAAACTGGCGATGTTGTCAAACAGATGGTGATGGCGTTTATGCATCAGCGCGCTTGCGTCAATGCGCAGGTTCGACCCGGCAAGTTGACACCGGTGCCACCTGCGCGACAAGTTTCAGCCCAAGCGCTGCACAGACGCGGGCAATCGTGTCAAAGCGGGGCTGCGAGTTGGGGCGCAAGGCTTTGTAAAGGGCTTCACGCGTCAGGCCAGAAGCCCGGGCAATGTCAGACATGCCGCGGGCGCGGGCAATGTCGCCGAGCGCGGCTGTCAGCAGGGCTGGGTCGTTGTCTTCAAGTACCACGGTCAGGTAGTTGGCAATATCCTGATCGGTTTTGAGATGTTCGACCATGTCGAACTCGGGCAGGTCGGCAACATTGATTTTCTTTGTCATGGCAGCATTCTTTCAAAGGGTTTTGGACAGCGCAACAGCCGCTGCAATATCGGCCTGTTGGGTGGACTTATCACCACCACCAAGCATCACGATCAACACTTCACCCTGCTGCACATAGTACATGCGCCAACCGGGGCCGAAAAACTCGCGCATCTCCCACACGCCATCAGCCACCGGTTTGATATCACCCAGGTTTCCAAGCGTCACCTTGCGCAGGCGTTTGCGCAAGCGCATGACGGTCAGGCCGTCGTTGATGCTGTCAAGCCACGCGGTGAATTCTGGCAGTTGTTTGATTGTGAACATGCAATAAGTGTAATCACTTGTTCACAAGTAGGGGCGATTGCTGGGCGCGATGTATCGTCCGTTTTGCGTTAACAAGCAGTACAGCGAACTGGCGATGTTGTCAAACAACTTGTGATGGCGTTTGGGCATCGACCGCTAGCGGCTGGAGTGGTCACGGCCCTGTTGCGAGCGCAACCAACCGCCTACCTGGCAGCCCAGGTCGTCAATCAGGCGGGCGGCGTGTTCATACGCGGACATCAGCATCCCGGTGCCGCCGTTGGACCAGGCGTTCTTTAAGAAAAATGTGCTCTAGCCCAATACAGGCAAGCGCTACCAGCTATATTTTTCATGATTTTTGACAGTGCCGTAGCCCGGAACGAGCGAAGCGGATTCCGGGGTGATGACCAATAGCAGTGCGGTCGGGTCAGGCAGGCGAAGGTTGGTGATTGTGGTGGGGGTTGGCCGGTGCAGGGGTTTGGTGGGTTGTGCGGGCATCAAAATCCCGGAATCCGCTTCGCTCCTTCCAGGCTACGCTGGCTCACCCTGGTGATGACGGTGACACCTCTTGCACGCCGGCAAAGTCTTCAAATACCCCAAAAGCGCTTCGCGCCCAAACACTGACGGGCAAAACCCCCACCCAACACACCACCCCACCACCCCCCACTAGCGCACCAGGCGCACGTGGCTGCCGTTGTTGCGGAGGTTGAGGTGGTCGGTGTTGCCATTGAAGAAACTGACGACCCAGGCGACGACGGCCCCTCTTGAAGAACTAGACCAGTACCAGCTATATTGCGTATTCGGAAACCAAGTTCTATCAAAGGTCGGCCTGACCCCTTCGACGACCAGACCCAACAGCTCGTCTTTGGTTGGCAAGCGCCAGTCACCGTAGCCACACAAGCGCATGGCATTGACACTGTCTGCATAAGCGCTGGCATCGCCGCTGCGCCGGTCGCCGTAATTGGTGTACCTCTTGTCACCCGCGCGCTCACCGCTGGCAGGTTTGCCTTCCCAAGTCAGCCCGGTGGTTTTGTCTTTCACGCAGTCAGTGATCGGGTAACTGCCCACAGTGCTATACCGCGCAGACGCAGGCATGGCGTTGACGGCAGTGGCCTGACTGGCTTTCTGCGCCTTGAGGGCTTGCGCCTCGCGCTCGCGCTGGGCAGCCTGTTGTTGCGCACGCTGTTCTGCAGCCAGGGCTTCTTTCTGACGTTCGGCAGCTTGTAGTTTCTCGCGCTCTGCGGCTTTACGCCACACTTTTTGCTGCGCTGCTTGGGCCAAAGCAGCATAGCGGCCACTGGGGTGGGCTTGCAGGTAGGCGGCGTAGGCATCCTGGGTGTCGTGCGCTTTGGCGGTGTCCCAGGCTTGCTGTTCGGCTTGTTGCTGCTGCACCCGTGCAGCTTGGGCAGCGGCCAGTTGCTCCAGCCGGGCTTGCTCTGCCGCTTGCTTGCGCTGGGCTTCTTCTTGCGCACGCTTGGCACGCTCGGCATCGTCCAGCTTTTTCAGCTCCAGCTTGGCCAGCGCCTGGTATTTGCCTTTGGGGTATTGCTTGAGATAGACCTCAAGGTATTCGCGCGCACCGCTGGCCTTGACCTCGTTCCACAGCGCGGCTTCGGGGTCGTCGGTGGTTGGCGCAACGATGGGCGCGGATGCCGTCGTCGGCGCGCCAGGCTGGGCGGCACCGGGCTGCGTCGGCGATGTCGACTGCGCTGTTCCAGGTTTTTGCAGCGCTTCGAGCTTGATGGTGGCCGCATCCGCATAGCGGCCTTGCGGGTAACGCTTCAGGTAAGACTGGTAGGCAGCGGCTGTGCCCACGCTGTCGGCAGCGCGCCAGGTTTCGGCCTCGGGATCGGCGGGCGCGTTTTGCACCTGCACCGTGGCAGGCCCCTGAAAAATGAAATAAAAGTCGCCACGCAAGCTGCCTTCAACCCAGGGCTCCTGCTTGCCCTGGGTTTTTTCCACCACGCGGTTGGTGACGCGCTTGAGCATTTGCTCCACTGGCACACCGGGGCTGCTGATTTGCGCCAGCAGGGCTTCGGTGTAGGTGCCGTTTTGACCGTCACCATCAGCGGCCACGCTGCCGGGCTTGGTGGCGTAGTGGATCAGCGTGCCCGATGCCGCTTGCACTTTGGCCAGACCGCGCGACCCACTGCGAAAGCTGCGGGCAAACGGGTTGTCGCGACACGCATCCAGAAACACCAGGCTGACGGCGGCCTTGGCTTCTTCCATGTTGCTGAGCAAATGGCCCAGGTTCAGGCTTTGCAACTGCACGTCTTCTTCAAATCGGATGTTGGCATCGACCGCCGGAAAGTAGTTTTCGCCCTTGAACTGCACGCCGTGACCGGCATAAAAAACCAGTGCCACGCCACCCGGCGCAATCTTGCTGCGAAACTGGCTGTAGATGCTGCCAATCTCGTCTTTCTTGAGGTTTTCATGGAACAGCACTTCAAAGCCCAGGCTTTGCAAACGGTTGCGCATGGCGCGTGCGTCGTTGACCGGGTTGACCAGCGGGCCGCTTTTGTAAGCCGCGTTGCCAATCACCAGCGCCAGGCGCTGGCCAGGGACGGCCTGCGCCTGGGCGAGAGGTGCTGGGACGATCAGGTGGGCAGCCATCACCAGCAGCAAAAAAGCAAGCCACTGGCAGCCAGCTTTGGCGGCGTTGGTAAGGCGGGGCATCAACAAGCGGATTGGCATCAAGGCGGCTCGCGGGGTCTGGACACGGGGGTTGGGCCAATTATGCCCGCCGGTCAAAGTTGTCCGGTGCCTTAAAAGCTGCATTTTGTGGCAGTTCAGCCTGCCCAAGACCAAACCCGAAACGTCCGCCAAGTGGCAGGTTGTCAGCAATAATCCCGCCCATGCCCGAACCCGGCTTGTTGAACCGCAGCCCATGAAGCCCATACGCACTCCCGCCGACCACCAATCTGCCGTGGCAGCGCTGGTACGTTCAGTTCAAGCAAACCCGGCACTCGCCACACAGATCGCCGATATCGAGCAGGTGCTGCGTTTTGAATTGCAGCACGGCACACCAGAGTTTGAGTGCCTACGTGCCAGGCTGATGGCTGACAGCGCACCGCTGGCGCAACGCATTGCCATCATTTCTGATATTCACGGCAACCATGCTGGCTTGATGGCCGCACTTGAAGACATTGATGCCCAGCGTTGCGACCGGATTGTTTGTCTGGGCGATTTGGTCGAGGGGGGTCCGGATCATGAACAAGTTATTGCAACGCTCAAGGCGCGTCAAATCCCGTGTGTTTGCGGCAACCACGATGAAATCAACGATCTGGCGCTGTCGGCCAGCGCACGCCAGTTTTTGAGCGAGTTGCCGCCCTACTTGATGGAAGGTAATCTGCTGTTTGTTCACATCTCATCGCGTGCAAAAAAGCGCCCTGTCGATTCAACCATTGAGGCGTGGAATGTGCTTGACGAGCCTGGTGCCTGGCTCAGCTTTGTCGGGCATGTTCATGTGCCGCGCATTTTTGGCAAACGCTCGGTGTCTTCTGGTGAGGCCACCTTGCACCGGTTTGAGTACAACCAGCCGTTTGCGCTGGATGTGAATGACCGCTATGTGGTCAGCGTCGGTGCCATTGGCTATGGCCGCGACCAGGTCGGCCGCATCCGTTATTGCATTTTTGACCGGGCGGCTGCCAGCATCGAGGTCCGCAGCATTGCCGGGCCGCTGCTGCCGCTGGACTATGCCCTGCGTCAGCCCTGGCCGATTCAGTGAAACTGCACCATGCCAACGGCCAAGCCACGTCGGCCGCAGTTTCCCGAACCCACCGTCAACGGGTTTAACGCCAGGTCCAGCGGCCATGGCGATACATCACCGGCGGATTGTCAGCGTGTGCCAGGCACTTCGCAGCGCGCCAACGGCGTGATTTTTTCTGTGAAATCGCGCATACCGATGGGGTTGTTTTGGTAGGTCACCGTCCACTTGCGTGACCCCGAATAGTAATAAACGATCAGGCTCTCAAAGTCTGCCGTGGCCCGGTAGGCAAGCACAAACTGCGGCTTGCCACCATACAGGTTCCCTACCGCACCGTGGTAAAGCTGAGGGGCTTTGGGCCAATGCGGTTGCTGGTACAGATACTGCGTGAATGCGTCACAGGCCTCTGCCGCCGTGCTGAGCGCATCCACCAGTGGTTGCTGCTGGCGCTGGTGCAAGGACTGCGCACCACTGGTTTGCACCACCACCCACAGCGCGCCCAGCATGCCCCCCACAACGATGGCAAAGACGTGTTTCGTCCAGACGCGCCGGGGTAACTGCCCGGTGCGCCATGCCAGGCGCACATACCGGACATGAAAAACCAGCCCGCTCACCGCCCACACCTGCAACGCAGCCAAGGCGGCATCGCGGTTCGGAAACCCAAGAAAATACCGCATCAGCCAGACAAACAGCACCGCATACACGCCGGCCTGCGTCAGCGACAGCATCAAACCATAACGCAGCTTGACCACCACCAGCGCGGGCAAGCTGCTTTGAAAGAAGCCAGCGCGCACCCCGGAATGCAAGGCTGCCATTGCCAGGACAAGTACCGGCGGCACCAGCACAAACCAAACCGGCAGCGCCAGCCAGGCCACGGCAAGTGTGGCGGCAGCAAGCGTCGGGATCAGCATGAACCGGCGTTGATCTGCCGTGAAGTGCAGTGGCATGGTGCTTACGCCGCTATTCGTTGGGTGCTTGACCGGCCGCCTACACCCATCAACAGCCCCTGAACGCTGATGTCCTCATCGAGTTCATCCCAGTGAATGCCAGTGCCACCACCGGACAATTTATAACGCTGGCGTTGCGCCGCAGAAGCCTTCAACAGGCGCGGGAAGTAAGCCAGCGGCACGCCCAGTTGGCGACCATCAGCTAAAACCACCCACATCATGCTGGTGTCAAAGCTCAATTCAAGTGCTGAAGTGTTCATGCCATACCTTTTCAATCAGACGCTGATTTTCTTTGATCACTTTGACCAGACCGTTCAACTCGTGGGCCGCAAAGCCAATATTCTCTGCCTGCTCACCAGCCGTCGCCTGATTGGTGCTGGGCCTGACAGCCGCAACGATTTGCAGGAGCGTCCTGCCGGCCCCCCCGAATCGATGCTTCAATTATCGTAGCTTCTAGCGCATATGGAATAAGGGCTAGAGTGCATTTTTATAGATAAGACATCACCCCCATTGGACTGTTGTTCTGGCCGAATTGCTATATTACAAGACCTGACCCTGGCTTCTCAGCCCCCAGACCCCCGCTTGCGCAAACCAGTCGTTTTAAGTGAAGCCTTCATGCAAAGGGTAAGAGGGTAAAAGAGCCAAAGCGTTAAAGAGTCCGGGCAATACGGAAACCGCTGACGAAGTTGCGGTCGTCTGGCGCGTTCCTGACGCGGTCGGCCGAGCGGCGGATGTTGGGGTTGAAGTACCAACTGTCGCCGCGCAGCACGCGCTGCGAACCACCAGTAGACCAGGCAGAACCATCAGATGGCGCACCGTTGTAATTGTCTTGATAGTCATCTTGCACCCATTCCCAGACGTTGCCGCTCATGTCATACAGACCAAAGGCGTTGGCTTGCTTGCCAGCAACGCTATGGGTTTTGCTGACACTATTGGAGTTGTACCAGCCCACTGCATCCACGCTGTCGCTACCGCAGTAGGTGTGATTGCCACCGGCCCGGCAGGCATATTCCCATTCGGCCTCGCTGGGCAAACGGTAGTTTTTGCCAGACTGCTGGCTGAGTTTGCGTACGTATTCTTGTGCGTCATTCCAACTGACTTTCTCAACCGGGCAGTCGTCACCACAATTGCTGAAATGGCTTGGGTTGCTACCCATCACGGCTTTCCACTGACCCTGCGTGACTTCGGTCTTGCCCATCAGAAAGCTGCGAATGCTGACCCGATGCACTGGCTTTTCGTCGCTGTCCCCATTGTTGGAACCCATGTCAAAACTGCCGCTCCTGATCAGCACCATCTCGGGGCAATCGGCACAGTCCTTGATGGTCTGACCGGGGGTGAATGCTGCCACTGCAGACTGGGCGGGCGCTGCCTGCGCCGACGTAATCTGTCCTTGTGCCTGCTGTTGACGCGCAGTTGCCTGCTCCCGAAGTCCCTCATCCTCCCGGCTCAAGGGGTTGTCTTGCGCCCAGGTGGCCAGAAACCGCGTCCAGGCCCTGGCCTGCAAGTCAGCACTGCCGACAAACTTTGCTGTCTTGTCAAAATCGGCCTTCATCCTGGCTTGCCACTGTGCCCACTGCTTTCGGCTGGCTTCTTCTTTTTCAAGATCATCCAGGCTTAGGCCAGTGGCTTGCCCTGGCTGCGGGGTGGTGGCTACTGGTTCGGCGCGGATGCTGGCCACTTGCACGGCGTTGTTGCCATTGAGCACAAAACGTCCGCGCAGACCAATCTCTTCCCTCGGGCGTTGTTTGCCAGCGGTGATGCGCTCCACCTCTTGCGCGGTGCGGTCAAACACCTCCTTGATGTCGAGATTGGGTGTTTTGAATTGGCGAACCAGTTGCTCGGTATAAACACCGTTGCTGCCCGTCCCGTCCGCCGCTGTGCTGCCCGGTGCCGTGGCATAGGCCACGATGGTGCCGGTGGGCACACTCATGCGACCCAAACCCCGGCTGGCCGAGCGACTGGCCCCGGCAAAAGGGTTGTCGCGGCAGGCATCCAGAATGACCAGCGCCACCTTGCTGCGGGCTTCTTCCAGCCGACGCAACACACTGGCTGCATCGACTGCCTCGTCCGGCACGTCGGTTTCGCTCTGAATGCTGCCCCCCACCGGAATCAGGTAGTTGCTGCCACCCACCTGCGCACCATGCCCGGCAAAGAAAAACAGCGCCACTTCAGCATCACGCGCTTTGCCCTCAAAATCTCGCAGGCCATTCAGCAGGCTGCGACGGTCTGCATTGCGCAGCAAAGTCACCTCAAAACCCAGCTCTTTCAAGGTGGCCTGCATCAGGTTTGCGTCGTTGACCGGGTTGCGCAGCGGCCGCTCGGCGTAGCTGCTGTTACCTACCACCAGCGCCACCCGCTTGGCGTGCGCGGCTTGGGTGAACAGACCCAACAGCAAACACATTGCAACCAGCAGCCACTGGCAGCGGAACCAAAAAGCGGCCTGGCAGACAGGCGTGGCGCTGGACTTCACTGTTTACTCCCTGGGTTGAACCGCCATGACGGTGGGTGCTTGATCAGCCAACACCGCGTTAGTGCAGTGTGGGGTCTGCCACTTTACCAACAAACAGCGGTGTGCCGGTGGCACGGTGCATCACTGCAAAGACAAACGGCCGGTTCACCGCGCAGGCGGGTGGTGGAAGGGCAAACGCTTTGGCCACCACGGCGGCACCGGTGGCGGCAGCGGCTTCGCCCCTTGTTCGTCAATGATGATGGTGGCACTTTGGTACACGTTGTCCAGCGCCACGCCTTTGCCAGCCCGGCCCAGCATGGGTTCCAGGTCGGCTTCTGAACTAAAAACTGTCTTGACACCCAGCGCCTGCAGGCTTGCTTTCAGCGGCCTGGTAGCGGGCTCGATGCTGAATTTGGGCAGCTCCAGCCGGCAGGTGGTGGGCTTGAGCTGCGCGCTCCAACTGGCCATGTCCAGACCTTCAAGGTCGGTTTCCAGTGCGTTGAGTGTGTGCCCAGCGGGTGGCACAGCCACCATCAGGCTGAATTCTTGGCCGGCAAAGGGCAACTCCATCACCATCAGGTTATCGATCAGCCCTAAGCGCACCTGGCGTTCATCCACCATCGTGGGAACGGGCTTGGTCGGGCCATTTGGGGCGGTTTGAAAGGGTTTGGGCACGGTCTGGGCGGTGTTAAATGGCTCGGCCCATTTGCTTTTGAAGTGGATGGCGTTGGTAACCACCAGTTTGGTGTTGGGCGTGATGGAGCCCTCGGGCATCAGCTCAGCAATGCGGCTAGCAGTTTTTTGGGAAACCCAGGCATTGATGGTCTTGCGTGCCAGTGTGGCCTGGGCAAACTGAACCATGGCGGCATCTGCGTTAAACCGGCTGGTGACCGCTGCGGCATAACTGGCGGGAATGGCCGCCACCACCGTGCTGTCCAGCCACACCCGGTTGGCCATGACAAACGGTGTGCCCGCCGCACCGGGCTTGGTCAATTGCTCCAGCAAAACTGGCATGCGGGTGGTGTAAACCCGCTCGCCGGCAGACGCTGAACCCAGCAGGCTGGCCAGTTCACGCGCAGTGGCACCAGCAGTGCCCGCGTGCACCATGCCCAGGGCAGACACCAGCGACAACGGCGACACCACTGCATTGACCTGTGCGTTGCCGGTAGCGGCACTTTGCTGACGCATCAAGTCCAAACCTAGTTCTGCCAGCGCACCCGAGGTGGCGGTGTCATGCGCGGCGCTTGTGAAGCGGCGCGGTTTGGTGGTGGGTTGAACCGGCAGGGTGTCGGCAACGATGTCTTTTTTGACTGGTGTGACCGTGGCGGATGGTGCACCTTGAGCACTTTGAGCCTGCGCCTGAATGTTGACCACGAAGCCGGTCAAGAACAACACAGAAGCGATGGCAAGACTGCCCGGTTTGAAACAGAGGTGTGTTTTCATGGCAAGTGCTCCGTCTATTTGACTTCTTGAATGGCCGCGACGGCACTGGCACCAAAGCGCCCTGTCAGCGCCACCACACCCAGTGTTCTGGTGGTGTCGCTGTTGGCAATGCCGCTTGCAAAGGGTCCTTCAACAAGCAGGTCTTTGGTGAACGCTTTGGGGGTCTCGGACAAATAGGCCATCACATAGCTGGTGCCTGCCGGACCTTGGGCCTGAATGCCCCAGGCTGGACGGGGAAAACGCTGGGTGCTGCCCGCTTTTAGGTAGTTGTTGCTGTCGAGCTTGTTGGGAAAAAGCACATAAAACTTGCCGTCACTTGCCACATGCAACAGGTAGAGGTAACCATCCCGTTGTGACGAAACCGAAAAGTCGAGCAAATCCCGACCAATGGTCAGCTGGGGTCGGGTCACGGTCAGGTCAAGCTTGATGCCTGGGTCGGCTGCGGCACGGATGGATTCCAGCGTGCCCCGGGGGTTGCCAACCGGTGTTGGTGCTGCGCCAGCGCTGTCAACAAAGCTCACGGGGAGCGAGGCGTTGCCGACCATGGTGATGGTTTGGGGCTGGGAAAACGTCGGCCAATAAAGGACTGGGCGCATTGCCGCAGTTCGTTGCCGTCCACAATGCCATTGCCGTCACTGTCAGCCCCACGACCAGACAAACAAGCAGCCCAGGCCTGGGTGGCCCAGCTACCCGTGCGGCTTGCGCGTGAAACCTCGTTGTCGCTCGATGCCGCAACGTAAAGCATCTGGATTGGCCGCTGTAATGCCACAACACCCAGAGTACGGGCACCAAAATCCTTGTTGATAGCTTGGCCGCAGGTGTAGTTTGCATCTGCGGCGGAAGCAGATTTGTCATCCACAAACAGCTTTGGAACGGCATCTTCGTCACTACGGGTGATGTCTTTGGTGGCAGCACCCCCTGAAAAGCAGGAGTCGTTGAACATGACCACCTGGCTGGCCTTGGCTGCCAGGTTGTCCAAAGACTGCCGCAGGCGCTCGTCCTGAAAAAACTTGAAATCAGCCGTGACCAGAGATTCAGAGCATTTGCTATCGGCTCCGCTGGTTTGATACCCATGGCCCGAGTAGTACATGAAAACTTTGTCGCCATCCGCGATGCGGTTTTGCGTGAGGTCTTCAATGGCCGCGCTCATGCCGCCCATGCTCAGCTCACGGTTGCGCAGCCACTTGATATTTTGCCGTGGCACCCCCATGCCCTGGGCGATCTTGACCGCGAATTCGCCGTCTTTGTCGATGCCGGGCAGCGCCACCCTGGTGCCAGAGTAGTTAATGGTCATGATCAGTGCATGGTTGGCGGCCTGCACCTGACCACCGATGCCCAAGAAGCCTGTAAACAAGGTGGCAAGCGCCAAGGCGCGCAAAGTGATGGGGGTGATCGTTTTCATAAGTCCTCAGTCAGATGTCAATGAACAGCTAGACGGCAACGGTGTGTTTTCGTCGGAACAAGTTGTCAAGGCTTCAAGGTGCGCAGTTCGCTGGTGGCAAAGGTAAATTTGCCGGCCAGGGTGCTCAGGCTGCGCTCAAAAGCCAAAAGTCGCGAATCCCCTGGGTCTGCATTGTCAAGATGAAGCAGTTTGCCCAGGCCCGCCGGTGGCTCGTCAAAAGCAAAGATGAATTGCATGTCCATGCCAAAGGGCTCTTGCACCTTGATGCGCTGATGGTCAGAATTGCCCGGAATATGTCTGGCCAGCCCGGCTGCCAAAGGCTGAAGCTCTGCCGGGCTATAGGGGTACAACACGCCGACCTTGCCTTCGGCATTGATGTTCAAAAGCACCAGCGTTGCATTTTTGTCTGGCCGAACGACAAAGCTGATGAGTTGACCCGGCACAAAGTTGCTGCCCTGTTCTGCCGGGTCAACCGCCACCTGCAAGGCTGCGCGGCGGTATTTTTCAGCCAGGCCGCGCAAGTGTTGCGCCCAGGCCAATTGCCGAATCTGGGCCACGGCACGACCCGTTTCTGCCACGGGCAAACCTGCCAGAAGGTCGCCACTGGCAGAAATCAAACCCTGCTGGCTGCCCTTGATCATCAGCACAATGTCGGCGGGGCTGCCCGGCTTGGCGATTTGAACATCTGGCACGCCCGAGATGGCAGCCACCAGCGCTGGCGACGCACTTTCAATGCGTAGGCGCAACGGCTGCGGGGGCTGTTGTGAAGACCGTTTGGCGACGTTTTGAATATTGAGCACGGCGCGGTTGCCCAGCCCGTGGGCGTCTTCAGCCACTGACGGCAAGCGCATGGGTGAATGGCCGTAGGCACGCTGGGCCATGAAGTCGCTGGTGGCGCGGTGCACTTCGTTCAGGGTCATCCAGCCATCGCCATCCAGATCGCCCGGGACTTGGCCCTCCAGCACACGCAACAAGGCATCGGTCATGGCACCGTGGGGTTTGCCGTCGAGCGTGGGCATTTTGCCCAACATGCCTCGGGGAACGTCTTTGGCACGCTCACCCTCGCCAGATGCCGACAAGAAAGCGGTGGCACGGTAGGGGTAAGGTTCAATTTTTTGGGGTGTCGCCATTCGCGCCAAATCAACGATCTGCTGACTTGCAGCTTTGCCAAGCACCAGGGGAATCATCCGCTCGGGCAAGTCACCCGGGGTGACCAGCATGGAAGACCGCACCTGCTGGCCCGAATAACAAGAGTCGGAAATAACCCACAGGCTTCGGCCAGCGGCCTCAAGGGCGCTAAAGACAGGCACCAGATCGGTGCGACCAACCATCAGGTCTTTGACATTGGACCGCGCTTGAAGTTTGAAATCGGCCGGGACAAAGGCACCGGTGCTATGGGGCAGCGCTACACCCATGGCGCTGATGTTGTCATCCAGCGCACTGGTGCCATGCCCTGAAAAGTAAACCAGCACCTCGTCTTTGGCGGCGCTGCGACGTGACAAGGCCGCCAGTTCTGTCGCAATGTTGTCCCGGGTGGCTTCACCATCAACCAGCGTTTTGATGTCCTGTGGGCGAAACCCCCAACGCCGAATCAGCACCTCACGCAAGGCGGCTACATCATGCGGTGGCCCGTCAAGGTCAGGCATGCTGGCATCGGTGTAATTGCCCACGCCAACCAGCAAGGCGATGCGTTTGGGCAATGTCTGGCCTGACGCTGCGAAAGGTATGGCCATCAAAAGTGCCAGGACCAGTGACATCAAATTGCCGGTGCGACGCCACAAAGCCTGTGTACGCATGTTTTGACCCGCTTAGTCTTCGGCACGCCGCACTTCAACGCGACGGTTTTCGGCTGATGCGACTACCCCCACTTCAATTGGGCGACTGCTGCCAAAGCCATAGGCGCCGAGCCTCTCGGGCGCAACGCCTTGTGTCATCAGGAAAGTGCGCGCAGCGAGTGCCCGCGCGCAAGAGAGTTTTTCATTGACCAAAGGGTCACCGCTGGCATCGGTGTGCCCGGCAACAGTGAACCTGGCGTGACGCAGAGTTGTGCTGCGCATGGCCCGGGCCAGTGTGACCAGTTGCTGCTTGTCGGTGGTGCTCAATTCATAACTTGCGTTGGCAAACTGCAGAGCCAACGTGACTTGCGGGGATCCGGCAGGAGGTAAAGCAATCACAACGAGGGTCTTTATATTGGCTTGGGTGCCGTTATCTGCCAGGCATGCCCCTTGGGTGTCAGGTACGCGCACCCTTGCAAGATTTCTGGTTTGAAGACCATCATTGGCAAAGGCGGCATTGGGATCGTCGTGTTCAACGGCTGCGGGAGACTTGGCGCTGAGTTGGCGAATCATCTCGGTTTCGGTCATGCCCGTTGAATGTGCGCAAGTACCCAGTATGGTTAGTGAAAACAAAGCTAATTGAAAGACATGCCGAATGGTTTGCTGCGTCGATGCAGTCTGAAGATGTTGATTTGAAAACATTCGTCCTCCTGAAAACAATGAATTTCGTCAGACTCAAGGCGCGGTTTCTCGCAAGACCACCATGGCTGCGCCATATTTGGCACCCACTTCGATCTTGCCCTGTTGGGTGTTGGTTTGAAGAGTCATCAGGTCCAGGGGATTTTCAGTGACCACTGCCATGATCTGGCCAACCCCAGACGGCCCACGCGCGGACATGCGCCAGTTCTGGCGCGGCAGTTTTAATGATGTGCCCGCGGCAATGTAGTTGGCACCGTCCATGGCGTTGGGAAATACCAAGCTCAAGGTGCGGCCTTCTGTGCCCATCTGAAACAAATAAACGTAACCCGCCATGTTGGAGCTGATTTCTGCGAGGATGGCATCACCCGTCTTGACCTGATCGGCAGAGAGCTTGACGCGAACGGCCATGGATGGGGCGGCTTGTCGCATCACGGTGTCCATACGGTGTAACAAATTGGCATCCGCAGTACCGGGTGGACTGATGCACCCCGTCATCCCAAGCGTGACTGCCAAAACGCCTGCACCACCCCATGACCCTAATTTCATGAAAATTCTCCCGTCAAACTGCTTTTTGAAAACACTTCAAGCAACTTTGGTTAAGTTCGCTGATTGTCAATCAACGCGCGTTGTGCACAATTTGCATGGTGCTGACCAGACCTTGTCCGGTTGCGTTGAGTAAATAAGTGGCATTCGGTGTGTTTTGAACATCGACTTGAATGTCTTTGTTGACACCGGCAGAGTCTTTGATTGACAGTAGCCAGCTTTCCAGCCAAATAACAACCTGCCTTTGCTTGGAGGGTTCCATCACGATATGTAACAGGTCAACGCCTGACGTCCCGGTGAGGGCCAGGCGGGAACTGATGGTTTCCTGACCCGCTTGCACGTCGCCTTGCCAGATGGGCTTGGGATTCATCACACCTTTGGGATTGGTGTTGTAGAACGACACTTTGGCGTCACGCGACGCCAGCAATTTGACGCGAAAGCGGTCGCCGGTACGAAAAAGAGCATTTGTCCCTCTGGCTGTAAGAGCGCCATCAACAGATTCCTGCAACACGCTGACTGCCATGACATCGCCGGGCTGTGAAATGGCTGGTGCAGAGACACGTTCAAGGACGATGTCTTTGACCGACCCAACGGCGAGCGCCGAGCTTGTGACAGCCGCAAGAACTGCTGCGAGAAAAGTGCGAGACAGATGTTTCATGGTTTGCTCCTGGTGAATCCGTTTTGCCGTTGAAAAATGATGGCAATAGAGTTGACGCAGGTTTGCTAAAAACGTCGGATTGCCCGATGCATGGCGTGTCAGCGCTGATTTTTAGGGAGTTGGGGCTTTGGGCGCTGCTTGCAGACATTTGGTCACTATCATTTTAGTAGTTGCCAGCGCATGTAGGGCAAAGGCTTGGATCCCTTTTACGGCGCGGAATCTAGAAAGAAGCGCTGGCAATCAACCAATTTGCGAGTTATGCAACCACCGCAACGCCCGGCGAACTCAATTCAAATGGCTGCTGACCAGCGCGCGCAGGGCGGCGCTGTTGACAATTTTGATTTGCTCGCGCCCCAGCGCCACCCAGCCTTCACCTTCAAAACGACGCAGCAGGCGCGTGACCATTTCACGCACCGTGCCCAGTTCATCGGCTAACGCCTGATGCGTGATGTTGAGCTGCTGGCCACGCCCTAGCAGGGCAGCAGCCAGCCGACGGTCGAGCTTGTGAAAAGCCACGGCATCGATCAGGCCGGTCAGGTCGGCCATGCGCTCGGCAAACAGGCCCAGCACATCGTTGCGAAACGCCGGGGTTTCAATCCAGCGCTTGAACAAGTCGGGTTTGATCAGCAAAAAGTGGCTCGGTTTGGTGGTGATGCCAAAGGCTGAGAGCGGCTGTGCCCGAAACAGCGAGGCGCTTGACACCAGGCACAACTCCCCTGGCACCACCCGGTACAGTTCCAGCGAGCGGCCGTCACCCGAGTTGCGCGAAACCTTGATTTCGCCTTCCAGCACCAGCGGAAAACCCTGGCACGCCGCGTTTTCGCCAAACAGCACGGTTTCAGCCGGCACCTGATACGGCACCAGCGTGCTGCTGAGTTCTGCCAGTGCGGGCTGCACCTGTGCCAGCGACGGGTACAGTGCCAGCACCTGCTCGGTCGGAAACACCGGGGTGGTGGCCATGGTCTAGGGGCTAACGGTGTAACCTTCGTCCACAATCGCCTGTTTCAACACCTCTGCCGCCTGGGTTGACTCCACCTCGACCTTGTTGGCAGCGCGGTCTATCTGGACCTCTGCTGTGCGGTCAAGCTGCCTGATGGCGCGTGAAACGGCTTTTTCGCAGTGTTCACAGGTCATACCTTGGACATTAAAGGTGTGCTTCATGAAAATCCTCTTGAAAATCGACGGCTTGCAAAAACGCGTATTGTGAACCCTCCTGATAGATCCTCAAGCCCTGCATCATGACCAGCCCTAAGCTTTCTCCCACGGCCATGCGTATTGACCTTGGTATCCACGGCATGACCTGTGCGTCTTGCGTGGGCCGGGCTGAACGCGCCCTGAAAAAAATACCTGGTGTGCAGGAGGTGGCGGTGAACCTGGCCACCGAATCGGCCCGGGTCATGGTGCTGCCAGCC
This sequence comes from Candidatus Rhodoferax mariagerensis, assembly GCA_016719055.1. Lineage (GTDB taxonomy): Bacteria > Pseudomonadota > Gammaproteobacteria > Burkholderiales > Burkholderiaceae_C > Rhodoferax > Rhodoferax mariagerensis. Next base: position 28,968 of record JADKAW010000029.1, on the reverse strand, counting down.
GATCAGATCGAAGCACGCTTGCGCCGAGCCGTGCGCGATGCGGGATACGAGCCGGTCTCAGCCAATGCAGCCATTGACGCGAAGCCAGCCTCGGGCTGGCAGGGGTTTGGCCCGGTAGCGCTGGGTCTGGCCTTGTCATTGCCCTTGATGCTGCCGATGCTGGGGTCGCTGCTGGGACAACACTGGATGCTGCCGGCCTGGCTGCAATTTATGCTGGCCACGCCAGTGCAGTTTGTGTTGGGGGCGCGCTTTTACAAGGCGGGTTGGCATGCCTTGCTGTCACTCAGTGGCAATATGGATTTGCTGGTGTCCATCGGCACCACAGCGGCCTGGGCCTTGTCGGTCTGGTTATGGCTGGGCACGCCCGATGGGGCCATGGCGCATTTGTATTTTGAGGCGTCGGCGGTAGTCATCACCCTGGTGCTGCTGGGCAAATGGCTGGAGGCGCGGGCCAAGCAGCAAACCACCTCAGCCATCCGGGCGCTGCACGGTTTGCGACCTGACGTGGCGCATCTGCTGGGTCTGGATGGCGAGGTGGACGTGCCGGTGGACGAGGTGCTGGTGGGTGATGAACTGGTGGTGCGGCCGGGTGAACGCTTTGCCATGGATGCCGAGGTACTGGAAGGACAAGCGCAGGTCGATGAGTCCATGCTGACCGGCGAGCCGTTGCCGGTCAACAAAGCCGCTGGCGACCGGGTCACGGGTGGCACTCTTAATGGGGATGGCCGCTTGATTGTGCGGGTCAAGGCGGTGGGGGTGGACACCGTGCTGTCGGGCATTATTCGCCTGGTGGAAGACGCCCAGGCGGCCAAGGCACCGATTCAGCGCCTGGTAGACCAGGTCAGCGCTGTGTTTGTGCCAGTGGTGCTGGTGCTGGCGCTGGCCACGCTATTAGGCTGGTGGCTCAGTGGCCATGCGTTTGAGCTGTCTGTGATACATGCCGTGACGGTGCTGGTGATTGCCTGCCCCTGCGCGCTGGGCTTGGCCACACCGGCGGCGATCATGGCGGGCACTGGTGTGGCGGCGCAGCATGGCATTTTGATCAAGGACGCGCAGGCGCTGGAGCTGGCCCACAAAACACAGGTAGTCGTGTTTGACAAAACCGGAACGCTGACGGTGGGCAAGGCGCAATTGACCAACTTTGTGGTTTTGCCTGAATCAGACCCTACAGTAACAACGTCGTCAACGGCGCTTTTGACGATTGCTGCGGCCCTGCAAAGTGGCAGCAGCCACCCGCTGGCACGCGCGGTGGTGCAGGCAGCGGCAGATCAACATCTGAGCTTGTTGGCTGTCGAAAATATTCAAACCGTGCCAGGCAAGGGCCTGAGTGGCCGTGTGAATGTGAGTGACTACTTCATTGGCAGCCCTCACTGGATCAGGGAACTTGGCGCGAATTTTGAAAAATTTGACGACCAGTTGCTAGGCTTGGAAGCGCAGGGTGCCACGCTGGCTGCATTGGCGCAACGCAGCGCACAGGGCTTGCAGGTGCTGGCCTTGATGAGTTTTGCCGATGAGCCCAAGCGCGAGGCCAGCAGCGTCATCAGCGCCCTGCGGGCCCGGGGCATCAAGGTGCTGATGCTGTCTGGCGACAACCAGGCCGCAGCGCAGGCCATGGCACGCCGGGTGGGTTTGAACCCTGAACAGGGCGAAGTCATCAGTAACGTGTTGCCCGGCGACAAAGCCGCCCATATCTTGGCGTTGAAGCAGAGTGGCCAAACCGTGGTGATGGTGGGCGATGGTGTGAACGATGCGCCTGCGCTGGCCGCTGCTGACGTGGGCATGGCCATGGCCAGTGCCGAAGGTGGTACCGATGTGGCCATGCATGCTGCGGGCATAACCCTGATGCGCGGCGACTTGTCGCTGGTGGCTGCAGCGCTGGATATTTCAAACCGCGCCGTGGCAAAAATCCGGCAAAACCTGTTTTGGGCTTTTGTTTACAACGTGGCCGGCATTCCGCTGGCGGCGCTGGGCTACCTGAACCCGGTGTTTGCCGGTGCCGCCATGGCGCTAAGCTCTGTCAGTGTGATGACCAATGCACTGCTACTCAAGCGCTGGCGGCCAGAGCTACCTGAAATTTATAAGAAATAGGGCTCTAGCCCTTATGAATAAAGCGCTGAAAGCTATACTTAATATAGCATTCAGGAGACAACAAACTTACTTTGGTTTGAAGGTTGCGCTTTGCACTACCATGTAGGTGACCGCATTTCGCATGTCAGTGTCGCTCAAGTTGGCCATGCCAGCCCGAGATGGCATGGCTTTGTGGCCGTTGATGGACGATTTAACCAGCGCATCCATGCCTTTTTCCAAACGCGGCTTCCAGGCGCTGAAATCATCCACGCGTGGCGCGCCTTCTTTGCCGTCACCGTGGCAATTGCCACAATGGGTTTGCACCAGTTGTTCACCCGTGATGCTGCTCGGTGATGCGTAAGGTTTGCTGGGGTCAACTGCCTTGCCAAAACTCACCATGAAAGCAATGGCACGGCTGATTTCCAGGTCTGACAGGTTGGGCTGACCGCCATGTGCCGGCATTTTTCCAATTCCGCCAATGGCGCTTTCGGTCAGTTTTGCCAGGCCTTTTTTGGAATGCTGGGTCCAGGCTGCCACATCGCCAATCTTGGGGGCACCGTCTTTGCCACTGGTATGGCAGGCTGCACAGGTTTGCTCGACAACCTCGCGACCCGTTTTGTCAGCAGCCAAAGCACCATTCGTCCAAAGCGACAAAATAGCCAGTGAAACAACAGTCATCAAACGATCACGAACTTGCATAGGAGCTCCTAATTGGACGGTGACACACCATCTTGGAATTTGAATTTGAATCGCAATTTATTCTAGGGCATACAACCTTGCAACTGCACTTGATAAACAGTTACTTATTTACCAAGTTGTTATCGCGAGTCGGGCAACTCAATCTTGACCTCAAGCACTTCCAGATTGTCCTGGCGCTCAAGATTGACCTTGATGTCTTGCGGATTGATCTTGATGTATTTGCTGATGACAGCAATCAGTTCACGCTGCAGGTCGGGCAAATAGTCAGGGGTTGCCGGATTGCGACCACTGCGCTCGTGCGCCAGAATGATTTGCAAACGCTCTTTGGCCAGGCTGGCGGTTTTCTTTTTCTCGCCCAGAAAAAATGAGAAAAAAGACATGGCTTTACTTTCCCCCGAACAGTCGCTTGAACAAACCTTGTTTGGGCGGTTCGGTAAAACGCAAGGGTTTTTCTTCACCTAAAAAGCGATCGACCACGTCTTTGTAGGCTTCAGACACGTCGCTGCCGGCCATGTGCACCGCCGGCACGCCCTGGTTGGACGCTTGCAAAACCGTTTCACTCTCAGGAATCACCCCAATGAGCTTGATGCGCAAGATATCCTGGATGTCTTCGAGCGACAGCATCTGGCCCTGGTCGACCCGGGCCGGGTTGTAGCGGGTGATCAGCAGGTGCTCCTTGATCGGGGCTTGACCCTCCATGGCACGTTTGGTCTTGCTAGACAACATGCCCAGAATGCGGTCTGAGTCACGCACCGATGACACTTCGGGGTTGGTGACCACCAGCGCCTCATCGGCAAAATGCATGGCCATCAGGGCACCGGTTTCAATACCGGCGGGTGAGTCGCACACAATGTACTCAAAGTCCATGGCGGCAAGGTCATTGAGCACTTTTTCCACACCATCCTGGGTCAGGGCATCTTTGTCACGCGTTTGTGAAGCGGCCAGCACGTAGAGGTTTTCGGATTGCTTGTCCTTGATCAGGGCCTGGTTCAGGTTGGCTTCGTTGTGAATGACGTTGATCAGGTCATACACCACACGGCGCTCACAGCCCATGATCAGGTCAAGATTGCGCAGACCCACGTCAAAGTCAATCACGGCCGTTTTGTGGCCGCGCATCGCCAGTCCGGTTGCAAAGCTGGCACTGGTGGTGGTCTTGCCAACACCACCCTTGCCGGAGGTCACAACGATAATTTTTGCCATTCTGGAACAGTCTTTCAAGAAATAAATCAGGGGTTCAGGGCTTCAAACAACAACTTGTCTTGCCCATCGTTGCTCAAGCGCACTTGCGCTGGTTTGGCATGAATGTCGGCTGGCAGCTGGTTTTCGCTGGTGCGGTAGATGCCAGCGATCGAAATCAACTCGGGTTCAAGGCACAACGAAAAAATACGCGCCTGTGTGTTACCGCTGGCACCGGCCATGGCTTTGCCACGCAGGGGGGCATAGACATGAATATTACCGTCAGCCACCACTTCAGCACCCTGATTGACCATGGCCAGCATGATCAGATCAGTGCCTCGGGCATAAATTTTTTGCCCGGAGCGCAAGGGTTTGTCAATCACCAAGACTGCCGGACCGGGCACTTCGACAACCACCTCTTTAACCACTTCTTTGATCACTTCGCGAATGACCTCAACAGCCGGTTGTGGCTGGTTTTTTTGTTTCGGGGCTGATTTACCTTTTGGCATGTCCGGCGGTACCTCCAGCAAACCCTGGCTGGCGATGCGCAGGGCCTGGGCAGGTTGGGCCGCGCGAAAGGTTAATGGCTTTAAACGGCAGTCCTGCAAAGCTTGTAGTAAGCGTGGCAGATCGTCAACATCAACCTCCGCACCGGCGTGTGAAAAATCAATCACCAGTGGATCGTTGTCAAAAAAATCAGGGCTTTCGCCTTGGGGTCCAAATTGCTTCAACAGGTCGTGGGCAACTTGCGCCAGAGCCGAGCTTTTAAGCAGCAAGGCGACCAGTTGCAATTGCGCGCTTTTGATTTCAAATGAATTGGCCACTGGAACTGTTCACAAAACGGTTGATTGAGCGCCAGAAAGGCAATGTTGAAAAAATGACAGAAGCTAAAACGATGTGTGATTGTCATCGAAAAAAAGCCGCAAACGCTTGCAACCAACTTTTGTGAACAGGTAAAAAAACTGCTCTGTTCTGCCTGAAGGTTGTTGGCTGTGTATTGACTTAAAAGTAACTTTTAAAGATAGTAGTCATAGGTAAGCTTTGCTACAAAGTGTGGATAAGTTAATTTTTTTCTATGGAATCAAAGATTTGAAACACGTTGATGAATGTGGGTGAGTGTGCTTTTTAACTGTCACCCAAAACTGGACAAGATTTTGTTTTAAGAAAATCTGTGGATAACTTTCAAATTCCAGCCCATCTATCAACAGCTTCATCCACTTGAAAATATCAATAAAAAAACCAGCGCCGACGTGATCGAGGCTGGTTGTTGGGACACCTGATGGTGTCAGCGATGCGTTATTGGGTTGGCGGCATCTTTGCTTTGGCGTCAGCGATTTCTTTTTTGACAAGGGCGGCATCGTTAGAACCCGCTGGCAGCACCGTCAGCACCCTTTCCCAGTGGCCAATGGCCTTACCATAGTTGCCAGCTTGGTAAGCTGCCTGGCCTGCCATCATGAGCGCCATAGGGTGTTTTGGATCGATGCTCAAGGCCTTGTTGATCAGGGCTTGGGGTTTGCCTTTGAAATCGCCCTTGCTGCGGGTGGCCAGCAAGTCAGCGTACTGCATCATCAAGTCGGGGTCGGTGTTAAGCAATTTACCGGTTTTGGCGTAGGCTTGTTCGGCCTCGGAGGCCCGGCCTTGCACTTTGTAGGCGCGTGCCAGTTTGGCCCAGCCCATCACATCATCCGGATTGTCTTTCAGGCGGGCGGCCAGCCGTTCTACCATCTGGTTGATCATCTCGGGCGTCATGCCGGCAGCAGCACCAGCGGGTACCGGCGGCAATTTACCGGTTTCAGCGGCGGCTGAATCAATTTTTGCCGGGGGTGGAATCAGAGCGGACGATGCTGCTTTGGCCAAACCGGTTTTGCCGCGAGCATCTGCAATATCGGCTTCAATTTGCCGCGCATCTGGTGAGCCTGGCTCCAGCAAAGTGAGTAACTTTTCCCATTGCGAGATGGCCAGTTTGAAATCCGAGCGTCGGTAGGCGGCAACGCCTTTGATCATCAGACCCAGCGGATGGTCTGGATTGATGCTCAAAGCCTTGTTGACCAGCTCCAGCGGTTTTCCTTCCAGATTACCGTTGGCTTTGACGGCCAGCACATCCGCGTAGTCCACCAGTAAATCAGGTTCGGTGTTGAGCAGGTCGCCTGCTTTTTCAAACGCTTGCGCGGCGTCGTCAAACCGCTCGACAGCTTTGTACGACCTGGCCAGCATGGCCCAGCCTTTTGGGTTGTCAGGGTTGGCTTTCAGACGTTCAGCCAGGGTATTGATCATTTGCTGCATCTGCTGGTCGCCCGTCTTGGCTGTTGCCACCAGTTCAATGGCTGCGGGTGTTCCAAGATGCACATAGAGACCAACTGCCAGCACCGGCACACTGAGCCCAAGGGCCATGGCTGTACGCTTGCCTGACCAGAAACCTGCTGATGCCTGAAGGGGTTGACCTTCAAAACTTTGGGTGTCATCCAACAGCCTAAGTTGCAACTCGTCGCGCGTGGCTTCAAAATCTTGCTGGCTGATGACGCCACGTGCCAGGTCTGCCTCAAGGGCCAGCAATTGATCGCGGTGAATCGCGGCGTTGAGTCGATCACTTGAAACACCCTGTGTGATGTGCGACCGTAGCAGCGGACGAATCAGCCACGCCACGACCAGCAGTGTCAACAACACTGCAATACCGATAAATAAATTCATTTTTTGGAATCAGCTTCTTGAAGGAGGGCTTGCGCCTTGGCGCGCTGTTGGTCATCGAGCACCGGGGTATCCGTCAGGTGCTGGCTGCGCCGAACAATGCTGATCAAGATCCACACCGCACCGATCAACAAAATCAATGGGCCAAACCACAACAACCAGGTGGTGGGTTTGACTGGCGGACGGTAGAGCACAAAATCACCATAGCGGCTGACCAAAAACTCTTTGATCTCAGCGTCTGTTTTGCCGGACTTGATCAAAGAGCGAACTTCGCGGCGCAGGTCCATGGCCAAATCTGCACGCGAACCAGCCAATGACTCGTTTTGGCATACCAGACAACGCAGTTCTTCGGCGATGATGGTCAGGCGTTGTTCAACCACTGGGTCTTCAGCCAGCGGTGCTGCTTCATTGGCATATGAGGAGAAAGCACATTGCAGTGCAAAAATCAGGGCCAGCCAATGTTTCATTTTTGCAGCTCTTTTACCAGGGGCAACAATTTGTCGCGAATGGCTTCATCGGTAAATGGACCAATTTGTTTGTAACGAATCACGCCTGCCTTGTCGATCAAAAAGCTCTCAGGCACACCATAAACGCCAAAATCGATGCCAATACGCCCATCCTTGTCGGTGACAGATACATCATAAGGATTGCCGTAGCGGGCCAGCCATTGCAGACCGGCAGCGTCCTGATCCTTGTAGTCCAACCCGACGATGGGCAGGATTTTGGCTTTGGCCAGCTCAACCAGCAGCGGGTGTTCTTGCCGGCAGGCAACACACCAGGAGGCCCAGGTATTGAGCAGCCAGACCTTGCCCAGCATGTCTTTGGCGGCGAATTGGGTACCTCCCCCGTCAAGCACCGGCGCCGTGAACAGGGGTGCCGGTTTGCCTATCAACGGTGACGGGATTTCACGGGGGTCGCGCGTCAAGCCAATGGCCAGGAAGACCACCAGAACGATAAAAACCGCAAGAGGAATCAGTGTTTTCTTCATGCCGTCAGGGGTTTTTTATTCGGTTGACCCGTTTTAGGGGGTTTGCTACCAACAGGGTCAACGGGCTTGGCGAGTTTTTTGCGGTAACGGCGGTCCAGCACGGCCATGCCACCACCAAAACCCATGATCAGGCAGCCCACCCAAATCCAGGTGACAAAAGGCTTGTGATAGACACGCATGGCCCAGGCGGGGCTGGGACCATCGTTCAGTTTTTCACCCAGTGACACATACACATCACGTGTTAAACCACTGTCAATGGCAGCTTCGGTCATTGGCATGGAAGATGAAAAATAGCTACGCTTTTCGGGGTACAGCGTTTTCAGCAGTTTGTCATCACGCAGCAACTCGACCATGCCCACATCGGCGTTGTAGTTCGGCCCTCGGCGCTCTGAAATTCCCGTCAGGCGGAAGGTGTAGCCGCCCACGGATACGGTGTCGCTCAACGCCATGCGGACATCTTTTTCAGTTTCATAACCTTTGACCATGGTGATGCCAATGACACACACGGCAATACCAACATGGGCCACATGCATGCCCCAGTAAGACAGCGGCGTGGTCTGGCCCGGTCCCATGTCCTTGACATGCCGGTAAATCTGAACCACTGAGGCCAGCATGATCCAGACCGCCAGTGTCAGGCCGACGGCCACGATCGGTGACCATGGTCCGGCCAACAGTGGCAAGCTACAACCCAGCAGCACAGAAACAATGGCAATCGGGCGCAGCTTTTTGACCAGTTCTGAAAGGCTGTCATTTTTCCAACGGGCATAGGACCCGATCACCATGAACAGCAGCACAGGCAACATGATGGGGGCAAAGACCGCGTTGAAGTAGGGCGGCCCCACCGACAGCTTGCCCAGGTTCAGGGCGTCCACAATCAGCGGGTACAGGGTGCCCAGCAGCACACTGGCCGCAGCCGTGGTCAGTAAGACATTGTTGATCAGCAAAAATGTTTCACGTGAGACCAGGGCAAAATTGCCGCCGGCGCGCACTTTGCTGGCACGAAGGGCAAACAGGGTGAGCGAGCCGCCCACCACCACCGCCAGAAACAGCAAAATGAAAACACCCCGCTTGGGGTCGGTGGCAAAGGCGTGGACGGAAGTCAGCACACCCGAGCGCACCAGAAACGTACCCAGCAGGCTCAGTGAAAATGACGTGATGGCCAGGATAATGGTCCAGTTTCTGAACAAGCCACGTTTTTCAGTCACTGCCAGCGAGTGAATCAAGGCTGTGCTCACCAGCCAGGGCAGGAAAGACGCGTTTTCCACTGGGTCCCAAAACCACCAGCCACCCCAGCCCAGCTCGTAATAGGCCCACCACGACCCCAGGGCAATGCCCAGCGTCAGAAATATCCAGGCAGCCGTGGCCCAGGGGCGCGACCAGCGTGCCCAGGCGGCATCGAGGCGGCCATTGAGCAGCGCCGCAACGGCAAAGGCAAACGGAATGGCCATGCCTACATACCCCATGTACAACAGGGGCGGGTGAAACACCAGGCCAGGGTCTTGCAGCAGAGGGTTCAGGTCGCGGCCATCTTCAGGAATATCGCCCAAGCGCAAGAACGGGTTGGAGGTGAACAGCATGAACAGCAGGAAACCGACCGCTACCAGGCCCAAAACTCCCAACACGCGTGACACCATCACATCGGGCAGTTGACGGGAAAAGACCGACACGGCCATCATCCAGGTGCTCAGCATCATCAGCCAGAGCAGCAACGAGCCTTCGTGTCCACCCCACACACCCGCAACGCGGTATAGGCCAGGCAACTTGGAATTGGAATGCTGGCTGACATACATGACCGAGAAGTCATTGGTATAAAAAGCGTAGGTCAAGCAGGCAAAAGAAAATGCGGTCAAAACCCACAGCGCTTGTGCGCCCGGTCGGGCAAAAGCCATCCAGTCAGCACGGTTGCCGTGACCGCCAGCAACACCCAGTACACCCAGGCCCAAGGCCACCAGCAAGGCGAGAATCAGTGCAAAATGACCAAGTTCTGGAATCATTGAGTGTCCTTATTTGAGGGATTTGGCGGCTTTGTCGATCTGTGCCTGGTCCATCGCGTGTTGCGCTTCGGGCGGCATGTAGTTTTCGTCGTGCTTGGCCAGCACCTCTGAAGCAGTGAACAGGCCGTTACCGTCGAGTTTGCCTTGCGCCACCACGCCTTTTCCTTCCTTGAACAGATCAGGCAGGATGCCGGTATAAGCCACTTTGACGTCTTTGGCGGTGTCGGTCACGATGAAATTGACCGTCAGGTTGTCGCGTTTGACCGAGCCCTCCTTGACCATGCCACCGACACGGAAGGTGCGGTCCTTGGGTGCCTCACCCGTATCGATTTGGGTAGGCGTAAAAAAGAACACCAGATTGCTCTGAAAGGCATTCAAAACAAAATAAGCAGCCAGGCTGACGGCAGCCAGGCCGCCAACAATGATGGCAGCGCGTTTGTGACGTGGTTTCATGATGGATCGTGAGTAGAGTCGGTTTGTGACTCAGGTTCTTCTGAAAGGTTCTGCAAAATTTGTCGGCGGCGCGCACGTACCTGCCAAACCTCCAGAGCCATCACCAGCGCTGTGGCACCAAAGCTGCCCCAGACATAAAAGGCGTAGCCGCCCATGTTGAAAAACTCTGAAACACTATGCCACTGCATGTTTGACCCACTCCGTATGACGCTCGCGCTCAAGAATGATGTTGCGCACGCGCAGCAGCATCATGGCAATGGCGTACATCCAGAACGCCACCACCATCACCAGCATGCCAGTCAACATGGTGCTGGCCATGGAACTGCCTTTGAGCGACACTGAGGCACCCTGGTGCAAGGTGTTCCACCATTTCACCGAAAAATAAATGATGGGTACATTTACCGCACCCACCAGCGCCAGCACTGCACCGGCTTTGTCGGCGCGCCGGGGGTCGTCGATGCTGGCTTGCAGCGCCATGAAACCCAGGTACAAAAAAAGCAAAATCAGTGTGGAGGTCAGCCGCGCGTCCCACACCCACCAGGCCCCCCACATTGGCTTGCCCCATAGTGCCCCGGTCAGCAGCGACAAAAACGCAAACAGCGCGCCGGTAGGGGCCAGGGCTGAAGCCACCATGCCTGAGAGCCGGGTGTTGAACGCCAGCCCAATGCCGGCCCAGGCTGCCATGACAAGATAAATAAACATCGACATTTGTGAAGCTGGAACATGCACAAAAATGATGCGATAGCCCTGGCCTTGCTGGGCATCCACCGGGGCCACAAAAAAGCCGATCCACAAGCCAAGCAACATCAAAATGGTGGCAAGCCCGGCAAACCAGGGCCACATTTTCCCGGCCAAATGGTAAAAGTTTTGCGGCGAGGCAAACTTGAACCAATGAATCACACGTGTTTTCATTCCAGGGAAATCCTCAAGGCAGCCGCGGTGGCAAATGGCGAAAAGAACAGTGAAAGGACCAGCAGGGCCGACAGCAGCGACAAGTGGCCGCCAAAACCCAGACCGGCTGCGTCAGCCTCCACCGCACCGGCCCCAAAAATAAGCACTGGAATATAAAGCGGCAGGATCAATAAAGACAGCAATACCCCCGCACCACGTACGCCTAATGTCAGCGCAGCACCAATGCTGCCAATCAGGCTTAACGTGGGCGCACCCAACAGCAGCGTCAACATCAAAATGCCCAAAGCGCGCGCGTCCAGGCCAAACTGCAAGCCCAGCACCGGGGCAACCAGCACCAGCGGTAGCCCTGAGGTGATGAAATGGGCCAGCGCCTTGGCCAGCACCAGCAGGCCCAGCGGTGTTGGCGACAGCACCATTTGCTCAAGTGATCCATCGGCATAGTCGGTGGCAAACATGCGCTGCAAGCTCAGCATGGCCGCCAGCAGCGCGCTGACCCACAGCACACCCGGTGCCATACGCAGCAGCAACCCGGTCTCAGCTCCCACCCCCAGCGGAAACAGGCTAGCCACCACCATGAAAAACACCAGCGGCGTTAGAACCTCGCCTTTTTGGCGCAGCCCCAGTGCGATCTCGCGTTTCAGTACCGCCAGCAGAACCCGGCCAATGCCAATGGCTTGTATGGTTTGGCTCATGCGGCTGTGAGTTCCAGCGTTTGCGCCGGAATATTGCCAACGGGCACGCGCTGGTGACTGGTCAGCACGGTCAGACCACCCTGACTTAAATGTGTGGCAATCAGGTCCGCGAGCATCTGAATCCCGGCTTCATCCATGGCCACATAAGGTTCATCAAGCACCCACAAACGCGCTGGGCTCAATGCAAGTCTGGTCAGAGCGACCCGTCGCTTTTGTCCTTGTGACAAATGGCGTACCAACTGATGTGAGCGTCCGCGCAGGCCAAAACGCGCCAGCACGTCCCTGGTCTGGCTGGCGTTGGGTGCAATGCCACCTAGCGCAGCACTAAACATCAGATTCTCAATGACGGTCATGGACTCTTGCAAAGCGTTCAGATGACCCAGGTAACACAGGTCTTGCAGGTAACTCTCGCGTTGCTGATGAATGGACTGGTCATTCCACCGAATATCGCCCGCCTCAATCGATGCCAGCCCGCATACCATGCGCAGCAAGCTGGTTTTGCCAACACCGTTGGCACCCGTGACGTAAAGCCAGTGCCCAGCAACAAGTGAACAGTTGACGTTAGAGAAAAGTTGACGCCCGCCCTTAACACAGCCAAGATTTAAAAAAGTCAGGGTCAAAGGAGTATTCAAGAGACGAGGATTTACTGAGTTTTGACCTTATTTAGCGCTTAACGGGTGAACACTACTTTTTGGTACAAGCCACCAAAATAAGTTTGTTTCTCGACTCGGGCGTAACAGTTTCCGGCCGGTAACCACTCGACGATTTCGTGATGCCACAAGTCCAGCGCAAAGGGCTCCAGCGTGCTCAAAATAGGGCGCATGACATAGCGAAACGGGCTTTTGGAAACCGGTTTGTGGTAGTCGACAAAAATTACCTTGCCACCGGGCTTAGTCACGCGCAAAGCCTCGGCAATGGTTTTTCGGCGCACGTCAACCGGCATTTCATGCAACAAGAAAAACACCAGCACGGCGTCGTGGCTGGCGTCGACAAAAGCCAGGTTGGAGGCGTCCTGTTGCAGGATGCTGACCTGGCGCTTGTCGATCAGCTTGTTGTGCAGGTTGTTGATTTGTACTGGCGCCACGTCAATCACGTTCAGATGAGCCTGCGGACCCAGGCGACGCACCAAGTGCTCGGTCAGGTTGCCATACACACAGGCGACTTGCAGCACCTGTCCGTTGATCACATCACCCATTTCCTGCAAGGCCAGGTCTCGCAGGCGTGAAAAATTGCCCCACAAAATCAGGTTGACCAACCATTGCCGCTCAAACACGCGCACGGCGTTGGGGTGTGTGTAGGCCCACCAATAGGTTTTTTCCAGGTAATCCGGAACCACGACAGGAGCACAATGCAAAGAGCCACTGGCGACCAGTTGCGCCTCACGCTGTGAAACGCCAGTTTTGTCGAAAATCATGAATAGACCTTGAAATGAAGATGCGCGCTAACTTTCATCAACTCTGACCATCCCTGGGCATGAAAGTTATTTCACGTTAACTATTTGATCAGCCCCTCAGCGCGCAAAGCAGCTTGCACGGCTGCGCGTTCACTGGTGCGCGCCAAAAAGGCCCCAAGGTTTGCCAAACCAGAGATGTCAACGCCTACATGCTTGCTCCAGCCAGCCACGACAAACAGGTAACCATCGGCAACCGTGAATGCCTCGCCCATCAAATAGGTTTTGCCAGCCAGCTCACCATCAACCCACTGCAGGCGACCGATGAGCCGGGTTTTGGCGATGGCCTTGGCTTCGTCGGGCATGCCCGGCGTGAACAGGAGCGAAAACCCCTTGTGCAGTTCGGTGCCAATGAAGTTGAGCCATTCCTGCAATTTGTAGCGCTCAAAAGTGCCGTTGGCGGGCGCCAAACGCTTTTCAGGAACCTGATCCGCGATGTACTGGACTATGGCAGGACCCTCACGCAACTGGCGGCCGTCGTCGAGCACCAACAGCGGCACATAACCCAGCGGGTTGATGGTGTAGTAGTCGGTTCCATCCACCAGCTTGTGGGTTTTGGTAGGTGCGGAAATGGCCTCGAACGGCAGACCTGATTCTTTCAGAGCAATGTGAGGCGACAGTGAGCAAGCACCTGCCGAGTAATAGAATTTCATGGGGTTTCCTGGGGTGGGCGGATCAAGTCGGCAAGCGGGTCATAAGGGTTAAGTGTGAAGCCTACCAAGGGCGGGCTGAAGGACTGAGTTTAATCGGCTTGACAAAAACAGCATTTGATTCCGGACTTATGTGAAAAAAAGCCTCCTAGCCCTTTACCATAAAGCGCTATACGCTATATATAGTGTAGCAGATCAAACGTCGGGCATGGGTCTTGAGGTTTCAGGGGCTCAGGCGTGCGGCCGCCCACAACACCTGATCGATCACCGCCTGCACGCTGCTAAGCTGTTTATCTGAGTTCAAATGTCCGCGCTCATCAAACGCTTGGCCAGCATGCCCCAGGGCAAATTGCCGTGGGGCGACCCAGCACTGCAGGTTGATCAGCAGCGTTGTCAGGTGGCCCAATGATCGCAAGCCGCCCAGCGCACCCGGTGACGCAGCCATCAGCCCGACCACCTTGTTTCTGAAAGGCAGCGTGCCATCGGCCCAGTCTGGATCGTTCTTGACCGGACTTGACGCCCAGTCAAGGGTGTTTTTGAGCAGAGCGGTGTAGCTGCCGTTGTATTCAGGCGAACAGATGATCCAGGCCGGGTGGGCCAGCATGACTTGCTTGAGGCGGATTACATCGGGTGGCGTGCCGACCGCTTCAAGGTCGGCGTTGTAAAGCGGAATGTCCAGACTGCCGAGCTCCAGCTGGGTCACTGCAGCCCCTGCAACCCGGGCCAGTGAGGTGACAACACTGGCCAGCCGCCGGTTGTAAGAACCCTGGCGGCTACTGCCGGCAAACACCAGCAATTTCATTTATGCAGTACTTTGGCGACCGGGTTATGCCGCAGACGGAACGCATCAGGCATGCCCGAGCCCAACAAGGGGCGCAGGTACATGCGGAAAGCATCAGTGACATCGGTGCCGCTGTCGGTGATGAACTCGTCTTCCATGGTGCGGGTTTTGCCAGCCACCGCTGCGACTGGCAGCAACTCGTAATCGACTGAGTAAAAACCGGTGCGCTTGATGGCGACCGAGCCATCCTTGGAGCCCCACATAGCAAATTGCACGGCCTTTTCACCAACCTCGCGGGCTTCACGCTGATCAACATCGGACACGCAACCGATGAACGCGCGCTGCATATAACCCAAAGTGTCGCCCCGCACGCGTTTGATCTTGAGCTTGGTCTTGATCTCTTCGCACAGCAAATCGGCCAGCGCCCCAGTGCCAGAGAGTTGCACGTTGCCGTGGGCATCATGTTCCATTTCTTTGGCCAATATTGCAGTAATAGGTGCGCCAGCGGCGTCATGAATGCCTTCCGACACGGCAATCACGCAGCGGCCATAGCGTTCGTAGACGGCTTTGACGTCAGCGAGAAACTTTTCAATGACAAAAACACGCTCGGGCATGTAGATCAGGTGCGGACCGTCTGCCGGAAATTTCTTGCCCAGGGCGGACGCTGCGGTCAGAAAGCCGGCGTGGCGGCCCATCACGACACACACATAGACACCAGGCAGTGCAGCATTGTCGAGATTGGCACCGGCAAAGGCCTGCGCCACAAAACGGGCGGCCGACGGGAAACCGGGCGTGTGGTCATTTCCCACCAGATCGTTGTCGATGGTTTTCGGGATATGGATCGAGCGCAGCGGGTAGTTGGCTGCCTGAGCCTCTTCGCTGACGATGCGCACCGTGTCGCTGGAGTCATTGCCGCCGATGTAAAAGAAATGACCAATCTTGTGTGCTTGCAGCACTTTGAAAATCTCATGGCAATAAGCTGCGTCCGGCTTGTCGCGGGTTGATCCCAACGCGGATGAAGGGGTGTTGGCGACTTGCTCCAGGTTGTGGCTGGTTTCTTGGGTGAGGTCAACAAAGTCCTCGTTGATGATGCCACGCACACCGTGCAGTGCACCGTAGATATGACCAATTTGACCGAAGCGGCGCGCCTCGAGCGCGACGCCCACCAGCGACTGGTTGATAACGGCGGTGGGGCCTCCACCTTGTGCGACGAGAATTTTTCCGGTTGACATGTGTTCTCCTGATTGAAGGGTGTGGTGAAACTGCAAGCACGCATTGTGCCTGTGAAGTGGCTAGTTTTTTGACTCGATGGCTTGTGGTCGGTCATGTTTTAGGGGCATCGGTAAAATTCCTATTTTGAGGTGCAGGTGCTGGGTGAGCGCCGTTTTTGCCATCTGCCCATTCTGACGGACCACCATGCTTTATCCACAACATTTCGACGTGATCGTCGTTGGCGGCGGCCATGCCGGCACCGAAGCGGCCCTGGCAGCGGCCCGCATGGGCTGCAAGACGCTGCTGCTCACGCACAACATCGAAACCCTGGGGCAGATGAGCTGCAACCCGTCAATTGGCGGCATTGGCAAGGGGCACCTGGTCAAAGAGGTCGATGCTCTGGGCGGGGCCATGGCCGCAGCCACCGATGAGGGCGGGGTGCAGTTTCGCATTCTTAACTCCAGCAAGGGCCCTGCGGTGCGTGCCACCCGCGCCCAGGCTGACCGCATTTTGTACAAGGCAGCAATTCGTCGCCGTCTGGAGAACCAGCCCAATTTGTGCTTGTTTCAGCAGGCGGTTGATGACCTGATGGTTGAGGGCGACCGGGTGGTGGGCGCTGTATCACAGGCGGGCATCCAGTTCAGGTCCCACACGGTGGTGTTGACAGCCGGCACCTTTCTGGACGGGAAAATCCATGTGGGGCTGAATAACTATGCCGCGGGTCGCGCCGGTGATCCGCCGGCTGTGTCATTGAGTGCGCGCCTGAAAGAGCTCAAGCTGCCGCAGGGTCGGCTCAAGACCGGAACGCCACCGCGTATTGACGGCAGGTCGATCAACTTCAGCCAGTGCATCGAACAGCCTGGTGACGGCATGCCCGGCGGCATGAGTGCGACCATGCCGGTGTTCAGTTTTATGGGCAGACCCGAGCAACATCCGCAGCAAATGCCCTGCTGGATCACGCATACCAATGAGCGCACGCACGACATCATTCGCAGCGGGTTTGATCGCAGCCCAATGTTTACCGGCAAGATTGAGGGGGTCGGGCCGCGTTATTGCCCGAGCGTCGAAGACAAGATCAACCGCTTTGCCGACAAACAAAGCCACCAGATTTTTCTGGAACCCGAAGGACTGACCACACACGAGTATTACCCCAATGGCATCAGCACCAGCTTGCCGTTTGACATTCAGTACGCCCTGGTGCGCAGCATGGCCGGCTTGGAAAACGCCCATATTCTGCGACCGGGCTACGCCATCGAATACGACTACTTTGACCCGCAACAGCTCAGGAGCAACTTTGAAACACGCGTCATTTCGGGGCTGTTTTTTGCCGGCCAGATCAATGGCACCACCGGCTACGAAGAGGCGGCTGCGCAAGGCCTATTTGCCGGCGTCAACGCAGCGTTGAAGGCTGGAGCCAGAAATAGCTGGGGACAAGAGGTCTGGCTACCGGCACGGGATGAAGCCTATCTGGGCGTGATGGTGGACGACCTGATCACCAAAGGAGTGACTGAACCCTACCGCATGTTTACCAGCCGGGCCGAGTTTCGACTGCAACTGCGCGAAGACAACGCCGACGCGCGACTGACTGAAACCGGGCGCAAACTGGGTTTGGTGGACGATGCGCGCTGGGATGTGTTTTGCCGCAAGCGTGATGCTGTTTCACGTGAAACAGAGCGCCTGCGTTCGATCTGGGTCAGCCCAAGCAACCTGCCAGCCGCAGAGGCCGAACGTGTGTTGGGCAAGGCACTTGAGCATGAATACAACCTGGCCGATTTGTTGCGCCGACCGGGTGTGACGCATGCCGGACTGATGTCGCTGGGTGATGGCAAGTACGTTGCTGCTGATTTTTCGCTGCATGTTTCACGTGAAACAAATGAGCAGGCGATTGGGGCTGCGTTTGTTGCCACGGTGGTCGAGCAGGTAGAAATTGCTGCCAAATACTCTGGCTATATCGAGCGCCAAAAAGAGGATGTGTTGCGGGCCTCGCACCATGAAAAGCTCAGGTTGCCACAAGACCTCGACTATATGCAGGTCTCGGCAATGAGCATTGAGGCACGGCAAAAGCTGAATCGACACAAACCAGAGACTTTGGGCCAGGCATCACGTATATCTGGCATCACGCCGGCGACCATTTCATTGCTAACGATTCACCTGAAAAAAACCCGGTTCAAGGGGTTTGAGTTTCAGGGTGTCGGGAAAGCAGAGACTGCTGCTGCGCCCGGTGAAGCAGATGAGTTAATCTGATGCCGAGTATGGAGATTGCATTGCGCGCTGGTCAGACTGCGCTGGGGCTGACATTGAGCGATGCACAAGTGGCGCGCTTGTTGACCTACCAGGCGCTGATACAAAAGTGGACCAAGGTTTACAACCTGACAGCGGTGCGCGATGCCCAAGAAATGCTGACGCACCATCTGCTGGATAGTCTGGCAGTGATCAAGCCCTTGCGGCAGCAGTTGCTTGCCTGCGGCGCAACACCGAAGATTGACCTGCTTGACGTGGGTTCTGGTGCTGGTTTACCGGGCGTGGTCATTGCCATTTGTTGCCCCGATATCGCTGTAGATTGTGTCGACACCGTTGCAAAAAAGGCGGCGTTCATTCAACAGGTCGCTCTGACGCTGAAGTTGCCGAACCTGCGTGGCGTCCATGCACGTGTTGAAAATCTGACAGGCAAATATCAGGTCATTTGCTCGCGTGCGTTTGCGTCTTTGGGTGACTTCACCAACTGGTCAGCTGCAGCATTGGCAGAGCAGGGCATCTGGCTCGCCATTAAGGGCAAGTATCCTGCTGATGAAATTGCCGAGTTGTCGCCGTCTGCCAAGGTGTTTCACGTGGAACAACTCCAGGTGCCGGGTTTGGCGGCAGAGCGGTGCATTGTGTGGCTGCGCTCATCCGATCTGACCAACAGGGCAGTAACGTAAACTCGACCCTCACTTTCAGGAAACCATCCCATGCTTGGCGTCACCGATTACGGCACGTTTGTTGTCACCGTCCTCGTTTTTCTGCTCGTTCCAGGCCCGGGCAATCTGGCTTTGATCACCTCCACCAGCAAAGGCGGCATTCGGGGCGGACTGGCTGCGACTTTGGGAGTGATCGCTGGTGACCAGGTGTTGATGTGGTCGGCTGTTGCGGGGGTGGCGGCCTTGCTGGTCACTTACCCAGACGCGTTTCATGCCGTGCAGTGGGTGGGTGCTGCCTACCTGGCCTGGCTCGGTTTCAAGATGCTGCTGGCCAAGCCGGGCGCGGCACCGGTGCTGCACATCAAGCCGCATCACTACCTGAAGCAGGCGCTGATGATCACGCTGTTGAACCCCAAGGCCATCCTGTTTTACATGGCCTTTTTTCCGTTGTTTGTTGATCCGGTTCGCCAGCGTGGTTTGCTGACCTATGCCTTTATGGCAGCAACCATTGCAGCGCTGACATTTCTGTACGGATTGGCCTCGACCTTGTTGACTTACTTTTTGGCAGAACGCGTTCGCGCCAATCCGTTGATTTCACGTGTGCTTGAAAAAATTGCTGGTGTTTTTCTGATTGGTTTTGGCATCAAGCTGGCGGTGTCGCGCTAGCTTGTCTGAATGCCTTGTTTCACGTGAAACAAGCCACTTTGCCCGTTTCTTCGTTTCGTTTTAGTTAGACCTTATGGCCAAAATTTTCTGCATTGCCAACCAAAAGGGTGGTGTTGGCAAAACCACCACCACGGTGAATCTGGCTGCCGGCTTGGCCAAGGTCGGCCAGCGGGTGCTGATGGTTGACCTGGACCCGCAGGGCAACGCCACCATGGGCTCAGGCATCGACAAGCGCAAGCTTGAACTCAGTGTTTATGACGTGCTGCTGGAATCGTCTTCATTGCGTGAGGCGTGTGTTCAGAGCGCCAAGCTGACGGACGCCGGTTGTGGTTATGACATTTTGGGTGCTAACCGGGAGCTTGCCGGGGCTGAGGTTGAGATGGTGAGCTTGGAGCGACGCGAGAAGCGCCTGAAAACCGCCTTGAACGAGGTTGCGGACGACTACGACTTTATTCTGATCGATTGCCCGCCCAGCCTTTCGCTGCTGACACTGAATGGCCTGTGCTGCGCGCACGGCGTGATTGTGCCGATGCAATGCGAGTATTTTGCGCTGGAGGGTTTGGCCGATCTGGTCAACACCATCAAGCAGGTGCATGCCAACCTCAACAAAGACCTGGCCATCATCGGCTTGTTGCGCGTCATGTTTGACCCGCGCATCACCCTGCAGCAACAGGTCAGCGAGCAGTTAAAAACACGTTTTGGCGACAAGGTGTTCAACACCATGATTCCACGCAATGTGCGCCTGGCCGAGGCACCCAGCTACGGTTTGCCTGGTGTGGTGTTTGACCCCACATCCAAAGGCGCGCAGGCTTTTGTGGCGTTTGCCCAGGAGATGGTTGAGCGCATCCAGAAGATTTAAGGTAAATTGGCCTCTAGCCCTTATTTTTAAAGCGCAAGTAGCTATCAAAAACATAGAGATGAATCCAGACAGCATTCTCATCCTGCCGGGCTGGCAAAGCTCGGGGCCAACGCACTGGCAAAGCCTTTGGCGGGCGCAGTTGGGCTACGCATGGGTTGAGCAGCATGACTGGATGCGCCCATTGCGTGGCGACTGGATAACACGCCTGGAAGATGTGCTGCTGCAAACCCGGGCGCCGGTCGTGTTGGTGGCGCACAGCCTGGGTTGCCAGCTGGTGTCGGCCTGGGCAGCGTGCTCGCGCAGTACCGGGCGCGTCAAAGCCGCCTTGTTGGTGGCTCCGGCCGATGCCGAGCGTGAAGAGCTGCGCCCGCAACTGGCGAGCTGGTCGCCGCTGGCCTTGCAGCGCCTGCCTTTTCCAAGCACGGTGGTGGTCAGCAGCAACGATCCTTATTGCAGTGGTGAGCGCGCCAGTGGCTTTGCTGGCGGCTGGGGGTCTGAGCTGTTCAGTGTGGGTGCACTGGGCCACATCAATGCTGACTCCGGCCTGGGTGACTGGCCGCAGGGGCAGGCCCTGCTTCAGACACTGATGGATGCCTGACATGACAACCACCCTGGCGATTCTTCATGCGCTGCCTGATCGACACATACTTTACGAAAGACACACATGGTGACAAAAAAACCAAAAGGGTTGGGGCGCGGGCTTGAAGCGCTGCTGGGGCCAACCTTCGATGAGTCGCTGGTGCTTGATGGCGGCGACGTCAATCTGGCCAACAGTGGTCAGCCCACCAGCTTGCTGCTGACCGACCTGGTGCCTGGGCAATACCAGCCGCGCACCCGAATGGACGAAGGCGCGCTGTATGAGCTGGCCGAATCGATCAAGGTGCAAGGCATCATGCAGCCGATCCTGGTACGTCGCCTGAGTGATGCAGACGCCGAGCTCAAGCGCAGCCAGCAGTCACCGCAGGCCATGGACGGCGGTGCGGTGCGCCCGGTGTTTGAGATCATTGCGGGCGAGCGGCGCTTTCGGGCGGCCAAACTGGCTGGGCTCGACAGCGTGCCGGTGCTGGTGCGCGATGTGCCCGACGAGGCCGCCGCCGCCATGGCGTTGATAGAGAACATCCAGCGTGAAGACCTCAACCCCCTGGAAGAAGCGCAAGGTTTGCAGCGTCTCATCAAAGACTTTGGCCTGACCCATGAGACCGCTGCGCAGGCCGTGGGCCGCTCACGCAGTGCCGCCAGCAATCTGCTGCGCCTGCTTAATCTGGCCGAGCCGGTGCAAACCATGTTGATGGCGGGTGATGTGGACATGGGCCACGCCCGCGCCTTGCTGGCGCTGGACAAGGCCACACAAATTACTGCTGCCAACCAGATCGCCGCCAAAAAAATGTCGGTGCGCGAGGCCGAAAGCCTGGTCAAAAAGCTTGGCGCTGAGTTCTCGTTGGTGGCCACCAAACCCAAAAAAGAAAAATCGCGCGATCTCAAAAGGGTGGAAGAAGAGCTGTCAGACCTGCTGACAGCAGCCGTGGAAGTGCGTGTCAAAAAGCGCGTCAAACGCGCCGGCCGTATGGAAGATGTGGGTGAAATCAGCATCGGCTTTGGCTCGCTCGATGAGCTCAATGGCCTGATCGACCGGCTGCGCAGCGTGGCTGGCCATTGATTTGATATCTGGCTGGCCATGATGGTGGCACCTGTCAAACACCCGCTGTGGCACTTGTGTCAACGCTTGCCAGGCAGCCTGTCCGTGTGAACAACACACCTTTGAACCGGCTGCCGTGGCCGCTGCCCGCTGTGCTGGTGTGGGCCAGCGCCTGGGCTGTGTTTGTGGTGTTGTTGAAGAACGGATCGGGTCCGCTGATCGCGGTGGTCAGCGCCTGCGCGTTGGCGGTACTGGCCAGCCTGCTGGGCAACAGTTGGTGGCGCAGGGTCATGATTGCCGCCGGTTTTCCGCTGTCGTTGGCGGTGTCGGGGGCGGCCAGCCTGCCAGCCTGGGCCTGGTTACTGCCCTTGCTGCTACTCATGTTGATTTACCCCTTGAACGCCTGGCGTGATGCGCCCTTGTTTCCGACCCCCAAAAATGCACTAAAAGGCCTTGAAGCCTTTGTACCACTTGCGCCTGGCGCTATTATTTTGGATGCAGGTTGTGGTTTGGGTGATGGCCTGAATGCGCTGCGCAGTGTTTATCCAAATGCCCAGTTGCACGGTCTGGAATGGAGCTGGCCGCTGCGCGCACTGTGTGCGCTGCGCTGCCCGTGGGCGCGGGTGCGCCAGGGCGACATCTGGCAGGCCGATTGGTCAGCGTGTGACCTGGTGTATGTGTTTCAGCGCCCTGAAAGCATGCCGCGTGCCGCCGCCAAGGCCAGTGCTGAGCTTAAAAGCGGCGCCTGGCTGGTCAGTCTGGAGTTTGAGGCGATCGGGTTTCAGGCGCAGGCCCGGCTGACCGGCGCTGATGGCCGACCGGTCTGGCTCTATCAGGCACCGTTGCGGCAAACCCCAGATCAATAGGCCCCACCCGAAACAATCAACCGGCTTGTGATGCCTGCCTTGAAACCTGCACGGCGCTCCAAGAGCCTCAAAAAACCATGCGCTACAGGCGTAAACTTCAAACCATATCAACGCAAAAAAAGAGACCTTTATGAGCCTGAACCTGTCTGAAAAAATCCGTGCTGTGGCCCTGGTCGGGCATGGTGCTGTCGGCAAAACCACGCTGGTTGAAAGCCTGCTGGCCGCCACTGGTGCCATCACCAGCCGGGGTGCCGTCGAAAAGGCAACACGGTGTGTGACTTTGATCCGATCGAAAAGCAACTTGGTTTTTCGCTGCAGTCGTCGCTGGTCAGCCTGACCACCGCCGACACCCTCATCCACCTGATCGACACCCCCGGTTACCCCGACTTTGCTGGCCAGGCCATTGGTGCGCTGGCCGCTGTTGATACCGCCCTGATAGTGATCAGTGCGCAAACGGGTATTGAGCTGACCGCCGAACGCATGTTTGCGCTGGCTGGCGAACGCGGTTTGTGCCGCATGATTGTCATCAACAAGATCGACGCTGAAAACATTGACCTGAGCGCTCTGGTGGAGCAGGTGCGCGAACGGTTTGGCAAGCAGTGCCTGCTGCTCGATTTGCCCACCCAGCACGGCCAGGACGTGGTCGAGTTACTGGGGCACGACGATGGTGAAAGCGACTTTGCCTCAGTCTCGGCTGCGCACCGCGCCCTGATCGACCAGCTGGTCGAAGAAGACGACGACCTGATGGCCCGCTACCTTGAAGACGGCACCGACCCCACACCGCAAGAGTTACACGCGCCGTTTGAAAAAGCCCTGCGCGCCGGGCACCTGATTCCCATTTTGTTTGTGTCAGCCAAAACTGGTGCCGGTGTGCCGCAACTGCTGGACGCGCTGGCCAAGCTGGCGCCCAATCCGGCTGAGGGCAATCCGCAGCCGTTTTACAAAGGCGAGCCTGGTGAACAGCCTGAAGGTTTTGCCGCCCAGCCCGATGACGAATTGCACGTGCTGGCGCATGTGTTCAAGGTCGTGGTCGACCCATTCATTGGCAAGGTGGGTGTGTTTCGGGTGCACCAGGGCACCATCCGCAAGGACGCCCAGTTGTTTGCCGGCTCGGCCAAGCGACCGTTCAAGGTGGCCCACCTGTACCGTTTGCAGGGCAAGGAGTATGTCGAAGTGCCAGCACTGGTGCCGGGCGACATTGGTGCGGTGGCCAAAGTTGATGAGATTGAATTTGACTGTGTGCTGCATGACTCGCACGATGAGGACAACATTCACCTCAAGCCGCTGGTGTTCCCACAGCCCATGCAAGGGCTGGCGGTGCAAACCAAGCGCAAGGGTGACGAGCAGCGCCTGTTTGAGATCTTGCACAAGCTTGAAATGGAAGACCCCTGTTTTACAGTGGAGCGCCACCCCGGCACCAACGAAACCATCATCCGTGGCCTGGGCGACATGCACCTGCGCTCCAAGATGCTGCGCATGCAGCAGCAGTTCAAGCTGGAGCTCGACACCAGCGTGCCGCAAATCGCCTATCGTGAAACCATTCTGGGCAAGGCCGAAGGCCACTGCCGCCACAAAAAGCAAAGCGGTGGCGCTGGCCAGTTTGGCGAGGTGATGCTGCGCGTGGAGCCGCTGGCGCGTGGTGCGGGCTTTGAGTTTGTGGACATCGTCAAGGGCGGCGCCATCCCAGGCGTGTTCATGGCAGCGGTTGAAAAAGGCGTACAGCAAGCCCTGGCCGAAGGTGCCGTGGCCGGTTTTCCGCTGCATGACCTGCGCGTGATCGTGCACGACGGCAAAACCCACGCGGTGGATGGCAAGGAAGTCGCCTTTGTGGCGGCCGGCCGCAAAGCCACGCTACAGGCGGTGCTGGCAGCCAACCCCATCGTGCTGGAGCCGCTGGTCAACATTGAGGTGGTGGCCCCCGAGGCCGCCATTGGTGACCTGACCGGTGACCTGGCCAGCAAACGCGGCCACATTACCGGCACGCAACCGCGCCCGGCCGGCACCGTCGGCATCAGCGGGCAAATGCCGCTGGCCGAACTGGGTGATTACCAAAGCCGTCTGAAATCACTCACTGGTGGCCAGGGCTCCTACAGTCTGACGTTTTCGCACTATGCGCAAGTCAGTGCCGAAACCCAGGCCAAGCTGGCTGCCGCCTTCAAACCCGACAACCTGTCGGACGACTGACCTGACGCTCAAGCACTGCCCAAGCAGCTTTGCTAGCGTTTGGGCCGCTCACTGCAAGGCTGCAACATGGCGCATCACACCCTGCTGGCTTACTCCACCACCGACGGCCACACGCTGCACATTTGCGAGCGACTGAAGTTTTTCATGACGGCGCTGGGCCAGCGTGTCACGCTGGTGCCGGTGGCGCAGGCCCAGGGGCTTGACCTGAACAAATTTGAACGCATTGTGATAGGTGCCAGCATACGTTATGGGCACCACCAGCCGCAGGTGGTGCAGTTCATCGCTGCCCACCAGGCGTTTCTGGAAAGCCGCCCCAGCGCGTTTTTCAGCGTCAACATCGTGGCGCGCAAACCCAACAAAAACCAGCCTGATACCAACCCGTACCTGAAGAAGTTCCTGCAGCAAATCAGCTGGAAACCACCACTGCTGGGGGTTTTTGCCGGCAAGCTCAATTACCCATCTTACGGCTGGTTTGACCGTCAGATGATCCGGCTGATCATGCTGATCACCCATGGGCCTACCGACCCCAAGGCGGTGGTGGAGTTCACCGACTGGACGCAGGTGGAAGCCTTTGCCCATGCGGTGTGTGCTTTGCCTGGTCCAGGCATTGGCTTGGATGCGGGTGCAGCAAGCGCCTGAGCGATCCAATGGGCCACAATACTTCACCTTGACCCACCGCAGAAGGATGCCAACATGCACAAAATCGTCGCCGTAATCTTTTTGCTTCTGTTACTGACGCTTTCGGGCTGCAAGTCAATGTCTGAGTCTGAATGCAAAGTGGCTGACTGGGGGCGGGTTGGCGTCAATGACGGCGCCCGGGGCGAGCCCGAACGTCGCTTGGCTGCTTACACGGAAGACTGCGGCAAGATCGGTGTGGTACCCAACGCGCAGGCCTACCGCCAAGGCTGGGACGTTGGCATCAAGCGCTTTTGCACGGCGGCCAATGGCTGGCGCGAAGGCGTCGAAGGCCATTCTGACAAAGCCCAGGTGTGCATCGGCCAACCCGGCTACCAAGCTTTTGCCCGCTACCTGCAAGCGGGCTTGCCGGTGTACCAGACCAACGAGCGCATCCGCCAGAACACCCAGGAAACTTATCGCCAGCAGAAGATTTTGGAGTCAGCCGCCAGCGACGAGGAAAAAAAACAAGCCCGCCGCAGGCTGCAAGACATCGATCGCGACCAGTTTTTTCAGCGGTCTTTGCTGGTGCAGCAGCAGATGCTGGCACCGTGAGTGCGCGCGCTAACTCGAATGTCCAACAATAATCCGCTTGTTGGTCAAGGATGAAAAAAGTCAAAAGCAGTGTGCTAATCAAATAGACGTTAGACTGTTTGCGTTATTGAATGCGCATGGAAAGTCAATATGTCCGTCTTGATGTATTCCTCCCCAGGTGCTTATGCCGGTAGCGTACGGTATTTGCCTGACGGCCTGAACAGCCGCATGTTGGTTCCCTTACGCAGCCTGGTTCACTTTGCCAAAGTCAAACGCCCGGCCTAATTGACGCCGATGTTCAATATGCTTGGTTGCGCGGCAGATTCAAGGCCGGCGCTCCGCCAGAGATATTGCTATTCAGCGAGCGCAACAGGTTGGTTTTCAGATACTCGAACCACCGTGTTCGCTTGATAAGGGAGACAAGATGAGCATGCCAAATTCCGTCGCTTCGCATAAAGCCTTTGGCGCAGACTATCGCAGGCTGTGCGTGTTCCTCGTGTTCTTGCTCCAGCTCGTCTGGGTCTCCCCTGCCAGCGCGGCCGGCTGGAGGGGGGCCAGTAGCCTGAACATCGCAAGGGATCGACACAGCGCCACGCTTCTGCCCAATGGCAAGGTCCTCGTCGCGGGGGGGTTTGGCAACAGCGGCGGCACCCTCGCCAGCGCCGAGCTCTATGACCCGGCCACCAACACCTGGTCGGCAGCCGGCAACCTGGTCACCGCAAGGGATCACCACAGCGCCACGCTCCTGCCCAATGGCAAACTCCTCGTCGCGGGGGGGATATATGGCCTCAGCTCCTACCCCTGGCCAGCGCCGAGCTCTATGACCCGGCCACCAATACCTGGTCGGCAGCCGGCAGCCTGGCCACTGCAAGGTATTTTCACAGCGCCACGCTCCTGCCCAATGGCAAGGTCCTCGTCGCGGGGGGGTCCAAGGGCGGCGGCGTCGTCGCCAGCGCCGAGCTCTATGACCCGGCCACCAACACCTGGTCGGCCGCCGGCAACCTGGCCACCGCAAGGGATCGACACAGCGCCACGCTTCTGCCCAATGGCAAGGTCCTCGTCGCGGGGGGGGACAACGGTAACGGCGCTCTGGTCGGCGTCGAACTCTATGACACGGCCACCAACAGCTGGTCGACCGCCGCTAGCCTGTCCACTATAAGGGAGGTGCACAGCGCTACGCTTCTGCCCAATGGCAAGGTCCTCATCGCGGGGGGGGTTGGCAACAGCGGCTATCTGGTCAGCGCTGTGCTCTATGACCCCGCCACCAACACCTGGTCGGCGACCGGCAGCCTGGCCACCGCAAGGAATTTCCACACTGCCACGCTCCTGCCCAATGGCAAGGTCCTCGTCGCGGGGGGGTACAACGACAGCTTCCTTGCCAGCGCCGAGCTCTATGACCCGGCCACCGAGACCTGGTCGGCCCCTGGTGGCCTGGCCACCGCAAGGATTTACCACAGCGCCACGCTCCTGCCCAATGGCCAGGTCCTCATCGTGGGGGAAGCAACAGCAACAGCGCTCTGGCCAGTGCCGAACTTTACGACCCGGCCACCCCCAGCTGGTCGGCCGCCGGCAGTCTGACCACAGCGCGGTATTCCCACAGCGCCACGCTCCTGCCCAATGGCAAGGTCCTCGCTGCGGGGGGGTCAGCAACAGCGCTCTGGTCAGCGCCGAGCAGTATGACCCCGCCACCAACACCTGGTCGGCGACCGGCAGCCTGGCCACCGCAAGGTATTCCCACAGCGCCACGCTCTTGCCCAATGGCAAGGTCCTCGTCGCGGGGGGGTTCAGCAACAGCGCTCTGGTCAGCGCCGAGCTGTATGACCCGGCCACCACTACCTGGTCGGCGGCCGCCAGCCTGGCCACCGCAAGGTATTCCCACAGCGCCACGCTCCTGCCCAATGGCAAGGTCCTCGTCGCGGGGGGGTTCAGCAGCAGCGCTCTGGCCAGCGCCGAGCTCTATGACCCGGCCACCAATACCTGGTCGGCCGCCGGTAGCCTGGCCACGGCAAGGTTTCCCACAGCGCCACGCTCCTGCCCAATGGCAAGGTCCTCGTCGCGGGGGGGTACAACGGCAGCAGCGCTCTGCCAGCGCCGAACTCTATGACCCGGCCACCAACAGTTGGTCGGCGGCCGGCAGCCTGGCCAACGCAAGGTATGTCCACAGCGCTACGCTCCTGCCCAATGGCAAGCTCCTCGTTGCGGGGGGCTCAGCACTAGCCTCCGCCATCAGCCGAGCTCTATAACCCGGCCACCAACAACTGGTCGGCGGTCGGCAGCGCGACCCCCGCAAGGTATTCCCACCGCGCCACGCTCCTGCCCAATGGCAAGGTTCTGGTCGCAGGGGGGTATGGCAACAGCACCCTCGCCAGCGCCGAGCTCTTTGATCCGGCCACTGACCAGATGTCGGTGGCCGGCAGCCTGGCCGCTGCAAGGGTTTACCACAGTGCCACGCTCCTGCCCAATGGCAAGGTCCTCTTCGCGGGGGGGACAAATAGCAGCGCCCTCGCCAGCGCCGAGTTGCATGATGCCGGACAGGCTGTGTCCGACAGTCGCCGTCCGGTCGTCAGTTCGGTCGGCGGCCTGACTGCGGGCTCTGGCGGGGTGTTGTCGCTGACTGGCAGCAAGCTCACCGGCGACTCGGAAGGGTCGAACAACAACTCGGCTGCCAATTTACCGGTCATCCAGTTGCGCCGACTCGACAACGATGCCCAGATTCCCGTCTTGACCAGCGCCGTGTCGGCCACCGCCTACACGTCGCGGGCGATGGGTGTGCTGCCCGCCGGCCACTACCGCCTGACGGTCATCAGCAATGGCGTGCCGAGCATTGCCACCCTGGTGTCGGTCACGGCCCCCACCCTGACGATCACACCGGCCAGCTTGCCGGCAGCAACT
>JADKAW010000028.1 GCA_016719055.1 Candidatus Rhodoferax mariagerensis | reverse complement strand
CGCCCTGGGCACACACCAGTCCCTCGGGCGCGGTACCCAGCAGCGCGGCGAGTTGGGTCATCACACCCGACGCAAAATTCTGAATGCCCTGGGTTTCGATCAGGCTTCCGCTGGCGCGCACGATCAGCTCCAGGCCCACACGGCTGGCCTCAATGGTGCACAACTGCTCATAGGAGCGCAGCGCCGTGGTGACCGTGGTGAGCATTTTGCTGTGGGTCAGCTCGGACTTGGTTTTGTAGTCGTTGATGTCGTAGCGCAGAATGGTCTCGTGCTCGGGGGCATAACCCGGCTGACCGGTGAGCAGGACGATGCGGCTGTTTTTCAGGGCAGCGGTGTCACGGATGAAGTTCACCAGTTCTAGGCCGGCACCCGGAGTTTCCATCACCACGTCGAGCAGGATCAAGGCCAGATCGTTTTCACGGCGCAACAGCTCGCGCGCCTGGGCTGCCGAATGGGCATGCAAAAACTGCAGCTTGCGGCCAAACAAGCTGACCGCGTCAAGTGCAAACAGCGTCGCCTGGTGCACGTCCTCGTCGTCGTCAATGATCAGGATGCGCCAATACCGCAAAGCGGCCGAGTCAGACACCGCCAACTCATCCTCGTCAACAAACCGAACCAGGTCTGTTGTGCTGGAGTTTGTGGCATCCAAGTTCATTCGTCACCTTTGATCGATTGGCTGAAAATGCGGCATCGCGCCGAGTTGTTCCCAAGGACCCTTTTTTTTAGCATTATTCATTACTTTTGCACGCAAGAGCGCAAATGCGGCAACTGGCGCGACACTTTGACCCACTGAACTTGTTCCCGCGACCCGAGTCTGAACCCACCATGACCTCAACGATGCCCCACTTGCGACATTTGATTACTCTGATTTTGGTAGCTGTCAGCGTAATACCCATAAGGGCTACAGCCCAAAATATTATAAATTCTGTAGTCACCACCGAGCAGGTGCGCGCCGAGCTGATGGCATACGCACCCGATGGCGCCACGCCCGGCAAGACGGTATGGGTGGGTTTGCAGCTCAAGCACCTGCCCGAATGGCACACCTACTGGAAAAACTCAGGCGACTCGGGCCAACCTACCAGCCTGAGCTGGACACTGCCTGCCGGGGTCATGGCGGGCGACATTGCCTGGCCCATCCCCAAAAAGCTGCCCATCGGCGACCTGGCCAACTACGGCTACGACGGCACGGTGCTGCTGCCGGTGCCGCTGACCCTGACGCCCGACTTCAAACCCTCCCCGATCAGCCCCGAGCTGGAGGTCCGCTTGCAGGCCAGCTGGCTGGTTTGCCGGCTTGAATGTGTGCCGCAAGAAGGCACGTTTGTGCTGCGCCTTCCAGTCAAAAGCTCAACCGCCCTGAACGCTGCCGACTTTCAGGCCGCCTTCAAAGCCGCCCCCCAGCCGCTGTCGGGCACCAGTCAGATCGTCATCGAAGGCCAACGCCTGAACCTGTCAGTCGCCGGCCTGCCAGCGGCGGCGCAAGGCAAAACGCTCGATTTTTTTCCTGAAATCGCCGAGGTGATTGAGACTGCTGCCAAGTGGACGCAAGGCTGGCAAGGCAGCACCTGGACCGCGTCGGTCCCGCTGGCAACGCACCGCAGCGCCAGCCCGGCCACCTTGCCAATGGTGCTGGTAGCTGAGACCGGCGGCCAGCGCAGCGGCTTTGCCACCCAGGCCAAGGTCTCGGGTGTCTGGCCAACCCAGCCCAGCGCCGGTTTGCCAGCGGCCACAGCGCCAGTGTCGACGGCCAGCATTCGCGCGCCGGCTGCTGTTGTGCCCAGCTTCTGGCTGGCACTGCTGGGGGCCGTGGTGGGCGGGCTGATCCTGAACCTGATGCCCTGCGTGTTTCCGGTGCTGGCCATCAAGGTCATCAGCTTTACCCGCCATGCGAAAGACCGGCGCGCCCGCCAGATCAGCGGCTTGGCCTACAGCGCCGGCGTACTGCTGTCGTTTCTGGCACTTGGGGCGCTGATGCTGGCCCTGCGCGGTGCCGGTGAGCAGCTGGGCTGGGGCTTTCAGCTGCAGTCGCCCATGGTGGTGGCTGCGCTGGCGACATTGTTCACGCTGATGGGGCTGAGCCTGGCCGGATTGTTCGAGTTTGGCCATTTTGTGCCCAGCCGCCTGGCGACGCTGGAAGCCAAAAATCCGGCAGTCGACGCATTTTTATCAGGCATTCTGGCGGTGTTGATTGCCTCGCCCTGCACCGCACCGTTCATGGGTGCGTCGCTTGGGCTGGCGCTGAGTTTGCCGGCGCTGCAGGCCCTGCTGATCTTTGCTGCGCTTGGCACTGGCATGGCCTTGCCCTATCTGGCGGCCAGTTGGTCGCCGGCACTGGCGCGTCTGTTGCCACGGCCGGGCGCATGGATGGACACCTTTCGCCACGCCATGGCTTTCCCGATGTTTGCCACAGTGGTCTGGCTGGTTTGGGTGCTGGGCCAGCAAACCGGCGTGGACGGTGCAGGTGCCTTGCTGGCGCTGCTGGTCGGCCTGGCTTTTGTCATCTGGGCAACCACGCTGCGCGGCAGAAGCCGATTGCCAGTTGCTACGTTTTCAATAGTGGCTCTGGCAATTCTGACGTGGGCTATCGGCAAAAATGTTGTTCAATTTACCGAGCCAATCAGCCAGCAGACCAGCAGCCAGCGCTGGCAGACCTGGGCACCTGAGCGCGTCGACCAGGTGCTGGCCACCGGTGCGCCGGTGTTTGTCGATTTCACTGCCGCCTGGTGTGTGACCTGCCAGTACAACAAAAAAACCGTGCTGGCCGATGCCGCCTTGCTGGCAGATTTTGATGCCAGAAAAGTGGTTTTGCTGCGCGCCGACTGGACCCGCCGCGACCCCACCATCACCGCCGCGCTAAGCCAGCTGGGGCGCAACGGCGTGCCAGTGTATGTGCTGTACCAGAGCGGCAAGTCCCCGGTGGTGTTGTCAGAGATTTTGTCCGTAGCCGACGTCAAGGCGGCACTGGCGACCTTGTAATCGGTGCACACCGCTGGGCGGCAAGTTCCGCACCTGCATCGGCGCCCGCCAGAGTATCGGGATGTCAGCTTAGCCCGGGGTGTTGCCATTTGCGCTCAAAGCGCATGCTGGCGCAACTGGTCCAGGGACACGATCTCCAGGGCTTTGGCGTGGGTTGCCTGCAGATGCACCGGTGGCGCGACACCCGCCAACAAGGCCTCTTTCCAGCGCACTGCGCACAGGCACCACCGGTCTCCCGGCCGAAGTCCCGCAAAGCGGTGTTCCGGTCGGGGCGTGATCAGGTCGTTGCCAGATGCCAACGAATAGTCCAGAAAATCAGCGGTGACCCTGGCACAAACCACGTGGGTACCGTGATCGTTTTCATCCGTTTGGCAGCAGCCATCGCGAAAATACCCGGTCAGCGGTGCAAAGGAGCAGGCCAACAGCGGGCCGCCCAAAACGTTCAATGCAGTCATGTCGATTCAATGTCCTCAAGCCAACGGGCCAAATGCGGAACAGGGCAAAATTGCCTGAGACGACAGATGCTGCCACATCGCGCTTCTCGGGCAGGATTTTGCGGGCATTCGATCAAACCTTCAAACTAACTTTTGAGAACCAACCATGCAAGATGACGAGCGCTGCTGTGGCACGGGAACCTGCATCATCGACGCCAGCGGTCGGTGCTGGTGTGGGCAGCAATGGGATGGAGAAAAAATGTGCCGCCCAGCAACACAAGAGCCGCCTGCAGTGCACCCTGAGCCTGATTTGGCGGCGCCTGCGAGCAGTTCAGACCCAGAATGAGTGTGATGGACGACACCCAACTCAACACTGACTTTTCTCAGCGCTGCGTTATCAACAGCCATGCACTGGCCTGGCAAACCTCGCCCTCGCCGCTGGTGCAGCGTCGTTTGCTGGAGCGTGACGGTGGCGAGGTGGCACGGGCGACGTCCATCGTTCGCTACGCCGCCGGGGCCAGTTTTGAATCACACCTGCATGAGTTGGGTGAAGAGATTTTGGTGCTGGATGGCACGCTGAGTGATGAAGACGGCGACTACTGGCCAGGCACCTACCTGAAAAATCCGCCCGGCTCCCGGCACGCGCCGTTTTCAAAAGACGGCTGCCTGCTGTTTGTCAAGCTTCGCTACAGCGACCCGGCCGACGCTGAAAGGCGTGTGGTGGCGACACGCCAGGCCGCTTGGTTTCAGGGTCTGGTGGCGGGTTTGACAGTCTTGCCACTGGCCGAGTTTGGCACCCAGCACACGGCCATGGTGCGCTGGGCGCCCGGGACCTTTTTCAACCCCCACCGGCATTTCGGTGGTGAAGAGATCTTCGTGCTTGAAGGCGTTTTCTCTGACGAGTACGGCAACTACCCCCAAGGCAGCTGGATTCGCAGCCCGCATCTGAGCCAGCACCAGCCTTTTAGCCGGGAGGGTTGCCTGATTCTGGTGAAAACCGGGCACTTGCCCGTCGTACCCACCGCGCCCGTCACTGCCAGCTTAAGCTAAAGCCTGCCCAAAGCATCCAGGCCCGCCCCATAGCGGGGACGCCATCACCTGATCCGGACGTCGCCATCGTTACGGCGCATTGAAATCATGCCCCACCGCGGTTAATACCTGTCTATTTCTGACGCCAGTCGAGTCATTGCCCCCGTCAGCCCCCCGTGTAAGAATGGTTTTGTGCTCAACGCCCACGTGCCGACCCTTTTCTTGATGCTGATTGCCATCAACGGCACGCTCACGCTGTCGGTGGGTCTGGTGGCGCGCGCGCAGCTGCGTGATGGCATGGCTTTTTGGGCAGCAGGACTGGCTTGCAACACCGCCGGGTATGTGCTGTTCATGTTGCGCGGGCAGATCAGTGATGTGCTCTCGATTGTGCTGGCCAACGTGTTTGTGGCCAGCGTGTATGCCTTGTTCACCGAAGGTGTGTTCCAGTTTCAGAAGCGCAAGCCCCTGCGTTGGTTGATCTGGTTGCCGGTGCTGGTCACAGCCCTGTTGTTTGCCGCACTGATTCCCTGGCAGGCTGCGCGCATGGTGGTCGGGTCACTCATATTCTCGGCGCAAAGTGCCGCCATTGTGGTGAGCTTGTGGCAGCGTCGCACCAGCACCGTCGGCGTGGGGCAGTATTTCATGGTGGCGGGATTCCTGACCATGGTTGTTGGCTTTGCGATCCAGCTGGTTGGCACCCTGCTGCGCAAAGATGAAGTCACCTCCATCATGACCCCGCATCTGGCGCAGACCGTGATTTATGTGGTCGCGGCCATCAGCGTGCTGCTGGTCAGCCTGGGGTTGGTTGTCATGACCAAGGAGCGTGCCGACGAACGCAATCACAACCTGGCCATGCGTGACGAGCTGACCGGACTGATCAACCGGCGCTCGCTGCTGGAATCGCTGGCGCAACACCTGTCAACGGCCAAACGGCATGGGCAACCAATGGCACTGTTGATGATCGACATTGATTTTTTCAAGCGTGTGAACGACACCTATGGCCACCTCTCGGGCGACAAGGTGCTCAAAGCCCTGGCCGACGTGATTGCCCAGCGCACCCGGGTACAAGACCAGCTGGGCCGGCTCGGCGGCGAGGAATTTTTGGTTATTCTGCCCAACACCACCGTCGATGGAGCCTGGCAGCTGGCCCAAACGCTGCGCCAGAGTGTTGCGGCCACGCCGTTTCAGGTGATGTCGGGAGAGTCAATTGCCGTCACGGTGAGCGTGGGCCTGTGTGCCGTGAGCCAGTTTCCTGACCCGCAAGGTGACGACTTGATGGGTGCTGCAGACCAGGCGCTGTACCGCGCCAAGGCTGCCGGGCGCAACCGGGTCGAGGTGTTTACGCCAGAGCCCGCAGTCCACCCAAGCCAGTGAGTTGCCGCACCAAGCGCGACACGACCTGACTGGGTGATTGTTCACCAACAACATGTCATTCATGAACAGGCCCTAAGAGTTTCTTAAGACTGGTCTTATATGCTACGCGCACATTCACACATCAAGGTTGCCGCATGACTTCGAAAACCCACACCCTCCGCTTGCTCGCCGGCCTGGCACTCACATTTGCAGCAGCGCTGCCACTGTCCGCCATGGCCAACCCCATCCTGGAAACCTATCGGACCAGTGCCAAACAGGAAAACGCTGCGTTCAAGGACTTTTCAGTGGCCGCTGGCCAAAAGCTCTACACCACGGTCGGCCCCAGTCAGGTGTCGTGCTCGTCCTGCCACACGGATTCACCCAAGGCTGAGGGCAAACACGCCAAGACCAACAAGGTGATTGAGCCGCTGGCGCCCTCGGCCAACCCGAAACGCTTTACCGATGCCGTGCAGGTTGAAAAGTGGTTCAAACGCAACTGCAACGACGCGCTGGCACGTGCCTGCACAACGCAGGAAAAGGGTGATTTCATGGCCTATGTGTTGTCTGTGAAGTAAGGCCCAGCCATGAAATTCACACACTGCCTGACCCTGACACTGCTGACGCTGGCCAGCCTGAGCGCCAATGCTCAAGGCAAATACAAGGGCGAAGACCGGGGCAGACCCGTGATGCCAGTCACCAGCAACGCCAAATGGGTGGCCGAATGTGGCGGCTGCCACATGGCGTTTGCACCGGGCCTGCTGCCTGCTGCGTCATGGACCAAGGTCATGAACGGGCTGGACAAACACTTTGACACCGACGCCTCGCTGCCAGCCCAGGACGTCAAAGAGATCACCGACTACCTGACCAAATACGCCTCCAACCGCTGGAGCGCAAACACGTCGCCGCTGCGCATTTCTGAGAGCGTGTGGTTCAAAACCAAGCACAGCAGTAGCGAGATCAACCCGGCCATCTGGAAACGCGAGTCAGTCAAGAGCCCGGCCAACTGCATGGCCTGCCACAGTGGCGCTGACAAGGGTGACTTCAACGAACGCAACATCCGTATTCCCAAGTAATTCCAGCCATGCAACGCACCCTGATCTGGGACCTGCCCACCCGCCTATTTCACTGGACCTTGGCGGCCAGCTTTGCGGCGGCCTGGCTAACCGCCGAATCTGACCCGTGGCTGGCAGTTCATGTTTTTTTGGGCTACCTGATGCTTGGGCTGGTCGGGTTTCGGATCCTGTGGGGTTTTGTGGGTTCGCACTTTTCGCGGTTTTCCAGCTTCTGGTTTGGTCCGCGCGAGGCCATCGCCTACCTGAAGCAGGTGGCGCGGGGCCAGGCTGAGCGCCATGTGGGTCACAACCCCACTGGCAGCCTGGCCATCTACCTGTTGCTGCTGCTCACGCTGGTGGTCGGCATCACGGGCATCGTCACGCTGGGTGGCGAAGAACAGCAGGGGCTGGCCGCAGGCTGGTTCAGTTTCGCCCAGATCAAGCTGCTGAAAAAACTGCATGAGGCCGCCGCCACCGGCATGCTGCTGCTGGTTATGGGTCACATCGCTGGCGTGGTGGTGGAGAGCGTGCTGCACCGCGAAAATCTGGCACGCTCGATGCTGACGGGCACCAAGCTGGCCAAGCCCGATACACCGCGCACCGGTGCACACCGCCAGGTGGCTGTGGCGCTGCTGGTGGCCATGCTAGGTTTTGCGGGCTGGTGGTTTTATTACGCGATCGACCAACAGCTCGACATGCATGTCTGGCAACACTCGCCGCAAACTGGCGTGGTGGAAAAGCCCCACGTCAAGTTTGTGGGCAAAGCCTTGCCCGACAACAAACTTTGGCGCGACGAATGTGGCAGCTGCCATGCGGTGTTTCACCCGGTGTTATTGCCAGCCAGATCGTGGCAAAAGACCATGGCCGAGCAGGGCCAGCACTTTGGCACCGACCTGGGGCTGGACAGCGCCACCACCCAAACGGTGTTGAAGTTCATGGTGGACAACGCTGCTGATGGCCACACCACCGAAGCGGCGACCAAGATCGATCTGTCGCTGGCCAAAGACGCAACACCTTTGCGCATCACCGAAACCCCGTACTGGGTCAAGAAACACCGTGAGGTGTCGGCCGCCGACTGGGCCAAACCGCAGGTCAAAAGCAAAGCCAACTGCGCCGCCTGCCACAGCGACGCCGATGCCGGCACATTTGAAGACGGTGCCATGCAAATTCCAAAAAGCTGAGGCGTCGCCTAAACACGCCCATCCGCGGCGGTACGGGCCAATGTGGAGTTTGTTGGCCGAGTACCGCGCCTGCGCCAAAGCCGGCAGTTTCGTGGGCGTTGGCTTGCGCCGCCCAGCGGCCGTTGGCACCACGTCGTCCAAGTATTTCACCAGTCGGGGCATCAGGCTATTGCAAGGAGCAAACTGGTCCACAAATGGCAAGACGCGCATTGCTATCTAATTGATAACTAACAAGGCAAGCCTAACAAGGGCTACAGCCCGATTTGTTAATAAACCTTCAGCCCAAACACTGGCGTAGCCAGTCGGCAAACGCCACACATTCCCAGCGCTCCATCATGCCGGTGCGCCAGCACAAGTAGTGGGCGTGCGGGCTCGGCACACTGACACCAAACGCGGCACCGCTGCCCAGCCGGACCAGCGTGCCGCGTTCCAGCCAGGGCTGCGCCAGCTTCAGGCGCGCCAAGGCAATGCCCATGCCGGCGGCGGCACCATCACACATCAGGCCGATGTCGTTGAACTGCGAGCCGTCCACCGGCTCGGGCCAGTCCAGGCCATTGGCGGCAAACCAGGTGCGCCAGGGCTCCAGCGGGCTGCGCAGCAGGGCTTCGCCTTCCAGATCTTGTGCCAACTCAAACGGACCGCGCTCGCGCACAAACGCGGGCGACGCAAGCGGTGTGACTTCGTCGTGGATCAAGCAGATGTGCTCAAGATCAGCATAACGGCCGGTACCAAAACGCACGATCAGGTCGGCATCTTCGGCCACCACGTCCAGCAGCGGGATCGACACCTGCAGCGTCAGGTCAATTTCGGGGTAGGTGTCGGTGAACTGGCGCAGCCGTGGCAGCAGGATCGACCTGGCAAAGGTGGGCGTCACGGCCAGCCGCAGCTTGCGCTTGCCCGGCGCTGCCGCGGCACCGGGGAAACGCTGCAGCATGCCCAAGCCCTCGCGCACATGCGCCAGGTATTCCACGCCTTCGACCGTCAGCGAAAAATCAGCCCGGCCAAACAGCTTGGTGCCCATGATTTGTTCCAGCTGCTTGACGCGGTGGCTCACTGCGCTGGGCGTCACACACAGTTCTTCTGCGGTTTGCGTCACGCTGCGCAGACGTGCCAGCGCCTCAAAGGTCAGCAGGCATTGAATGGGGGGAATGCGGGTGGCAGTCATGCGTGCATTGTGGCACCCGGCGCTGCACACCATGCTGGGTAAAATCCCGGCCCACGCCCTGTTTTTACCGTTCAACGCCCCTGAGGTAGCCCCCGATGTCCGACCGCCTTGCTGTGCTGCCGCAGTACCTGATGCCCAAACAAGCGCTGACCCTGCTGGCCGGGCTGATTGCCTCGGTGAAAGGTGGCGCGCTCACCACCGGTCTGATCCGCTGGTTTGTGCAGCGCTACCAGGTCAACATGGCAGAAGCGGCCAACCCCGACGCCGCCAGCTACGCCACCTTTAACGACTTTTTTACCCGCGAACTCCAAGCCGATGCGCGCCCGCTGGCCCAGGCCGACCTGATCTGCCCGGTGGACGGTGCCATCAGCCAGTTTGGAACCATTCTAGGCCAGCAGATTTTTCAGGCCAAAGGGCACCAGTACGGTTGCCAGGCGCTGGTCGGGGGGGATGCCGATCTGGCCGAGCAGTTTCACGACGGCCACTTTGCCACGCTGTATTTGAGCCCGCGTGACTACCACCGCATTCACATGCCGTGCGACGGCGTGCTGCGCCGCATGATTCATGTGCCCGGCGACCTGTTTTCGGTGAACCCGACCACGGCGCGCGGGGTGCCGGGCCTGTTTGCGCGCAACGAACGCGTGGTGTGTGTGTTTGAGTCCAACCACGGCCCGTTTGTGCTGGTGCTGGTGGGTGCCACCATTGTGGGCAGCATGGCCACCGTCTGGCACGGTGTGGTCAACGCTGAGCGCAGTGGTCAAGTGAAAGACTGGCGCTACAACGATGGTAGCAAACTCATTAAGCAGGGCAAGGAGATGGGACGGTTTTTATTGGGTTCAAC
The DNA here is from genome assembly GCA_016719055.1 of Candidatus Rhodoferax mariagerensis. Classification (GTDB taxonomy): domain Bacteria; phylum Pseudomonadota; class Gammaproteobacteria; order Burkholderiales; family Burkholderiaceae_C; genus Rhodoferax; species Rhodoferax mariagerensis. The sequence goes on along the minus strand of JADKAW010000028.1, from coordinate 69,001 downwards.
GGTGGTGATGCTGTTCCCCAAAGGCCCTTTGTTGTTCAACCCGGCCTGGCAGCCGGGCGGTGCGATCCGCTTGGGTGAGGTGATGGCCAAGCGCGCCAACCCAGCCTGATGGTGCTGCAGGCGGCAACACAATATGCGCCGCGCCTTTGTTATTTGCCTGTTTGCAGCGCTTGGCAGTTTGCTTGCGCTTACCGTAGCCCGTGCGGATGATGCTGACCGGGCCACATTGCTGACGCAGATGCTGCAGTGGGCCGGCGCCCCAGCGGACGACACGGCACCAGATGCCTTGTTGCTGAGCAATTCCGCCACGCGTGATCAGCAGTTGCCCCTGTACCGCACGGTGATGGCCCAGCCGCTCAATGCGCCCTACCGCCTGGGCATGCTGGCCGATGCCGTCAAGGCCGCGCAAAGCTCCGCCCCCGGGCTGGTGAGCTTGACCGGTGCCGCAGCGGGTTTGCGTGTGAGCCGCTCGCCTGAAACCGCGCTAAACCCGCTTCAGACCCAGCTGCGCGCTGCTGCCGATCCGCTGGCGGCCAGCCTGGCCTGGATGACACCGCTGGCCAAACGGGGCAGCGCCTGGCGACCGGCTTTACCGACGCAGGCACAACTGCCGGGTGAGCTGCGTTTTGAGTTGGCTTTGGTGCTGGCCGCCATGGGCCAGTCGCAACAGTTTTTGCAGCGCGCGCTGGCGCGTTTGCCCGCCGGCTTGACCCCGACGCTGCTGCGGCGTCAAGCCTTGAGCGGTGAGCTGCAGCTGTTTGAAGCGTCCGACTATCGCACCCTGCTGCCCTTGATTGACCGTGAAGCCTTGCTGGCCGGCATGCAAGACCTGGTGGCGACCACCGAGCGGCTCAAGCGTTTTGTCAGCGCCAACCCGCTGCCCGCAGTGGCCTGGACGCTGCGCACCCCCATGGGCCAGATCGTGGTGGACAGCACCGGGCGCAACAACCATTACCGCCTGCAAGACCCGCTGCTGGTGCTGGACGTGGGTGGTGATGACGACTACGAGTTTTTGCCGCGCAGCGACAGCCACCGCATCAGCGTGCTGCTGGACCATCTGGGCAACGACCGCTACAGCACGCGCGTACCCGGGGCTGACCCTTCCAGTGCCACCTTGGGCTACGGCATCTTGTGGGACACCACAGGCGATGACCATTACCAGGGCCGCCAGCAGGCACAAGCCGCCGCGCTGTTTGGCGCAGCCTTGCTGGTAGATGGTGGCGGCAACAATGTGTTTATTGCCAGCGGTCATGCCCAGGCGCATGCCATTGGCGGGCTGGCGGTGCTGCTTAGCAGCGCGGGCCACGACCGCTATACCGCGCAGACTCACGCGCAGGGATCGGCCGGGCCGCTGGGTGTGGCGCTGCTGCTCGACCCCGGCGGTGATGACCGTTACACACTGAACAACACCCCACTGTTGCTGGCCTCGCCCCAGTTGCCAGACCACAACGCCTCGATGGGGCAGGGGGCCGGGCGCGGCGTGCGCGGTGATGCGCTGGATGGCCGCTCAACCGCCGGCGGCATTGGCCTGCTGATCGACCTGGCGGGTGACGACCACTACAGCGCCCAGGTGTTTGCGCAAGGGGTGGGTTACCAGCAGGGGCTGGGCCTGCTGGTGGACGATGGCGGCAACGACCACTTTGAGGCCGCCTGGTACGCCCTGGGTGCTGCAGCCCACCAGGGTGCTGGCGTGTTGCTTAAGCGTGGCACGGGGCACGACCACTACCAGATCAGCCACAGCACATCGCTAGGTGCGGCGCATGACTTGTCGGTGGCCATTTTTGTTGATGAAGCCGGCAACGACCACTACGCGCTGGGCGACCTGGGCCTGGGCGCTGCCCACGCCAACGGCACCGCGCTGTTTGTAGACGGGGGTGGTGATGACAGCTACCAGGTCAGCGCCAGCACCTGCCGTGCGCTGGGGGGCGCTTACATCAGCCAATGGGGCAATGTGCGCGAGAGTTTTTTGAACCTGGGCTTGTTCATGGACTTAGGGGGCACCGACAGTTACCCGGCGCAATGCGAACGCGCCCGCAACGACGCGCACTGGGCCGGCCCACGTGCCTGGCCGCAGCTCAAGCTGCGCAGTGAAGCCGGTGCAGGGTTTGACGGCACGGCAGCGCTGCCGTTTGCGCTGCGGGCGCTGACCCAGCAGCCACCGCCCGCGCTTGCCCCCAAGTGAAGCGGGTGCGATTCAAAGTGAGGTGGACTTCTCTCGAATGAGACCCACCTGGCACGCAGGCGGTCATGGAGCCTGGGCAGGCCGCGCACGGGTGGTGGCAATCAGCCGGGTGATACGCTTTGCTTCGTGTCCCCCGACCGCTACGCGGTCTCCTCCTTGACCTACGCAAAGCGTATCACCCGACTGATTGTGTGAGCTGTTGAAAAGCTGGAAGGTGTTTTCTCAAATGGGTTGATTGGGTGACGGTGTCAGGCCCGGTGATTGGGTCATGTGACCGGGCTTTGGGGTGAAAGGCGCGCGACAAGCAGCGCTGGCCCGCCACACGGCCTATCTCGCGTGTGATTTCACCCCAAAACCGCATGCACATGGCCCAATCCCCGGGCCGGGTTGGAGTCACCCCACTTGATTGGTCGTGAATCTTTGGTTTTCTACGTTGCCACATCACTTTGAATCGCACCCAAGTGAAGCCACCGGCTTGACATCCCTGTTTGTGTTGCGGTTCAATTCGCACGATGAACTGGCCTCTGATCATCAACCGGTATGTTTTGCTGCTTGCAGCCACGACTTTTGCGGCCCCCATGCTGGCAGCAGCCACCGGGCCGGCACTGAGCATTGATGCGGGCGCCGGTCAGCGGGCCATCAACCCCGACATTTATGGTGTCAACCAGTTGTCTGACGAGGCCTTGGCCACCGAGCTGCGCCTGCCGGTGCGGCGCTGGGGCGGCAACACCACCAGTCGCTACAACTGGCAAATCGACACCTACAACACCGGCTTGGACTGGTATTTTGAGAATATTCCGCTAACCAACACCAATGTGGCAGCCTTGCCCAACGGCTCAAGCACCGACCGTTTTGTCGAGCAAAACCAGCGCACCGGCAGCCGCACGCTGATGACCGTGCCCACCTTGGGCTGGGTGGCCAAGCGCCGCACCGACGGGCACCCGTTTGACTGCGGCTTCAAGGTGTCGCGCTACGGTGCCCAGCAGTCCACCGACTACTGGGACCCCGACTGCGGCAATGGCCTGACCCCCAGCGGCAGCAACATCACCAACAACAACCCGACCGACACCAGCGTGGTCAGCAACCCGGCCTTTATCACCGCCTGGGTGCAACACCTGGTGGGCAGCTATGGCACAGCGGCCAATGGCGGCGTCAGCTACTACGCCTTTGACAACGAACCCATGCTGTGGCACAGCACCCACCGCGACGTGCACCCACAGCTCGGCACCTATGACGAAATGCGCAACCACGCCTGGGCCTATGGCGCGGCCATCAAGGCGGTGGACCCGAGCGCCAAAACCTTGGGGCCGGTGGAAGACGGCTGGTGCCGCTATTTGTATTCAGCCGCCGACGATTGTGGCCCTGGCGCAGATTACGCGGCGCATGGCAGCGTTCAGTATGTGCCCTGGTACCTGCAGCAGATGAAAAGCTACGAGCAACAACACGGCCTGCGCGTGCTTGACTATCTGGACCTGCACAACTACCCGGCGGCCAGCGGTGTGGCACTGTCACCGGCGGGCAACGCAACCACCCAGGCGCTGCGGCTGCGTTCGACCCGGTCGCTGTGGGATGCCAGCTACATTGATGAGAGCTGGATTTCACACACAGCACCCGGCGGTGTGGCGGTGCGGCTGATTCCGCGCATGAAGCAATGGGTGGCTGACCATTACCCTGGCACCCGGCTGGCGATTTCAGAATACAACTGGGGCGCGCCCGAGAGCATCAACGGTGCCCTGGCGCAGGCCGATGTGCTGGGTATTTTTGGCCGCGAAGGGCTGGACCTGGCCACCCTGTGGGGCGAGGTGCTGCCGACGCAGCCGCTGGCCTATGCGTTTCGCCTGTACCGCAACTACGACGGCGCAGGGCACGGTTTTGGCGACACATCAGTGCAGGCCATCAGTGCCGACCAGGGCGTGCTGGCCATCTATGCCGCCCGGCGCAGTGCCGACGGGGCGCTGACGCTTATGGTGTTGAACAAGTCGGGGGCTGATTTGACGTCTGGTGTCAGTCTGGCGGGGTTTAACCCACAAGCCAGTGCGCGCGTTTTTCGTTACAGCCCGGCCAACCTGGGCGCGATTGAGCCGCGGGCTGCCCAGGCCGTCAGCGCCAGCGGCTTTGGCGCCAGCTTTGCCGCCAACTCGATCAGCTTGTTTGAACTGCTACCGCAGGCCCCCACCGTTTTGCTGAACACCACGTCGCTGGCCTTTGGCAACCAAGCTGCACGCAGCGGCAGCGCACCCAGGGCGGTCACACTGACCAACTCTGGCGGCGCGCCTTTAAGCCTGGCCATCAGCGCACCGGCCACTTCGGCTTTTGTGCTGACCCACGATTGCCCCGCCAGTTTGGCAGCAGGTGCCGGGTGCAGCCTGTCGGTGCGCTTTACACCAAAAATTGCCGGCCCGGCCTCAGATGCGATTGTGCTGACCACCAATGCCGCAGGCAGCCCGCACCAGATGACCTTGACCGGGCAAGGTCAGCTGTCGACGGTTAAACGTGTTGACCTGACCCCGATCCTTATGCTGCTGCTGGATTGAGCTTTGGGCTACTGGTCTACAGTCTGTTGCAGTTCCATGCTGAAATTGGGTGCACCGATGACTTAAAGGCGCGATTTGAACAAAATCGCCATAATCGTCGCCATTGTTTTCATCTTATCCAGAGGATTCCAATGGCTTTGAAATCGCAATATGCCAGCAAAGGTCGGCGTTTAACGGGTGGTTTGGCCCTGTGGGCACTGACTGGCCTGATGGCACCCACCGTCGTGCACGCGCAGTTTATTGGCGAAATTATCTGTGGTGGCTGGAATTTTTGCCCCACTGACTGGGCCGACTGCAATGGGCAGCTGATCCCCATTGGTCAGTACGATGCCCTTTTTGCCTTGATCGGCACGACTTACGGTGGTGACGGTCAGCAGACTTTTGCCTTGCCCAATATCCAGGGCAGAACCATGGTGCACGCGGGCACTGGCCCGGGTCTCTCGTCCAGGGTGCTGGGTGAGATGGGCGGCACAGAGACTGTGACGCTCACCACCAACCAACTACCCGCGCACAGCCACACGCTGGCGGCACATACTGGCAACGAAAGGTCAGCTTCGCCCACGGGTCGAATTCCTGGAATTGCGCCCGCTGCCGCACCAGTTTATGCGGCAACGGGGAATGGTATTGCGGTACTCAGCCCCAGTACCGTATCAGCATCAGGTGGTTCGCAGCCGCATAACAACCTTCAGCCCTATCTGGCCATGAAGTGTTGCATTTCGTTGAATGGTATTTTCCCTAGTCGGCCGTGATCAAGGAGGTGATTGGTGATACACCGTATGAAGACCGGTTATTTTGGGGTGGCAATGGTCGTCCTCAGTACAGGAGCGCTGTTCTTGCATGATGCTGATGCACAGACGGCCGATCCCTTTATTGGCGAAATGCGTTGGGTTTCGTTTGACTTTGCACCACGGAACTGGGCGAGCTGCAATGGCCAGCTGTTGCCGATCAATCAAAACCAGGCGCTGTTTTCGTTGCTGGGCACACAGTATGGTGGCAATGGTCAGACGAATTTCGCCTTGCCAGACTTGCGGGGCCGCGGGCCCATTCACCTGTCGGCTACCCATACCCTCGGCAGTTCGGGTGGCGAAGAAAGCCACACCTTGCTGGTGTCTGAAATGCCGGCACATACCCACGGCCTGAATGCAGATGCCAAGGAAGCCACCGACACTGCGCCAGCGGCCAAGTTGCTGGCCAAGACCAGCACAGGTACCTCGGCCTATGGCTCCACGACGTCTGGGGTTTTCACCGGGGCTTCCATTGCCGCTACGGGTGGCACGCAGCCCCATCCGAACATGAAACCCTACATTGCCCTCAATTGCATCATTGCGCTTCAGGGTATTTTTCCATCCCGAAATTGAAACTCTTCATACCACAGGGACGATGCATCATGAAACTGAACTTTCGCCGTCTTTTGGCCATGATCTGCGCGCTTTGGATGGGCTTGACCAGCACCACCGCCCAAGCCGAAGGAGCGAATCCATTTCTAGGCCAGATCATGTGGGTTCCCTACAACTTCGCACCTCGCAACTGGGCAAGCTGCGACGGCCAGCTATTGCCGATTGCCCAGAATACCGCACTGTTTTCGCTGCTTGGCACGCAGTATGGGGGCAACGGACAGACAACTTTTGCCCTGCCCGACATGCGAGGGCGCTTGCTGATCGGGCAAGGCCAAGGGGCTGGCTTGTCCAACTATCAGATCGGGCAATCTGGCGGTGCAGAGACCCATACCTTGACCCCAAGCCAGATGCCTGCGCACAACCACAGCCTGCAGGCACTCACTGCAACAGCCACGGCTACCGACCCTACTGGCAAATGGTTTGCGCAGCCGGCGTCTGCCAAACTGTATGGCAACACGGCATCTGCCGCGATGTCTGGCGCTGCCATTGGACCGACCGGCGGTGGCCAACCCCATAACAACATGATGCCGTTCACCACCCTTCATTGCATCATTGCCACAGCAGGCGTTTTTCCGTCCCGGCCATGATGAGCACCATGACGATGACGCTGGTATGGCTGCGCCGGCTGTGCCTGGTACCCATGGCGCTGGCAGTGCTGGTGTTGCTTTCAAGCACTGCCAGAGCGGTGGACATGAGCCTGAGCGGCAGTTTGAGCGGCACTTCTGCAACCTTCAACCGGGTCAGTGACCGCTCTGATGTCAGTGCTTACCTCGACTCAGCAAACAACGGCCTACCGTATGTTGTGTTTGAAATCAGGACAAACGCGACCAGCGGTGGCACCTTGACGGCAACGGTAGGCTCGTCTACCCAGTTTGACTCTTTCCTGGCGCTTTATTCCTCGTTCAATCCAGCCAGCCCGCAGGCCAATCTATTGGTGGCAGATGATGATGGCGGCACCTACCCTCACGCACGTTTAGTCAAAGCGGGATTGGCTGCCAACACAAGTTATTTTTTGGTGTTGACAAGTTATTCAAACAATGCCAATTCGGTGTACCCCTTGTATGGCAACTACGCCTTGACGTTAACGACAGGCGCGGTGGACCTGACACCGATCTTGATGCTGCTGCTGGATTGATGACGCAAACCCCCAAGGCGTCAGCATGGTCCTGGTGGCTGCTGACGCTGACCTATTACCTGACCGTCTGCCTGGCGCACCTGCAGTTTTCGATATGGCTGGTGCGCCAGCGCGACACGGTGTTCGGTCGCATGGCTTTTGCAGAACTGATGCCAGCCGTGGCGGTGGTGGTTGGTTTGGCGCTGCTGGGCGCGGTGGTGCTGCAACTTCGCCGCAGCCCACGGCCAGGGTTGACTGGTGGCTTCTGGTTGTTGTGGCTGGGGTCGGTGGCCCTGGTGGATCGCTATCTGACCTTTTCGATCAATGAATACGCTCACTACCCGCAATACGCCCTGCTGGCCTGGTTGGTGGCGCGCGCCTTGGACCCGCAGCGCCAGCGTTGGATGGTGGGTCAGGTGCTGTTCTGGACCACGCTGATGGGCATGGGCGACGAGTTGCTGCAATACCTGTGGATTACCTCCAGTTACAGCGACTACCTTGATTTCAATGACTTTTTGACCAATCTTGTGGCGGCTGCAGCGGGCATGCTGCTTTACTACGGTGCGTTTACACCACAACCCGGCAGCGCGGAACCTGGCCAGCCCTGGGTGATGTGGTGCGTCGTCGGAGTGCTGACATTGACAGTGGCTGTTGGCCTGCAAACCGGGCGACTGGCCGTGACTACCACCGAGAACATTCCGCCGGGTGGCATCGTGCAACTGGCCGATGGGACGCGCCGCCTGTATTTGCAGCGTGCGCCGACTTTTTATGGCAGCACACAGAACGGACCACGACATGGTCAATACCATGTGCTGTCGCCGCTGCCCGGTTTGCTGATCATGCTGGGCGTGGGGCTGGTGTTTGCAGGATATGGACGGTGTTGGCACCCAGCGACAGCAGATTTGCCTGCGGAGCTTTGAACTGGCCCTTTGGGAGAGGGAAAAAGCCCACTTCACTTTGACTCGCACCCTCCTGGTATCGATTTCTTGCCCTCAGGCAATTTTTCTGGCCTCCATGTAAAACCGCTTCTCGTGCGCGTGCCCCAGAGAGAAGGTTTTACGTGGCAAGGCACCCTCCAGAATCACTGTCTTGAACAGCTCGGACTTGTGCATGCCGGCAAAATAAAAGCCGGCATTTCCTGACTGCAAAGCCAGGCGCTCCAGCACGTCTGCACCGTGCACGTAGTCCAGGGTCTCGGCTCCACCGTCAGCCAAAAAGGTGTCCAAAAAGTTTTGCACTGTGCCCACCGGCAGGTTCGACGAGGGTTGATTAACCTCGATAACGCCATAGGTTTGCCCGCCACCGATCAGCCCAATCACTTGTCGGGCGCTAGCCGCACCATCCACGCGCTGGCGCATGGCGTTGGCGGTGGCCACCTCGGTGTAACTGAACTTGTCGCCCCAGGTGCGATTGAGCTCGATCAACAGGTCTTTCTTCAGGCCAAACAACGCACGGTGAATGGCCTCAAACTCAAGCGCCTGATCATGCACGTTTTCAATTTCAACCAGTGCGTAGCGGCTGGGATGGTCCAAGCCAACTGAAGTTTTTTTTGCTTCCCAGATCGCCTTGGCGGTGGCCAGCGAGTGGTTGCCATCACCCATGGCAAACAACAACACGGGCTGGTCTGGGCCCACGCCGTATTTGCTGGCAAAAGTGGTGGGCTCGGCCAGCAATCGCAGCGCTTGCAACGCCTGGTCTTGCGCCTGCGCAGTGACCGCATAAGCGGCCAGGTGACCACTGCCCTGCATCAGTTCAAAATCATAGAGCGCATCAAAATCGGCCTTGGCGTCGGTCAAGGGCGCAATCACGCTGTGTTCGGGGTCATCAATCAGCACCAGAATGTGCGGCAACTCCAGCGCAGCGGCTTCGCGGACCTTGATGCGCGGCGGCAGACGGTCAACAATCGTGCCCTCGGTAGCGCGGATCAGGCTTGATGAACCGGCTTGGTAGTCATAACACTCCAGATCCAGACACAACATGATGCCATGGCGGGTTTTGCCTGCCACAGTGCGCTCGACATAAATCAGACCCTCATGCGGCACCAGCAGGTCGGCCTGTAGATAGTCGTCCATGGCGCGCCTGATGGCCGTGATGCGCTCTGGCGCACCGGGCTTGTCCAGGTACACCTCGGGGAAAATGAGATTCAGGGTGGACGGCGCGTCGCCCACAAATTGCTGCACATCTTGCCAGTATTGCGGCTGTGAGGTGTACTGGTCGCAGGCAATCACCGCCCATTTTTGCAGGTTGGTACCCGCTACGGGCAAGTACACCTGCCCAATCTGAACGCCAATGTCAGTGAAATTTCTCATGAATATGCTTTTCGTATAACGACGAATATGACCTGGGTAAATCAGCGATTATTCACTGAGAAATGCTTGCCACGTTCTAAAGCACGCGTGGCCCTACTGCAAACTCAAATAACTCGCCCCGCGGCTGCCCTGGCTCGCTGTGGCGCACTGCCAAGGCATTCAACGGCTTCGGGTGTAAGCCATTTTGTACAACTCCACCTTCGCGATTTTCCCGGTGGGTGTCATGGGCAGGATTTGCAGGATCTCAATGCGCAGTGCACTTAGATCTGTTCTAAGCTCTTCTTCGAGCTGTTGTTTGAGGGTTTGCAAGTTGATCGTTGTTGCCCTTTGAGCATCGAACAGGGTCACAAAGGCGATGGGTTGTGTGCCCAGTGCAGCATGGGGAATTCCAAGCACTGCTGCTTCACGGATGCCGGGCTGGTTGCACAGCGACTCTTCCACATCCCGTGCGTACCACTCGTGCCCGCTCACGACAAATATCTCTGAACGCCGCCCGCGCATGGTGATAAACCCGTCAGCGTCCATCCACCCCAAGTCACCTGTCTGCAGCAAATCGCCGCAGGTGCCACCGATGGTCATGGCGGTAGCCTCCGGCTTGTTCCAATAGCCGCGCATAAAGCCACCACGCAATATGATTTCTCCGACCTGTTTGCAGGGCAGGCGCTGCCCCTGCGGGTCTGCAATCCATACCTCCTTGTCGGGCAACGGGGGGCCCACGCGCCCAAGTTTGGCGTCGTCAAACTCCAGCTCCGGGTAGCCCAGGGCCATGAATCCGCCCAGTTCGCTTTGTCCAAAACTCTCCACCAACGGTAAGCCCAACTGGTCACGCCAGGCTTTTTTTAGCGTGTTTGGCACCGGGCCGCCACCCGACAGACCGAGCCGCAGGCCTTTCGGGGCGCGCCCACGCTGCACACTTTGCAATAGCACATCTTGCAACAACGTCGGGTTGCCGACCAATTGCGTCGCGCCACAGGCATCGAGTGCTTCCCAGCCCGCACTGGGCGTCCATTTCCCCATCACGTGCGCACTGGCACCGAGCGCCATGGAGGGCAGCAGGTTTCCTACCAATTGGTAGCTGCTCGACAGGGCCGTCGGGCCAAAAGACACATCTGCGGGCCGCAGGCGCAAGCGCTCGGCAATGCAGCGCACTGCCCGCACTGTGGGTTCGTGGGCCAGGCAGGCACCCTTGGGTTTGCCGGTGGTGCCCGAGGTGTATGACAAATGGGCGATGGCTGACTCATCTTCAGGGTCGGGGCCCGGGGTGAGACCAGCGTTGAGCAACTCGGGCAGTGAAAGCGCGCCGTCCTGGGGCCCATCCATGCAGACCAGGTGCCGAACGCTGCCCGCACTGGCGGCGGCGCGTACCGCTTGCCCCATGTCGTGGGTGTAGATGACGACTGTTGGTGTGTTGTCGGCAAAGTAGTAATCGAGTTCGTCCGCAAACTTGACGTTAACCAGCGCTGCAATCGCCCCGATGCGCCAGGCCCCCAGCATGGCAAGCAAGTAGTCCATGCCATTGTGGGCGAATACAGCCACACGGTCACCCTTGACCACACCCAGGCTGCTAAGGGCCCCCGCCATGTCAAGCATGCCCGATGCCGCCTGTGCATAGCTGAGGGTGATATTGCGATCCACCCAGGTGAAGGCAGGGCGGTCAGGGGTTCGCTGCGCACTTTGCAGCAGCAGATGGTGCATCAGCATCACTGGCCTTATTGCGGAACTTTGCCAACGACACCGGCTACGTAGTAATTCATGCTGGCAATATCGGCATCTGGCATGGTTTTGCCGGCGGCAACTTTGGTCTTGCCCTCATTGTCCAAGACCGGGCCGTTGAATGGCGCGATCTTGCCGGACTTGAGCTCTGACTCAAGTTTGTACACCTTGTCCTGCACGTCCTTGGGAACCACCGGGTTGATCGGGGCGATGTGAATGTAACCCTGCGCGTAAGAACCCAGCGTGTTGCTGCTTTTCCACTTTCCAGCAAGCACATCGCGCACAACCTCGGTGTAGTAAGGCCCCCAGTTGTGTACCACGGCTGACAGATGCCCCTTGGGAGCGAGTTTGCGCATGTCGGACTGGTAGCCAAAAGAATACTTGCCCTTGGCCTCGGCTTCTACCACGGCAGCGGGCGAGTTGGTGTGGTTGGAAATGACGTCTGCTTTGAGGTTGAGCAAACTTGTCGTTGCCTGCTTTTCCGCAGAAGGATCGAACCAGGAGTTCACCCACACGACGCGTACTTCGGCCTTCGGGCTGACGCTGCGCATTCCCATGGCGAAGGCGTTGATGCCCTGTAGCACTTCAGGAATGGGGAAGGCGGCCACGTACCCGGCGATGCCTGTTTTGGACATGTGCCCCGCAAGAACGCCCGTCAGATAACGTGCCTCGTAGAACTTTGCGCTGTAGCTCGACACATTGGCCGCCTGCTTGTAGCCGGTGCCGTTGGCAAACACCACCTTGGGGTAATCAGCGGCAACGCGCAGGGTCGGGTCCATGTAGCCAAAGCTGGGCGTGAAAATCACTTGGCTGCCGTTTTTCGCCAGATCACGAATCACCCGCTCGGCATCCGGACCTTCTGCCACGTTCTCCACAAACTCTACCTTCACCTTGCCGGGGAAGGCTTTCTCCATTTCCAGAATGCCGCCGTGGTGTTGGAAATTCCAGCCCACATCAGAAATTGGCGTGTTGTAAAGCACCCCGACCCGCAGCGGCAACGGCGCGGGTGTCTGCGCGATGGCATTGGGCAGGCTCATGGTCAGTGCAGCGGCGGCCATAAAGTTCAGCGCAAGACGACGGCTGCCTGATGGCTTGTGGGCTGCTATAGCGTGGATGGTCATATGGGCTTCCAATCAAAAAAATGATGGTTGGATTAAAACGGCATCACTGATTCGCAGCAATGTCTGGCGCTGCCATAAACCCTATAAGCGCTGGTGCATGGTGTTGGGGCGGAAAGTTAAACCCGCACCTCATCAGAAACGCGTTTGACCAGGCTGCGCAGCCATTTTCCATAAGCCGAGTGGTGCAGGCGATCATGCCAAAGCATGTAAAAGGTCATGTCTCCCAGTTCTTTGGGGGCGGCCAACAAGGCAAAGCCGTGTTGCTGCGCCATTTGCTGCGCAAATGCCTGGGCGGTGGTGAACACCAGATTGCCCGACGCGATGACCTGGGGCACCAGCGAAAACTCAGGGATCGATACCGCAATGCGCCGACGAACACCAATCTCGGCCAAGCGCGCGCTGATCGGGCTGATCGTCACACTTGACGCAGGCGTTGGCGACAGGTGGTCCAATGCCAGGTAGTCTTGCAGGTTGATACCCGTCTGACCTGCCAATGGGTGGCCGCTGCGCACCACACAGACAATCCGGGATTTAAATAACCTGGCGTAGCGCATATTGACCGGAGGCGTCGGCCAGTTGCCAACAGCCAGGTCAATGTCGCCAGCTTCGAGTTCATGTACAAGCTGCACCTCTGACATGATGGGCCGCAGGTCCAACTGCATGTGAGCCGCTTCGGTTTGCACAATTTGGACCAGCCGCGGGACGAAAAATGGGCCCAGCGAATTTGCAGTAAAAAGCGATATTTTTCGCCGCGATAGGGCCGCGTCAAAGTGCTCGTGCGCGTGGATGATGCCGTCAATCTCGGCAAGAATTAGCGTGATCTTGCGCAGCACATGGTTGCCATGGTCGGTCAGTACCATGCGCGAACCGCTACGCACCAGAAGCGGATCGCCCGTGACCTCGCGCCAGCGCTTGAGCTGCTGGCTTGCTGCAGGCTGGGACATATCGAGCAACGCTGCCGCCCGCGACACGCTGCACTCGTTGAGCAGGTGGTAAGCCACCCGCATCATGCGAGTGTCGATTTCTTGTGAAAGCTTTTCTAGCATGATGTGCTTGCCCGACAAATTTGTCGCAATGATATGGGTTGAACGCGGCCAGCCACAACGTGGACGCGTGTGAAATGAATGCCGTTCTGTCAGATTCGCAACAAAGTCTGTCCTGACCGGGCACAGATAATCCGGGCATGATCAAACACGCTTCCACCAGCAGTCCACGCTTCTCGCCAGGCACCATCGGCTTTCTGGCGGCCATCGTCACGGTCATGATCTGGACTTCGTTCATTTTGATCGCTCGTGTCTCGGCTGATCCAGCACGCGGGGGCGTGTTGCTGCCGCTGGACATTGCTTTTTGCCGCATCGTTGGAGCGAGTCTGATTCTGCTGCCCTGGGGTGCTTACCTGGTGCGCCAGGATCGTTTGAAGGGTCAACCAAAAGCCGCTTCCTGGTTGGGTATTTCACCACTCAGTGCGCGGATCACCGTCACTTTGGGCGTTTTTGGCGGCCTGCTATATGCCCTGCTGGCCTACAGCGGCTTTGCCTACGCCCCCGCGCTACACGCCTCGGTGCTGTTGCCGGGCAGTTTGCCGCTTTGGACGGCTTTGCTGGCCTGGTGGTTGCTGCAAGAGCGCATCACACCCATGCGGGCACTGGGCCTGACGCTGATTGTGCTGGGCGATGTGCTGGTGGGTGGGTTGAGCCTGCTGCGGGCCTTTGACGGGGGTGAGGTGTGGGCGGGCGATGTGATGTTTATGCTGGGGGCGCTGTGCTGGGCCTGTTACAGCGTGCTGGCGCGCCGTTATGGGCTGGATGCCGTGCGCGCCACCATCGCCATCACCACACTGGCTTGCGTGACCTATCTGCCAACCTACACCGTGCTGGCGCTCACTGGCGTGGTGCAAGCGCATGTTTTCACCGCACCCTGGTCGGACCTGGTGTTCCAGGCCATGTTTCAGGGCTGGGGTTCAGTGGTCATCTCTGGCATCACTTTTACCCAAATGATTCGCCACTTTGGGCCCGTGCGCTCAACCATGATTACCGCCCTGGTGCCAGGTCTATCGGCCTTGGGGGCTGTGCTGTTGCTGGGTGAGCCCTTGCACTGGAATCTGGCGGTGGGGCTGGTGCTGGTCACGGGCGGAATTTTGTTTGGTGTACGCAAGTCTACACCATTTGCTATCAAAAAAGAAGCGACTTGCGCAGGTTGAATAACGGCTGGAGGCCAGTTTTATATAAATCAGGTGGCTTTGGACATGCGTTTGCCAGGCTCGTCATCGGCCATGACTGTCTCGGCCCAAGGCGTCAGTTTGACCGTGTCAGAACGCAGTACCTCTTGCTTGACAGCCAGGATCTGCGCCGGATGCATTGAGAAGCTGCGCAGACCCATGCCCAGCAACAGCTTGGTCAGGCTGACATCGCCCGCCATTTCACCGCACACGCTGACGGGTTTGCCCTGCGCCCGGCCTTCCGCAATGGTGTTGGCCACCAGGCGCAAAACGGCTGGGTGCATGGGGTCATACAGATGCGCCACCGACTCGTCCGCGCGGTCAATGGCCAGCGTGTACTGAATCAGGTCATTGGTCCCGATGGAGAGGAAGTCAAAGTACTTGAGAAACACCTTGAGCGTCAGGGCGGCGGCTGGAATCTCGATCATGGCACCGACCTTGACAGCGCCATAGGCCACGCCCCGGTTGTCCAACTGCACGCGGGCGTGATCGATCAGCGCCATGGTCTGGCGAATTTCACGGGCGTGCGCCAGCATCGGAATCAGCAAGTGCACCTGGCCGTGGGCAGCGGCCCGCAAAATCGCACGCAGCTGGGTTAAAAACATGGCCGGGTCGGCCAGGCTCCAGCGGATGGCGCGCAAGCCTAAAGCCGGGTTCAGGTGCGCATCGTTGCGCTGGGACTCATCCAGTGGTTTGTCGGCGCCAACGTCCACTGTGCGAATGGTGACAGGCAGGCCCTGCATGCCCTCCACGGCGCGCCGGTAGGCTTTGTACTGCTCTTCTTCGTTGGGCAATTTGCCATGGCGACCCATGAACAAAAACTCGCTTCGAAACAGGCCAACCCCAACGGCACCGGATTTGATTGCGCTGACGGCATCGTCTGGCATTTCAATGTTGGCCAGTAGTTCAATTTTTTGCCCGTCCATGGTTACTGCTGGCGTATGCAGCAGGCGCGCCAGGCGGCCACGCTCAAGTTCGACCTGGCGCTGCTTGAAACCGTATTCCGCCAGAATGATGGGCGAGGGGTCGACCACCACCACACCGGCATCACCATCGATGATGACCCAGTCGTCCTGGCGCATCAACTGGCTGCTCCAGCGCGCGCCGACCACGGCCGGGATATCCAGACTGCGGGCCACGATGGCGGTGTGAGAGGTTTTGCCGCCCACATCGGTGATGAAACCGGCAAACACACTTTGCTTGAACTGCAGCATGTCGGCTGGAGACAGGTCGTGTGCCACCAGAATCAGCGGCACATCGACCGTGTCATCCAGCAACAAATCCTGTTGTGAACTCTTGCGAGTGTTGCGGTTCGGCGGTTGAATCACCGGGGAAGACACACCACGCATGGCGCGCAACACTTTTTCGGTGATTTGTTCAAGGTCTGCCTTGCGCTCACGCAGGTAGTCGTCTTCCATTTCGTCAAACTGGCGCGCCACCACTTCAAGCTGGCTGGTCAGTGCCCATTCAGCGTTGTATAGGCGGTCTTTAATCCAGCGCTTGACACCCAGGGCGAGTTCTTCGTCTTGGAGCAGCAACAGGTGCACGTCGAGCAGGGCGGTCAGCTCGTTAGGGGCCTCTTTTGGACCCATTTGGGCAATGCTGGCTTGCAGACGGTGAATCTCGCGGACCACCGCGTCGCGACCATCACGCACCCGGCTGATTTCAGCAGTGACCTGTGTGGGTTCGATGAAATAGTGCGCAACATCCAGGCGGCTGGATGCCACCAGCACTGCGCGCCCAATGGCGATTCCGCGTGCAACGGCCAGGCCATGAATGGAAAAGGTCATGGCCGCAGCGCCGTCGACATGTTATTCACCTTCGCCAAATTTGTCGTTGATCAGGGCCAGTAAGGCGTCCATGGCTTCCTGCTCGCGTTCACCGTCGGTTTCGACCTCGACTTGTACCCCCAGACCAGCAGCCAACATCATCACGCCCATGATGCTTTTGGCGTTGACGCGCCGCCCACTGCGCGACATCCAGACCTCACAGGCAAAACTACCTGCCAGTTTGGTGAGTTTGGCAGAAGCCCGCGCGTGCAGACCGAGCTTATTGCTGATGGTCGTAGTGGTCTTGATCATGAGGTTTCCGTTGCTGGTTTTGCGGTGCAGTGACGGCAACTTGCATCACGCCCTGAATGCCACCTGCCATGGCTCGGGCCACCAAGGCTTCAAGCGGCTCGTTGCGGTAAGTCACAACACGCATCAGCATCGGCAGGTTGACGCCAGCAATCAGGCGGGAGTTCACGCCATCGACCATTTTTTGAGCCATATTGCAGGGTGTGGCACCAAACATGTCGGTCAATACCAGCGTGTTGGTTTTATTGAGCATGGTCATCGCCATGCGTGCACTCACCAGAGATTCTTCGATCGGCACATTGGGTTGCACGTCTAGCACTGCCACCGCCTGGGCTGCATCGGGAAAAACATGCAGCACACATTGCCGCAAGGCACTGGCCAGCGGCGCATGGGCGATGATGAAGATACCGTTGTTCATGATTTGTCAGGTGTGATTATGGCTTTTTGCGGTCAGGAAATAGACATACGACCCAAGGGTGCACAGCAAATATATCCCCATCGCGTACTGAAATGCCTGCACTTCAGGGTAGTCCAACGCTTTGAGAGCATCAATGATCAGCCCAACGCCCCATTGCACAACGAAAACACCTGAAAAAATCAGCAAGTTATAGGCCGACAAGGCGCGCCCGGCGAGTGTGGATGGAAATGCCATGGCAACGGCAGGCTGCGCCAGTGCGACAAAGCTGCAAGCCATGCAATACAAGGCCCAAGCGGCTCCAGCCCAATAGGTACCTTCACTACCAGCTACTATTAATAGAGCAAGTAGCGTAAAACTAAGCGGCATGCCATAGGTGATGAGCTGCTCGGCACCGTAGCCGCGCCGAGCCAGCCAGGGGTTGAGTAGCCCCCAGCACAAAAAGGTCAGCAACATCGCCATGTTGAGCCAGAACATGCCGTTGGCGGCTTCCAGATCTGTCCAGCCTGAGACACGAATCAGCCACGGCGTCACCCACAGGGTCTGCATGGCGACCAGACCACCATAGATGAAAAATCCCATAGGAGCCATTTTCCGAAAAAACGGGTGGCGCCAAACCTCAGCGTAGCTGGCTTGAGCGCTCGACGCTGGTGTCTTGTCTGTGGGTGCATGGGCAGCGGCTGGCCAGTCTGGAACTTGCCAGGCAATCAGTGCCATGGCCAGCAGCACCAATGCCGCCAGACCCCAAAACAGTGGACGCCAGCCGATGAGCGGCATCAACCATTGAACCGGCAGGGTGGACGCCAGCATGCCCAGCGAACCAGTCATCAGCATCCATGAGTTGGCCCGCATTTGTGATGCAGCGGCGTACCAGCGCCGGTAACCTGTCAGCGGTGCCATCAGGCAGGCGCTGACACCAATGCCACTGAGCACGCGGGCCAGCAACAGTCCATTGAAACTGATTGCCATGGCAAAAGCCGCACATCCGGCAACGGCGGCAGTCAACAGGCTCAAAACCACTTTTTTGGGGCCGTACTGGTCAAGCCAGCTGCCCAGCGGAAGTTGCGTGGCGGCAAAGCCCAGAAAATACCCCCCAGCCAACAAACCTAAATCACCGGCACTCAGGACAAACTCATGTGTCAGCGCGGGCGACAGCGTGGCAGTGATTGCCCGGATCAGTGCCGACAAAAAATAGGCGGCAGCAAATGCCACAAACACCAACACGGCGGTGCGCCGTGACATGGTGCTCGTGGACATCGGGAGCGTGGGCGCTTACTTCAATGAACCGAACACTTTTTGCAGTATGGCACTGCCAGTGCCTACCGGGTCCTGGCGAATTTTTTTCTCTTCTTCGCCAATCATGAGATACAGGCCATCAAGCGTCTTGTCAGTGACATAGCGCTCAATGCTGACCTGGTCCTCTTTGATCAACCCCATGGATGCCGCTTTGCCTGCCACCTGGTTGTATTTTTCAGCCAGATTGACCTGTGCGGTGGTTTTTGTGACCACAGGAAGAAATTTTTGAGCCAGTGGCTGGCGCGTCTTGTCGGCAAAAAACTGGGTGACCGAGGTATCGCCACCAGCAAGAATGGCCCGGGCATCCTGAAAACTCATGGACTTCACTGCGCTCACTAGCGTGTCCTGCGCCAATGGAACTGCAGCCTCCGCGGCATGGTTCATGGCGTTGACAAGCTCATCAAGGCGTGCGCCCTGGCCGAAGGTGCGCATGAGTTTTGCGGCGTCCTGCAAATAGCCTGGCAGAGGAATACGAACCCGGTCGTTGCTCAAAAAACCGTCCGGTCGTCCCAGCAAACCAATGGCTGAGCGCGCACCCTGTTCCAGCGCGGTTTTAAGCCCTTGGGACACTTCAAGGTTTGACAATGGGCCGGTGGACTGCGCCAAAACAGCGCCATGAAAAACTGCCAGCGAACTGGCAGTCATTAAAGTGAACAAGGAGTTGACTTGGCGGCGTTGCATGGTAGGACTTGCGTAGAGTGAAAGACGGTCATCTTAACGCCTGGGCCTGTCAAAGCTGGCAGCCCACCAGTCCGCGAGAACCGACTTATTTGGCGCGGAAGTCGTCGTGGCAGGATTTACAGGTACCACCAACCGCATTGACGGCAACCTTGATGCTGTCGATGTTACCACTCTTGGCGGCGACGGACAGTTTTGCCATTTCAGCCTGCATTTTGCGGGCCTCGTCATCAAATTTGGTCTTTTTGGCCCAGATCTCAGGTTTGGCCTTGAGTGTCACCTTTGTCAGTACCTGGCCCATACCCTTCCAGGGCAAGTTTGAGACGAACTCGGCAACGGCAGCGCTGTCAGCTGCGACCTTGGCATCAAATGGTGCTTTACCGCCAGCCATGGCAGCCACGCGGCCAAAATTTTGTTGCATCACAAAGAGCGCGTTCTTGCGGTACTTGATGGCGTCTTCGGGCTTGGCGAACTGGGCGGAAGCAGGCACTACAAAACTTGCACCAATGGCAGCAAGGAGAACGGCAGAAAATTTAGTCATGGGACTCCGATCAAAGTTAAACTGAAATGAAAACTGGCAGGAAGCGAGTTTAGGGTGATTTAGAAATTTCTGCTGATTGAGCCAACGCTGAGGTGACTATGAAAGCTGTTGTTCGTGTGTGGGATGCCCCGACCCGTGTGTTTCACTGGGCCCTTGCGATCTGCGTGGTATGTCTGGTAGTGACCGCCCAGATAGGGGGCTCAGCCATGATGTGGCATTTCCGGTTCGGCTACGCTGTCCTTAGCCTGTTGTGCTTTCGCCTGGTGTGGGGCTTTGTGGGTGGACACTGGTCGCGTTTTGGGAGTTTTTTATACCGTCCACGCCAGGTCTGGCGTTACGTTCAAGGTCGCGGTGAAGCCATGGACTCGGTGGGTCACAACCCGATGGGTGCTTTTTCAGTTTTCGCGCTGCTTGGTTTCTTGAGCTTGCAGGTGGGTTCGGGCTTGTTCAGTGATGATGAAATTGCTGCCGCTGGGCCGCTGGTCAAATTTGTCTCAGCCAACTGGGTCGGCAATGCCACATTTTATCACAAGGAAGTGGGTAAGCTGATCTTGCTGGTGCTGGTGGCACTGCACCTCGTTGCCATTGCAGCATACTTGTTGAAAAAGGGCGAGAACCTGGTGCGCCCGATGTTGACTGGCGACAAGTTGCTTGATTTCCCAGCGCCGGTTTCAAGCGACAAAACGGTTGACCGTGTCAAGGCGGCGGCCATCATCCTGTCATGCAGCGCGCTTGTATACGCTGCGGTGACTTGGGCCGGTTGACTCAGTTGTTTTTTGCTTGGGCCAGCAGTGTGGCCGCGTCACTGACTTCAAACTTTCCTGGGCCTTCAATGTTAAGCGTGACAACGCGGCCGTCTTTGACTAGCATCGAGTAGCGGTTGCTGCGCAGTCCCAACCCCTTGCCGGTCAAGTCGAGTGTCAGGCCGGTTGCTTTGGCAAAGGCAGCATCGCCATCAGCGAGCATGCGTACCTTGTCACCCGTCTTTTGGTCCCGTGCCCAAGCACCCATGACAAAGGCGTCGTTGACACTCAAACACCAAATTTCATCCACGCCAGCAGCGTTGAATGCCGCGGCACGCTCAACATAGCCCGGCAAGTGCTTGGCAGAGCAGGTGGGCGTGAAAGCACCAGGCAGAGCAAACAGGGCAATTGTCTTGCCAGCGGTGGCGGCTGTCACGTCCACCGGATTGGGGCCGATGCTGCAAGCGCCACTTTCCACTTCTGCGTACTCCATCAGCGTCACGGCGGGCAATGGATGACCAACTTCAATCATGTAAAACTCCTTCAAATAAAAAAATTAAGAATCAGATACACCAATGAAAACGGCTCACATTGTGAGCCGTTCTTGCGTTTGTCGCGGTGTTGCCACCGCATCAACCTACACCAAAGAGGCCTTCTCGACTAAACGGGTTGCAACCCAGTTTTTGGTCTTGGAAATGGGCCGGCTCTCAGTGATCTCGATCATGTCACCCATCTTGTACTCGCCCTTTTCATCGTGTGCGTGATACTTGCTGGATTTTCCAACGATCTTGCCATAGAGCTCGTGCTTGACACGACGCTCAATGAGCACAGTCACTGTCTTTGAGCGCTTGTCGCTGACTACCTTGCCAATCAAGGTGCGCTTGAAGGATGTTTTAGCTTCCGTCATTTATCGCTCCTTATTTGGCGGATTTATCAGCCGCTTGCTTTTCAACCAGAATGGTCTTGGCGCGAGCGATGTCACGGCGCGCAATGCGCAGTGTGGCTGTGTTGTTGAGTTGTTGCGTGGCTTTTTGCATGCGCAGGCCAAAGTGGGCCTTTTGAAGGCTTTTGACCTCGGCGAGCAGACCCGCAACGTCTTTTTGGCGTAATTCAGTCGTTTTCATATCATTGGCTCCTGACTACTGACCGATCATGCGGGCAACGAAGGCGGTGCGCAAAGGTAGTTTGGCGGCAGCCAAACGGAACGCCTCGCGTGCCAACTCTTCGCTGACGCCAACAATCTCGAACACGATCTTGCCGGGCTGGATTTCAGCAACATAGTACTCGGGGTTACCTTTTCCGTTACCCATCCGCACTTCAGCAGGCTTTTGGGAAACGGGTTTGTCAGGAAACACCCGAATCCAGATACGACCACCCCGTTTGACGTGACGGGAAATAGCACGACGAGCGGCTTCGATCTGGCGAGCCGTCAAACGACCACGATCCGTACATTTCAGACCAAAATCACCAAACGCAACCGAGCTACCCCGGGTTGCAATGCCAGTGTTGCGGCCTTTTTGCTCTTTACGATACTTTCTACGCGCAGGTTGCAACATAGTTATTCTCCTTTGCCGTCGGGTGTTGCACCCGGCGCGGCTACCTTGCGGACGCGCTGAACGGTGGGTTTGTTGACATCGGCACCGAGTGCCTGGGCTGGCTTGTCGCTACCGTCACTGGGGGCTACATTGGTGCCCATGGGGCGACGTGCACCAGTTGCTGGACGACGGTCTCCAGAGGGACGTGCACCACCACGGTCATCACGACGAGGACCACGCGGACGGCGCTCGTCATCGGGACGCGGGGTCTCGACAGCGGGCAAATCATTGCGGCCCAAGGTATCACCCTTGTAGACCCACACCTTGACACCAATGATGCCGTAGGTTGTCTTGGCTTCAGAAGTGCCATAGTCAATGTCAGCACGCAGGGTGTGAAGCGGCACACGACCTTCGCGGTACCACTCGCAACGCGCAATTTCAATGCCGTTTAAACGACCCGAAGACATGATCTTGATACCAAGGGCACCCAGACGCATGGCGTTTTGCATGGCTCGCTTCATGGCCCGACGGAACATGATGCGCTTCTCTAACTGTTGGGTGATCGAGTCAGCAATCAGTTTGGCATCGATTTCAGGCTTGCGCACTTCTTCGATGTTGACTGCGACTGGCACACCCAGCTGCCGACCGAGGTCGCGCTTCAGGTTCTCAATGTCTTCGCCCTTTTTACCGATCACAACGCCCGGACGAGCCGAGTAAATCGTGATGCGGGCATTTTTGGCAGGACGCTCGATCAAAACCCGCGAAACAGACGCGTTTTTGAGCTTGGCTTTCAGGTACTCACGCACCTTGATGTCTTCAGCGAGCATGCCCGCGAAGTCACGATCATTGGCATACCAGCGAGATGCCCAGTTGCGGCTAATCGACAAGCGAAAGCCGGTTGGATGGATTTTTTGTCCCATAACTTCCTGGCCTCTTTCAGTTACCAACCGTCACGTACACATGGCACGTGGGTTTTCTGATTTGGTTGCCACGGCCTTTTGCGCGGGCCGTGAAGCGCCTCAGCGATGCACCTTGCTCAACAAAGATGGTTTTCACCTTCAACTCGTCGATGTCAGCACCATCGTTGTGTTCAGCGTTGGCAATCGCAGACTCCAAAACCTTCTTGATGATCACAGCAGCTTTTTTCTGCGTGAACTGCAAGATGTTCAGGGCTTGATCCACTTTTTTGCCGCGAATCAGATCCGCGACCAGACGACCTTTGTCCACTGACAAACGGACGCCGCGAAGGGTTGCACGTGTTTCCATGGTCAACTCCTTATTTCTTCTGGACTTTTTTGTCCGCAGGGTGGCCCTTGAAAGTCCGGGTAAGCGCGAACTCACCCAACTTGTGGCCAACCATTTGGTCAGTGATGTAGACAGGTACGTGTTGCTTGCCGTTGTGCACAGCGATGGTCAGACCAATGAAATCGGGCAGAACCATGGAGCGACGCGACCAGGTCTTGATCGGCTTTTTGTCTTTGGTTGCCACGGCCTTTTCGGTCTTGGCAATCAGGTGATGGTCGACAAAGGGACCTTTTTTGAGAGAACGAGTCATTGTCTACCCCTTACTTCTTGCGACGCGACACGATCATGACCTGCGTGCGCTTGTTGTTACGGGTACGGTAGCCCTTGGTCAGATTACCCCAAGGATCGACTGGATGACGGCCTTCACCGGTCTTGCCTTCACCACCACCGTGCGGGTGATCAACAGGATTCATCACCACACCGCGAACGGTCGGGCGAATACCCATCCAGCGTTTGACGCCAGCCTTGCCGAGCTGACGCAGGCTGTGTTCTTCGTTGGCGACTTGGCCCAAAGTTGCACGGCACTCGATGTGAATCTTGCGAACTTCACCTGAGCGCATACGAACCTGAGCGTAGGTACCTTCACGGGCCAGCAGGGTTGCCGAGGCACCGGCGGAGCGCACTGCTTGCGCACCTTTACCAACCTGCAGCTCAATGCAATGCACAACAGAGCCAACCGGAATGTTGCGAATAGGCAAGGTGTTACCGACCCGGATCGGCGCTTCTGCACCGCTCATGATAGTGGCACCCACTTCCAGACCTCGCGGAGCAATGATGTACTTGCGTTCGCCGTCGGAATAACACACCAAAGCGATGTGCGCAGAACGGTTAGGGTCGTACTCAATGCGCTCGACCTTCGCCGGAATCGCATCCTTATTGCGAAGAAAGTCGACTACGCGGTAGTGATGCTTGTGACCACCACCTTTGTGACGGGTCGTGATATGACCGTTGTTGTTACGACCAGCCTGCTGGAACTGAGGCTCCAGCAAAGAAGCATGAGGAGCACCCTTGTGCAGGTGATCACGCGAAATCTTCACCACGCCACGACGGCCTGGAGAAGTAGGTTTCATTTTGATAACAGCCATGATTACGCAGCCTCCCCACCAAGGTTCAGCTCTTGACCGGGCTTGAGCATCACATAGGCCTTGCGGATGTTGTCGCGACGGCCTACTGATTTGCCAAAACGCTTGGTTTTGCCTTTGGTGTTCACTACTGAAACGCCCTTGACTTCAACCTTGAACATCAATTCCACTGCGGCCTTGATTTCGTATTTGGTTGCGTCCTGGAGCACCTTGAAAGTCACTGCATTGCTTTTCTCTGCGGCCATCGTCGCCTTCTCAGACACGATGGGCGCAACCAGCACCTGCATCAAACGACCTTCGTCAAATTTGGAAAGATTGGGACCGTGGTTCATGCGAACATCTCCTGGAGTTTGCCCATGGCCGCTTTGGTGACCAGCACCTTGCGGTAATGAACCAGTGACACGGGGTCTGCATAACGCGGCTCAACAACCAGCACATTGACCAGATTGCGCGAAGCGAGATACAGATTTTCATCGACCTCATCGGCGATCACCAACACTGAGTCAAGGTTCATGGCCTTGAACTTGGCTGCCAACGCTTTGGTTTTGGGCGACTCAACCGTCAGGGAGTCAACCACGGCCAGACGACCTTCGCGTGCCAACTGCGAGAAGATGGAAGCCATACCGGCACGGTACATCTTTTTGTTTATTTTTTGAGCAAAGTTCTCGTCGGGCATATTCGGGAAAATTCGACCACCACCACGCCATATAGGCGAAGACGTCATGCCGGCACGTGCCCGCCCTGTTCCCTTTTGTTTAAAAGGCTTCTTGGTTGAGTGACGAACCTGTTCACGGTCTTTTTGAGCGCGGGTGCCTTGACGGGCATTGGCCTGGAAGGCTACAACCACCTGGTGGACCAGGTCTTCGTTGTAAGCCCGACCAAACACAGTGTCCATCACATCCAGCTTGGATGCGACTTGGCCTTGGTCATTGAGGAGTTCGAGCTGCATCAGTTCGCTCCTTTTGCATCAGTTGCTTTTGCCTTGACAGCAGGGCGAACGGTCACAAAACCGCCGGCCGAGCCAGGAATGGCACCCTTGATCATCAACAATTGACGCGCTTCGTCAACACGAATGATGTCGAGATTTTGCGTCGTGACGAGGTCAACACCGAGGTGGCCCGTCATGCGCTTGCCCGGAAACACACGTCCCGGATCTTGCGCCATACCAATGGAGCCAGGCACATTGTGCGAACGGCTGTTACCGTGTGATGCACGTTGCGAGCTCATGTGATGGCGTTTGATGGTGCCTGCATATCCCTTGCCAATCGATGTGCCTTGCACATCAACTTTTTGACCCACTGCAAATACAGCGGTCACCGGCACATTGACACCGGCTTGGTATTGGGTAGCGGTTTCAGCCGACACACGAAATTCACGAATGATTTCACCGGCTTCGACACCCGCCTTGGCGAGGTGTCCTGCGATCGGCTTGTTGACGCGAGAAGATTTTTTCGCACCAAACGTCACTTGCAAAGCGACATAGCCGTCGTTCTCTTGGGTTTTCACCTGGGTCACTCGGTTGTTGGATACATCAACCACCGTAACAGGAACGGCATTCCCATCGTCGGTGAACAGACGCATCATACCAACCTTGCGCCCAAGCAACCCTAAGTGATTGCTAAGACTCATTGTTTTCTCCGTAACTCTCACCGGTACAACTTCAATTGGCTGTACACGTTTTCTTGTGAGAGACTGTTAATAAAACTCTGCCGGACCGTTAAGCTTAGCAGAGCCATTGAGTATAGCAGTTGCTGACCAATAAAAACAAGCAAAACTAATACTCAAAACCATGAAGGCCGCACCGAAGTGCATCATTCACAGAAGTTATCTACTGAAGCTTGATCTCGACGTCCACGCCAGCAGGCAAGTCGAGCTTCATTAAAGCGTCAACCGTCTTGTCAGTCGGATCAACGATGTCCATCAAGCGCTGATGCGTACGGATTTCGAACTGATCACGACTGGTCTTGTTGACGTGCGGTGAACGCAAGATGTCAAAACGCTTCATCCGTGTTGGCAACGGCACGGGGCCCTTGACAATCGCGCCGGTGCGCTTGGCGGTATCGACGATTTCGGCTGCTGACTGATCGATCAACTTGTA
Organism: Candidatus Rhodoferax mariagerensis; assembly: GCA_016719055.1. GTDB lineage: Bacteria > Pseudomonadota > Gammaproteobacteria > Burkholderiales > Burkholderiaceae_C > Rhodoferax > Rhodoferax mariagerensis. Next base: position 42,642 of record JADKAW010000028.1, on the reverse strand, counting down.
ATCAAATGCCTTCAGGCGGATGCGGATTTTTTGTTTGGTTGCCATTAATTTCTTTCTAATCAGTTGAGGACAGAGCTGGTTCACTGCGTGAAGCTTGGGTCTGTCCCGCAAAATATCAGGCTATCACCTTGGCAACCACACCGGCACCCACGGTCTTGCCACCTTCACGGATGGCAAAGCGCAGGCCTTCTTCCATGGCGATCGGGGCAATCAGCTTGACCGTGATCGACACGTTGTCTCCAGGCATGACCATTTCCTTGCCTTCTGGCAACTCGATCGCCCCGGTCACGTCGGTGGTGCGGAAGTAGAACTGAGGACGGTAGTTGTTGAAGAACGGGGTGTGACGGCCACCTTCGTCTTTGGACAAGACGTAGATCTCGCCGGTGAAGTGGGTGTGGGGCTTGATCGAATTGGGCTTGCACAGCACCTGGCCGCGCTGCACATCTTCACGCTTGGTGCCGCGCAGCAGGATACCGACGTTGTCGCCGGCCTGGCCCTGGTCGAGCAGTTTGCGGAACATCTCCACGCCGGTGCAGGTGGTCTTTTGGGTGTCATGGATGCCGACGATTTCGATTTCTTCGCCGACTTTGATGATGCCGCGCTCGATACGGCCAGTGACCACCGTGCCACGGCCTGAGATTGAGAAGACGTCTTCTACGGGCATCAGGAAGGCACCGTCCACTGCCCGCTCCGGCAGAGGGATGTAGGTGTCCAGGGCTTCTGTGAGTTTGAAGATGGAGCCTTCACCGAGTTCGCCCTTGTCGCCTTCCATGGCCAGCTTGGCTGAGCCGTGGATGATGGGTGTTGCATCACCCGGGAAGTCATACTTGTCCAGGAGTTCGCGCACTTCCATCTCAACGAGTTCAAGCAGTTCGGCGTCGTCGACCATGTCGCACTTGTTCAGGTAGACGATGATGTAAGGCACGCCGACCTGGCGGGCCAGCAGAATGTGTTCGCGGGTCTGAGGCATGGGGCCGTCAGCAGCTGAGCACACCAGAATGGCACCGTCCATTTGGGCGGCACCGGTGATCATGTTTTTCACATAGTCAGCGTGGCCGGGGCAGTCAACGTGGGCGTAGTGGCGGTTGGCGGTTTCGTATTCAACGTGGGCGGTGTTGATGGTGATGCCGCGGGCCTTTTCTTCGGGGGCAGCGTCAATCTGGTCGTAGGCCTTGGCGGTGCCGCCAAACTTGGCCGCCATCACCGAGGTGATGGCCGCGGTCAGGGTGGTTTTGCCATGGTCAACGTGGCCAATGGTGCCCACATTGACGTGGGGCTTGGTGCGCGTGAATTTTTCTTTTCCCATTTTTCAATTCTCCAAAGAGCTAATTCCCGTGTATTGGTTTAATGTTTGCACGATGTTGCTGGTTCGCCCCGCACGGGAAACAGGGTGGCACATCGTCGCAGACAGGTCGAACTATCCAGTCAGCTGCAATCAGAGATGCCCGAGCAAATTCGCTATGCGAATCTTGATCCGGCACCTGAAAATTATTTGGCCCTTGAGGCCATGATGGCTTCAGACACGTTACGTGGAGCTTCTGTGTAATGCTTGAATTCCATCGTGTAAGTTGCACGCCCTTGCGACATCGAACGCAGGGTGGTGGAATATCCGAACATTTCCGACAGCGGTACTTCGGCCTTGATGGCCTTGCCACCGCCGACCATGTCTTCCATGCCTTGCACCATACCGCGGCGGGAAGACAAATCGCCCATCACGTTGCCGGCGTAGTCTTCCGGGGTTTCGACTTCAACTGCCATCATCGGTTCAAGAATGACTGGCCCTGCCTTGCGGCAACCTTCCTTGAAGCCAAAAATCGCCGCCATCTTGAAGGCCAGTTCGTTCGAATCCACGTCATGGTAAGAGCCGAAATGCAACGTAACTTTGACATCAACCACCGGGTAGCCCGCTAGCACACCTTGCGTCACCGCTTCGTGGATACCTTTTTCCACCGCTGGAATGTATTCACGCGGTACCACGCCGCCCTTGATCGCGTCTACAAATTCGATACCTTTGCCAGCCTCATTGGGCTCAATCTTCAAGACCACGTGGCCGTACTGCCCTTTACCACCAGACTGACGGACGAACTTACCTTCAGCATCTTCGATGGTTTTGCGGATGGTTTCGCGGTAGGCCACCTGAGGCTTGCCGACGTTGGCCTCCACGCCAAACTCGCGCTTCATGCGGTCAACAATGATTTCCAGGTGAAGCTCGCCCATACCGGCGATCAGGGTTTGGCCTGATTCTTCGTCGGTTTTGACGCGGAACGACGGATCTTCCTGGGCCAAACGCTGCAGTGCGATGCCCATTTTTTCCTGGTCAACTTTGGTCTTTGGCTCTACAGCTTGGGTAATCACAGGTTCAGGGAAGATCATGCGCTCAAGCATCACGATGGCCGACGGGTCACATAGCGTTTCGCCGGTGGTGACGTCTTTGAGGCCGATACAAGCGGCGATGTCACCCGCGCGAATTTCGCTGACTTCTTCACGATTGTTGGCATGCATCTGCACGATACGACCGATACGCTCCTTTTTCCCACGAATAGGGTTGAAAACAGTATCTCCCTTGGTCAATACACCAGAGTAAACGCGAACAAAAGTCAACTGCCCCACAAACGGATCGGTCATCAACTTAAACGCCAATGCAGAAAATTTCTCGCTGTCATCAGCCTTGCGAGTGACAGGATTTTCATCTTCGTCCATCCCCTTGACAGGGGGAATGTCCACCGGTGACGGCATGAATTCGATCACCGCATCCAGCATACGCTGAACACCCTTGTTCTTGAAAGCTGAGCCACAATACATCGGTTGAATTTCGCTGGCAATGGTGCGGGTGCGAATGCCGAGCTTTATCTCTTCTTCGGTCAAGTCACCTTCTTCAAGGTACTTGTTCATGAATTCTTCAGAGGCTTCAGCGGCTGCTTCAACCATTTTTTCGCGCCATTCTTTGGCCAATTCCAGCAGTTCAGCTGGAATTTCACGGTAATCAAACAACATCCCTTGCGAGACTTCGTCCCAGATGATGGCTTTCATCTTGATCAGGTCCACCACGCCGGTGAAGTTTTCTTCGGCACCAATCGGGATGACCATCGGAACCGGGCTGGCTTTCAGGCGCAGCTTCATTTGCTCAACGACCTTGAAGAAATTGGCACCGGTGCGGTCCATCTTGTTGACAAACGCCAGGCGAGGCACTTTGTACTTGTTGGCCTGGCGCCAGACAGTTTCGGACTGGGGCTGCACGCCACCCACGGCGCAATAGACCATGCAGGCACCGTCCAGCACACGCATCGAGCGCTCGACTTCAATCGTGAAGTCCACGTGACCGGGGGTGTCGATGATGTTGATGCGATGTTCGGGCAAGGACTTGTCCATGCCTTTCCAGAAGCAGGTGGTAGCCGCCGAGGTGATTGTGATGCCACGCTCTTGTTCTTGCTCCATCCAGTCCATGGTGGCCGCGCCGTCGTGAACTTCACCAATTTTGTGGTTCACGCCGGTGTAAAAAAGTACGCGCTCGGTGGTGGTGGTTTTACCAGCGTCAATGTGAGCGGAAATACCAATATTGCGGTAGCGATCAATGGGGGTATGGCGAGCCATGTTGGATCCTTTGGTGATCTGTATCAGAGACGATGCAGGCCGCAAGGCGCGGCCTTGTTGGTGCGGCATCTGGACAAGCCCGGATGCCGTCGAGTGGGATTTAGAAACGGAAATGCGAGAATGCCTTATTGGCTTCGGCCATGCGGTGAACCTCGTCACGCTTTTTCATGGCACCGCCGCGGCCTTCAGTGGCCTCCAGCAACTCGTTGGCCAAGCGAAGCGCCATGGACTTTTCGCCACGCTTGCGGGCGGCTTCCTTGATCCAGCGCATTGACAGGGCCAGGCGGCGCACCGGACGTACTTCAACAGGCACCTGGTAGTTTGCACCACCAACGCGACGGGACTTCACCTCAACCAGCGGCTTCACATTGTTGATGGCCACGGTAAAGGCTTCTAGAGGATCTTTATCTGGGTTTTTCTTTTCAATCTGCTCCAGCGCACCATAAATGATGCGCTCGGCAACGGCTTTTTTGCCGCCTTCCATGATCACGTTCATGAATTTGGACAGCTCGACATTGCCGTACTTGGGATCCGGCAGGATTTCACGTTTAGGGACTTCGCGACGACGTGGCATTTTTTCACCTCTATTGCTTCAGTTGGTGTCTTTGACAACACCGCGAGAGTTAAAAATAAGACTCTCACTTACTCGACCCGACCTGGGTCACTTCGTTTGCTGACTGCGCCACGCAGCAACAAACACTGTTTAAAAAAACCGTTGAGTTACTTGGCCTTGGGGCGCTTAGCACCATACTTGGAACGCGACTGCTTGCGATCTTTCACGCCTTGCAAGTCGAGCGAACCGCGCACGATGTGGTAACGCACACCGGGCAAATCCTTGACACGACCGCCACGAACCAGCACCACGCTGTGTTCCTGCAGGTTGTGGCCTTCGCCGCCAATGTATGAAATCACCTCAAACCCGTTGGTCAAGCGCACTTTGGCAACTTTACGCAAAGCAGAGTTGGGCTTTTTCGGAGTCGTGGTGTAAACGCGGGTGCAAACACCGCGGCGTTGTGGAGAATTTTCCATCGCCGGGCTTTTGGACTTGATCACTTCGACCGCACGCCCCTGACGAATTAACTGATTGATGGTTGGCACCTGAGCCTCCTAAAAACTAAAAATCCCTAAACGTTCCAAAATCGCTTAAAACTTTAAAACAACGAAAACGTGAGCCCCTTCGGAATTCCCGAAAAGCTCACGACTATAACAGGTCATAACCGTCGCTGCAATCGGCTATTTGATCCATAGTCGCAATGCATCCCAAGCACGACCGAGTACTCCAGCCTGTTCTACACCTTGCAAGGCCAGCAACGGTATCTCAGTCACCATTTGGCTGCCGCCCATGACCTTAAGAACTCCCAGTTGCTGCCCCTTGCCCAACGGCGCAACCAGGGGGTCAGATCGCACCACGTTGGTGGTCAATTTGCCGCCTGTTCCAGTCGGCACCGCTACCACGATGGGCCGCGTCTGACCCAAGACAATGGTTGACTCCTTGCCTTTCCAGATCGCTGCAGTCACCACCGGCTGATTCGCATCAAACAATTTGACAGCCTCATAGGCGGTGTAGCCCCAATTCAGTAACTTCTGGGACTCATTGGCTCGAACGTTCTCGCTGGTTGCCCCAAGCACAACCGATAGCATGCGGCGACTGCCCACGCCCGCCACATCCCGGTGCGCCGTTGCGATCAGGCAGTAGCCGGCGGCATCCGTGTGTCCGGTTTTCAGGCCATCGACTGTCGGGTCGCGAAAAAGCAACAAGTTGCGGTTGGTGTCGTTGGCCGATGGCGTTCCTACATAGCGGTATTTTTTGATGGCGTAATAGGGCACATAGTCTGGAAAGTCACGCATCAATCGCACAGCCAAGATGCTGAGGTCGCGCGCTGTTGTGATGTGTCCAGGCTCGGTCAAGCCCTCGGGATTCTTGTAGCCGGTGGATTTCATGCCCAATACTTTGGCTTGATCGTTCATCAGTTGAACAAAGCGCTCGACACTGCCGCCCACCCCTTCGGCCAACGCCACGGTGGCATCGTTGCCACTTTGAACCACCATGCCTTTAATCAGGTCTTCGACCGGCACCATCATCTTGGGATCAATAAACATGCGGGATCCGGGGATTTTCCAGGCGCGCTCGCTTATCGCAAAGGTCTGCTTGAGGTCGATTTTTTTGTTGCGCAGGGCGTCAAACACCAGGTAGGCGGTCATCAGCTTGGTCAGTGACGCTGGCTCTACCGGCATGTCGATGTCTTTTTGTGCCAGGATTTGATCGGCCGTCACGTCCATCAACAAATAGGACCGGGCAGCAATTTCAGGGGCTTGGGGCACCTGAGCGGTGGCCGACAGGCAAAGCAGAGCCACAAGGGCCAACAGTAATTTTTTCATTGGAATTTATAGGCTTGCCATGAATTGGCAAGTGCTGTAGAGTGATGTAAAAAATATAGCTATCAGCGCTTATTGCATAAGGGCTAGAGCAAGAAAAGACTAAAAAATTCAACGCCCCAAGTGGGCTGGTGTCAGCAGGCGATGCACAACCTGACCATTTTTCAGGTGCGACTCAACAATTTCGTCAACGTCTGCGCTATCAACATAACTGTACCAGACAGCCTCTGGGTAAACCACAGCCACCGGGCCGCCGGCGCAGCGGTCCAGGCAGCCGGCTTTGTTGACCCGGACCTGGCCGGGGCCAGCCAGGCCAGCCGCCTTGACCTGGGACTTGCAGCGCTCAAACGCCGTGCTGGCGTCAAATTGGGCGCAACAGCTTTCGCCGTTGTCCCGCTGGTTCAGACAAAAAAAGATATGTCGTTGGTAATAACTCGCGTCAGACAGGCGCTCAGAGCTTACAGCTGGGGTGGTTTTAATAAGGTTCATGAGTGCAATTTTAGTTTTTTGAGTCTTTGTGCCAGACCAAACTCAACACATATACCAATGCGGCAAACGGCCATAACCAGCCTAGCCATTGAGCCAAGCCATGAAATCGAATAAAACGGCCTTGCTCCCACATGAAAAGAGTCTGTTCAAAATATGGGCCGGTCGAGGTCTGGTTGAGAAGACTCAGATAAACACCCAGCGCCAACACCGAAAACGCCGCAGCTGATCGCTGTTGTAGCCATAAAAAGACAAGCAAAATCAAAAGGGCAGTCGTTAGGGCCACCTCAACCGGTGTAACCAACCAGTCCCAAGCGTGTTCAGGGCCAAAACTCAACGCTGCGCTCAAACCTGTTGCACCAACCCCCAAGGTCACCATCCAGAGCAGGAACCAAATGCGCTTGATGCGGCGCTCAATCACGCAAAAACCCAGCAAGCCAGGAATCAGAACACCCAGCACCACACAAAGCCACTCTGCACCAAAAGTCAGAGGTTGCAACTCGACCTCCCGCAATGGCAACCATTCAACAAAATGACTATCGGCCAGCAGCTCTGCCAACGCCATTTCCAGACGCTCCATCACCTGGCCCAACCCAAAAGGCACTGCCGTTGGAAACAGCAAGGCGACCGGCCACAAGGCCAGCAACACCAGCGCACCGCGCGACTCCTCGATAAACCAGTCGGCACGAAACCGGCTCCAGCGCTGCAAAACGCCCGACTTTTCCATGATCATGGCCAGTGCTGCGCCCAGCGCACCACCGGCAGTATTGAGTACCAGGTCTAGGTTTGAAGGCACCCGATCTGGCAGAAACACCTGCAATGATTCCAGTGTGAAAGACAATCCCATGGTCACTAGAAATGCCGAGGAAAAAGCAAACCGTACACGACCAGTGCGCAAGGCACTTAAAGCCAGCAAAAACCCAAGTGGCACATAGCCGAGCACATTGGCCATCACGTCAAACCGTGTCCAGTACCTGGGCCATGGGGCCATCCAGAACAACCAGGGCGCAACGCCCTGGTCTCGCCAAAGGGAAAAAGGGTACAGACTGGCGTAGACGATCAGCCCAAAGTAGACCAAAGCCAGTGGCCATGCCGAAGTCTTGTGCATCGGCATGGCAGCTTCAGAATGGTTTAAGCACCACCAAACACACAATGATCAGCATCAGAATCACCGGTGCTTCATTAAACCAGCGGTACCAGACGTGACTATGGCGCTGCTCACCTCGAACAATCTTGTTCAACATCACGCTGCAGGCATGGTGGTAGCCAATCACCAGCGCAACACCCAAGAGTTTGGCATGCATCCAGCCGTTACCCGGCCCCCAGCCAATGCCGTAGCCAATCAAAATCTTCAGGCCGAAAACGCCAATGCCGTAATCAATCCACAGCCACAGGCCGAAAACAATTGCCGGAACCGCGATGATGGTCATAAATCGCAACAGCTTGCGTGCCATCAGCAGCAAGCGGTCTCGCTCTGCTTTTGAGTCGGCGGGCACCATGGCCAGATTGACAAAAATGCGCGGCAAATAAAACAGGCCCGCGAACCAGCTGGCAACAAAAACAATATGAAGTGACTTGATCCAGAGCATGATGTCAGTTTACTCAAATAGACAGGCAAAAAAAACCCCAGCACGAGGGCTGGGGTGGTAAGCCTATTTGCTGTCACACATCAAGGCCCCGCTCAGGGAGGAAAAGCGGGGAGCAGTAAACTGCCCGGGGTCTAATTTAACAAAAAAAATTGTGACTTTCAACCCTGCAACAAAAATATTTTGAAATTACGATCGGGAACACCTTTTTGAAAGCCTTCAGTCATGACACCCTATGCCATTTATCCGCTTGGCCGTCCACGGCGCTTGCGTCGCGACAGCTTCACCCGCGACCTGGTTCGCGAGAATCAGGTCAAGCCCTGTGACCTGATTTATCCGGTGTTTGTGGTGGATGGGCAACAGCAACGCCAAGCTGTGGTCTCGATGCCAGGTGTTGAGCGCCTGAGCCTGGACTTGCTCATGCCGGTGGCTGAAGACTGCGTCAAACTGGGCATTCCGGTGATGGCATTGTTCCCGGTCATTGACTCCTCGCTCAAAACGCCCGACGGGCGCGAGGCACTGAACCCAGACGGACTGATCCCGCGCGTGGTCCAGGCGCTAAAGAAAGAATTTCCGCAGCTCGGACTGATGTGTGATGTGGCGCTTGACCCTTTCACCAGCCATGGCCAGGACGGCCTGCCCGACCCCCGCGCTTCTGAGGACGGTTACATCATGAACGATGCCACGGTTGAGATACTGATCAAACAGGCGCTGACGCAGGCGGGTGCGGGTGCCGACATCGTGGCACCCAGCGACATGATGGATGGGCGTATTGGTGCCATCCGCCAGGCGCTGGAAGCGCACCATTTTGTCCACACCCGCATCATGGCCTACAGCGCCAAATACGCCAGTGCCTTTTATGGCCCGTTTCGCGATGCCGTGGGTTCGGCCGGCAACCTGGGCAAAAGCAATAAAAAGGTCTATCAGATGGACCCCGGCAACAGCGACGAGGCGCTGCGCGAAGTCGCCATGGACATTGCCGAAGGTGCCGACATGGTGATGGTCAAGCCCGGCATGCCCTATCTGGACGTGGTACGACGCGTCAAGGACGAGTTCCGCATCCCGACCTTTGCCTACCAGGTGTCGGGTGAATACGCCATGCTCAAAGCCGCCGCGCAAAATGGCTGGCTTGACCACGACGCAGTGATGATGGAAAGCCTGCTCGCCTTCAAGCGCGCCGGGGCCGATGGAGTGCTGACCTATTTTGCCCGCGATGCCGCCAAATTACTACAAATTAGATAGCTGTATTCCTATATATAAAAAGGGATACAGGCAAATATACCCAAGAAAACAGGTTGAGCATGCGCATCTTTTCGCTTCACGGTACCAGCGTCACCGAGCTCAAGACCGGGGTACTGCCCGAGACCTTGGATGATCTGAGCTTGCCAGCACAGGGCTACCTGTGGTTGACCTGTAACCGAACCGAATTTGAGCAAATGCAAGCACAGATTCAGACCACACTGCAGCGGCTGTGTGCGCTCCAATTGGTGGACCTGCACGTGGCAGACCTGCTTAACCTGCAGATTCCGTCGCGTTTTGACTACACCTCACAGTATGACCTGCTGGTGTTTCGCGGCTTGGCGCAATCGGCTGCCACAGGCGACCTGACGCAAGGCCGAAAGTCCGAATCCTTACCCAAACGCAGCGGGCCGCCGATTCTGCGGCGAATAGATACCAATCCGGTGGGCTTTGTGGTGCTTGACCATGTTTTGCTTTCGGTTCATCCGCAAGACTGCGCCATGCGCGACGGCTACGCCCAGCGCTTGTTGTCCGCCGGCGCCGGCGCAAGCCCAACCAGTGCCGACACTGGCATGACCGCCCCAGACAGCCGCTCAGTCGGGGCGCGCGGTGTGCCAGGCAACCCGGCTGACCTGATGCTGCGCATCGTCAACCATATGGTGGACGGCTTTCTGGCGCTGCGCCGCGAGCTTAGCCATCAGCTCGATCACTGGCAAGCCCAGCTGCTCAACCCCAGAGCGCGTTTTGCCAATTGGAGCACTTTGCTTGATGCGCGCCAGTCGCTGCACCAACTCGAAGAAATTTGTGATGACCAGCGCACCGCCGTGCAAGACTGGATCGAAGCCCTGAAAACCTGGCCTGAGGAAGACGTCCACCTGAGCCAGCATGAACGAGACATGCTACAGGTGCGCAGCCGCGATGTACTTGAGCACATCGAGCGTGTGGTGCATCATGTACGCCAGCTTGAGCACAACGCTGAAACGGCCGTCCAAATTCACTTCAACGCCCAAAGCAACCGTACCAACGAAATCATGCGCACACTCACCGCGCTGACTGCCATTTTTTTGCCCCTGAATCTGGTGACAGGTTTTTTTGGCATGAACTTTGAAGTCATGCCGTTGATTCATCAGCAGCTAGGGCTGTGGTGGGTCATCGGGCTAATGCTGGTGGTCGCTGTCAGCCTGGGGCTTTTTTTCTGGCGCAAGCGCTATTTGACCCGCAGTAACCGTTGACCGTGCCTCAGCCGTCAAGGCGCTAAAAGTGGCAGGCCAAACAGGGGCTGCGCCGTTGTTCCAGGCCACCTTGCGCGCAACTTCTTGGGGCAAATCTCCCAGCCACTGGCGATACCCTTGCATCAACGCGTCGTAATACTGCCAGCGCTGGTTAACCCAGGTATCAGACCCGATCAAAAACCGCGTGGGGTGTTTGAGCAACAAGGTGCGCCATTCGGGGCAGAGTCGCTCAGCGCCTGTCGCTTCGCCACAGGTCAAACCGGGCCGGTATGACAGTTCCCCCATCAACAATGGATATTTGCCCAGCAGCGCGTCCACCCGCGCAATCGATGCACCACCGATACCGGTATGCGCCCAGATCAGGCGAGTTTTCTGGCCTTTGGAAGGCGTGTTGGCCATCAACAGCTCAATCGCCACATCGTCAACATGCGCCAGCACTGCAAGTTTCTGATTTTCTGCAAATGCCATGAGTTTTTTGGCCACTGCACCATCGGCATTGGCACTGTCATACAGATGAAACTCACCCAAGCCACGATAAGGCCCGCTGGCCGTGCCTTTGGCAAACTCGGCTTCAACCATCTGGTAAATCGACTCGTCTCGAAACCAGTTGGTGTAATCGTCCCGCGTTCGGTACAAGCGAATAAATGGCACCACCGTCAAATCGGCTTTTGGTGCCCCCATGCTGCCATGATTGCCGGGTTTTTGCGTTGCAACCGCTGCTGCTAGCAGCCGGGTGCCATCATTGGGACGCGAGTTGGACACCACAGCCTTGACGCCATTGCGCGTGAGCCGCGTCAGAACATCGGCCACCGGATGCGGACCCGCCTGTCCGTTCCACGCTTCTTCGTTGTAGTGCAGATGCGCATCGAACAGGGGGCCAATGTAATCAGCAGACAACGCAGCATGCTGGAATGCTACAAGTAGCGTAGCTATCAGCGCTTTATGCAAAAGGGCTAGAAGCGTTTTTTTCATAAATCCTCAGCAACAAGCAGGCTGTCAGCGACGTCGTTGGTCAAGAGATTTAGTCAATTCAGCAGTGGTGCAAAAAAGTCCAGCGTGCGCTCACGCGCCAAAGCCGCAGCAGGTGCGTTGTAAGCGGCCCGGTGGTCGCAATTGAACCCATGGCTGGCATCGTACAGATGCACTTCAACGTGCGGTTGCGCCGCCTTGAAAACCGCAACTCCTTCAAGGGGAATTGACAGATCGTGGCTGGCAAAATGCGCCAGCACCGGAATTTTGGGCACACGGGCAATTTCGGCCGCTTGTGTCATGCCGCCACCGTAATAGGGCACTGCTGCCGTGACCTGGCGCAGTTGACAAGCGACGCGCCAGGTCAACAAGCCGCCCCAACAATAACCGATCATCCCAACCTTGCCCGCCGCCGCGACGCCATGATCAACGGTGGCCTGCAGGTCCTGCAGTACGCCCGGTGGCGGCAGCGCTTCGACCTGCGCCTTCAGAGCGACACCAGCGGCAATGTCCTCAGGGGTGTAGGCGAGTTCTACCGCTGGCTTGACCCGGTGAAAAGTCGAGGGTGCCAGCGCCAGATAGCCCTGAGCCGCAAAACCATCGGCTACCGCGCGGATGTGGGCATTGACACCAAAAATCTCTTGCACCACTACCACTGCGCCTTTTACCGGGCCGTGTGCAAGCGCCTGATAAACCGGAAAAACAAATCCGTCGGTAGCCGTCAATTCAATCATGTTCGTCACGGTGGCGTCCTTGTGTAGGTGTCTTGTTTCAAGTCCAATGCTAAAAGATTTTCGCCACCACGAACGCAGGCGATTAACATGCCTGCCATGGATTTCAAACCTCTCGTCACTTTGCTGGCCATCGTCAACCCGTTGGCCATCGTGCCGTTTTTCATTCACTACACGCAGGATTTCACGCCCCAGCAGCGCAGTCGCACCATCTGGATCGCGTCTTTCAGCACGTTTGTGGTGATAGCTACCAGTGCCCTGATGGGCCTGCATATTTTAGAGTTTTTTGGTATTTCGCTGGCCAGCTTTCAGGTGGGGGGTGGCATGTTGCTATTGACTTCTGCCCTGGCCATGCTCAACGCCCAGCCGGCCGAGGCCAAGTCCAACGAAGAAGAAATGCACGATGCGTCAGCGCGCGCCAGTATTGCGGTGGTGCCGCTGACCATCCCGCTGTTGACCGGGCCGGCAACCATGTCCACGGTGGTGATTTATGCCGAAAAGGCCCGAACCATATGGCAACTTGGCACCCTGGTGGGCTACGGCGTGGTCGTCGCTCTGGCCACAGCGCTGTGTTTTTCGCTGGCTCAGCCCATTGCCCGGGGCTTGGGCAAGACCGGCATCAACGTCATGACCCGGCTGATGGGATTGATTTTGGCGGCGCTCGCTGTGGAAGTGATGTCAGATGGATTGATCAAACTGTTTCCAGTTCTGGGAAGATAAACGAGCGCGCGATTGGTCTGGCAGTGTGAGCGGCAACAAGTTGCAATGGCTATTTGCCCACAAACATCGCCATGCCTTGCGAACTTGACGCAGCTTTGTAACTGCTTATGTGTGAGAATCGCGAAACTTTATTACACGGGAACTTCTACATGTCGCGTCGCGCTACCAAAATTGTTGCCACTCTGGGCCCAGCATCCAGCGATCCAGCACTACTTGAGCAAATGATCCGGGCCGGCGTCAACGTGGTGCGACTGAATTTCAGCCATGGCAAGGCGCAGGACCACATTGACCGTGCACAAATGGTGCGAGAAGCCGCCAAACGTGCTGGCCGCGAGGTCGCCATCATGGCGGATTTGCAGGGCCCCAAGATCCGGGTTGGCAAGTTTGCCGAGGGCAAGATATTCTTGGAGCCCGGTCAAACTTTCACCATGGATGCTTCGCGCGACACTTTAGGCGACCAAGATGGCGTTGGGCTGGACTACAAGGCGCTGCCGCGGGAGGTCAAGGCCGGTGACGTGTTGCTCCTTAACGACGGGTTGATCGTCATTACCGTGGACGATGTTCAGGGCGAAGCGATACACACCACCGTCAAGCTCGGCGGTGAGTTGTCCAGCAACAAAGGCATCAACAAGCAAGGCGGCGGCTTGAGTGCACCGGCCTTGACAGCCAAGGACATGGATGACATCCGCACGGCGATGAGTTTCAAGGCTGATTACGTTGCAGTGAGTTTTCCAAAAAGCGCCACGGACATGGAAATGGCGCGGCAGTTGTGCATCGTCGCGTGCGAAGGCGGCCACAAACCCGCCCTGATCGCCAAGATCGAACGCGCTGAAGCCATCCCCAGGCTGGAAGAAATCCTGTTGGCCAGTGACGGCATCATGGTGGCACGTGGCGACCTTGCGGTTGAGGTCGGCAATGCAGTCGTGCCAGCCTTGCAAAAGCGAATGATCAAGCTGGCGCGCGAGCATGACCGCGTCGTCATCACCGCCACGCAGATGATGGAGTCGATGATCACCAACCCAGTGCCGACCCGCGCCGAGGTCAGCGACGTTGCCAACGCGGTGTTGGACGGCACCGACGCCGTGATGCTGTCTGCTGAAACGGCAGCAGGCAAGTACCCGCTTGAGACAGTGGTCGAAATGGCAAAAATTTGTCTCGCGGCCGAGGGCGGTGAAAGTTTCAAGCTCGAAGCCAATTTCACCGGGAAATCCTTTATCCGCATTGACCACGCCATTGCCATGGGGGCGCTTTTTACCGCACACCACATGGGTGCCAAAGCCATTGTGGCGTTGACCGACAGTGGTTCAACGGCGCTATGGATGAGCCGCCATCTGATCCGGGTGCCCATTTATGCCTTGACATCCAAGGTGGCCACCCAAAGGAAAATGACACTTTATCGCAACGTCCGCCCATTGCTGATGGACACCAGTGCAGACCGGGACACCGCGTTGGCGCGGGCCGAGAGTGATCTTAAAAAGCTCGACATTGTGCAAACCGGAGATATCTACGCGATCACTTGTGGTGAACCGATGGGATCGTCCGGGGGAGCCAATATGCTCAAAATTTGCCGGGTGGAATAGGCATTGCGCAGGACGGAAAAAGACACGATTTCATGTATTGGGATTGGTGAAACGAACTACTAGGTTCAAGACAGTGATCTGCATCGGCAAGGCTACCTGGGTTGACGAGGTCTTGCTGCGTGCCGAGCTGTTGACACAGCTGCCGCACCACTTGCCCATCGCACTGGCTGACGCCAAGGCACGGATCGAGACAAAATTGGCAGCACGGCAAAGTCGTTCAGATGATCTCAAAAAGCCGCCTTTGGGGCGGCTTTTTTCCGATGAGCCCAATGCACAAGGGCGTAGTCACCAGCACCTTTCAAGCTCAGGCCACGCGCTCAAGCACCAGCACGGCAAAAAAGCCAAACGCTGCAATCAAAGTCCATTTCAGAATTTTCAGTCCCCAGTGTTTGTAACGCGCCTGGCCCGTGCCAACCCAAAATACAAAACAAACACCAGCCGCTAGCAGCAGCATCAGCATGGTCCAGCGAAACAGCAACATGACTGAATGGCACAGCGGCGTTGGCGGATTACCAGGCCCGAGCCAGCTTGGCAAACCCGTCAGGTGCGAGTTTTTCGTCACCAAAAAGTCACCACGTCCCAGGCCTCGGTGTGATTGAGCAATTCACGCAGCAGCAGGTTGTTGAGCGCGTGACCCGACCTGAATGCGCTGTAACTGGCCAGCAGCGGTTTTCCGACCAAATACAAGTCTCCCATGGCATCAAGAATCTTGTGCTTGACGAACTCATCGTCATAACGCAGGCCACCAGCGTTGAGTACCTTGTAATCGTCCATGACGATGGCATTGTCCATGCCGCCCCCCAGAGCCAGGCCGTTGGCCCGCAACATTTCGACGTCTTTGGTAAAGCCAAAGGTGCGGGCGCGGGCAATGTCCTTGGAATATGATCCCGTACTCATGTCAAAGATCACGCGCTGGCCGGTTGAATCGACCGCCGGGTGGCTGAAGTCGATTTCAAAATTGAGCCGGTAGCCATGGTAAGGCTCCAGTCTGGCCCACTTTTCACCGGCACCTTCGCCCTGGCACACTTCGACTGGCTTCAAAACGCGGATAAAGCGGCGGGGCGCGTTTTGCAGTTCGATGCCGGAACTTTGCAGCAAAAATACAAAGGACGCCGCCGAGCCGTCCAGAATCGGCACCTCTTCAGCCGTGATGTCCACGTACAAGTTGTCAACACCCAGTCCGGCGCAGGCCGACATCAGGTGTTCGACCGTGTGCACCTTGGCATTGCCGTTGGAGATGGTCGATGCCATTCGGGTGTCGGTGACGGCCAGCGCAGACACTGCAATGTCAACCGGTTGTGGTAAATCGACTCGACGAAACACAATGCCGGTGTCAGGCTGCGCCGGCCGCAGCGTGATTTCAACCCGCTGTCCACTGTGCAGGCCTACGCCAACAGCGCGGGTCAGGGTTTTGAGGGTTCTTTGCTTCAGCACAGGCGGATTTTACCGAACCGGCTCAATCGGCCTGCTTGCGCAGGAATGCCGGAATCTCGAAGTCGTCCATGCCGCCATTTGACAGCGCGTCCACCTTTTGCGCCGCCGAAGTGCGGTTGCGCCAGACGCTGGGCTTGAGGTAGTCCGGCTGCGAACCCGGACCGACACCCATGGCCATGCTGTTGCCGATGCCTGAATGACCAGCCAGCGTGCTCGTGGTTTGCAGTCCGCTGCCAGAACCGTCCTGGGTCGGTACCGCATACGATACATCATGCGTGCCGGTACGCAGGCCCACCTGTACCTGCGGTTGCTGGGTTACCACCAGCTTGGGACGCATGCCATGACGGCTTAGCCCCGTGGCAACCACGGTAACGCGAATCTGATCGTCCAGATGGTCATCGTAAGCGGTGCCATAAATGACGTGGGCATCGGGCGACGCATAGGCACGGATGGTGTTCATGGCCAGTTTGGACTCCGACAGTTTCAGCGATCCCTTGGCGGCGGTGATCAGCACCAGCACGCCCTTGGCTCCTGACAGGTCGATGCCTTCAAGCAGCGGGCATGCCACCGCGTGTTCTGCCGCAATACGCGCACGGTCCGGGCCGGCGGCCAATGCGGTGCCCATCATGGCCTTGCCCGGCTCGCCCATCACGGTGCGCACGTCTTCAAAGTCGACATTTACATGGCCGGGCACGTTGATGATTTCTGCAATGCCGCCCACAGCGTTTTTCAGCACGTCATTGGCATGGGCAAAGGCTTCGTCCTGCGTCGGGTCGCCCAGCACTTCAAGCAGCTTTTCGTTCAACACAACAATCAGTGAATCGACATTGGCTTCGAGCTCGGCTAAGCCGCTGTCGGCGTTGTCCATGCGGCGTTTGCCTTCAAATTCAAACGGTTTGGTGACCACGCCCACCGTCAAAATGCCCATTTCACGCGCCACCCGGGCAATGACCGGTGCCGCACCGGTGCCGGTGCCACCACCCATGCCGGCGGTGATGAACAACATGTGCGCGCCATCAATGGCCTCGCGAATCTGCTCGATGGCGATTTCAGCGGCTTCCCGCGCCATGTCGGGCTTGCCGCCAGCGCCAAGACCGGTCGAGCCGAGCTGAATCACGCGGTGCGCGTCACTGGTGGACAGCACCTGTGCATCGGTATTGGCACAAATGAACTCCACGCCCTGCACCGCACTGGCGATCATGTGGGCCACAGCGTTGCCGCCACCGCCGCCCACACCTATCACTTTGATCTGTGTGCCCTGGTTAAACGATTCTTCGTCGATGAGTTCAATGGTCATGGTGCTCTCCGGATAATTCATGGGGTGGATTGTTGCTGAAAAAATGGGTGATTAAGAGATTCAAAAGGCTTGTGGGTGGATCTATGCATCGCCATCGTCGGGGTGGGCCAGCGCGGCTGAGCCAGAGCGGGGTCTTGAGCATCAGAAGTTCCCCACAATCCAGTCCTTGATGCTGCCAAAGGCAGTTTTCATGGAGCCGTTCTTTTGTGCCACCTTGAAGCCACGCAGGCGCGCCGTGCGGGCTTCTTCGAGTAAACCCATCACGGTGGCAGCGCGAGGCTGCGCCACCATGTCTGACAGGGCGCCGGTGTATTTGGGAATGCCACGGCGCACCGGTTTGAGAAAAATGTCCTCGCCCAACTCCACCATGCCGGGCATGATGCAGCTGCCGCCAGTCAGCACAATGCCGCTGGACAACATTTCTTCAAAGCCAGACTCGCGCATCACCTGGTGCACCAGACTGAAAATTTCTTCCACCCGCGGCTCGATCACACCAGCCAGTGCCTGGCGGCTTAGCATGCGCGGGCCGCGATCGCCCAGCCCGGGCACCTCCACTTGCGCCTCAGGGTCGGCCAGCAATTGCTTGGCGTAGCCGTTTTCAACCTTGATCTCTTCGGCGTCTTTGGTGGGCGTGCGCAGCGCCATGGCAATGTCGCTGGTGATCAGGTCGCCAGCAATCGGGATAACGGCAGTGTGGCGAATCGCGCCGTTGGTAAAGATTGCTAAATCTGTAGTGCCCGCCCCAATATCCACAAGGGCTACGCCCAGTTCACGCTCATCCTCGGTCAACACCGACTGGCTGCTGGCCAGCGGGTTGAGCATGAGTTGCTCCACTTCCAGGCCGCAACGGCGCACACATTTGATGATGTTCTCAGCGGCACTCTGCGCACCGGTCACGATGTGCACCTTGGCTTCAAGGCGGATGCCGCTCATGCCGATCGGCTCTTTCACGTCCTGCCCATCGATGATGAACTCTTGCGGCTCCACCAGCAGCAGGCGCTGGTCGGTCGAGATGTTGATGGCTTTGGCGGTTTCCACCACGCGGGCCACATCGGCGTGGGTGACCTCGCGGTCCTTGATGGCCACCATGCCGTGCGAGTTGATGCCCCGGATGTGGCTGCCGGTGATGCCGGTGTAAACCCGGGTGATCTTGCAGTCGGCCATCAGCTCGGCCTCACGAAGCGCCTGCTGAATGCTCTGCACCGTGGCATCAATGTTGACCACTACGCCGCGTTTCAAGCCATTGCTGGGGGCCACGCCCAGGCCAGCCAGCTTGAGCTCGCCACCGGGCATGACCTCGGCCACCACCACCATCACCTTGGCGGTGCCGATGTCCAGACCGACAACCAAATCCTTGTACTCTTTTGCCATGACGTCACCTGTTGTCTTGCATTACTGTTTTTTGATCTCGCCCACACCCAGCGTACTCACCCCTTCCAGGCGAATCGCATAACCGTCCGTATGGCGCAAATCTGCCGATGCCAGCTGGCTTGGGCGGCGCTGGTAGCGGGCGGTGACCTGCGTCACGGTGCTCAGAAAACGCTGGGCACGCGCGATCAGTTCGGGCGCGCTGCCGCTGCCGAGCTCCAGTGCCGTGCCGGTATCGAGCTGCGCCCGCCAGCCGCCGCGCGGTGTCAGCTCCAGCATATCGAGCGTCAAATCCATGGGGGTAAACAGCGGCTGTAGAGTCTGATGCATGGCCAGCACCTGGGCCGACTGGCCCTCAGGGCCATTCAGCCTGGGCAGGTTGTCCTGGTCCACCTCACCCACATTGGCCTCAAACACCTCACCAAAGCTGTTGACCAGACGCGAGTCGCCCTCCAGCCCCCAGAATGCCACAGCCTGGTGCTCCTGCAATTGGACCCGCAGGCGGTTTGGAAACTCGCGCCGCACCACCGCCTGGCGCACCCACGGTACCGACTCAAATACCTTGCGTGCAGCTTTCAGGTTCAGCGTGAAAAAGGTGCCTTCCAGATGTGGCACCACGTTGGCACGCAGGGTCAGCGCGTTGTAGTGCGCCACATCACCTGTGACACTAATGCCGGTGATGGCAAACTGCGGCAGGCGCGCACCCCACATCAGCAGCGCGCCCAGACCCAGCAACATTGCGGCAGTGAACAGCAGGCCGGCCACCGCGTTCATCAGGCGAACGTCGGCGGGCAGAGGTTCGGCAAGCGGCGCGTTCATGCGTAGTCCAGCGTGGCCTGTTGCAGAATTTGCAGGCACAAATCCGCGTAGCTGATACCGGCGGCCTGCGCCGACATCGGCACCAGCGAATGCCCGGTCATGCCCGGTGAGGTGTTGATCTCCAGCAGGTAGGGTTGGCGCGTGGCGGCATCAATCATCACGTCAGCGCGGGCCCAACCGCGGCAGCCCAGACTGCTGAAGGCCTTGAGCACCAGCGCGGCAATGGCCGCTTCCTCAGACTCAGGCAGACCGCTGGGCAGCAGATAACGGGTGGTGTTGGTGAAATACTTGGCCTGGTAGTCGTAATTGCCATCTGGCGCCACGATGCGGATCAGCGGCAAGGCCCGTGCATCTTCCCCCGCGCCCAGCACCGGCACCGTGACCTCGTCACCGGCGATGAACTGCTCACACAGCACCTCGGGGTCCAGCCCTGCGGCCAGCGCATAGGCCGTTGCGCACTGATCAGCCCCATGAACCTTGGTCAGCCCCAGGGTGGAGCCTTCCCGTGCGGGTTTGACAATCATCACCTGCCCGGGTTTGGCCAGTTCCGCATAGGCGGCCAGCGTCTGATCAACGCTGTGCACGGTCCGCCAGGCTGGTGTGGGCAAGCCATCGGCGCGCCACAGTCGCTTGGTCATGATCTTGTCGATAGCAATGGCCGAGGCTTTCACGCCCGGGCCAGTGTAGGGAATGCCCAGCAGCTCGAGCGCGCCCTGCACTGTGCCGTCTTCTCCAAAACGACCGTGCAGGGCAATAAAGCAGCGGGTGAAGCCCTCGGACTTCAGCGCCCCCAGATCGCACGAACCCGGGTCAAACGCTTGGGCGTTGACTCCTTGTTGTTGCAGCGCTTGCAGTACACCATGGCCTGACATCAGCGACACCTCACGTTCTGCCGAGCGACCGCCCATCAGCACAGCCACCTTGTCAAGTTGTATGTCAAATTGGCTCATAGCCCTTGTCCCTTCTGCGATAAATGCTCCTGAATTTGTATCAAATTGACGACCTTGGCACTGACCGAACCAATCGAGCCAGCCCCCATGCACAGCACCACATCACCGCCACGGGCATTGTCGACGATGGCTTGCGGCATGGCGGCAATCTCATCCACAAACACCGGCTCAACGCGGCCAGCCACCCGCAGCGCGCGCGCCAGACTGCGGCCATCGGCGGCCACAATGGGCGCCTCACCGGCGGCATAGACCTCGGCCAGTAACACCGCGTCGGCTTGCCCGATGACCTTGATGAAGTCGTCAAAACAGTCGCGTGTGCGGGTAAAACGGTGCGGCTGAAACGCCAGCAGCAGGCGTCGCCCTGGAAAGGCACCACGCGCGGCGGCCAGGGTGGCGGCCATTTCCACCGGGTGGTGACCATAGTCGTCCACCAGTGCAAAGCTGCCACCCCCAACTGCTGGCAGTTGGTCGCCATAGCGCTGAAAGCGCCGGCCAACGCCCTGAAAACTGGCCAGCGCGCGCAACACTGCGTCGTCAGCAATATTGAGCTCGACGGCCACCGCAATGGCCGACAAGGCGTTGAGCACGTTGTGCCGACCGGGCAGGTTCAGCACCACATCCAGATCCGACAACACCACACCGTTGCGCCGCTGTACGGTAAAACACATCTGGCCATCAATCGCCCGCACATTCACCGCGCGTACCTGGGCCCCTTCGTCAAAGCCGTAGCTGGTGATCGGGCAGGTGACCTGCGGCACGATGTCGCGCACGGCAGGATCATCCGTGCACAGAATCGCCACCCCGTAAAACGGCATGCGGTGCAAAAAGTCGACAAATGCCTGTTTGAGACGGCCAAAGTCGTGGCCGTAGGTCTCCATGTGATCGGCGTCGATGTTGGTCACCACGGCCATCACCGGCAGCAGGTGCAAAAACGAGGCATCGGACTCATCGGCTTCAACCACGATGTAATCACCCTTGCCCAGGCGGGCATTGGCACCGGCGCTGTTCAGTCGTCCGCCAATCACAAAGGTCGGGTCCAGCCCAGCCTCGACCAGCAGGCTTGACACCAGGCTGGTGGTGGTGGTTTTGCCGTGGGTGCCGGCAATGGCAATTCCACGCTGCAGGCGCATCAGTTCAGCCAGCATCAGCGCCCGCGGCACCAGCGGGATGCGCTGTGCGCGGGCTGCCAGCACTTCTGGGTTGTCGGCTTTGACGGCGGTGGAGGTCACCACCGCATCGGCTCCCTTTACGTGCTTGGCCGCATGGCCAACAAAGGTGGTGATGCCGAGCTTGCCCAGACGTTGCAGCACCACGCCATCAGCAATGTCCGAGCCCGAAATGGTGTAGCCCAAGGTGTGCAGCACCTCCGCAATGGCCGACATGCCGGAGCCACCAATGCCAACAAAATGAATGTGTTTGATGGCGTGTTTCATGTTTTAACCCCCCGATCGGGATTTCTCCCCCCCCTATCTCCCCCGCCTCTTTCCACCCCCGCCAGGGTGGAAAGAGGAGCCAACAGCCCTATTGAACTCTGCCCCTTGGCGAAGGAATCACCAGAGAGAAGATCGCTGACAGGCTGGTAACTTGGCTTGCTGAGCCTTAACCAAGACGTGTTCCAACGTTGACAAGGCACCATCGAAGTTGACGAACGACCAGCCCGAGACAGTTGCCGAGATGCTGACTGGTCCACCCAGACCCGTGCCCTTGCACCGCCGCCCAGCGAAGGGCAGAGTTCAATAGGGCTGTTGGCTCCCCTCTTTCGCCCGGCGGGGCGAGAGAGGGGCGGGGGGGCGTGAGTGGGGGCTGAACACGCTACCTGCAAGGTATTGAAGACCATCACTTCGTCACCTCCTCGCAAGCCGCCACCATCTGCACAGTGGCTTGCAGTTTTTGCATCTTTTTGGCCTCTAGCCCTTTATTCATAAGCGCAGGTCGCTCCATTTTTAATAGTAAATCTGCCAGCATCCGTGGGCTCAAGTCAGCCTGTGGCACCAGCCAGCCAGCGCCGTGATCGACCAGAAACCGTGCATTGGTGGTCTGGTGGTCATCCACCGCCGCTGGAAACGGCACAAACAGCGCTGCCGCACCCACCGCTGCAATCTCGGTCACCGTGCTGGCACCAGCGCGGCAGATCACCAGGTCAGCGTCCGCAAAGGCCTGCGCGGTGTCGTCAATGAACGGTGTCAGCTGCGCTGCAACCCCTGCCGCGGCATAGTTGGCGCGCAGTGCGTCAATCTGCTTGGCCCCGCTTTGATGCAGCACCAGTGGCCGCTGGCCTTCTTGAAGCAGCGCCAGCGCTTGCGGCACGATCTCATTGAGTGCCCGGGCACCCAGGCTGCCACCCACCACCAGCACCTGCAGCGGGCCGGTGCGTCCGGCAAAACGCTGCTGGGGCCCGGGCTGCTGCAAAAACGCCTCGCGCAACGGATTGCCAACCCACTGCGCCCCTTGAATGACATTCGGAAAGGCGGTAAACACCCGGTCTGCCACGCCGGCCAGCACCTTGTTGGCCAGGCCCGCCACCGAGTTTTGCTCGTGCAGCAGCAATGGTTTGCCCAGTAACACGCCCATCATGCCGCCCGGAAATGTGATGTAGCCACCCAGGCCCACCACCACATCGGGTTTGACCCGGCGTAACACGGTGATGCTTTGCCAGAACGCCTTGAGCAGGCGCAACGGCAGCAACACAGCGGTAGACAGGCCTTTTCCGCGCAGTCCGCCAAAGTCAATCGCCTCAAACGCAAACCCCTGAGCAGGCACCAACTGGCTTTCCATGCTGGGCTGTCCTGGTGCGCCACGACCACCGAGCCAGTACACCCGCCATCCGCGTGCGCGCAGTGCCTGCGCCAGGGCCAGCCCAGGAAAGATATGGCCACCAGTGCCGCCGGCCATGACCAGAGCGCATTTGCTGCTCATACACGGCCTCCGTGCATGAGAAGGCCGCTGCCGCGTCCTGCTGTGCTGACGCACAGGGTTCCCTTTTGGTGAAACATAACGCTCATACCCGGCCTCCGTGCATGAGCCATGCCGCTGCCGCGTCCTGCTGTGCTGACGCACAAGGTTCCATTTTGGCGAAACAGAACGCTCATACCCGGCCTCCGTGCATGAGCGTTCTGTTTTCCTGGTCAATCTTTAGCACCACGGCGATGGCGATCAGGTTGACCAGAATGGCTGAGCCGCCGTAACTCATCAGCGGCAGGGTCAGGCCTTTGGTGGGCAGCGCGCCCAGGTTCACACCCATATTGATGAAGGCCTGAAAACCCATCCACACCGCCACGCCTTGCGCCACCAGGCCGGCAAAGACACGCTCTAATGCAATGGCCTGACGGCCGATGTGCATCATGCGGCGCACCATCCACAAAAACAGGGCAATCACGATGACCACGCCAATCAGACCAAATTCCTCACCAATCACCGCCAGCAAAAAGTCGGTGTGTGCCTCGGGCAGCCAGTTGAGCTTTTCGACACTGCCACCCAGGCCCACACCAAACACCTCGCCGCGTCCGATGGCAATCAGCGAATGCGTCAGCTGGTAGCCCTTGGCAAGCGCATTTTTTTCGCTCCATGGGTCCAGGTAGGCAAAGATGCGTTCCCGGCGCCATTCACTCGATGCAATGATGGCGGCAAACGCCACCATCAGCACGGTGGCGATCAAAAAGAACATGCGGGCATTTACACCACCCAAAAACAAAATGCCCATGGCAATCACGGCAATCACCATGAAGGCGCCCATGTCGGGCTCGGCCAGCAGCAGTACGCCCACGATGGCCACGGCAGCACCCATGGGCAGCACGGCGCGGAAGAACCGCTCTTTGACATCCATCTTGCGCACCATATAGTCTGCCGCATACAGCAGCACGGTGAACTTGGCTAGCTCGGACGGTTGAAAGCTCAAGGGCCCTAGGCTAATCCAGCGCCGCGCCCCATACACCACCTTGCCTAGATGGGGAATGAGCACCAGTGCCAGCAATGCCAACGATACTAAAAACAGCGGTCGCGCCAGCTTTTCCCAGGTGGTAAGCGGAATCTGATAGGCCAGCAGCGCCGCCACAAAGGCCATGACCAGCCACATGGCGTGGCGCAACAGGAAATAGGTGTGGGTGTATTTGGCAAAACGCGGGTTTTCGGGCATGGCAATCGAGGCCGAATAAACCATCACCAGTCCCCACAGCAGCAGCGCCACCGTCACCCACACCAGCGGCTGATCAATGCCCTGGGAACGGGTGGGCGCCGCGCCAGTCGAGGCCAGTCGGGTCGCGCCCAGGCGCACCGGCAATACGTCACCCCCGGGCGTGGCCATGCGCCCAAACCACTGGTTGAGACGTTGACTTAAGCCAGGTGCGCTCATGGGTACCCCTCCAGCATGACGCCGGCCTGGCTGGCCAGGTCGGTCACCGCCTGCACAAACACCCGGGCGCGGTGCTCGTAGTTGTCAAACATGTCAAAACTGGCGCAGGCGGGGGACATCAGCACGGCGTCACCCGCATGTGCAAAAGCAGTGGCCTGGGTCACGGCATCGGGCAGGGTGGACGCATCAAGCAGGGGCACGCCGGTACCCGCCAGCGCCGCGCGAATCAGTGCTGCGTCGCGACCCATCAGCACGGCCGCACGGGCATAACGGCGCACCGGGTCGGCCAGCGGGCTGAAATCCTGCCCCTTGCCCTCGCCACCCAAAATGACCACCACCTTACGGTCTGCGCCGAGCCCGTTGAGGGCGGCGACCGTGGCGCCAACATTGGTGCCCTTGCTGTCGTCAAAATACTCCAGCCCATCGATGATGCCAATCGGCTGCACGCGGTGCGGCTCGCCACAGTATTCGCGCAGGCCGTACAACATGGGTGCCAATGCACAGCCCGCTGCGTTGGCCAGCGCCAGCGCCGACAGCGCGTTGATAGCGTTGTGCCTGCCACGAATGCGCAGCGCATCGGCGGGCATCAGGCGCTGGAAGAACAACTCTTCGGCTGTTTCGTGGCGCTTGCGTTTGGTCTCATCGGCATCGAGCGCGCGCACCAGCCAGGTCATGCCGTTGACGACTTCCAGGCCAAAATCGCCCGGGCGCTGCGGCACGTCGCCCCCAAAGGTGATATGGGCACGTTGCCGGGGTCGCTGCAATTTGGCTTTGACCGGTGTGGGCAACATGGCCATCACGGCTGGGTCTTCACGGTTAAGCACCATCAGACCATGCTGACCAAACACCGTCGTTTTGGCCTGCACATAGGCGGCCATGGAACCATGCCAGTCCAAGTGGTCTTGGGTGATGTTGAGCACTGCGCCAGCGGTGGGCTCAAAACTGCCGTCACCATCGAGCTGAAAACTTGACAACTCCAGCACCCAGACCTGTGGCAGGGTGTTGTTGTCCAGACCTTGCGCCAAGGTGTCGAGCAGGGTGGGGCCAATGTTGCCGGCCACCGCCACCGATTTGCCGGCACGCGCCACCAGTTGCCCGGTCAGTGACGTCACGGTGGTTTTGCCGTTGGTGCCGGTAATGGCCAGCACGGCCGGTTGATAGGAGCGCTCGACCTGCAACTGCTTCAGCGCTTGTGAAAATAAGCCTAATTCGCCTGCAGCCCATATTCCACTTGCCTTAGCTGTTTCAAAAACAGGAGCGACTTCAGCCGGACTCAAGCCTGGGCTTTTGAACACGGCGCGCACACCGCTGGCCTGTACCAGCGCAGCGGAAAAAAGGCCACTGACAAACCGAGCTTGTGGCACATCGCGCTGCAGGCTGGCCAACTGCGGCGGCGCGGCCCGGGTGTCGGCCACCATTACCTGGGCACCACAACGCGCACACCAGCGTGCCATGGCCAGGCCAGATAAACCCAGACCCAGAATCAGCACCTGCTGCTGATTCAGAGGGTGATCCAGTGCCTGACTGGGCACCAGCAGCTTGGGCTGGCCCGCTGCGGTCGGCATCAGCTTGCCGGGCAGTGCAGTGGTTGAGGTGAGGGGCGTACTCATCGGCTTAGCGCAGTTTCAGAGTGGTCAAACCGACCAGACACAGCAGCATGGTGATGATCCAGAAACGCACCACCACCTGCGTTTCCTTCCAGCCGGTTTTCTCAAAATGGTGGTGCAAGGGCGCCATCTTGAACAAACGCTGACCATTGCCATAGCGTTTTTTGGTGTACTTGAACCAGCTCACCTGCAGCATCACCGACAGGGCTTCGGCCACAAACACACCGCCCATGATGGCCAGCACGATCTCCTGGCGCACGATCACGGCAATGGTGCCCAGTGCGCCGCCCAGCGCCAGCGCGCCCACGTCGCCCATGAAGACCTGCGCCGGGTGGGTGTTAAACCACAAAAACGCCAAACCGGCACCGGCCATGGCCGAGCAGAAAATCATCAGTTCGCCAGCCCCGGGAATGTGCGGCAAAAACAGGTAGCGGGCAAACACGGCATTGCCGGTGACATAGGCAAACACACCCAGGCAGGCCCCCACCATCACCACCGGCATGATGGCCAGCCCATCCAGGCCATCGGTCAAATTGACCGCATTGCTGGAGCCCACAATCACCAGATAAGTCAGCAGCACAAAACCCAGCACCCCCAGCGGGTAGCTGATTTCCTTGAAAAACGGCACCATCAACCCGGCCTTGGGCGGCAGGCTCAGGTCAAACCCCGACTGCACCCAGGTAAAAAACAGTTCCAGCACGCGGTAGTTGGAGTTCTCGGAAATCGAAAACACCAGGTACAGCGCCGCCACCAGGCCAATCAACGACTGCCACAGGTATTTTTCGCGCGAGGGCATGCCCTCAGGGTCCTTGTTGACGACCTTGCGCCAGTCATCCGACCAGCCAATGGCACCAAAGCCGAGTGTGACCAGCAGCACAATCCACACAAACCGGTTACTCCAGTCAAACCACAGCAGGGTCGACACGGTGATGCTGATCAAAATCAACACCCCGCCCATGGTGGGTGTGCCACTTTTGCTCAAGTGCGACTCCATGCCATAACCACGAATTGGCTGCCCAATTTTGAGCGAGGTCAGGTGCCGAATCACCCACGGGCCGGCGACCAGCCCCATCAGCAAGGCCGTCATGGCGGCCATCACGGCGCGGAAGGTCTGGTACTGAAAGACGCGCAAAAAACCCAGATCGGGTGACACCGATTGCAACCATTGGGCCAGCCAGATCAGCATAAAACACTCCCGTGACCACGCGTCTCTGACGTGTCTTGCGTGGCAGCTGCCACCAGTGCCTGCACCACACGCTCCATCTTCATGAAACGCGAGCCTTTGACCAGCACACTGACCACCTCAGGCAATGCGGCCAATGCGGCAGCCTCAACTTCGGTGAAGTCTGAAAAGGCCTTGACTGATTCAAAATTCATAGCGGCTTGCGCAGATTGAATACCGGCTACAAGCACTTTTTCTATATTTTTTGCCTGCGCATAAGCCAGCGCCTCGGCGTGAAACTGCGGGCCCTGGTCGCCCACCTCGCCCATGTCACCCAGCACCAGCAGGCGTGGGCCGGGCAGGGCGGCCAGCACATCAATGGCGGCGTGTACCGAGTCGGGGTTGGCGTTGTAGCTGTCATCCACCAGCGTGATGCTTCTGCCTTGGTGGGTGATTTGCATTGCCCGGCTGCGGCCCTTGACTGGCTCAAACGCTGACAACCCTTGGCCAATGGCATCCAGTGGCACACCTGCTGCCAGTGCGCAGGCGATGGCTGCGAGCGAATTGGTGACGTTGTGGGCACCCGCAATTTGCAAGGTATAACGCAGCGAACCGGCAGGGGTGACTGCCTGAACTTGCCAGGCAGCGCCTGCCCAATCGGCTTGCAGGGCAAACACATCAGAGTCAGGCTGTTGTCGTGCTGAAAAACGCAGCACCTGGCGTGACCCGGCCAGCGCCGACCATACTTTGCTGAATTCATCATCAGCTGGAAACACCGCAATGCCGTCAGCGGGCAGGGCGCTGATCGCAGCACCGTTTTCCTGCGCTACTGCTGCCACAGTTTGCATGAATTCCAGATGCTCACGCTGTGCGTTGTTGACCAGGGCCACGGTGGGCTGCGCAATGGCAGACAGCAAGGCAATTTCACCCGGGTGGTTCATGCCCAGTTCCACCACTGCCACCAGGTGCGCCGGGGTCAGGCGCAGCACAGTGAGCGGCACGCCAATCTCGTTGTTCCGGTTGCCTTGGGTAGCCAGCGCGGCATCGCCCCGCCAGGCGCGCAGAATGGACGCGATCATTTGCGTCACGGTGGTCTTGCCATTGCTGCCCGTCACACCTATGACGGGCAAGCTGAACCGGGCGCGGTGGCGGGTCGCCAGCTGTGCCAGCGCCAGCCGGGCGTCCGGCACCACCAGCCCGGGCAAACCCGCCTGCGCCAACTTGTCCGCAGCCCCACCGCCCTGGCAAATGGCAGCCACCGCGCCCCGGGTCCGGGCTTCTGCCAGAAAATCATTGGCATCAAATCGCTCACCACGCAAGGCCACAAACAAATCGCCTGGTGCGATGGATCGGGTGTCGGTATGCACGCGGTCAATGGCGATGGCGGCCGTGTCCGAGCCCCAGCCTGTCTGTTGCGCGGGCGCAAGCCACGCAGACACTTGCGACAAAGACATCAAGGCGCTCATGCAGTCACCTCGGTCGGTGCGACCTGTACACCCAGCGCCTGACGGACTTGTGCCAGATCAGAAAATGGCCAACGCTGGCCCTTGATTTCCTGGTAGTCCTCGTGGCCTTTGCCAGCCACCAACAGCACGTCGGAGGAGTCAGCCTGTGCCAGCGCCTGGGCAATGGCGCGGGCGCGGTCGGGCTCCACCGCCACATCGTTCACGCCTGCCAGGCCCAGCAGAATCTGGTTGATGATAGTCTGCGGGGCTTCGCTGCGCGGGTTGTCGCTGGTCACCACCACCCGGTCGGCGTAGCTGCCCGCCGTGGCACCCATCAGCGGGCGCTTGCTGTTGTCGCGGTCACCACCACAACCAAAAATGCACCAAAGCTGACCACCGCGTTGCTGCGCCAGCGGCTGCAGGGCTTGCAATGCTTTGGCCAGCGCGTCAGGTGTGTGGGCGTAATCTACCGCCACCAGGGGTTTGCCAGCCACGTTGACACATTCCATGCGGCCCGGCACCGGGGTCAGTGCCGCACAGGCTTGCACGGCTACCGCCAGTGGCACGCCGATTGAGCGCATGGTGCCCATCACGCACAGCAGATTGGAGATGTTGTAGTCGCCAATCAGGCGCGTGGCCATTTCCTGGCGCTCATCACCCTCCTGGACGGCAAAACACAGCCCGTCGTTGCCATGTTGAATCGCGTGCGCCTGCAAGCGGGCGGTGTTCTGGGTTGTTGCCATGGACACGGTCCATAAGTCCAGCGTCGCAGCACCGGTGCGCTGGGCAATCTCTGCAGCGAGCTCGCTGCCATAGGGGTCGTCCACATTCACCACCGCTGCGCGCAGACCCGGCCAGGCAAACAGCCGGGTTTTGGCTTGCCAATAAGCGGCCATGCTGCCGTGGTAATCCAGATGGTCTTGCGTCAGGTTGGTCAGCACGGCGGTGTGAACGCGAGTGCCGTCGAGTCGATGCTCTTCAATACCGATGGACGAGGCCTCGATAGCGCAGGCTTGCAAGCCGCTTTGCGCGAATTGGGCAAAGGCTGCCTGCAAGGCCACCGGGTCGGGGGTGGTCAGGCCGGTACTGACCACCTCATGCGGCACGCCAATGCCCAAAGTGCCCACTACCCCGCATGGGACGGGCGCAACCTGCTTCAAGTTTGAGAGCGCCTGCGCCAGCCACCAGGTGATGGATGTTTTGCCATTGGTGCCGGTCACTGCCAGCACGCGCAAATGCTGGCTGGGCTCTGAGAAGTAGGCACTGGCAATCAGACCACTGGCTGCTTTGAGCTGGGGGTAGCAGGCAATGCGCGCATCATCCAGCCCAAAGGCCTCGACGCCCGC
This sequence comes from Candidatus Rhodoferax mariagerensis, assembly GCA_016719055.1. Lineage (GTDB taxonomy): Bacteria > Pseudomonadota > Gammaproteobacteria > Burkholderiales > Burkholderiaceae_C > Rhodoferax > Rhodoferax mariagerensis. The sequence continues at coordinate 12,356 of JADKAW010000028.1, read as the reverse complement.
CTGCTCGACCAGACAGGCCGCTGCGCCGCCGGCCAGGGCGCGGGCAACATGCGCCCGTGCATCGGCGGCCGCGCCCGGCCAGGCCAGAAAGCCATCACCCGGATGCAGGGCACGGCTGTCGGTGCGCAGTGTGCCGCGTACCTGCTGCTGCAGCCAGCGCGCTGCGTCCAAAGGCGTGTTGAGTTGCAGCATCAGAAGCTTTCCTCAACCACCTGAGTGACGATCTGCGGCTTGACCGTCATGTCGGGCGCAATGCCCAGCACCTTGAGGGTTTGCTGCACCGTCTGGCTGAACACCGGCGCTGCCACCTGACCACCAAAATACTGGCCGTTGCTGGGCTCATCAATCATCACGGCCACGGCAATGCGGGGCTCATCGATGGGGGCCAGGCCGACAAACACACCGCGGTATTTTTTGTCGGCGTAGCCACGGCCTTCCACCTTGTGGGCGGTGCCGGTTTTGCCGCCTACTGAGTAACCCATGGTTTGCGCCTTGGGGGCGGTGCCACCAGGGCCTGTGACCAGGTGCAGCATGTTGCGCACATCGTGGGCATGGCGGGTGCCAAACACTGGCGTACCCACTGCTGGATCTGTCACTTTTTGCATGCTGACCGGCACCAGGTCGCCATCGCGACCAAAAACGGTGTATGCGTGTGCCAACTGAAACAGGCTGACCGAGATGCCGTAGCCATAACTCATGGTGGCCTGCTCAATCGGGCGCCAGCTCTTGTAGGGGCGCAGGCGGCCGCTCACCGCCCCTGGAAACGGCAGCACTGGCTTTTGTCCAAAACCAAGGCTGCTGAACATTTCCCACATTTCCCGTGCCGGCATTTGCAAAGCAATTTTGGCGGTGCCGATGTTGCTGGACTTTTGAATCACCTCGATCACGCTCAGCACGCCATGCGCATGTGAATCGGTGATGGTGGCACTGCCGATGGTCATGCGCCCGGGGGCGGTCTGAATCGGGGTACTGGGTGTGACCCGGCCGGTGTTGAGCGACAGCGCAATGACAAAAGGCTTCATGGTCGAACCCGGCTCAAACGTGTCGGTCAGGGCCCGGTTGCGCAGTTGGGCGCCACTGAGGTTTTGCCGCTTGTCGGGCACGTAGCTGGGGTAGTTGGCCAGGGCCAGCACCTCTCCGGTTTTGACATCGAGCACCACTACACTGCCGGCCTTGGCCTTGTGCTCCAGCACGGCGTCCTTGAGCTTCTGGTAGGCGAAAAACTGCACCTTGCTGTCGATGCTGAGCTGCAGGTCGCGGCCATCAACCGGGGCAATCTGCTCACGCACGTCTTCCACCACCCGGCCCATGCGGTCCTTGATGACGCGCCGAGAGCCGTCACGCCCGCCCAGCTCTTTGTTGAAGGTCAGCTCGATGCCTTCCTGACCCTTGTCTTCGACATTGGTAAAACCCACCACATGGGCAGCGGCCTCACCCTCAGGGTATTTGCGTTTGTATTCCTTGCGCTGATAAACGCCTTTGAGGTTGAGTGCCTCGATCTCTTTGCCCACCGACTCATCAACCTGGCGTTTGAGCCAAACGAAGGTTTTGTCTTCATCTTCGAGTTTCTTGTTCAGGTCTGCCAGCGGCATGTCGAGCAGCTTGGCGAGTTTTTTCAGGTTGACGGGGTCGCGCGCAACATCTTCGGGAATGGCCCAAATGCTGGGCACTGGAATACTTGACGCCAGAATGATGCCGTTGCGGTCCAAAATACGGCCCCGGTTGGCCGGCAAGGCCAAAGTGCGGGCATATCGCACCTCACCCTGGCGCTGGAAGAAGTCGTTGGCAATGACCTGGATGTACACCGCTCGCCCGGCCAGGCCGGCAAAGGCCAGGGCGATGGCAAAAACAATGAATTTGCTGCGCCAGACCGGTGTCGGGCTGGCCAGTAACGGGCTGGAGGTGTAGGCAATGCTGCGGCTCATGGCTGCTTGCCCTGTGCTGACACACCGGCCATGGAAGCGGGCTCGGGCGCGGCAGCCCCCACCGAGTAGGCCACATAAGTGGTGATGGCCGGATTGGCCGCCCGCATCTGCAAACGCGATTTTGCCAACTGCTCAACCCGCGCCGAGGTGGCTTGGGCACGTTTTTCAACCTGCAGGCGTTCGTTTTCAGCCGCCAGTTTGTGGGCTGTGGATGTGGCGTGGTCAAGCTCCGAATAGAGCCTGCGCGAGTCATACTGCACACCTACCAAATACAGTGCGCTGAGCACCACCCCCAGCAGCAGGACCAGGTTAAGCCGGATCATGCTGGCACCCCGTTCGCTGCGCTGGTGCGTTCGGCCACGCGCATGATGGCGCTGCGTGAGCGCGGATTGGTCGCTACCTCGGCGCGGCCAGGTCGGCTGCGACCCAGGGCTTTGAGCGGCATCACCTGGGGTGCGGCAAATGGTGCCCGGCGGTCAAACACTTCACGCGAATGACTGTTGATGAACTGCTTGACGATGCGGTCTTCGAGCGAGTGAAAGCTGATCACCACCAACCGGCCACCCGGCTGCAACACCTTCAGGCTGGCGGCTAGTGCCTGTTGCAGCTCTTCAAGCTCGGCATTGATGAAAATCCGAAAAGCCTGAAATGTGCGCGTTGCAGGGTTCTGGCCCGGCTCGCGGGTTTTGACCGTGCCAGCCACGACACTGGCCAGTTCAGTGGTGGTGACAAAGGGGCCCCGAGCCTGTCGGCGCGCAACAATCGCCTTTGCAATGGGGCTAGCAAACCGTTCTTCACCATATTCACGTATGACCTCCGCTATTTGTGCCACATCCGCATCTGCCAGCCACTGCGCCACGCTGATGCCCCGCGTGGTGTCCATGCGCATGTCCAGCGGACCTTCAAACCGGAAACTGAACCCCCGCGCCGGGTTGTCCACCTGGGGTGAACTGATGCCCAGGTCGAGCAATACGCCGGCAACACTGGCCTGCGGCAATTCCCCCATATGGCAAAAACCCTGATGACGGATCGAAAACCTTGGGTCGCTGATGGTGGACGCCTCGACCAGTGCGTCGGGATCTTTGTCAAACGCAATCAAATGCGAGGTCGCAGAAATTTTCGACAGAATCAGGCGGCTGTGGCCTCCTCGCCCAAAGGTGGCGTCCACATAAACCGGCGCAGACGGGCCAACCGTCTTGTCTGACGAATTGCCAAGCAAAGCGTCGACCGCTTCGCCCAACATCACGGTGGTGTGAGTCCATGAATGTGCCACCGCCAGCCTCAGAAAGAGAAATCCCGAAGGACATCGGGCATTTCGCCCTGCATGGCCTGCGCTTCCTGGGCGTTGTACGTGGCTTGATCCCACAACTCAAAGTAGTTGCCCATCCCCAGCAATACAGCATCTTTGGTGATGCCCGCTGCCGCACGCAGCTCCGGTGATACCAGTATGCGGCCGGTGCCATCAAGTTCGACATCCATCGCATTGCCCAGAAAGATCCGTTTCCACCACTGCGCAGACATCGGCAAGGTGTTGATACGCTCGCGAAACCGCTCCCACTCAGGCCGGGCAAACACCATCAGGCAACCGTGCGGGTGCCTTGTGATGGTGAGTTGCCCGTTGGCGCTGGCCATCAGCACGTCACGATGCCGGGTCGGCATCGACATGCGACCTTTTACATCCAGACTCAATGAGGAAGCGCCTTGGAACACGACAGAAGACCCTTGGTTGAAGAATGAAGGCCATTAAGGTGATGAAGTGACACTTTTCACCACTAAATTGCACTTTTTTGCACTGTATCAGCAAATTCGACGCGTGCAAACGTTCTTTCAACAATTTTTTACAATGAAATCAAGGACTTAGCCATTGATGTAAAAGTAAAAAAAGAAAAATCTGTTTTGAATGAAGCACTTAGAACGTGCTTTGAAAGTGATGCTTGAGGAAATTGACCGAACTTTGTGACGTCAAGCGCGTTGGCCGCTGAGCCAGCGAACTATCACAGAATGTAGCGGCTCAGGTCTTCGTTCTTGCTGAGTTCCGCCAGGCGGGATTCCACATAAGCCGCATCAACGCGTACCGTTTGACCGCTGAGTTGCGTGGCATTGAAGCTAACTTCGTCCAGCAAGCGCTCCATCACCGTGGACAAACGCCGTGCTCCAATGTTTTCGGTGCGCTCGTTCACGTCAAAGGCAATTTGGGCCAGGCGGGTAATGCCTTCATCGGCAAACTCGATGGTGACTTGCTCGGTGGCCAGCAAGGCCTGGTATTGTTTGACCAGCGACGCATGGGTTTGCGTCAGTATGGCGACAAAGTCCTGCACCGACAGCGACTGCAGTTCCACCCGGATCGGAAAGCGCCCCTGCAACTCGGGAATCAGATCGCTCGGTTTGCTCAAATGAAACGCCCCCGAGGCAATGAACAGAATGTGGTCAGTCTTGACCGTGCCGTATTTGGTGGAAACACTGGTGCCCTCCACCAGTGGCAGCAGATCGCGCTGCACACCCTGACGGGACACTTCGGCCCCATTGCCCTCGCTGCGTGAGGTGACCTTGTCGATTTCGTCAATGAACACAATGCCGTTTTGTTCCAGCATGTGCAGCGCCTGGGTCTTGATGTCGTCTTCGTTGACCAGCTTGGCGGCCTCTTCATCGGCCAGCAGTTTCAGCGCTTCGCTGATTTTGAGCTTGCGGGTCTGTTTTTTGTTCTGGTTGAGCTGGCCGAACATGCCACGCAGTTGTTCGGTCATTTCTTCCATGCCGGCCGGGCCCATGATCTCCAGTTGTGGCGCAGCATGGGCCAGGTCCACCTCGATCTCGCGCTCGTTGAGCAGCCCTTCACGCAATTTTTTGCGAAACGTTTGGCGTGCCGTGCTTTCCGGTTCGTTGCCTTCAAGCACGCCAAACTCTTGGCGTGGCATCGGGATCAGAATGTCGAGCACACGGTCTTCGGCCACATCTTCAGCACGGGTGCGCACTTTCTGGGTTTCAGCCTGACGCGTTTGCTTGACGGCAATGTCAGCCAAATCACGGATGATGGCGTCCACGTCCTTGCCCACATAGCCAACTTCGGTGAATTTGGTGGCTTCGACCTTGATAAAAGGCGCATCGGCCAGGCGCGCCAAACGGCGCGCGATTTCGGTCTTGCCGACACCGGTGGGGCCGATCATCAGGATGTTCTTGGGCGTGATCTCAGCGCGCAGGCTCAGATCGACCTGCTGGCGGCGCCAGCGGTTGCGCAGTGCAATGGCCACCGCGCGTTTGGCCTGTTGCTGACCGACGATGTGTTTGTCGAGTTCGGCAACGATTTGTTGGGGCGTAAGAGAGGACATAGTGATGAATCTGGTGACGTTCAGGCCAATGGCTGAACATTCGAGAAAACGATTTTGACAGAGCCGCACCGATCAATGGACGTCGTTACAACACTGCTGAGCAATTTTTGAAAGGAATTGCTGGGCCTAGAGGGTTTCAATGGTGTGGTTCATGTTGGTGTAAATACAAATCTCACCAGCAATCTCCAGCGAACGCTTGACGATGTCCTGCGCCGATAACTCCGTGTGATTGAGCAGCGCCATGGCGCTGGCTTGGGCATAGGCACCGCCAGATCCGATGGTGACTATGCCGTTTTCCGGCTCTAGCACATCGCCGTTACCGGTAATGATCAGGGATGCCTCCAGGTCAGCCACGGCAAGCATGGCTTCCAGGCGGCGCAGCACGCGGTCGGTGCGCCAGTCTTTGGTCAGCTCAATGGCGGCGCGAACCAGGTGACCCTGGTGTTTTTCAAGTTTGGCCTCAAAACGCTCAAACAGCGTGAAGGCATCTGCCGTGGCACCGGCAAAACCGGCCAAAACTTTGCCGTGATAGAGCTTGCGCACCTTGCGTGCTGTGCCCTTGACCACAATGTTGCCCAGTGTGACCTGGCCGTCGCCGCCAATGGCGACCTGCATCCCGCCGGGAGTCTGGCGACGCACGCTGATGATCGTGGTTCCGTGATATTGATCCATACAAAGGCCAAGCATTCCTAAAGTGTTCGCACGGTGACCCGCGCATGTTCGTTAATTCCAATCAAGCTGAAAAACGCCGCCACCAACTGCGGCACATCGTGCAATTCAACACTGGCCCCGGACACCTGCGCGTTGGCCAGCCAGTTCAAGATGCTGCCCGCAGCAGAAAAATCAACCCGGACCAGGTTGGCGCAGGAAACCACCAAGGGGCTGCCGCTGGACAGTGCCGCCTGCAAAAGCTGCAACACATTGGCGGCGTCGCCCAGCACTTCACCAGACATGGCCAGCGGACTTTGGGCCGAGGTGCCTGGCGGCAACGGGGCTGGGGCGGACGAATCGGCCGACACCAAGCCGTCGACCCGCTGGCAGCGCGCTGGCCGCCAGGACGGTGGTGAAACCTCGTAGGTGACACAGAAGTCCAAGGCCACCAGATCAAATTCATCGGCAGAGCGCTGAATGCGCATGGCATCCAGGCGCAAATGCCACCAGTACTGCGCAACGTGTTTGTCACCCACGGTGGTCTGAAGCCGAAGGATGTTGTCCAGCACATCCATGCCATCCAGCTGCAACAGCAAGGGCAGCTCGCACCAGCGGCTTAGCGCAGCCGACAGCGCCTGTGCGCCACCCGGCGTGAGTGTTTTCAATGCCCGCCAGTCCAGATGCCAGGGCTCGGTCCTGACATGCACCCGTGTTTGCAGTTGCTGTACCGCGTCAGCCTCCAGAACGGCTGGGCACTGCCAGGGTCCGCGGGCGAGTGCACCAGGCGGCGGCGAGACCGCAACCGTAGCCACCCCGGCTTCCACACCCTGCACAACTGGCAACCAAACCGGTGCCTTGCCGCCAAAGCGCTTGGCATAGTCGGTGGCCATGTGTTCAAAACTGGCCATCTGATCGGTGGCGCGGTACAAATCCAACAAGGCCACAACCCACGTCTGGCTGGTCCTGGAAGGCGTACCGGGTGTTTGCAGGGCGCTTAACAACACGGCCTCGGCACCACCGTCATCACTGTTGGCAAAGCGGATAGCCGCCTCTTCCAGCGTCGGATCGGTCAAATCTTCATCGGCCTGAACTCCCTCGGTGCCAGATATGGACAACATACCCGCCACCGTGGTCAGGGTATCGAGGGGTGGCGCGGTCGTGGTGGGTGCGTCAAAACGGCTTTGCCCTGCAGAAACCGCTGAACCCATCTGAGTAGGCACCTGGTTTTCGCTGTCGTAAAGGTCTGACGGCAAGGTGGTGGCAAATGCACTGTCAATGCCGTCTTGCTGAACCGGCTGGGGTGTCTGCTCGCGGCCTATCAGTCCTGCGGTCTTGGGGCCACCATTGCCCTTCCACCATTGCTTGGACATCTGGGCTTCAATTTCATCGATTTTCTTGAGCGTCTGGGCACGCTCTTCGAACACCGAGTAGCCCCAACTGTCCTGAAAAGACGAAGGCAGCGCGGTGGCGCCTGAGTTGACCTGTGCCGTGGCGCGGCGCAATTTGCGAAGTTTTTCAAACTCCCGTTTACGCACTGCATCGTTGTACTGCTTGCGCTCAATCATTTGTTTGAGCGCAAGCTTGCCGTGTTCACCCGAGCGTTCAGACTCGGCTTTTTCGATGTCTACCCAATCGACCGTTGGATTGAGCACGAATTTGGCGACCTTTGACAGCAAGCCCGGACTGTTGCCTTCTGTTGCCATAAGAAAACCTTGGTAACTCTCTGGATGGGACGCCACAAGGCGTCAGTCTCCAAACATTTTTTGCTTGAGTTCGCGCCGCTGCTGCGCCTCAAGTGACAGCGTTGCAGTGGGTCGCGCCAGCAAACGCCCGACGCCAATGGATTCACCGGTTTCATCACAATAGCCATAGTCGCCAGCGTCAATGCGCGCAATTGACTGTTCAATCTTCTTCAGCAGCTTGCGCTCGCGATCACGGGTGCGCAATTCAAGTGCATGCTCTTCTTCAATGGTGGCGCGGTCTGCTGGATCGGGCACTACGACCGTGTCTTCGCGCAAATGCTCGGTGGTTTCACCAGCGTTGTTGAGAATTCCGTTTTTCAGACTGACCAGCTTCAGACGAAAAAACGCCAGCTGGGTTTCGTTCATGTACTCTTCATCGGGCATGGCGATCAATTCAGCATCGCTGAGCTCGGCCACCGGCCTGATTTTCCAATTGTTGATCAGCGCCGGATCTTTCTTGACGGCTGAAGCCAAGGCCGGCGCGATCGGCTGGACCGTGGTCATCTGGGTAAAACTTGACTTGGCCGCAGTCGACGCGACGGACTGTGCCATGGAGGGCACGGTCAATTGCGCCAGCCGCGAGGAGGGTCGACCAGAGCGCACCGGTACACCCAACGGGGTCAGCTGCGGGGTATTGACAATGCTGCCAACGGGGGCTGGAGCCGGTTTGGCAACCGGGGAGGTGGGGTGCTGCGGCAGCCTTGGTGGCTTTGACAATGGGTTCGGCATGTGTTTTGGTGGTCACGGGTTCAGACTTCTTATGGACAGCGGGTGCAAGCAGCTTGGTTTTGCTGATTGCACCATGCTGGATTTTGGCTCGGGTGGCCGGGGCGGCAGACTTGGCGACTTCGCCGGGTTTGGCTTTGGTTGCCGGCTTGTCCGCGACAGTTGGTTTTACCGCTGGTCGAGTGCTTGGTTTTTCAGCCGCCACTTGGGGTTTGATCACTTTGTCTTTCACGATGGACCTCCTGGCAGGTTTGTCTTGTATTTTGAATGCCTTGTCAGCCGCGGACGGTTCATGGGGTGGGCTGCATGGTAGCTGGGTAGTCTCTGGCGGGGCTATTTCTTCGGCGCGCGAGTGTACAGGGTCGGGCCGGGCAAGGCCCATCAGTTGTAAAAGAGAGGCAAACATCACGATTCATTCAAGTCCTTGTTAATGCCTAGGCAAGACTCTTTGCCATGCCTTGCAGAAAAATATCCTGCGGCAGGTCGATGCCAATGAAAACCATTTTGCTGCAGGGCTTTTCGTCCTTGCCCCAAGTGGGGCCCAGGTCGCTGCCCATCAGCTGGTGCACGCCCTGAAAAATCACTTTACGGTCCGTTCCCTGCATATAAAGAACACCTTTGTAACGCAGCATGCGCGGGCCATAAACATTCACCACAGCCCCCAAAAAGTCTTCCAGCTTGGCCGGGTCGAAGGCACGGTCGGACCTGAAGACAAAACTCTTCACATCGTCGTCGTGGGCGTGATGATGGCCGTGCTGGTGTGACGGATGGTTGCAGCTCTCGCCCGGGGCGTGGTCATGATGGTCATGGTCATGCCCGGCGTGATCGTCTTCCTTGAGAAAATCCGGGTCAATGTCGAGCTTGGTATTGAGGTTAAAACCACGCAGGTCAAACACCTCGCTGAGTGCAACTTCACCAAAATGCACGGCTTTTTGTGGGGCCCGCGGGTTCATGTGCTTCAGGCGGTGTTTTAGATCGTCCACATCTTCAGCCGATACCAGGTCAGTCTTGCTGATGAAGATCTGGTCGGCAAAACCTACCTGGCGGCGCGCCTCCTGGCGATCATCGAGCTGTTTTTGCGCGTGTTTTGCATCGACCAGCGTCAGGATGGCGTCGAGCAGGTAGCTCTCGGCGATCTCGTCGTCCATGAAAAACGTTTGCGCCACCGGTCCGGGGTCGGCCACACCGGTGGTCTCGATCACCACGCGGTCAAAGTCCAGCAGTCCCTGCCGCTTTTTGGTGGCCAGCAGTTGCAGCGCTTCACGCAGGTCTTCGCGAATGGTGCAGCAGATGCAACCGTTGCTCATCTGGATGATCTGCTCTTTGGAGTCGGTCACCAAAATGTCGTTGTCGATGTTTTCTTCGCCAAATTCGTTCTCGATGATGGCGATTTTCTGCCCATGTGCCTCTGACAGCACGCGTTTAAGCAGCGTGGTCTTACCGGAACCGAGAAAGCCGGTGAGGATGGTCGCAGGTATCAGACTCATGGTGTGTGCTTTATAGAAGGCAGCGAGTGTAACGATCCGGCGCTCTAGGTTTACTTGCGCATCACCACAAGACCCTTGAGGTACTCACCTTCGGGAAAGTTGATGGTCATCGGATGGTCTGGCGCGCCGCCCATGCGCTCATGAATATAGCTGTCCACCCCGGCATCGCTGCCGGCTGAGGCGACGATTTTGTGAAACAGATCGGCGCTGATGCCGCCTGAACAGCCGTAGGTGAAGAAAACACCGCCTGGGTCCAGCACCTGGAAGGCCAGGCGGTTGATGTCTTTGTAGGCCCGTGCGGCCCGATCGGCATGCGCCACGGTCGGCGCGAACTTCGGGGGGTCGAGCACGATGGCATCAAAGGTGTCGCCTTGCTCCACAAACTGGCGCAACGATGCGTTGACGTCGGCATCCATGAACCTGGCCCGGCTTGGTGCAAAACCATTCAGCGCTACGTTGGCTGCTGCTTTCAAGGGCCGGGCCGGATGAATCGATCGAGGTCACATGCGCTGCACCACCGGTGAGTGCCGCCACGGTAAAACCCGCCGGTGTAGAGAAAAGCAATTGAGCACACGCTCAAACCAGGCGCCGTACGTAGTCCGCAAAACGCCGGCGGCCGTCACGCTGGTCCAGGTAAAAGCCGGTTTTGGTGGCCGTCGGCGATGTTGAGCGCGCAAGCTGCCAGTCGTGTCTTGCAGCAGCAAATCAACCGCCGCTTGCCACGCAGCCAGCCGCCGCATTCCGGTAAGCCTTCCAGTGCCCGGACGCTGGCGTCGCTGCGCCATACAGTTTGCCTCAGCCCGGTAGCCTCAAGCAGGGCATCGGCGATCGTCCTTTCCAGCGTTCGGACACCGGCCGAGGTAAATTGCGCAACCAAGGTGTCGCCATAGCGGTCCACCACCAGCCTGGCAGTCCGTCAGACTCGCCATGGGACCAGCCCGACACCGTTGCTTTTATGTTAAACGTGCTCTAGCCCTTACCGAATAAGCGCAAGTCGCTATAAAAAAGATGCATCAATGCGCTGAAGCTCATCAAAACTCCAGACCCTGGCACGAATTTTGGAGCTGGGCTGAAGGCCGCCCAAGCCAAAACTGACCCTGCCGACTTTACCGGCACCGGGTCACCCACATCAACACCGCCGCGGCCTATGGCTGACTCGAACAACCAGGGTGGCGGCGCAGCAATGAACGCTCTTTGGCAGGCTTGAGGCGAAGGGACTTTCATGGGACCCAGGCAAGCGCAGGCCTGCTGTCTGACTGGCTGCGCTTTCTTAACAGGAAATTCAATAAGTGATGGACATCGAGGGTACGTCAACCCGGGATCATGGCTTTCAGTCCAGCGAGGCGGCGCTGACGGCAGCGACGTATCTGGCGGCCCACTTGGCATCGCCAAACAGCGCAGCACCTGCCGCTTGCGTGACCACCGAATCTTGTCAGCGGTTAGCACCTGCCACCGGCACGCAGTGGTTCGCATTCGAATGTGATGAACTGCTGATCGAGCCAGGCGCGCGCGGGCATCGTGCGCCAGCACCGCACCGTCGGGGCACGTGAAAAAGAGAACTCAAGGACCCTTGTCCAACACCACACTGATTTGTTTTGCATAAGTCACCCATTTAAAAATTGTTACATGCCGCTATTTTGAACCACCAGGATTTGAGGTGCGCGCGGATGCGCCGCATCATAGGCCTTGCCAGGTGCCCAAAGTCGAGCCGCGTGTAAAATCTGGGTGGTGCTGATAGACGACCAAAGCAGTTCCCACACCACGCAGGTCACTGCTGGATTGCAGCACATGGCTGGCAAATGAATGGCGCAGCATGTGGGGTGCAGGGGATGGCCAGCCCGGTATGGCAACCTGGCATTTTCAGGCGCCGCCAGACTGACTGCGCACTCAACCGGGTGCCGCGCTGACCCACAAACAAAGCCATTTGGTCTTAAGCCGCACTACTGGGCAGCACTGATCGGCGTCAAGGCGCGCCGCAATTGACGGATTCTTGATCGCGAACAGCCAGCCAGGCCTGCAGCGCTTGCAACGCTTTGGCACCGACGGGGGTCGATGCGGCGCTTGCTGCCCTTGCCTAGCACATGCGCCCTCAGCAGCCTGCAAGTCAACCCAGCCGCGTGCGCCGTCACTGGTTTGCACGTCCGTGCCCGTCAGCTCGCTCCAGCCGTAGTCCGCTGCCGTACAGCAGCTCGACCATGGCCGCATCTCGTGCCTTCCAGCCGGAGCGCTGGTGCCCTCACCCTGAAAACTGGCCAACCGCACAGCTTCATCCACGCCCAGTGCCTGGCAGGGGCTTATCTGCCTTGGGTGCGCGCACGTCCAGCACCGGGTTGTAGGTAATCAGTCTTCGCGGCCAGCCAGGTATAAAAGCCGCGCCAGCCCCCGACAGATCAGGAGATGCCGCGGCCACGGTGCGCCCACCGGCGTGCATCCGCGCCACCCAGCGTCGGATATGGTTGCTTTGTACCCGCTGCAAGTTGACACCGGCCACCCCGGCGT